>JBFMAV010000033.1:0-42260 GCA_040755535.1 Pseudomonadota bacterium | reverse complement strand
GGGGCCGGCCGCCTCCGCGCGCGCGGCCTGGATCCTGTCCGCCAGTGACCGCGTCTCGCCTTGCCCGTCTGGCGCGGAGCCGATTTCCAGGGGCTCACCCGTTGCCTTGACGAGGATCCGTGCGGCGACGTCGCTCAGCCGGTCGCGAAGCACGGCGAGGTCAGAGTCCTTCTGGGCCAGGGCATCGCGTTCCGCGCGCGCCTTGGCGAGGGCACCTTCCATCATGGCATGGTCCGCGCGCACCATGGCGAGTTCGTCCTTGAGCCGGCGCGCGTCCGCCTCGGCGCGCGCGAACTCCTCCGCGCGCCGCGTTTCCGTAAGGCGTGCGGTGGATTGAGTGGCCGCCAGATCCGCTTTCGCCGCCGCCAGCCGGGCAGCCGTTTCCTTCAGGTCGTGATCCAGCTGGGTAAGGCGGCCGGCACGCTGGTCGGCGGTGGTGCGGAGGGTTTCGCGCGCCTGGAGAAGCTCGGTCTCCTGGGCATCGCGCCGCGCGCGCTCGGCATCCGTCGCCGCTTTCAGGTCGGCGAGGGCCTTGCGCTCCCGTGCCAGGTCCGCCGCCAGTTTCTCCGCGTGTCCGAGGGCATCGCCCAACTCCCTGCTGAGGCGGGACACCTCCTCCTTGAGGCGCGTCAGATTCGCCTTTTGCTCGGCAATGGTGGCATCGCGGGTGGCGAGAACCGCATCAAGCTTGTCGCCCCGCGCGGTTTGGCCAGACAGATCGGCGCGGGTACGCTCCAGGGTGGCGCGGGTCTCCTGCAATTCGCTGGTGCGTGTGGCGAGATCCGCCTCGCGCGCCGCCAGAGTGGTGCGGGTGAGATCCAACTGCTGGGTGCGCTCCCGCAGCGCCTCTTCTTCCGCCGCAAGTTGCGCAGCCAGAGCATCATGGGCCGCCCTGGCCGCGACCGCCTCGCGCTCCAAATCCACGATGCGCAAGCGCCGCGCTTCCATCTCGCCGGCTTGGGCGGTGACCTGGTTCAGCAGGTCGTCCCGCTCGATCTCGACCCGGCGCTGGGCCAGGGCCAGCTGGGCGCGCTGCTGGTCCTTCGCGGCCTGAATTTCGAACAGGGAAACGGGAACGGCCGCCTCGATGCGGCGCGTCGTCAGCCGCACGGCCCGGTTCCAGACGGCCGGCAACACCATGAGCGCCACGAGCGTCGCGGCAAGCGCGCCGAGGGCGAAAAACATGATCTGCTCGATCATGCGGAACCTACGCTTTCAAACGGCTTCGGATCCCTCTTCATACGATGCCGGGCTTTTGCCGGCTAGAGCCTGCCGCCATTGGGCGCGGGATCCACAAGCGATTGAACCGCCAGCTTCTAAGCCATTGATCCATCTATCCAAGCGGGAGGTAAAGCCGACCAAATCGCCTCCGTCCTCCAAGAATCGACCAGTGCGTGGCTCTTGCTAGGTTTCAGCAGGAGCGGCCTCGCTCAGAAGGGGTTCCAGGTGGGTTGCGGCGTGAACTTCAGATAGCCGAGGTTCGCTCCGAGCCGGACACCGACACCCGAGCGGATCGGCACCACCACGATATTGTCGGCGGTGAGCGCGGTCATGCCGAAACCGGCCACCAGATAAGCGGAACCCGACACGCCGCCGAAGCGGCGGAAAATGTCGTCCACGGTGCGCAGATTATAGACCAGGATCATGGTGCGCGCGCCGTCGCCGCCGAAATCCCATCCGAGCGTCGGCCCCTGCCAGAACACCTTCAGGTCGCCGGCATTGCGCGTGTACAGCGTGCCTTCGCCGAAGCGCAGGCCCCCCACGAACGCGCCGGACCCCTCCTGGCCGAGGATATAGCCGTTGGGCTGGCCCCACTGGCTCACGGCTTTCTCGATGGAGAGCGCGAGGCCCTTGGACACGCTGCCGAAAAAGGAGTGACCCTTGTTGACCAATTCGTCCGTCGTATAGGGCTGGGGGGTCGCGGGCTGGCGGTAGGGCGCCGGCTGCTGCTGCCCATAGCCTGGGGCGTACCCGGGCTGCTGCGGCGCCTGTGCGAACGCGCTCCCCGCCGTCAAAGCCAGGGCTGCGGACAGGCAAAAGCGCGCGAGGCGGGAAGCAGCGGAGGCGGTCATCGGCGTCTCACATCATGGACGTCAGGGGCGGGGGCCGCGAATCGGCGCATGACAGTCACAAAGGACTGTGACGCAGGCAAGGCGCTTCGCAAACGGCGGCGCGCCCACGCGGGAGAAATCCTGCGCCGGCTTGTGGCGCGGGCGGCGGCGGTATATCAGACGAGCCTCCTTACCTTCGCGGGACTTCGGTACGCGCGCCCGGACCCCGCCCGCAGTCAGGCCAGCCATGTCCGATACTCCTGCCGCTCCCGCCATTTCGGCGCTGGATCTTGCCGCGCTCCTGTGCTCGCGGGTCTGCCACGATGTGATCAGCCCAGTGGGCGCCATCGTCAACGGTCTGGAGGTCCTGGAGGACGAGGACTCCGCCGACATGCGCGAGGTGGCGCTGGACCTCATCGCCAAGAGTGCCCGGCAGGCCTCCGCACGGCTTCAGTTCACGCGCCTCGCCTTCGGCGCGGCCGGTTCGGCGGGCGCCACCATCGATCTCGGCGACGCCGAGAATGTGGTGCGTGGCATGATGGAAGACTCCCGCACCCGCATCGAATGGACGCTGCCGCGCGAACTGCTGCCCAAGAACCGCGTCAAGCTCTTGCTCAATCTCGCGCTGTTGGCTGGCACTACCATTCCGCGTGGCGGGGTCATCACCGTCTCCGCGCCGCCCGGCGGGGTTGGGGGAGGGTTCGTGCTCACCTGCGGCGGCGCGAGCGCGCGCATTCCCGCTGCGCTGCCGGGGCTGATTTCCGGCGCCATGCCGGAGGACGGGCTCGATGCCCATGCTATCCAGCCTTATTATTGCGGCATGCTCGCGCGCGAATGCGCGCTCGCCGTTGGCTTCTCCCAGGATGGCGATACGGTCACTCTGACAGCGCGTCCGGCCTGAGGCTAATGACGCTGCGGCATTGACACGCCGCCCGGGCCGTTCAACCTTAAGCTCTTGATTTCAGGGGCAACGGCGCGGGGGCGGGGATGAGCGTGGCAGAGGCCGTTTCCGTCTCTTCCGAGGCGCCTTTGCGCCAGCCGAAGGGTCTCACCTTCCTGTTTGCCGCCGAGATGTGGGAGCGGTTCAGCTTCTACGGCATGCAGGCCCTCATCGTGCTCTACATGGTGAAGGTGCTCGGCTTTGCCGATGCCCGGGCCAGCCTCACCTATGGCGCCTATGCGGCCTTCGTCTTTTTGACCCCCATCGCCGGCGGGGCACTGGCCGATCGGGTGCTCGGATTTCGCTGGGCGGTGATCGTCGGCGGCATCATCATCATGATCGGCCATATCGTCCTCGCGCTTCCCTTCGGCAGCGCCAGCATGTTCGCCGGCATGGCCTTCGTGGTGGTCGGGACGGGCTTCTTCAAATCCTCCGTTTCGGCCGTGGTCGGCCAGCTCTATGGCAAGGACGATCCCCGGCGCGACGGCGGTTTCACCCTTTTCTACATGGGCATCAATGTTGGCGCGCTGCTCGCCACCTTGATCGTCGGCTATGTGGGCCAGCAGGTGGATTGGCACCTTGGCTTCGGGCTCGCGGCCATCGGCATGGCCATCGGGCTGGCGGTCTTCATCTGGGGCACGCGCCATTACGCGCCGCAAAGCCTCGTCTGTCCCCGTCCGCGCCTCGTTCTGCCGTCCGTCGTCGGCGCGCTGCTCGCGGTGCCGCTCCTCACCTATCTTCTCGCCGTGCCGGATGGTGCCAAGGCCATGATGCTGGTCGGCGGCGGGCTGACTTATGCTTATGTCGTCTATCGCGCCTTCACGGCGGAGCCGGAATATCGCCGCCACCTCGCGGCCATCCTCATCTATGTTCTGTTCGCGAGCTTCTTCTGGGCCTTGTTCAAGCAAAAGGACGGACCGGTCCTGCTGCTGGTGGACCGCGCGATCGACCGGCATGTGCTGGGGTTCGAAATGCCCTCGGCCATGTTCACCTCCTTCAATCCCTTCATGATCCTGGTTCTGGCGCCGGTCTTCGCGCGGATCTGGGCCGGCTTCGCCGCTCGGGGGCGTCCCGTGCCCACCGGGGTCAAATTCCTGCTCGGCCTCCTGCTCGCCAGTGCCTGCTTCCTCTTGATCGCGACCGCCGCCTATCTGTCGTCCTCCGGCACGCCCGCTTCGCTCTGGTGGATGGCGGCCGCCATCCTGCTGCTCACCTGCGGGGAACTCGCGCTCTCGCCGGTGGGCCTGTCCATGGTCACCGCGCTGTCCCCGCCGAGCCTGACGGGCCTGATGTTCGGGGCCTGGTTCCTGTCCACCTCCTTCGGCGCCTATGCCGCCGGCTGGATCGGCACACTCGCGGCGGTGCCCGCCGGGGCGGAGGCGTCGCTCGCCGCTTATGCTGCGGCGTGCGCTGAGGTCTATCTGAAGGTCGCTTTGATCGGCTTTGCCGCCGCCTTGGTCTTCGCCTGTCTGCTGCCTCTGCTGCGGCGGCTTCAGGAGCATCGGTGAGCCCGTCCATCTTGCGCGCGGGCGCTGGGAGCCCAATCTGATGGAGGCCGGCGGGGGCGAGGATCAGCCGGCTCATTCCAGGAGCGCCGCATGACCGCCTTTTCGATCCTCGATCTCGCCCATGTGCCCGAGGGCGGCACGCCGGCCGATGCGCTACGCAATTCCTTGGATCTCGCCCGAGCCGCCGAGCGGCTCGGCTATTCCCGCTTCTGGCTCGCCGAGCACCACAATATGATCGGCATCGCCTCCGCCGCGACCGCGGTGGTGATCGGCCATGTGGCGGCGGGCACGCGGACCATTCGGGTCGGCTCCGGGGGCATCATGCTGCCCAATCATTCGCCGCTGGTGATCGCGGAGCAGTTCGGCACGCTGGCGACCCTCTATCCCGGCCGCATCGATCTTGGCCTCGGCCGGGCGCCGGGCACCGACCAGCGCACCTCGCGGGCGCTGCGCCGGGACCCGAACGCCGCTGACACCTTCCCCCAGGACGTGCTTGAGCTTCAGGCCCTGCTGGGCCCGCCCCAGGAGGGGCAGAAGGTGTTCGCCGTTCCCGGAACCAATACCAACGTGCCGCTCTGGATCCTCGGCTCCAGCCTTTATGGGGCGCAGCTTGCGGGCATGCTGGGCCTTCCCTATGCCTTCGCCTCCCATTTCGCGCCCGGTGCCTTGATGGAGGCGCTCGACACCTATCGCGCCCGGTTCGAGCCGTCCCGCCAGCGCGATACGCCCTATGCCATGGTGGCGGCCAATGTGATCCTCGCCGAAACGGACGCGGAGGCGCGCCGGCTTTTCACCTCCGCGCAGCAGGCCTTCACCAATATGGTGCGCGGCACGCGCGGGCTCCTGCCCCGGCCCATTGACGATATCGAGGCCTATTGGACGCCCCATGAGAAGGCGCAGGCCTCGTCCATGCTGGCCTGCTCGTTTGTCGGCACCCGCGAGAGTGTCCGACCGCGCCTTGCCGCCTTTCTCGCGCAGACCCGGGCGGACGAACTGATGATCGCCGCCGCCGTCCATGACCCACAGGCCCGCATCCGCTCCTATGAAATCCTGTCCGACGTTCAGGTGGACCTTGCGGAGGCGCGCGTTCCGGCCTGAGTTTCCCGTCTCTCTGTCGAAAGCTGAGCCATGTCGCAGGATGAGGATGCCCCGGCGCCGCAAGGCGCACCCACCAAGCTCACCGTCACCAAGCAGCGCTGGGCGCAGGAGCACAAGTTCCTCACCGGGCGGGTGGTCCGTCCCGGAGCGGAGCGGCTGCCGCCGGGCCAGCATCTGGTGAAGGACTGGCCGGTTCTGGACCTCGGCCTTCAGCCCCAGGTGGCGCGCGAGCACTGGACGCTGGATGTGGACGGACTGGTGGAACGCCCGCTGCATCTCACCTGGGCCGATTTCCAGGCGCTGCCGCAGAGCCGGGAGGTGACGGACATTCATTGCGTCACCACCTGGTCGCGCTACGACAATCGCTGGGACGGCGTGCGCACGCGCGACCTGCTGGCCGCCGTGGCGCCGCTGGAGACGGCGCGGTTCGTGACGCTGGAATCCTATGACGGCTACACCACCAATGTCCCGCTGATGGATTTCGCGGCGGAAGACGCCATCATCGCCCATTCCTGGGAGGAGGCGCCGCTCTCCACCGCCCATGGCGGGCCGGTGCGGCTGGTGGTGCCGCACCTGTATTTCTGGAAGAGCGCCAAGTGGCTGAAGCGCATCACCTTTCTCGCCGAGGATCAGCTCGGCTTCTGGGAAGTGCGCGGCTATCACGAGCGCGGCGACCCCTGGGCCGAGGAACGCTATTCCGAGTGAGGCGCCCGCCGGCCGGTCTTTAAATCGGCGGCAGGCTCAGCCATTTGGCGACGGCGGTCAGCACGATGTCCACCGAGAGGGCGGCGAGCACCAGGCCCATGATCCGGCGGATCAGGTTCGCGCCCGAACTCCCGATGATCTTCACCACATAGTCGCCGAGCCAGAACAGCACCATCAGGATCAGCATCAGCACCCCGAGCACGCCGATCGTGACCATCTGCTCGGAGAAAACATGGCGGTCATTGTCGGAGAGGATGACCACGGTCAGGATCGCGCCGGGGCCGGCAATGACTGGAATCGCAAGGGGATAGACCGCGAGCGAGGTGACGTGCTTGTCGGAATCCACCTCCAGCGCCTTCATGGTGGGCGCCTCCGAGAACAGCATGCTGGTGGCGTACATGAACAGCACCAGCCCGCCGGCGATGCGGAACGAAAGCTCGGATATCTCCATTGCATCCAGGAGCGCGCGGCCGAGGAGCATGAAGAAGACCAGGATGATGAAAGCGAAGAAGCAGGCCAGCAGCGCCGCCTTGTGGCGCTGTTTCGGGGTCATTTCGGAGGTGAAGGCGAGGAAGAGCGACAGGTGGCTGATGGGTTCGAGCACCGCCCAGAGGGTGACGAATTGCGTGACCACCAGATTGAGTGTGCTCTCCATGCCGGCCCCCGTATTGCTGACCCTGGCAGGATGCGATGATTTGCCGGGCCGCGCCAAGGGCCAAAGGATCTAACGCACGGAAAAAGCAGGAGAACCGACATGAAATGGGTGGTGTGGGTCGGCAGTGTCCGCAAGGGATCCTACAATGCCGCCTTGGCGCGGGCGCTTCAGGGGCTGGCGCCGGAGGGGGTGACGATCGAGCTTCTGCCCTCGGTGGCGGACCTGCCCGTTTATAGCGGCGACATCGAGAGCGCGGGCCTGCCCGAGGCGGTGGTGGCGCTCGGGGAGGAGATCGCGCAGGCGGATGGGATCGTGGTGGTCTCGCCGGAATATAATTACTCGGTGCCCGGCGGCCTGAAGAATGCCATCGACTGGGTCTCCCGCCTCAAGCCCATGCCTTTAAAGGGAAAACCGCTCCTCATCCAGTCCGCCTCCATGGGGAATCTGGGGGGTGCGCGCATGCAGTATCACCTGCGCCAGATCCTGGTGGGCCTGGATGTTCGGGTGATGAATGTGCCCGAGGTGATGGTGGGCGCGGCGCACAAGAAGGTGGGGGAGGACGGCGTCCTGGCGGACGAGGGGACGCGCGATTTCCTGCGCACCCAGCTCCAGGCGTTTGCCGCCTTCGCCGCGAAAGGCTGAAAGAACAGCGCGCGCAGACGACGATACGCGCCGGTCTTCACGCCTTATTCCCGGAAAATCCCCCTTTGCGCGCGCGGTGATACGCGCGCGCGTTTTCCGCCGAAAATCGCGCCTCAGCGCCCGTCATATTCCGCCCAGGAGAGGGGGGTCTCGAACACCCGCACGAGCGCGAGCGGGGGCAGGAGGGGCTTGGCCCGCTGCCAGATCCAGATCGCGATATGCTCGGCGGTCGGGTTGGCCAGCCCTTCGATCTCGTTCAGGCAATGATGGTCGAGCTGCTGGAGCAGGGGGCCGAAGGCCGCCTCAACGTCGAAGAAGTCGGCGACGAAGCCGGTATGGGCATCCACCGGCCCCTCCAGCACCAGTTCCACCCGGTAGGAATGGCCGTGCATGCGGAAGCATTTGTGCGTCTGGGGCACGTGGGGCAGGCGATGCGCCGCCTCGAAAGTGAAGGCCTGGGTGATCCGCACGGGGGGCGTCCTTTAGGGTATTCCGATCATCTTATGGGTCTGCACCGAGAGACGCCATTGGGGATGGTCGAGGCAATAGGCGACCGCGGCCTGCGTGTTGGCGATGCGCGCCGGGCCGTCCATGGGCTGGAGGTAGAAATGGGCGAAGGCGAGGCCCGCCACCGCCTCCGGGCCAAGGCCGGCCTGGGGATAGACCTGCTTCAGTTCATGCCCGGCTTTCAGCACCAGGTCCGCCCCCGCCTTGGGGCTGACGCAGATCCAGTCGATGCCCTCCGGCGGGATCTGCGTGCCGTTGGTCTCGATGGCGATCTCGAACCCCGCCGCATGGACCGCCCGCACCAGGTCCGCGTCGATCTGGAGCAGCGGCTCGCCGCCCGTGAAGACCACGAAGCGCCGTGCCGCGTCCGGCCCCCAGACCCGCGCCAAAGCCTCCGCCAGGGCCTGCGGGTCCGCGAAGCGCCCGCCGCCGTCTCCGTCCATCCCCACGAAGTCCGTGTCGCAGAAGGTGCAGACCGCGCCCGCGCGGTCCTCCTCCCGGCCGGACCACAAATTGCAGCCCGCGAACCGGCAGAACACCGCCGCGCGCCCCGCCTGGGCGCCTTCGCCCTGGAGCGTCTTGAACATTTCCTTCACGGCATAGGACATGGCGGGGACCAGGGAGCCGGCACAGCCGGCAGGGAGCGGGAGAGCATCCCCCGCTCATATGGCTTTGGCGCGCGGGAGAAAAGGGGCGGCACGGTCTTTCTTGCGTGGCTGCAATCCCGCCTTGCGGGCGGGGCCGTCGCAGGGCGCCGGTGCATGCCTTAAGTAAGTCCCCGAAGGCCGCGCCCCGCGCGGACCGCGATTTCGGCGGCGCAGGCCGCGACCGGCATAAAGGTGCCGCAGGAGACCCATCATGGCCGACCCCCTGACCCTCACGGGCATCCACCACCTCACCGCCATCTCGGCGGACGCCCCCTATAACCACCACTTCTACACGCGCACGCTGGGCATGCGCCTCGTGAAGAAGACGGTGAACCAGGATGACACCTCCGCCTATCACCTCTTCTATGCGGACGGGCGCGGCAGCCCCGGCACGGACCTCACCTTCTTCGACTGGCCGGCGGCGCGCGAGCGGCGCGGCACCCATTCCATCGCCCGCACCGCCCTGCGGGTGCGCGATGACGCGGCCCTCGCTTATTGGGCCGCGCGCCTCAAGGACGAAGGCGTTTCCGCCGACCCCATCCTGGAGCGGGACGGCCGCGCGGTGCTGGATTTCGAGGACAAGGAAGGCCAGCGCCTCTCCCTCGTGGTGGATGGCGGCCAGGGGCCGGGCGTGCCCTGGGAAAAGAGCCCCGTGCCGGCCGAACACCAGATCAGGGGCCTTGGCCCCATCACCCTCTCCGTGCCGGACCTCGCGCCGACCGAGGCGGTGCTCACCCTCCTCATGAACATGCGCAAGGCCCGCGCCTATGAGCAGGACGGCGTCGCGGTGCATGTGTTCGAGATGGGCGAGGGCGGCCCCGCCGCCGAGCTTCATGTGCGCGTGGAGCCGGGCCTGCCCCCGGCGGGCCAGGGCGCGGGCGGGGTGCATCACGTCGCCTTCCGCGTGCCCACCTTCGCGGACTACGACGCCTGGGCGCAGCGCCTCGACGCGCTGCGCGTGCCGTCCTCCGGCCCCGTGGACCGCTTCTATTTCCGCAGCCTCTATTTCCGCGAGCCCAACGGCATCCTGTTTGAACTGGCCACGGACGAGCCGGGC
Source organism: Pseudomonadota bacterium (assembly GCA_040755535.1). Lineage (GTDB taxonomy): Bacteria > Pseudomonadota > Alphaproteobacteria > Rhizobiales > Xanthobacteraceae > Aquabacter. The sequence goes on along the minus strand of JBFMAV010000033.1, from coordinate 32,450 downwards.
TTTGCGGCCGACGAGCCCCTGGAGACCCTGGGCGAAAAGCTGGCTTTGCCGCCGTTTTTGGAGGGACGGCGTGCGCAGATCGAGGCGGGGCTGAAGCCGTTGGCGACGTGAGGGGGAGGGCGGTTCCGGGTTGAGACGGAGCCGCTGTCTCTTTGGTGGCAGCCGCTAAGTGAAAAGTTTACATATTTCGGTTTGTGGTTGACATAGGGTTCGTAAAGTGTGCATTTCACTGCATGATGGTTGACAGTTCTGCACTTCTCGAACTCCTCGATGCCGCTATGGCAGCGGACTATACGCGGCTGCGTCGGACTGGGGCGCGTCTCGCGCGCGCAATGGCAGAGAGTGGCGACACAGAAGGCGCGAAGGCCATTCAAAGCCTTCTCCGCCAACGGGCGGTGCCGCTCCAAACAAGCGGATACAGCGAAGCCTTGCCAAGAGACGCCGGCTCGCGCCTTCCCTTGATCGAAGAAGGTCAGTGGCCTACGACGCCCGTTCTGCTCGGTGAACAAGAGGGACGTGCTGTCGCCCGCTTCCTCGAAGATGCGCGCAATATCGAATTGCTCTCCAGGAAGGGTGTCGCGGCCCGCCTGGGCCTATTGATGCATGGCCCCCCGGGCAGCGGCAAAACGTTGCTCGCGGGCCATTTGGCTGCTCAACTTCGGCGGCCGATATATATCGTTCGGTTGGACTCGCTCATCTCGTCGCGCCTCGGCGAAACCGCCAAAAATATACGAGGGGTTTTCGAATTCATTCCGAAGCGCGGCGTGCTGTTCCTCGACGAGATGGACGCCATCGCAAAGGTGCGGGACGATCGCCACGAACTGGGTGAACTTAAGCGCGTCGTAAACACCGTACTCCAAGGTCTCGATTCCCTTCAGGACGATGTCGTGGTGATCGGTGCCACGAATCATCCTCACCTGCTGGACCCAGCAATCTGGAGACGCTTCCCGTATAAGGTAGAACTCAAGATGCCGGACGCTGACGTGCGCGCGGCTATGTGGACGCAATTCCTGTTCGAAGGGCAGGCTAACCGAAGCGGCGACGCTAAACTCCTAGCGGTGCTTTCAGAAAACTTAAGCGGAGCTGACATTGAGAACATCGCGCTCGCGGCCCGTCGGCGAGCCATCCTTGATGGGGCATTCCCGCCTATGCCTCAAATCCTCAACGCGGTCATCAGTTCCAAGGCGGGTGCGCCTGACCTCGTCGATGATGCCGAACTCACTCTCGACGACCGCCGCCGACTTGCGCTCAGGCTGAGGGATCAGGCCGGACTTACTGTAACCGACGTCGCGAAGGTGGTCGGTGTAAGTCGTCAGATGGTCCACCGCTACTTGACCGCACAAGAGGGTAGCCATGCCGAGTGAAACTCCTCGCCCGCTCCTCAACCCAGTCCTTAAATTCACCAAGGATCCGCGCCCAGAACGCGTCAGCGGCGGAGGTAAGAACGTAGGTTCTATTCAAGCATCCCGACTGGTAGCGCAGCGCGTCAAGCTGCAATCGGAACTCCGCAATTTGTCCGCAGCCGCCAAGGACCGTCCTCAATTCAACGGACGGGTGCTTCTGTATGTTGCGATGTTCGAAGATTCTCTGGCCACCAGCTATACGCCCAAGGATTTGTTTTGCGCCGACCGAGGCGCGCGCCTTCTTGCCCCCTTTCGTTCCGGCTATCTGGTCGAGGCCAAGTCTGCGGACCTAAAGACGCTTGCCGCTGCCGCCGCAGACGCCCAGCGCGTCGCAGATAAGGTCGATATCTCCCGCGTGAAGTCAGTTCGCTTCTTCGAAAGTGACGACGCAATGGGGCTAAGAGACATCGACCAGATCTGGGCGGATGCACCGAAGGTAACGGGCGGGCGCGCTTTCCTCGCATGGCTCATGCCCCTGCACGATGACGAAGCCGGTGAGGAGCTTCTTGACCGACTGGAGACACTTCGTGACGGCGTCATAGCTCCCGCTCCTCCTCTGCTCGGCGAAATGGCGCAGAATCCGGCGACCCTTCCCGTGGGGATGCAACGGAGCGTGCGACTTGCCGCAGGCCAAGACCGCTTGAACGTGGCTTTACGCGCCTACAGGCAAACGAGGCGTGCAGTCACCACACTGATCGCACCGTCAAAGACGGCCCTGGTACAATTGGCCGCCTCTGGAACAGTCTTCCGTCTTGAGCCTGTGCAACCGATTAGTTCTACCGCCCCCGGCGATGGCAATGAGCCAATGCGCCCGTTGCCACGGAGTATGTCACTGTTGCCGGTGGTCGGTGTAGTAGATGGAGGCTTAACGGCCCGCTCGTACAAGCCTGCGGAAGTCTGGTCCGCTCCTCCATTCGTCCCAAATGCGGAAGCGGATAGCCAGCACGGCAACCGCGTCACCTCTCTCATCGTCCAAGGTCACGACTGGAACAACAACCTGTCCCTGCCGAGCCTGTACTGCCGAGTCGGGACGGTTCAAGCGGTCCCCAAGAGAGGCTCTCGGTCGCTACTGGATCCCCAGGGGCTGCTAGCCTATCTCGATCTTGTTATGGCCGCCAACCCTGATACCAAGGTTTGGAATTTTTCCTTCAACCAGCCCGGATCATGCGATCCAGAGGCTGTGAGTTATCTGGGCCACGGGCTGGCGTCTCTCGCACGGAAACATAAAGTGCTGCCGATTATCTCGGTCGGTAACAAGCCCGGCGACCTTATTAAACCCCCCGCCGATTGCGAGGCTGCGATAACGATTGGCGGCCGCGCACACGATATCAACGGGGGACCGGCCGGTCCTTGCGCGGTCAGCCTTAACGGACCTGGCCCTTCCAGCATGCTCAAGCCTGAGCTATCGCATTTCTCTAACGTGCGTGTTTTGGGTGGCCTTGTAACCAGCGGTTCGAGCTTCGCCGCAGCTCTCACCTCGCCGCTGGCGGCACATGCCATGCATCGACTGAGAGAGCCAACCCCTGATTTGGTCAAAGGCCTTCTCCTGCACCGTGCGGAAGGGGCCGGATATGACGCGGCGATTGGCTTTGGTTCACCGGGCGAGACTTTACCCTGGGAGTGCCCCCTGGGCGTTGTCACTATGCAGTGGACAGCGAGCCTGCGACCTGGCGCAGCGTACTATTGGGAACTTCCGATCCCTCCTTCTCTGCGCAAGGGGGGAAAGCTGCGGGGCCATGGCAAGCTGACCGCCGTGCTCAATCCCCACCCTCTGGCCACCGAATTCGGCGGCCCAAACTATTTTGGCGCACGGGTCGAGACTGCCTTGCAGGGAAGACGGGCAGGCAAGGCATTCAATCTGCTCGGGGCGCTCGACACTGGTCGCCTGACCGAAGAGCAAGCTCGCAGTCAGGACCACAAATGGAGCCCCGTACGGCAACATGCCCGCACCTTTAAAGGCGTGGCCTTCGACGGCGACGCCCTTCGTATCTATGCAAGGACGTTTACGCGCGATCTCTACTTGCACGGCTACAACACCGCAGAAGAAGTTCCTGCCCTGGAAGTCGTCTTCGTTCTGACATTAGGAACTGGTGACCCGAATGATGACGTTTACGATGAGTTGCGGGTGCTTCTTGGATCGTATGTAGAAAACGCAGTCCTCGACGCGGACATCGATATAGAAACAGATATCTGAGGCGAGCCGCCTTAAGGGGTTGGCGTTTCGTGACGCAACAAGCAGGCTGGGAAGCTTTGGCCGATGGCCAACATGTTAAATTCTGGTGAGGTCGGCTTTCGTTACTGCGCTCCGGTTTCCCCCTCCCAACCCTCTCCCGCCCGAACGTGGCTGTTGCCGCGTTCGGTTCGGCATCGTGCCGAAGTCGGAAACATCCGACTTCGGTGCTGGGGAGGGGGAAGCCGGGGTGGAACGGATGTGGCTTGCGCCAACCTTCGCGTGTGACGCCCGCTGACCATCCGGGGCGCCCCACCCGCTGCCCCTCGCCCGCCGCGCCCCCTATACTCGCCGCGTCCGTCCCTTGAGTCGCACCCCATGCCCATTCGCCGCCTGCCGCCCGTGCTCATCGACCGCATCGCCGCCGGCGAGGTGGTGGAGCGGCCGGCGGCCGTGGTGAAGGAATTGGTGGAGAATGCCATCGATGCCGGCGCGCGCGCCGTGGAAGTGGTGGTGGATGGCGGCGGGCGGCGGCTGATCCGCGTCTCCGACGATGGCGGCGGCATGGGGCCGGAGGATCTCGCCCTCGCCGTGGAGCGCCACGCCACTTCCAAGCTGCCGGACGAGGACCTGCTCGCCATTTCCACGCTGGGCTTTCGGGGCGAGGCGCTGCCCTCCATCGGCGCGGTGGCGCGCCTTTCCATCACCAGCCGGCCGCGCGGGGCGGACCATGCCTTCGAGATCCGCGTGGAGGGCGGCACGCTCATGCCCCCGCGCCCCGCCGCACTTTCGGGCGGCACGCGGGTGGAGGTGCGCGATCTCTTCTTCGCCACCCCGGCGCGGCTGAAATTTTTAAAATCCGACCGGGCCGAGGGCATGGCGGCGCTGGAGGTGGTGCGCCGCCTCGCGCTGGCGCGGCCCGACATCGCCTTCACCCTCGTCCATGAGGAACGCGGGCCGGTCACCTATCGTGCGCAGGATGCAAGCCCCGAGGGCCGCGCGCGGCGCATCGCGGACGTGCTGGGGGCGGAGGCGGGGCGCAATCTCGTGCCGGTGGAGGGCGAGCGCGGCGGGGTGCGGCTCACGGGGCTCGCCGGCCTGCCCACCTTTTCCAAGGCCAATTCCCTCTCCCAATATCTGTTCGTGAACGGCCGCCCGGTGCGCGACAAGCTGCTCATCGGCGCCATCCGCGCCGCCTATGCGGACCTCTTGCCCTCCGACCGGCACCCGCTGCTGGCTCTCTTCATCGCCATGGACCCGCGCGAGGTGGACGTGAATGTGCACCCCGCCAAGACCGAGGTGCGCTTCCGCGACGGCGGCAATGTGCGCGCGCTCCTTGTGCGCACCCTCTCCGACACCTTGGCCGAACGCGCGCCGCGCACCGCCGCCTCCATCACTGAGCGGCTCGTCGCTTTGGCGCGGCCGGAGGGGGCCATCCCCTTCGCGGCCCCGCCCTCCGGCGGCGGCTTCCGCGCGGCGGAGGCGCGGCCCGCCGCCCCCTATGACTGGCGCGCCTCGCCCGCCCGCCCGCTGGGGCTGGAGGCCCCCGGTCTCCAGGAGAGCGCGGAGGCCGACTTTGCCCCCGCCGCGCAGGCCCGCTTCGATCTCGGCGCGCCCTCCGCCGACGCGCGGGCCGGGGAGGCGCCGCCGAGCGCGGTGGATCTCGACCGCCCGCTGGGCGCCGCCCGCGCGCAATTGCACGAGACCTATATCCTCGCCCAGACGCGGGATGGGGTGGTGCTGGTGGACCAGCACGCCGCCCATGAGCGGCTCGTCTATGAGAAATTGAAGGCCGCGCTCGCCCGCGACGGCATCGCGCGCCAGGGCCTGCTCGTGCCCGCCGTGGTGGATCTCGACCCCGCCGAGGCGGACCGCCTGCTGGAGCGCGCCGCCGATCTCGCCACGCTCGGCCTCGTCCTGGAGCCGTTCGGGCACGGCGCCGTGCTGGTGCGCGAGGTGCCGGCGCTCCTGAAGGATGCGGACGTCACCAAGCTGGTGCGCGACGTGGCCGAGCATGCGGCCGAATGGGACGATGCCTTGCCCTTGGAGCGCCGCCTCCTGCATGTGGCGGCCACCATGGCCTGCCACGGCTCGGTGCGCGCCGGCCGGCGCCTGCGGGTGGAGGAAATGAACGCGTTGCTGCGCGAGATGGAAGCGACCCCCAATGCGGGCGAATGCAACCACGGCCGCCCCACCTTCATCTCACTCTCGCTCGCCGACGTGGAGAAGCTGTTCGCGCGGCGGTGAGGGTGCGAATCGCCGACCCCCGTCAAGCCCGGAATGCGCCCGCAAACGCCTGTGCGTCCAAACTGTGGATGACGTGCATAACCTCCCTTAGCCGGGACAGGTTCGCACAAGCCATTGAAGGATCGGAAATCCCTTCCCCGCCAACGCCGTTCACCCTTTATTAAGACGGTGGGCGCCACCATATGTAGTAGGCAAGAGGCCAAGTGGCCCCCAAATCTGTGTTTGACGCCGGTGCCAGACTCACACTAGCGTTCGGTCCTCGGCGGCGGGCAACATCCGGTTTTCAAGACCGGGCGCGCCCGCGTCCGTCCCCAAACACAGCAGCCCAGGTCCCGGGGCGGCGCGCGCCGTCGCACCCGTCGCGTTGTGTCGCGGCTGCCACCCTTTGAGCCAGCATCGCCCCGCTGGGGCACCAGGAGTTTCGGAACATGCGCGTCGAACGCCGCTACACCACGGCCGGTCAGTCGCCTTACGCCGCCATCGCGTTTCGCGAGACGGTGAGCGAGATCCGCAATCCTGACGGCTCGGTGGTGTTCCGCCAGGAGGGCATCGAGGTGCCCGCCCACTTCTCGCAGGTGGCGAGCGACATTCTCGCGCAGAAGTATTTCCGCCGCGCCGGCGTGCCCGCGCGCCTCAAGAAGGTGGAGGAGAATGCCGTCCCCTCCTTCCTGTGGCGCTCGGTCGCCGACGAGGCCGCGCTCGCGAGCCTGCCCAAGGAGGAGCGGTTCGGCGGCGAAATCTCCGCCAAGCAGGTGTTCGACCGGCTGGCCGGAACCTGGACCTATTGGGGCTGGAAGGGCGGCTATTTCGACACCGAGGACGACGCGCAGGCCTTCTTCGACGAGCACCGCTACATGCTCGCCATGCAGATGGTCGCGCCCAATTCCCCGCAATGGTTCAATACCGGCCTGCACTGGGCCTATGGCATCGACGGGCCGGGCCAGGGCCATTTCTATGTGGACTACAAGACCGGCGAGCTGACCGCGTCGGCCTCCGCCTATGAGCATCCCCAGCCCCACGCCTGCTTCATCCAGTCGGTGGCCGACGACCTCGTGAACGAGGGCGGCATCATGGATCTGTGGGTGCGCGAGGCGCGCCTGTTCAAATACGGCTCGGGCACCGGCTCCAATTTCTCCTCGCTGCGCGGCGAGGGCGAGAAGCTCTCCGGCGGCGGGCGCTCCTCCGGCCTCATGAGCTTCCTGAAGATCGGCGACCGCGCGGCGGGCGCCATCAAGTCGGGCGGCACCACGCGCCGCGCCGCCAAGATGGTGGTGGTGGACGCGGACCATCCCGATATCGAGGCCTATGTGGACTGGAAGGTGACCGAGGAGCAGAAGGTCGCCTCCCTCGTCACCGGCTCGCGCATCAATGCCAAGCATCTCAAAGCCGTGCTCAAGGCCTGCGTGAATTGCGAGGGCGAGGGCGATAGCTGCTTCGAGCCGGAGAAGAACCCGGCGCTCAAGCGCGAGATCAAGGCCGCCCGCAAGGCGGGCGTGGTGGATTCCGCCATCCGCCGCGTCATCCAGTATGGCCGCCAGGGCTATAGCGACATCGACATCGCCATTTACGACACCGATTGGGACGGCGAGGCCTACATCACGGTGGCCGGCCAGAATTCCAACAATTCCGTGCGCGTCACCGACGACTTTCTGCGCGCGGTGGAGGCGGATGCCGACTGGAACCTGATCCGCCGCATCGACGGCAAGGTCCACAAGACCGTCAAGGCCCGCGATTTGTGGGAGAAGATCGGCTCGGCCGCGTGGCACTGCGCAGATCCCGGCATCCAGTTCCACACCACCGTCAATGACTGGCACACCTGCCCGGCGGGCGGCGAGATCCGCGCCTCCAATCCGTGCTCGGAATATATGTTCCTCGACGACACGGCCTGCAATCTTGCCTCGCTGAACCTGCTGCAGTTCCGCGACGCCGAGAAGCGGTTCGATGTCGAGAGCTTCGAGCATGCGGTGCGGCTGTGGACCGTGGTGCTGGAAATCTCCGTGCTCATGGCGCAATTCCCCTCGCGCCAGATCGCCGAACTCTCCTACCAGTACCGCACGCTGGGCCTCGGCTATGCCAATATCGGCGGGCTGCTCATGTCGTCGGGCATTCCCTATGACTCGGCGGAAGGCCGCGCCATCTGCGGCGCCATCTCCTCGGTCATGACCGGCATCTGCTATGCCACCTCCGCCGAAATGGCGAAGGAACTGGGCACCTTCCCGCAGTACGACAAGAATGCGGACGCGATGCTGCGCGTCATCCGCAACCACCGCCGCGCGGCGTATGGCGAGGCGGCGGGCTATGATGGCCTTTCGGTGGCTCCCGTGCCGCTCGACCATGCCTCGCTGAAGGATGCGCGCCTCGCGGCCCATGCCAAGAGCGCGTGGGACAAGGCGCTGGAGGGCGGCAAGGCCCATGGCTATCGCAATGCCCAGGTCTCGGTGATCGCCCCCACGGGCACCATCGGCCTCGTCATGGATTGCGACACCACCGGCATCGAGCCCGACTTCGCGCTGGTGAAGTTCAAGAAGCTGGCCGGCGGCGGCTATTTCAAGATCATCAACCGCGCCGTGCCCGAGGCGCTGCGCGCGCTCGGCTACGGGGAAGCGCAGATCGCCGAGATCGAGGCCTATGCGGTGGGCCACGGCTCGCTCGCCCAGGCCCCCGGCATCAACCATTCGACGCTCAAGGCCAAGGGCTTTGACGAGGCGGCGATCCAGAAGGCGGAAGGCGCGGTGAAGAGCGCCTTCGACATCAAGTTCGCCTTCAACCGCTGGACCTTCGGCGAGGACTTCCTGGTGAAGACGCTCGGCGTCTCCGCCGCCCAATTGGCCGATCCGAAGTTCGACCTGCTCGCCCATCTCGGCTTCTCCAAGGCCGAGATCGACGCCGCCAACGTGCATGTGTGCGGCGCCATGACCCTGGAAGGCGCGCCCTTCCTCAAGGCCGAGCATCTGCCGGTGTTCGACTGCGCCTCGCCCTGCGGGCGCATCGGCAAGCGCTTCCTCTCGGTGGAAAGCCACATCCACATGATGGCGGCGGCGCAGCCCTTCATTTCGGGCGCCATCTCCAAGACCATCAACATGCCGAACGACGCGACGGTGGAGGACTGCAAGTCCGCCTATCTCCTGTCCTGGCGCCTCGCGCTGAAGGCCAACGCGCTCTATCGCGACGGCTCCAAGCTCTCCCAGCCGCTCAACGCCCAGCTCGTCTCCGACGCGGAGGACGAGGAGGATGCGGTGGAGGCCCTGGTGGCCCAGCCCGCCGCCGCCCGCACCGCGGCGGTGACCGAGAAGATCGTCGAGCGCGTGGTGGAGCGCATCGTCGAGCACCGCGTGCGCGAGCGCGAGAAGATGCCCGACCGCCGCAAGGGCTATACCCAGAAGGCGGTGGTGGGCGGCCACAAGGTCTATCTGCGCACCGGCGAATATGATGACGGGCGCATCGGCGAAATCTTCATCGACATGCACAAAGAGGGCGCGGCGCTGCGCTCGCTCTTGAACAATTTCGCCATCGCCATCTCGCTCGGCCTGCAGTACGGCGTGCCGCTCGAGGAATATGTGGATGCCTTCACCTTCACCCGCTTCGAGCCGGCTGGCCCCGTGCAGGGCAACGACACCATCAAATACGCGACCTCGATCCTGGACTATGTGTTCCGGGAACTCGCGGTCTCGTACCTCTCGCGCAACGATCTCGGCCATGTGGACCCGGCCGATACCGGCTTCGACGCGCTCGGCAAGGGCGTGGAGGAGGGCAAGGCGCCCGCCGCCTCGCGCATCGTCTCCAAGGGCCTGGTGCGCGGCAAGACGGTGAACCTCGTCGCCTCCTCCGGCGAGCCGCGCGCGAGCGCCGCCGACAATGTCACCCTCCTGCGGCGCACCGACGGGGCCACCGCCCTCAAGGCCCAGCCGGAAGAGGACGAGGCCGCGCTCGGCGAGGTGGAGGAGCTGGAAGCCGCCGCCGAGACCCTGCTGGACAAGGCGCTCCCCTGGGGCGCCGCCGCCCGCAAGGCCGAACGCCGCGCCGAAGCGCGCGCCCGCGGCTATGAAGGCGAAGCCTGCCCCGAATGCATGAACTTCACCCTGGTCCGCAACGGCACCTGCATGAAATGCGACACCTGCGGGAGCACGACGGGCTGCAGCTGAGGGGGCGAGGGGGGGGGCGTGTCGTGCCACCCAAAGGTTGAGCATTTGACGCCATAGTCTGGCTCATTGGCAGCCAAAGGTTGGCGCAGCCGCCGAAGTAAGGAAAGGAAGCCTGTGAGGGCATGGTGTCCTCACAGGTTTGCATATGAGCGTTGTGTTGGTGTTCCGGCGTACTGAGGCCCGAGGTAAACGGGCCGCCATTCCCTGGCGCGTCCAATTGTCAGGGTCTAGCTTCGTTTGAGGAGCATCGCCGTGGCGTTTCTGTCTGATGATGAGATCGACAAGCGCGCGCTCGGGTTGCGCAAATCGCTCGGCATCGAGACCCAGAAGAATCCCGACCTCATAACTTGCATCTTTAAGGCGAAGAATAAGGGCCTCATCAAAGAATATTTGAGGGACCCTTATCTTGAGGATGAAGCTTCATTCGATCCGGAAACCGGCATCCTCGCCGTGCGCGAAGCGGTGTTCCGCTCGGCGAACCTCGGGGTACCCCGTTCTCGTTTCACGTTGGCGCATGAACTGGGGCACGCAGCGCTCGGGCATCAGCGGAAGCGCCTGCGTGGCCCTCTCGCTCACCGAAAACACGAGATGGTGTCCAACGTCCGGACTGACGAGCTTCAGGCCGACACGTTCGCGGGCGCATTCCTTATGCCCTACGATCTGGCCAACATGTCTCTTGACACGACGAGCATCGAGTTGGCCGAACGCTTCAATGTGAGCGTCGGGGCCGCGCAAGCGCGCCTCGATCAGTTGCTAAGGACGTATCGCATCCGAAACGGGATCAAGCGTCCGTTGCCTGAGGCGGTAGTTCAGTTCCTGAACTCAACGAAGCCCCTGCGATAAATTTGTCTCCATGAGCCGATTATTCTCACGGGAAGAAACCTAGAGCATTTCCGCGTTTGATTGAATCGACGGGATTCCAGTTTTCGGGAAGTTGTGATTCACGATGCTGGCTGGGCGAAGGCCAGCATCTGATGGTCCGACCTCTCTCGACGGATCTGCGTGAGCGCGGTGTTGCAGCGGTTCTCTCTGGCGAGACGAGCCGCGCGGTTGCGGCCCGGTTCGGGGTTGCGGTCTCTTCGGTGGTGAAGTGGGCGCAGCATCGTGCGACAGGCTCGGTGGCACCCGGTCAGATGTCCGCTTGCGATGGCGCCGGATCGCCATGATGAGGGCATCGGTGACGAACTGTGCCGTCATCTCGGCCTTCGTCGCCGGCTTCAACTGAAGCGCAACGGCGAGCGCACCCGCAGAATCCGGCCTTCCGTGGGGTGGTCCGTCGTCTCGAACAGGCCGACTGCCTGCAGGTGCGGGTCGTCCAGCAGCGTGTCCAGGCTGTTCACCGGCGCGCAGGGAATGTCGAGGGCGCGCAGCATCTCCAGCCAGTCTGCCGTGGTGCGCTGGGGCAGGCAGGCGTCGAGGCGCGCATAGAGCGCGCCCACCATGGCCGAGCGCGCGGCGTCCGATTGCAGATCCGGGTCGTTCGCCCAGTCCTCGCGCCCGAGTGCGGAGAAGAAGGCCTGCCAGTGCCGGCCGCTATAGGGCATCACGCACATATGTCCGTCCGCCGTGGCATAGGGCCGGCGGTGAGGCGAGAGCACACGGGCATAGCCGCTGCCGCCGAGCGGAGGCACGAAAGTCAGGCCCGCCAGATGTTCCACCGCGAGGAACGAGGCCATGACCTCGAACATGGGGATTTCCACCGTCGCCCCTTCACCGGAGACGGCTCGGGCGGCGAGGGCGGCGGTGATGGCTGCCACGGCATAGAGCGCGGTGATCTTGTCCGCGACAATGGTGGGCGCATAGCGCGGCGCGTCACCGGCGCGGGCGTGGAGTTCGGCCCATCCCGCCTCGGCCTGGATCACGTCATCATAGGCCGGTCGGTCGCGATAGGGGCCGTCCTGCCCGTAGCCGACGATGATGCAGGAGACGAGGCGCGGATTGGCGGCCCTGAGCGTCTCGGGGTCGAGGCCCAGCCGGCGAGCCGCGGCCATGCGCATGTTGAGCAGCACCACGTCGGCCTGGGCCACCAGGGCCATGAACTCTTCCCGCTGGTGCGGGACCTTCATGTCGAGCGGGCGGATTGCCTTGCCGTGGTTGCAGTTCAGGAAGGCGGCGCCCATGCCCGGCGAGCGGGCGGGCCCGGCGGCACGCATGATGTCGCCGCCGGGCGCCTCGATCTTGATGACCTCCGCCCCCAGGTCGCCCAGGATGTGCCCCGCATAGGGGCCGGCGATGACCGTGCTGAGGTCGAGCACCTTGATCTGGTGAAGCGGTCCGGCCATGGGCGTCCTTCCTGAAGGGCTTTGGATGCGCGCCGGCCGTCAGCGGGCGGTGAAGCCGCCATCCACCGGGAGCGCGACGCCGGTGACGAAGGAGGCATCGTCGGAGGCGAGCCAGAGCACCGCATGGGCGACTTCCTCCGCCTTGCAGAGCCGGCCCATGGGCACGGCGGCCAGCATCCGCTCCTGGTTGGCCGCTGCTTCCACGGGGTCGCCGGAGCGGCCGGTGAAGCCGAGCTTCATGGGCGTGTCGGCAAGGCCTGGGCACACCACGTTCACCCGCACGCCGTCCGCCGCGAAGCGCTGGGCGAGGGACTTGGTGAGGCCCACCACCGCAAACTTCGCCGCGGAATAGACCGGGCTGAACATGGAGCCCACCAGCCCCGACACCGAGGCCGTGAACACGATCGAGCCGCCGCCCCGCTGGCGCATGTGGCCGATGGCCTCTCCCGCCGACAAGGTGGCCGATGTGACATTGAGCGCGATGGCCTGGTCGTAGGCGGCGAGGTCGAGATTCTCCACGCCGGCCGGTCCCGGTGTCCCCGCATGCGCCCAGAGGAGGTCGATGCCGCCGAGCAGGCCCGCGGCGTCGGCGATGGCGCGCTTCACCTCCTGCGGGCGGGAGAGGTCGGCGACGATGGTCTCGATGGCGTGACCCTTGTCCGCCATCTCCGCCTTGAGCGCGGCGAGGGCGGTTTCATTGATGTCCACCGCGACCACCCGCGCCCCTTCCCTGAGGAAGAGGTCGACGCCGGCGCGGCCCATGCCGGAGGCGGCGGCGGTGATGACGGCGAGCTTGTTGGCGAGACGCATGGCTTGTGTCCTTGGCTGGATCGGGGGGTCAGTTGGCATAGGCGTCGGGGAAGCGCCCGGTCGTGCTGATGATGGTGGTGCGGGTCTCGAGGTAGCTGTCCAGCGCCTCGATGCCGTTCTCGCGTCCCCAGCCACTGGCCTTGAAGCCGCCATAGGGGGTGGACCAGCGGATGAAACGATAGGTGTTCACCCACACCATGCCCGCGCGGATGCGGTTGGCCACCCGGAGGGCACGGCCCACATCCGAGGTCCACAGGCCGGCCGTGAGGCCGTAGGCGGTATCATTGGCGATGGCCACCGCCTCCTCCTCGTCGTCGAACGGGATGAGCGCGGCCACCGGGCCGAAGATTTCCTCGCGGGCGATGCGCATGGCGTTGGTGACGCCCGCGAACACCGTCGGCTCGACGAAATATCCGCCCGCATGCTCCGAGCCAGCGAGACGGTGGCCGCCGGTGATGAGTTCCGCGCCTTCGGCACGTCCGATCTCGATGTAGGACAGGGTCTTGGCCAGTTGCTCGGCATGGGCCTGCGGCCCCATATGCGTCGCCTCGTCGAGCGGCGCGCCCACCCGCACCCGGCTGGCGCGGCGCGCGAATTCCTCCACCACCCGCGCATAGACCGGGCGCTGCACCAGCACCCGCGAGCCAAGGGCGCAGCTCTGGCCGCACAGGGTCCAGGCGGAATTGGTGGCGGCGTTGAGCGCTTGTTCCAGATCGGCGTCGGCAAACAGGATGTGGGGCGACTTTCCCCCCAATTCGAAGGTGAAGCGCTTCATGGTCTCCGCGCCCGAGCGCAGGATGGCCTTGGCCGTGGCGCCCTCGCCGGTGAAGGCGATCTTGTCCACGTCGGGATGGGCGACGAGATATTCGCCCGCGCCGTCCCTGCCGTCGCCGGGCACGATGTTGACGACGCCCGGCGGGAAGCCCGCCTCCTGGAACAGATGGCCGAGCTCCAAGGACGTGACCGGGGTGTGCTCCGCCGGCTTCAGCACCAGTGTGCAGCCGGCGGCGAGCGCCGGGCCGAGCTTCCACGCCGCCGCCATGAGCGGGACGTTCCAGGGGGTGATGGCACCCACCACGCCCACCGGCACGCGGGAGGTGAAGGCGTGCACGCTGTCGTCAAACGGGATGGTGCGTCCGGACGCCTTGTCGGCGAGCGAGGCCCACCAGTGATAGGCGTTGGAATGGCCGCCGATGTCGGCAAGGGAATCGCGCAGGGCGCGTCCGGAATCCCGCGTCTCCAGGATGGCGAGGTGGCGCGCCTTGGCTTTGTAGAGGTCGGCGAACCGGCGCAGCAGCGCTGCCCGCTCATGGCCCGGCATTCGTCCCCACGGCCCGGACAGCGCCGCGCGTGCGGCGGCAACCGCCTTGTCGATGTCGCGCTTGCCGCCGAAGGCCACCACCGCCCAGGGGCGCCCGGTGGATGGATCGATGCTCTCCACAAGCGTGCCGTCCTCCGGCGCCACCCACGCGCCGTCGATGAAGAGATGCTCGTAGCGGGCAAGGGGCTCGCGGGCGGCCGGGGCCGTGGAGGTCATGGGTCCACTCCTGGACAGGGATCGGGAAACGGAATCGGGCCGTGGAGCGGCGCATGCCGCTTCCGCCGCGCGGGGAAACCGCGCGGAGGCGACGTCGGGCGACGGTGATGGCGACTAGTTCTTCACCAGCGGGCAGTCGCTGTCCTTCAGCGGACGGAATGCCTGGTCCGGAGGGATGGTGGCGAGGACGGTGTAATAGTCGAACGGCCCCTTGGAGTCCGCGGGCTTCTTCACCTGCACCAGCATCATGTGATGGACCACGCGGCCGTCCGCGCGCAGATGGGTCTGGCCGAACAGCGGATCATCGAACGTTCCGGCCTCGCGCATGGCCTTCACCACCGCGGCGCCGTCCTTGGCGGACCCGGTCTTCGCCACGGCCTTGAGATAGGCGAGCACGGCGGAATAGGCGCCGGCTTGGTTCATGGAGGGGAAACGGCCGCCGCTGCGGTCCGCGAAGCGCTTGCCGAACGCGCGGCTCTGGTCGTTCTGGTCCCAGTAGAAGGCTGTGGTGAGCTGCAGGCCCTGCGCCGTCTTGAGGCCGAGGGAATGGATGTCCGAAATGAACAGCAGCATGCCCGCAAGCTTCTGCCCGCCCTCGACGATGCCGAATTCGGATGCCTGCTTGATGGCTGTGATGGTGTCGCCGCCGGCATTGGCGAGTGCCACCACCTGCGCGCCCGACGCCTGGGCCTGGAGCAGGTAGGAGGAGAAGTCCTTGGTATCGGTGGGATGGCGCACATTGCCCACCACCTTCCCGCCATTGGCGGTGATCACTGCGGCCGCGTCGCGCTCCAGCGAGTGGCCGAGGGCGAAATCGACCGTGAGGAAGAACCAGGTCTTCCCGCCCCCCTTTGTGATGGCGTCGGCCGTGCCGTGGGCGAGCGCCCAGGTGTCGTAGGTCCAGTGCACGGAATTGGGCGTGCAGGCTTTGCCGGTCAAATCTGAAGTGCCGGCGGCGGTGAACAGGGCCACCTTGTTCTTCTCCTTCACCAGCGGGGCGATGGCGAGGGAGATGGCGCTGGTCGGCAGATCGACGAGGACGTCCACCCCTTCGGAATCGAACCACTTGCGAGCGATGCCGCTGGAGATGTCCGGCTTGTTGAGGGCGTCCGCGGACACCACTTCGATATCCACCCCCTTGGCCTCGGGAAGCTTCTTGAAGTCCTCCACCGCCATCAAGGTGGCTTCGAGGGAGCCTTTACCGCCGATGTCTGAGAAGATGCCGGACATGTCGGCGAGTACGCCGATCTTGACCGGGGTATTGGCCGCACCGGCCGGGCCGAGGCCGAGCCATGCGCAGGTGGCAAGGACCAATACGGCCCTCGTGCGAGGAGACGGCATGATGAACCTCCCTGAGACTGCTTGTTCTTATGGGCAGGCACCGCCCTCAGGGGTCGGTCATAATTTCCTGCACAGGAATAAATAAAACCTGTACAGGAATTTTATGTCAAGCGCCTCGCGGACCCACCGTCGGCCCGCTAGATTGGACGGCAGGTGTGGGATAGGGATGAACGGGACCGCCGGGCAGGGCCGACAATGAGCGTGAAGCAAGCAGCCAATGTTCTGGAATTGCTGGAGTATTTTTCCCAGCGCCAGAAGCCAGCGACTCTGACGGAGATTTCCGACGATCTCGGCTGGCCGCGCTCCAGCACGTTCAACCTGGTGGGAACAGTGGTGGAGCGCGGGTATCTCTACGAACCCCGCCCGCGCGCGGGCTATTACCCCACGCCCCGCTGGCTGACGCTGGTGCAGAAGATCTCGGACGCCGAGCCGCTGCCGGAGGCCGCCCATCAGATCGTGGCGCAGATCGCCCGCGA
The DNA here is from genome assembly GCA_040755535.1 of Pseudomonadota bacterium. Classification (GTDB taxonomy): domain Bacteria; phylum Pseudomonadota; class Alphaproteobacteria; order Rhizobiales; family Xanthobacteraceae; genus Aquabacter. The sequence continues at coordinate 16,042 of JBFMAV010000033.1, read as the reverse complement.
GACCGGCGAGACCACGGCCATCGCAGCGCTGAGCGGCGTCTATGCCATGTTCATGCAGGTGCAGGAATCCACGCACGCGGTGCGCTACCACGCGCAGGTGGGCGACCGGGTGCCGGCCCATGCCAGTTCCGTGGGCCGTGCCATCCTGGCGCAGCTCACCCCGGACGCCCGCCAGGCGGTCTACCGGAAAATGGCCTTCGAGCGCTATTCCGACACCACGCCCATCGACATCGAGACCATCGAGAGCGAGCTGAACAACGCCCGGGAGCGCGGCTATCACCAAAGCCATTCCGAGTTCATCCCGGATCTCGCCGGCGTCTCGCTGCCGCTGGCGCTATCGGGGCGAGCGCTGTCCATCGTGGTGGCGGGGCCGCTCTCGCGGTGCCTGGAGCGGCGTCCGCAGATCGCGAAAATCATGAAGCGCGCCCTTGCCGCCTATGGGGCATCGCCGGACGCGATCGAGGCTGGCGGTGCGGCCCCAAGTCCGTAGAGCGTCGCCATGCGCTTCTCCCTGAGCGATGGCCGCTAGGGACGCGCTCTGCGCATCGCGCCTCCCAATTCGGTCCCGTTTGAGTAACACTGTGCCAGCAATCGGGAAGGTGCTGCTTCCAAGGGGATCCTTATGACGGAGATCCAGCCCCTGCTGGCGGCGGATGACATTCTGGCGCAACCGCGCTTCGGGCTGGCGCGGGAGATTTATGTCCGCGAGATGCTCGAACTGCACGAGAACCATCCGGCCGAGAACCGGCTGCTGATCGACGGCGGCACAGCGACGATCTTCATGAGTGTCATCATCATGGACGCCGGGCACCGACCCGATGACCGCGCAACATGGCCGACCATGCAAATGCTCAAAGGGCAGATGGAGGCCCACGGCATCGCGAGCGGACGCCGCACCCACGATATCGTCCGCCGTCTCGTGGACACCGGATACATCACGGCCTACCAGGCGTCCGACGATCGCCGCGTCACATTGCTGGCGCCGACGGACAAGATGCTGTTCCACGACCGCCGCGCGCTGCGAGTCTATTATCACCCGCTGCACGGCCTTTTTCCGAACCCCGGATATCCCGAACCGGTCAACCTCGACCCGGCCTTTCATCGGGTGGCGCGCGACATATGCGCCGCGTTCATGGCCCATGCGCAGCAATTCATCCTGGCCAATCCGGTGATCGCCTTTTTCCTGCCCCGGCAGGCCGGCCACATGATCTTGACCAAGCTCATGCATCTGTGTGCCCACCAGGACGATCAGGCGCCGCCGCGGGTTTCCTTTCTCAAGATCGGCGACAGCTTCGGCGTCTCCCGCACCCATGTGCGCAAGCTGCTGCAGGCGGGGGCGGAACTCGGCTTCGTGCGGCTGGCCGGCAACAGCGTCGACATCACGCCCGAATGTCGCGCCGGCTTTGACCGATTCCTGGCCGACACCATGGCTGGCCATGATCTTATTTACCGCATGGCGAAGGCCCGCATGGCCCCTGACGAAGATGTCGCGGCGGCCCCGACCGCGACCGCCGGAGCCGCTTGACGGTAAACAGAAACCTGAAGCGTCGCCTTTTCGCCTCCCCTCGCCGATGCAGGCGAAAAGTTCCGTAACGCCGGTCCGGTGGCGCCTCTAATGTCGAGCGCGTCGGGACGTGGCGCGCGGCTGATCAGGTGACCGGCAGCGGCGTCGTGGCGACTGGAGCAACCCACCTGGGGGATGTCATGGTACCGATTGTTTCCGCCGACACGCTTGCGCGGGCGCATGTGCACGGCGCGACGGACCCCTCCGTCAACTGGCTCGGGGCCTTCGCCACCTGCGGCGGGCATGGCGCGAGCCAGTCCTCCACCATCGTCTATGAGATTCCGTCCGGCGGGCGCCTGGGCTGGCACACCGATGCCACGGAAGAGACCCAGTATATCCTCGCCGGGACCGGCGAACTCCTGATGGAGGACGGCAACCGCACCATAGGCCCGGGGAGCGTCTTTGCCTTGCCGCCGAACGTGCGGCACGACATCGTCAATACCGGCAGCGAGACGCTGCATGCGGTCGCCTTCTTCGCGGCAGCCATGTTCACCCAGACCTTCGACCAGGTGATGCTGCCGCCCGATACGCACGTGCTCGGCACGCCGAACAGGACCGGCTGATTTTCGGCGCAAGCGCGCGTCTCTTTTTTGAACGGATCGGCGGGCGCTTCTTGGGATGCGCGGGGGCCCGGCCGCATTCCGATCTGATTGCAACGCTGTCAGAGCGGAAAAATGTTTTTTATCAAGGATTTGGAGACTGACTCACCGATCAGGTTGAATCAACCTGATCGGATCAGGCTCTCGGCGCTGGCCGCCTGCGCGCGGCCACCCGGCGCGGCCGGGACCCAACAGGCAAAGCTCCTTTCATGATGTCCCACGTTGCAGACGTTGCCCGGTTCTTTTCTGCCTCCGCGCGCGAGGTGGCATGGACCGGCCGTCCGGCGCGCCACTGCGCCCGGCTGGCCGTCCTGCTGCTGGCCGCCACCGCCCTCTCGGCCCAGACCGCCAGGGGCGGGGAACTCCCCACCTCCGGTACAGTCGTCTCCGGCAGTGCGGCCATCTCGGCGCCGTCAGCCACCAGCGTCCTCGTCACCCAGACCTCGCGCAATGCCATCATCAATTGGGGCTCCTTTTCGGTGGGCGCCGGCAATACGGTGCGTTTCGAGAACGGGTCGGGCGCGACGCTCAACCGCGTCACCGGCCTCTCGCCCTCGCGGATCGACGGCAGTCTCTCGGCCACGGGCAGCGTCTATCTCGTCAATCCCAACGGCATCACGGTCGGCCCCACCGGACAGGTGATGACGGGCGGTAGCTTCATCGCCTCGACGCACGATGTGTCCGACGCCGAATTCAACGCCGGCGGCGCCATGACCTTCAAGGGCAGTAGCACCGCCAGCGTCATCAACTACGGCAGCATCGGATCGCTGGGCGGCGATGTGGCCCTCATCGCCCGCAAGGTGGAGAACGCCGGCACCATCACTGCGCCAAACGGCACGGTGGGCCTTGCTGCAGGCTATGAGGTGCTGGTGCGCGATGCCGCGCTCTCCAACGGCAAATTCGTGGTGAAGGTGGGTGGCGGCGACACGGAGGCCAAGACCACGGGCGTCATCAAGGCTGCGGAAGCGGAGCTCAAGGCCAATGGCGGCAATGTCTATGCGCTGGCCGGCAACACCGACAGCGTCACCAAGGCCACCGGCGTCTCGAACCGGGGCGGTCGCATCTTCCTGACCGCCGGCGACGGCGGCTTAGTGCACGTGACGCAGAAGCTCTCCGCGCAGGTCCCCGTCGCCACCGGCAAGGCCAAGGGTGGAGAGATCCGGGCCTCGGGCGGAACGGTGAAGACGTCCGGCCGGCTCGACGCCAGGGGCGAGGGCGATGCGGGCGGCACCATCGTGGTGACGGCTCGGGACATCGCGCTCGCCTCGGGCGCGGACCTCGACGCGAGCGGCGCCACGGGCGGCCTCGTCCTCGTGGGCGGGGACTATCAGGGCGGCAGGGACGCGACCACCAAATACCTCGCCGAGGACGTCAAGACCGCCACCTCGACGATCGTGGAAGCGGGCGCGGGCATCCGCGCGGACGGCGCGGCGGGTGCTGGCGGGCGCATCGTGGTGTGGTCGAACGAGACGACCAGCTTTGCCGGCGCCATCAGCGCGACGGGCGCGGGCGTGGCCTCGGGCGGCGATGCGGAAGTGTCGGGCAAGGCCCGGCTCGCCTATGACGGCACGGCGGACCTCAGGAGCGAGAGCGGGGCCTTCGGCACGCTGCTGCTGGACCCTTACAACCTGACGATTTCCAGCGCCTCCAGCAGCGGCATGTCCGGCTTCAGCGCGAACGACGATGACAGTGTGCTCAATGTCACCACGCTACAAAATGCCCTCGCCACTGCCAATGTCACGGTGACGACGGGTTCTGGTGGCTCGCAGGCCGGAGACATCACCGTTGCCTCCGCCGTGGCGTGGTCGGCGAACTCCACGCTCACCCTGAACGCAGCCAACAACATCGCCATCGCGGCCAACATCACGGCGACCGGCGCCAATGCAGGTCTGGTGTTGAACTATGGCGGCTACGCAACTTCCGGCAGCATTGCGTCCGGAACGGATTATTCCGTCGCTCGCAGCGCCAGCGTGACCCTCTCGGGCACGAACGCAAGTCTCGAGGTTAACGGCAGCGGCTATACACTCATCCGCTCAATCAGCGATCTCAATGCGGTCGGGACCAGCGGCGCCTATGCGTTGATGGCAAATCTCGAACTGTCCGATACGCCTTACACGTCTTCCGTCATTGTGCCGGAGGGGAATGATACCACCGGCTTCTCCGGCACATTCGCGGGATTCGGTCATACCATCTCGAACCTGATGATCTCAAAGACCAGCGACAGCAGCTATAGGAACATCGGCTTGTTCTCGAATGTTAGCGGCGCCGTCCGTGATTTTGGTCTTGTTTCTGCTGCGATCAATGTCGGCGTGAGCGTCACCGGATTCGGTTATAATGTCGGCCTCCTGGCCGGGAGCATGTCAGATGCGGTTCTCAAGAATGTTTATGCGACTGGGTCCGTTTCCGTAAATTCGTCCGGTGCTTCCGCTTCCGTTGGTGGGTTGGTGGGCATTCTTCAACGGGACGTAAATGTAAGCAACGTCAACGCCGATGTTTCAGTCACTGCCGAATCGAGCACGAACACCGTCGGGGTCGGAGGTCTTTTCGGCTACGCGCAGAATTCAACGATCCTTAATGCCTATGCGTCGGGCACCGTTGCCGGTGAAGGCAATTGGATTTTGCGGGCTGGTGGGCTGGTGGGTTCGCTCAGCGGCGGAACCCTTCGCGATTCCTATGCCACCAGCAACGTCACTGTCTCTGGTGGGGCATCCGGTGATGATACGCTGCAAAGTGTCGGCGGATTGGTTGGACGGGCCAGCAATCAAGCCATCACCAACGTTTACGCCACCGGCCACGTCATAATGAGCGGAAGTGGCTACACTGGGGGACTGGTCGGCAACGGCAATCTTCTGACGATGTCCTCTTCTTTCTATGACAAGGACGCCACCGGGCAGACGCGTGGTGTGGGCGACGGCACCTCAACGGGCTTTACCGGCCTCACCACCGCGCAGATGCAGGACGGTTCATCGACAGGCACAGGATTTTATGCGCTGGCAAGTGCCGCCGGCTGGGATTTCACCACAGTTTGGGCCCGTCCCAATTCGATGGCGTCTCAGTCCAGCGATGGACAGCTTCACTATGCTGAACTTTATTCGGTTTCCAGAGTGGTGGGCGTCACCGTCGCCGGCAACATGACCTATGGGGATGCTAGCCCCAACCTCACAATTGTTTATTATGGGACCGGTGGCGCTTACGGCAACAGGATCGCGACAGCGCCGACCGCGACATCCAGCGTCACGTCTTCGAACGATGTGGGCACATATGCGGCATCCGCGTCGGGTGGCAGCGGCGCAACCTCGGGCGGCCAGACGGCAAGGCTGGTGTACTATCCCGGCTCGGTCACCGTCTCCCCCGCCACACTGACGGTGACGGCGAATGGCGGCAGCATGGTCTATGGCGATGCCGCGCCCGCCCTCGGCTACACGGGTTCCGGCTGGAAAAACGGCCAAGGCGACAGCCTGTTGTCCGGCGTTACCGTCACGACCAGCGCCACCTCAACATCCAATGTGGGGACCACCTACACGAGCAGCGCGAGCGGCGGCACGCTTTCGGGCGCCGCAGCGGGCAATTACACGCTGACCTATGCGGATGGCGGCTTCTCTGTCACGCCCCGCGCGCTCACCGTCACCGCCGACGCCCAGTCCATGGCCTATGGCGATGGTGTCCCGGCGCTCACCTATGCCGTGGGCGGGGCGGGCCTTGTGAACGGCGATGTCCTGTCCGGGGGGCTCGCCACCGCCGCCTCATCCGCCTCCAGCGCGGGCTCATATGCCATCGCGCAAGGCACGCTGGCCGCTTCGTCCAACTATGCCCTCACCTATGTGGGGGCGAACCTTGCCGTTGTGCCGCGCCTGCTCACCATCGTCGCCGATGCCCAGTCCATCATGTATGGCGAAGCCGTGCCGGCGCTGACCTATGCGGTGGGCGGCGCCGGCCTTGTGAACGGCGACAGCCTGACCGGGGCGCTCGCCGCGGCCGCCACGTCGGGCTCGAACGTCGGAACCTACGCCATCACCCTCGGGACGTTGGGGGCCTCTCCGAATTATGCGATCGCGTATACGGGGGCCAACCTCTCCGTGACGCCCCGCTCCCTCACGGTCACGGCCGACGCGCAGTCCATGGTCTATGGCGACGGGGTGGCGGGGCTGACGTATGCGGTCGGCGGCGCGGGTCTCGTGAATGGTGACGCCCTCTCCGGCGCGCTGGCCACTGCCGCGTCGCCCACGTCACGCGTCGGCAGCTATGCCATCACGCAGGGCACCCTGGCGGCTTCGTCCAACTACGCCGTCACCTATACGGGCGCGAACGTCTCCATCACGGCCCGTGCCATCACCATCGCCGCCGAGGCGCAGTCCATGGTCTATGGCGATAGCGTGCCGGGCCTGACGTATGGGGTCGGTGGCGCGGGTCTCGTGAATGGTGATGCCCTTTCCGGAGCACTGGCAACGGCGGCCGGATCCGCATCGGATGTCGGCAGCTACGCCATCACGCAGGGCACGCTGGACGCCTCAGCCAATTACGTCCTCACTTATGTGGGGAGTGGTCTCACCGTGGCGCCGCGTCCGCTCACCGTTATCGCCGCCGACCAGACGCGGGCGGCAGGGCTCCCCAATCCCGCGCTGACCTATGCCCTTGGCGGGCGCGGGCTGGTGCACGGGGACACGCTGACCGGTGCGCTCGCGACCTCCGCCGGGCCGCTTTCCGGGACCGGGACCTATCCCATCACGCAGGGTAGCCTTGCGGCGACTTCCAATTATGCCCTCACCTATATCCCCGGCACACTGACCGTGGTCGCGTCGGGTCAAACCCCGGCCTTCATCGAGACGCAGGCGCAGGACGAGGTGGGCACCTCGCGGGCAACGGAACAGCTTCTCGAACTCGTGGATCAGGCCCCGCAGTTCCAGTCCCCGCCCGCCATCGTGTCCTGTGACAGCGGGGTCGGAGGGGCGTGCAGCCTCCTTCCGGTGCCGGACAATCGGTCCGCTGGCCCCTTCCTCAGCTTCCGGGCGTTCTGAGCAATGATCCGCCTTTTTCCCCAACGCGCCGGCCTCCTGTCGCTCGGTCTCGCCCTGATCGCCGCCGTGCCTGCTCTCGGGCAGGTGATCGCGCCGGTGGAGCGGAACCTGCCGCCGGTGATCTCCGGCCAGGGGCGGCTCGTCATCGGGCCGCAGGATCTCGCCGGCAGTCCGGACGATACGCCGCTCGGGGTTGCCCTGTCCGGGATCACCCTCGTCGGGCCGAAGGAGAGCGTCGCGAAACGGGGAGGGCGCGGCATCCGCATCGGCGCCGTGGGCGAGATCGATCGCGCGGCGCTCACCGCCGCGCTCACGCCGTTCCTCGGCCAGTCCCTGTCGCGCAAGCGCATCTCCGACATCCAGGCGGCCATCGCCAGGGTCTATCGCACGGCCGGCTATCCCTTCGTTTCTGTCACCCTGCCGCCGCAGGAAGTCACCGGCGGCATGCTGACGTTGCGGGTGGTGGAGTTCCGCACCGGGGCGGTGAAGGTGACGGGCGCCGAGGCGGGCACGGAGGCCGCGCTCTCCGGCCGCGTGCGCGCGACGCCGGGCCAGCGCATCGCCACGGGCGCGCTGGAGGAAGACCTCGCCTGGCTCAACCGCTCGCCCTATCGCACGGTCAATGGCGTGTTCGCGCCGGGTGACGAACTGGGGCTGAGCACCCTGACCCTCGAAGTGACACCCCAGAAGCCCTGGCAGGTGTTCGGCGGCTGGTCGAACACCGGCACCCATTCCACGGGCTTCGATCGCTATTTCGCGGGTTTCGGCGCCGCGCTGCCCGGCCTGCCGGAAAGCTATCTCTCCTATCAGATCACCGGCAGCCCCAATTTTTGGAGCGATCCGGCCGGGGTGGGCACCGGCCCCGAACAGCCGAGCTATTACAGCCAGGCGGGGCGCCTCGTGATCTCCACCGGCGCCCGCCAGAGCCTCGAATTCGTCCCCAATTATGTGGCGACCCGTCAGAATGCGCTGGGCCAGACCTTCGCCTATGACAACGAGACCCTGGAAATCCCGGTCACGTACCGCACCGCGCTCTCCAATCTGGTGCCGGGCCTTTATGCCGGAGACCTCATCCTCGGCGCCACGGGCAAGACCGTTTCGCGCACCAGCTATTTCACCGGGCAGGATATCGGCGGGGCGACTGCGGACCTGTTCGAGCTCATCGTTGGCTGGTCGGTCTCGCGCTTCGATCCCTCCGGCACCACCAACCTTGATCTCAAGCTCATCGGCAATCCCGGCGGGATGATTGGCGGCAACACCGCTGCCGCCTGGAGCCGCTACAGCGGCGGGCGCGTCACGGATGTGACCTACATCTATGGCGCCGGCGGGCTCAACCGGGTGACGCGCCTGCCGTCCGGCTTCAATTGGGTGAGCGATCTGGCGGGCACGGCGGCGGGCCAGCCTTTGCCGGACACCGAGCAACTGAGCCTCGGCGGGCTCTATGCCACGCGCGGCTACACGCTGGACGATGCGACCGTGGACACAGGCCTCGTATGGCGCAACGAGCTGCGCACGCCTACTTTCGCGCTCCTGTCCGCCATGGGGGTGGCGGGCGTGACCGACCAAGCCTCACCCTACGCCTTCCTCGACATGTCCTGGGGCCGGGCCTATGGCTATGAGGGCGCGCTGGGCACGGTGCCGCAGAACGACTACTCGCTGGCGGGCCTCGGCCTTGGCCTCGACTACACCCTGAACCGCAACCTCACCGCGACGCTCGTCGGCGGCGTGGCGCTGACCGACGCCATCTACACCAAGGCCGGAGACTTCACCCTCCAGGCGCGGGTCTATGTGAGCTATTGAGCGACAGGCATGTCTCCGGAGCGAGACGGATCGATCCTGCGCGACATTTTCCCTCGTGTGGAGTGGATGGGCGCCATCGCCTCCGAGCGATGCGGCGGCATCCGTTCTTGTCTCTCAAGCCGTGCGGAGAGGAAAGGCGTGAGAGAGCTGGGTGGCGAGGGTGGCTGCTTCGCGATGTAGCAGCGCCTCCAGGAAAGCCTGGCGGTCGCCCACGATGCGCGCCGTAATGGACGCAATGCTGATGCCAACGAAAGGTGTGCCGTTGGCGTTGGGGATGGCGATGCCGATGCCGCTGACCCCTTGGGTGATGCGCTCCACGCTGTAGCCGAACCCGCTCTGGCGCGCCTCCTCCATGTTCTCGCGGACATTCTGCTCGGTGAGGCGGCCGTAGCGCTTGAAGTCCGCGGAATTGCGCATTAGCGCCGCCTCGGCTTCATCGGGCGGCAGCGCGGCTAGCAATGCAATTCCAGTGGCGCCGACGCCCAACGGGCGGCGGCCGCCGATGTCGATGGTCAGCGCCCGAATGGCATGGCTTGCCTCGACGCGGTCGATGCACACACCGTCAATACCGCTCCGCAGGGTGAGATAGACGGTGTCCTCCGTCTCTGCGGCAATCCTTTTCAGCGTGCTGCGGCACGCGGAGATGAGCGGCGTCGGCGAGGGGGCGAGGAGGCCGAGCTCGAACACGAGTGGGCCCATGCGATACCGCCGTGTCCGCTGTTCCTGCTCCAACATGCCTTCCGCCACCAGCAGTTTCAGCATGCGATGCGCCGTCGGCCGGCGCAGTTCGGCGGAGGCCGCGAGCTCCGCCATGGTCGCCCCCGCCCCTCCGCTGCGCGCGATGAGGCGCAGCAGAAGAATGGCGCGGCCCAGGGATTGAGCGCCCATAAGGGATGTGCGTTGGTAGTCCATATTATGAGATCGCCTTGTTCGGGTTCGGCGGCTTCTGAGCGTTGACTTGAGAGGTTTGCAGATAAAAAACTAGACCCAAGAGACAATTAAATTCCATAAAATGGAACTCCAAGTGACCAGCTACAGCGATATCCTCTATGACGTCACCGGCCCGGTGGCGCGCATCGCCCACAATCGGCCCCAGCGGCGCAATGCCGAGAGTCGGAACCTTCTGGACGAACTTTCCGACGCCCTGGATCGGGCGGTGGCGGATCCGGGGGTGCGGGTGGTGGTGATTGCCGGCGAGGGTGATCATTTCTCGGCTGGCCACGATCTCAAGGAGGCTCAGGAGAGCCGCGCCCACTTCACTGTCGAGGAGCGGTGGGCCTACGAGGAGCAGCGCTATTATGGCTATGCCCTGAAAATCTGGGACTTGCCCAAGCCCACCATCGCCTCGGTGCAGGGCGCTTGCGTCGCCGGCGCCTTTATGGTGGCCAACATGTGCGATCTCGTGGTCGCCTCGGACGACGCCTTCTTCGGCGATCCCGTGGCCCAGACGCTGGCCTGCGCGGCGGTGGAAGTGCTCATTCATCCGTGGGTGATGGGCACACGCCGGGCCAAGGAAATGCTGTTCACCGGCGAGCGCATGTCCGCCGCCGAGGCTCATCGCATCGGCATGGTGAACCGGGTGGTGCCACGCGCCGACCTGGAAGCCGAGGTGCAGGCGCTGGGCGAGAAAATCGCGACCGCACAACCCTTCGCGTTGAAAATCCTCAAGCGTTCTCTCAATCGCGCGCTCGACATGCAGGGCTTGCGCACCTCGTTGGAAGCCCATTTCGACACCCATCAGCTGAGCCACATGAGCGAGGAGTTCAAGGCGATCCGAGACAAGGGCCTGTCGGCCGCCATCCAGAAGGGCGCGCGCTCGTGAGCCGCCTGTCACCCCTCATCGCGCCCCGGTCCATCGCCATCCTTGGAGCCTCGGCAGATCCCGGCCGGGTCGGGGGCATGCCCCTGCAACTGCTGATCCAGCATGGCTTTCAGGGCGAGATTTATCCGATCAATCCCAAGTATTCGGAGATCTCCGGCCTGACGTGCTATCCGGACGTCGAGTCCCTCCCGGGACCGGTGGATCTGCTTGCCATGGCTGTGGCGGCCAAGGACGTGGTGCCTCAGCTCCGGCGGGCTGCCGCCAAGGGTGTGCGGTCGGCCGTGGTGTTCGCCTCCGGCTTCGCCGAGACGGGCCAGGAGGACGGCCAGCGCCTGCAGGAAGAGTTGGCAGCCTGCGCAAGGGACATCGGCATTCCTGTCGCCGGTCCCAATTGCATGGGGTTCGCCAATCTGGACACCCACGCCTACACCGCCTTCGCCTCCGTGTTTCGGGTCGTCGAGCCGCCGATAGAGGATCGGTCGGTCGCGCTCATTACCCAGAGCGGGAACGTCTGCGCCTCGGTCTATGCCGCAGGGCGCAAGCTCGGCGTTGGTTTCAATTGCGTCATCAACACCGGAAACGAGGCGGATGTCGAATTCGCCGAATACCTAGAATATTTCGCTTCAGATCCGGGCACGCGGGCCGTCGCGGGCTATGTGGAGGGCCTGCGGGACGGACCGCGCTTCCGCAAGGTGGCGGCTGAACTGCGGGATGCCGGACGTCCGCTGATGCTCCTGAAAGTGGGCGACACGGACAAGGGGGCGGAGGCCGCCGCGTCGCACACCGCGTCCCTCGCTGGCAGCCAGGCGGTCTATCGCGCTGCATTTGAAGAGCTGAATGTGATGTGGGCGGAGGATCTCTCCCACCTCGCGGACCTTGCTTACCTGTCGCGGTTCAAGGACAGGACCGCCGGACAGCGGGTCGCCATCATCACCATGTCTGGCGCGCTCGGTGCGCTGCTCGCCGACAAGCTGACCCAGCGGGGCATCGCGGTGCCCAGTCTGTCGCCGGACGTCCAGAAGGTGTTGCGCGGTGGCATCCCGGACTACGGCATGGTTGCCAATCCGGTGGACGTGACCGGCAACGTGGTCAACCAGATGGGCTTCTTCCGCAACGCCCTGACCACGCTGACCAAAAGCGGCGATGTCGATTTTGTCCTGGTCTATGCGCCTGGCTATCTTCTCGACCGCATGGCGCCGGACATGATCGAGGTGGCGCAGGCCTCGCCCATGCTGATCGCGGCCATCGATACGCTGGAGGCCACCTGCCGGGACCAGCTCCAGGACGCCGGCATTCCCGTCTTCACCGACACCGCCCGGGCCGTCGCTGCGCTCGCGACTTTCGGCCAGTGGCACGAGCGGCCGGGTATGGCCGGTCGGACCCTACCAGCAGGTCCCCTTGCCGCGTCCCCGCCGGCTCAGGTGCGCGATGCGCTCGCAGAGGCGCGCGCGGCCTTGACCGAAGTGGAAGGAAAAGCACTCGTTGCGTCCTTCGGCGTGCCCGTGGTGCAGGAGCGCATCGCCAAGACGGCTTCGGAGGCTGCTGCCGCCGCCGAGGCGCTTGGCTTTCCGGTGGTTCTGAAGGTTCTGAGCCCGGACATCGCCCACAAGTCCGAGGCAGGCGGCGTTCGTCTGGGGCTCGACAGCGGAACGGCTGCGGCGGATGCGTTCGAGGAGGTGCTGGCTGCGGCCCGTCGTTACGCGCCCGATGCCCGTATTGAGGGCGCCGTGCTGCAGCGGCAGGAGGCCTCCGGCGTGGAGGTGCTGGCGGGGATCACCCGTGATCCGGTCTTCGGCCCCACTTTGACGCTGGGCCTTGGCGGCATCCTGACCGAGCTGCTCGGGGACGTCTCGCACGCGCTTCTGCCTGTGGACGCCAGCCGTGCGCGGCAGATGCTGGAGCGGCTGAAGGGCTTCCGCCTGCTGACGGGCTTTCGCGGCCGGCCACCCTGCGATGTCGACGCCCTCTGCGCAGCCGTTGCGGCTCTCTCCGATGCCGCCCTCGCCTGTGGCGATGCCTTGAAGGAGGTGGAGATCAATCCCTTCATCGTCCGGCCGGCGGGGCAGGGCGTGGTGGCGGTGGATTGTCTGGTCGGCCTATTGCTGCCGGGGGATCCGCAACGAAATCAAGAGGAACCGCATGGGAACGCGGACACCAGTGGGAGGAACGTAGCATGATTAAGATGATGGGCGCGATCGCAGCGGCGGCGACACTCTGGCTCTCTGCGCCCGCAGCGCACGCTGAAGACTGGCCGAGCCGGCCCATCACCTTCGTGGTGGGATTTGCCGCTGGCGGCGCCAGTGACGGTATCGCGCGGATTCTGGCTGAGCGCCTGCAGGAGGAGCTCAAGGTTCCTGTCCTTGTCGACAACAAGCCGGGCGCCGGCACAATGATCGCGACCAACCATGTGGCCAGGTCCGCGCCCGACGGATACACGTTCATGGTTGGATCCTCGGGCCACACCATCAACATGGCGGTCCAGAAGAACGTCCGCTACGACGCCGTGAAGGATTTCACGCCGGTTACGTTGGTGGCATCCCTGCTGCACGTCCTGGTCGTGAAGAACGAGCTTCCGGCAAAGAACGTCGCCGAGTTGATCGCGCTCGCGCGCTCGAAGCCGGGCGCCATCACCTACGCTTCCGTGGGAGCCGGCACGTCCACGCATCTGGAAGCCGAACTGTTCGCGACGATGGCCGGTATCCAGCTCACCCATGTCCCGTATAAGGGCAGCGCGCCGGCGCTCATTGACCTGACTGCTGGGCGCATCGACATGATGTTTGATGCCGTGGCCTCCTCGCTGCCACTGGTTCAGGGAGGAAAGATCCGGGCGCTGGGCGTTGTCTCGGCCGAGCGTTCCGCGCTGATGCCGGACGTGCCCACCATCGCCGAGAGCGGCTTGCCGGGTTACGAGGCGATGCCCTGGCTCGGTATCCTCGGGCCGGCGGCATTGGATCCCAAGATCGTGGAAAAGCTCAATGCGGCGATCCAGAAGGTCATCTCAGATCCCTCGATCAAGGAGCGCTTCGCCAAGCTCGGAGCGGACGTGATCGGCTATGGGCCGGAGAAATTCTCCGCCTTCATTGCAACGGACCTGAAGAAATGGGCGGACATCGCTCAGCGCGCGAATATCCAGGTCGGCGAATAGGTCATGCAGCTCTTCGAGGAAACGGATGACGAGGCGTTCCGGCGCCTCGTCCGTCAGTGGCTTGCGGACAATCTGGACCTGGTCTCAGCGCGCTTTCCCGCGCCCGTCTCGCCGCATGACATGGCGTACCGCAGGGCGTGGGAAGACCATCTGTGCGCCAGCGGCTTCAGCGGTCTCACTTGGCCTGAGGCCGATGGGGGGCGCGGGTTGCCCATGGGGCGCATGGTGATCTGGCTGGAGGAATATGCGCGCTCCGGTGCGCCTCAGGGGGTGAATGTCATCGGCCACGGCATCCTTGGACCGACCCTCCTGCATTTCGGCAGCCCGGAGCAGAAAGAGCGTTTCCTTCCGGGCTTGCTCGCAAATCGCGAGATCTGGTGCCAGGGCTATTCCGAGCCGGGCGCGGGTTCCGACCTCGCTGCCCTGCGCACACAGGCGGTGCGCGCAGGCGACCGATACGTGGTCAGCGGGCAGAAGATATGGACCAGTTATGCCCATATTGCCGACTGGTGCTTCGTGCTCGCGCGGACCGATGCGTCGGCCGCAAAGCACAAGGGCATCAGCTTCCTTCTGGTGGACATGAAGAGCCCCGGCATCACGGTCCGCCCGATCCGCCAGATGAATGGCGAAGAGGAGTTCAACGAGGTCTTCTTCGACGAGGTCGAGGTGCCGGTTTCCAACCGGGTGGGTGAGGAGAATGCGGGCTGGGCGATCGCCATGGCCGCCGCGAGCTTCGAGCGCGCCACCTATTTCATCCCCCGCCTGGTGCGCATGGAGGAGGAGTTCCGCGATCTCGTTGACCTGGCGCGCACCCCGCGTCCGGGGATCGGGGTTGCGCTGGATGACCCCGATATACGTGGGCGGCTCGCGCGCTCCTATCTCGATGTTCATGTGCTCAAGTTGTTCGCGCGCCGAATGCTGGAAACCATGGGCGGGACACCGGGACCGGAAGGCTCTTATCTCAAGCTTTTCTGGAGTGAGAGCCACCAGCGGCTACTCGAGATCGCGATGGACATCCTGGGGCCGGCGGCCCGCCTTGGGCCTCAGGACTCTGCAGCGGCCGAGGGGCGCCATTGGCAACGTGACTATCTCTGGTCTCGGGCCGAGACGATCCTTGCCGGCACTTCGGAGATCCAGCGCAACATCATCGCTGAGCGGGTGCTTGGGCTGCCCCGTTGAAGGACCGGCCCCCCTTTCTTGACCGGCGGGAGCCAGCCGAGCCCCGTGTTTCGGAGATTTTGAAGCGTGGACAACGAACTCAGGGATATACGGGATGCAGCGCGGCGCGCGCTCGCCGGTGCATTCACGCTCGAAGACCTGAAAGCGAGCGATACAGTTCCGGCTCATCTTGTGCTGAAGCTTTGGCAGGTTGCCATTGACGCTGGGTGGACGGGCCTGCTTGTACCCGAGGAGACCGGTGGCTTGGGCCTCGGCATGGTCGCTGCCGTGGTGGTCGCCGAGGAGTTGGGCGAGGCGCTCGCACCGGGCGCGTGGGCGGAGACGCTGGCGCTCGCTCCGTGTCTCGACCTTGGGGCCGACGCGCTCGCTGCTCTTGCCGAGGGCGGCATGCGCATCTCCTTGTCCTCCGCCCGAGGGGGGGCGGCAGCCGGGGGGTCCCAAGGGCTCGTCGATCATGCCCGTACCGCGACCCACATTCTGGCTCTTCAGGGGACGCGCCCGGAGGCCGGAGCGTTCGCGCTTCTCGCCGCAGACGAGGCGCAGGTGCTCGAAGACCATCAGCCCCTTGATCCCGGCACGCCGGTCTCGACGGTGCGCTTCACGCTCCCTGCCACTGAGGTTGCGCCGGACTGGCGTGGTAAAGCCTGTGAAGCCCTCCGGCTGTTCGTCGCTGCCGAGCTGATCGGAGTGGCCCG
This sequence comes from Pseudomonadota bacterium, assembly GCA_040755535.1. Classification (GTDB taxonomy): domain Bacteria; phylum Pseudomonadota; class Alphaproteobacteria; order Rhizobiales; family Xanthobacteraceae; genus Aquabacter. The sequence goes on along the minus strand of JBFMAV010000033.1, from coordinate 223 downwards.
GGGCGCTCTGTCCCGATCTCTCGACCACGCCAGGACACGAACCCAATTCGGCGCGCCGATCGGCTCCTTCCAGGCCATCAAGCACCGTCTGGCGGACGTGGCCGTCACGCTGGATTCGGCGGCACTGGCAGTGAGCTTTGCCGCGCGCTCTTGGGATCAGCAGGCAGGGAGCGCAACCATCGACATCCTTGCAGCCTGGGAGCTTGCCGTCGCGGCGGCAAAC
>JBFMAV010000032.1:0-42914 GCA_040755535.1 Pseudomonadota bacterium | reverse complement strand
CCGCCGGGCTGCGGGTCAGCCAATGGGGAATTGCAGAGATCCCTCCGCTTCGGCTGGAGGGAGGAAGGGTGGGCAGAGGCGCGGCACCGCCCCCGCTGGCGCCGGCCCACCCTTCCGCTTTTCTTTTGTGCTGAGAAACTCTCAGACCTGCAGCACGCAGGCGCCCGCCGTGAGGCCGCCGCCGGCCGCGCTCATGAGCACGATTTCGCCCTCCCGCAGCGGCTTCGCCTGATGGGAGAGGGAGAGTGAGAGCGGAATGGTGCCGGCAGAGGAATTGCCGAAGGTCTCGATGGAATTCACCACCCGCTCGGGCGCGATGCCGAGATTGCGGGCAACCGCATCCATGAGCCGCGCATTGGCCTGATGCGGCACGAAGCGGTCGACGGCGCCTGCCGGCACGCCCGCCTGAATGAGCGCCGCCTCGGCGCACTCGCTCATGAGCCGCACCGCGCCGAGGAAAAGCGCGCGACCGTCGGTGAGGGTCATGCGGGTGTCCTCGATGGGCAGATCGGGCGCGAACGGGCGGCTCGATCCGCCGGCCGGCACATGGACCAGATCATAACCCGTGCCGTCCGCCGCAAGGCTCATGCCGCGCACGCCGCCATGGCCCGGCCCGATCACCACCGCGCCCGCGCCATCCGCGAAAATGACGCTGGACCCGCGCTCGGCGGGATTGATGCGGCGCGACAGCAGGTTCGCGCCGATGACGAGCACGCACTGGCCCGTCGTCCGCACGAGGGATTCCGCCATCACATAGGCATAGAGAAAACCCGCGCAGGCCCCCGCCATATCCACCGCGCCTGAGCGATGGAGGCCAAGCAGATCGGCCACACGCGGTGCGGAGGGCGGCAAGAGGTGGTCCGGCGTTGAGGTCGCGAGGACGGTGAGAGCGATATCGCCGCCGCCAAGGCCGGCTTGCGCCAGGGCCATGGCGCCCGCCTCGGCGGCGAGGCCCGACAGCGTCTCCTGCGGCCCCGCCCAGCGGCGTTCGCGAATGCCCGTGCGGCGCTCGATCCAGCCCGGCTCCAGGCCGAGATCGGCCTCGATCTCGGCGCTCGTGACGACCCGCGCCGGCGCGCTGTGGCCGAGGCCCAGCAGGCGCGTGCCGGTCACCGGGGGCTCCCGAACCGCGTGGCGGCCTCGTCGATCGCGCCGTAAAGCGCCTCAAGTTCGGCCGCCGTCACGCAATAAGGCGGCATCACGTAAAGCACATTGCCCAAGGGCCGGACGAGAAAGCCGCGCTCCAGGAAATACGCGCGCAGCTTCGGCCCGACTTCGGCGAGATAGCCGCCCACCGGCACCTTCAGGTCCAGCGCCGCGATGGTGCCGCAGGTGCGGACATTCTCGAAGCGCGGGTCGCCGTCGAACCTCGTCATATGCTCCGTCTGCGCCGCGCACAGCGCCGCGATGCGCTGGGCCACCGGCTCCTCGCGCCAGACTTTCACATTGGCGAGGCCGGCGGCGCAGGCGATGGGATTGGCGGTGTAGGAGGAGGAGTGGAAGAAGGTGCGCGCCCGGTCCTGTGAATAATGGGCCTCGAAAATCTCCTCACTGGCGAGCGTCGCGGCCAGCGGGATGGCCCCGCCGGTCAGGCCCTTCGAGGTGCACAGAATGTCGGGAGAAACATCGGCCTGATCGCACGCGAACAGGGTGCCGGTGCGCCCCCAGCCCGTCATTACCTCGTCGGCGATCAGCAGGGTCCCGGTCTGGCGGGCGATGTTGGCAAGCTCGCGCAGCACGGCGGGGGAATACATCAGCATCCCGCCCGAACCCAGCACCAGCGGCTCAAGGATGAAGGCGGCGGCGCGGCGCTGGCGGGCAATGGCCTCGAAGGCGTCCAGCACCTCCTGCTCGCGCCCCGCCACCGGCACGCCTACCCGGTCCACCTCGAACAGGAACGGCTCATAGGCGGCGTTGAAGACGCCGCGCGCGCCGACGCTCATGGTGCCGATGGTGTCGCCGTGATAGCTGTGCTCCATCACCACGATGCGGGTGCGCCCCTCGCCCCGCGCCCGGGCCGTGCCAAGCGCCATTTTCAGGGCGACTTCGACCGCGGTGGAGCCGGAATCCGAATAGAAGACGCGCGTGAGATTGGGCGGCGCGAGCGCCACCAGCTCGCGCGCCAGGGCTTCGGCGGGCTGATGGGTGAAGCCGGCGAAAATCAATTGATCAAGGCTTTCGCTCGCCTCGCGGATCGCGGCCATGATGGGCGGATAGCGATGCCCGTGCGTGGTCACCCACCAGGACGAGATGGCATCGAGGATGCGCCGCCCGTCCGAGGCTTCGAGATAAGCCCCCTGCGTGCGCAGGATCAACGTCGGCTCGGGCTCGACCGCATGCTGGGTGAAGGGATGCCAGACGGGGGAATGGGTCATCACTGAAAGTCCCGCAGGTCGAAGGCGTCCGCGAAGGCGCGCGCGAGGCGCTCGGGCGTCAGCTCGCAGAGGATCGGCAGGCGCCCCAGAACCTTGGTGCCGGAAAAGGCGGCAATGACCGACTGGCTGTCGGCCATCTCCTCGCCGATGAAAACGATGCCCTTGACGGGAATGCCGCGCGCTTTCAGCGCCTCAATGGAGAGAAGGGAATGGTTGATGGTGCCCAGCCTCGTGCGGGCGCACAGCACGACGGGCAGGCCCCAGTGCGCGAACTGGTCGATGGTGAGCAGGCGCCGGGTCAGCGGCACCATCAGCCCACCCGCCCCTTCCACCACCAGGGGATCATGCGCAGGCAGCGACAGGCGCTCCGGGTCGATCTCCACCCCGTCCTGCTCGGCGGCGAGATGGGGCGAAGCCGGCAGATTCAAGCGATAGGCCTCAGGCAGGATGCGCGCCGCCGGCAGGCCGCCGAGACGGCGCACGGTCTCGCTGTCGGTGGTCTCCTCCAGCCCGGATTGCACCGGCTTCCAATAATGCGCGCGCAGTGCCGCCGTGAGCGCGGCGGCAAACACGGTCTTGCCGATTCCGGTATCCGTTCCGGTGATGATCAGGCGGCTCATGCGGGAACCTCGTCCATGGCGCGGGCGATGGAATCCACGAGGCCCATCACGGTCTCCGGCCCGACATTCAAGGTGATGGAGACGCGCAGGCGCGCCGTCCCCTCGGGCACGGTGGGCGGGCGGATGGCGCGACAGTCGAACCCCTCCGCGCGCACGCGCGCCGCGACGGCGCTCGCCCGCGCATTGGAATGCAGCAGGACGGGAATGATCTGGGACCCGGACGCGGGAACCCCGAGCCGCTGGCGCAGCGAGCCTTGCGCTACCCGAACGAGATCGGCAAGGCGCGCGCGGCGCTCCGGCTCGTCCTTCAGAATGCGCAAGGCCTCCCTCACCCCGGCCGCCACCAGGGGCGAGGGCGACGTGGCATAGATGAAGGGCCGGGCGCGGTTGACCAGAAAATCCAGCAAGGCCCGGTGGCCGGTCACCAGCGCGCCGGACACGCCCAGCGCCTTGCCGCACGTGTGGACGCAGATCACCGACTCCCGCCCCTCATAGGGCGCCGCGAGACCCCGCCCGTCCGGGCCGAACACACCGGTGGCATGGGCCTCGTCCACCACCAGGAAGCCGTCATACCGCTCGGCGATGTCCACCAGTTCGGCCAGCGGGGAGGCATCCCCGTCCATGGAATAGATGCTTTCGACCGCAATGAAAGGGATGCCTTTCCCCCCCGCCTGGCGCCACGCGCGCAGCGCATCCTCGACCCGCTGGGCGTCATTGTGCCCGCCGTCCACGCACGCCGCCTTGCCGGCCTGCATGCCGGCATGGACGGACGCATGGATCAGCGTGTCGTAAACGATCAGGTCGCCCCGGCGCGGCAGGGTGGAGAACAAGGCGAGATTGGCATCGAAGCCCGAGGCGAAGAACAGGCAGCCCGGCGCGCCGAAAAAGGCCGCCGCCTCCTGCTCCAGCGCCTGATGCTCGGGATCATTGCCGCGCAGCAGGCGCGAGCCGCCCGAGCCAACACCGACACCCCGCTCCAACGCACCCGCAAGAGCAGCACGCAGGCGCGGCGACGCGGCGAGGCCGAGATAGTCGTTGGAGGCGAAATCATGCCCTTCGCGCGGCTCCAGCGCGCGCCCTCGGCTGCGCTCGCGCAGGCCGTCCAAGGTCGCGGTGAAGCGGCCGAGCCGCCCGGAGGTCATTGGACCGGGTCCAGCTCCTCGGCGCTGACGCCCAGGCGCCGGAACAAAGCGGTGTCGTGGTCCTCGCCGGGATTGTCGGCGGTGAGCAGGCAATCGCCGATGAAGATGGAATTGGCGCCGGCGAAGAAGCACATGGCCTGCAATTCGTCGCTCATCTCGGTGCGCCCGGCGGACAGCCGCACGTAGGAGGTCGGCATGAGGATGCGCGCCAGCGCGATCACCCGCACGAATTCGATGGGGTCCACCTTGGGCGCATTGGCGAGGCGCGAGCCGGGAATGGGGATCAGCATGTTGATGGGCACGCTCTCCGGCGGCACCGGCATGTTCGCGAGCGTGAGCAGCATATCGATGCGGTCGCCCGCCGTCTCGCCCATGCCCAGGATGCCACCCGCGCACACCTTCATGCCCGCCTCGCGCACATTGGCCAGGGTTTCCAGCCGGTCCGAGAAGGTGCGCGTGGTGATGATCTCGCTGTAGAAGCGCTCGGACGTGTCGAGATTGTGGTTGTAATAATCGAGGCCGGCGTCGGCGAGGCGCTTGGCCTGGCCGGGATCCAGCATGCCCAGCGTCATGCAGGTTTCCATGCCGAGGGCTTTGACCCCCTCCACCATGGCCACCACCATGTCCATGTCGCGATCCTTGGGCGAGCGCCAGGCGGCGCCCATGCAATAGCGCGTCGCGCCGCTCGCTTTGGCCTTGCGCGCCTCGGTCAGCACCCGCTCGACCTCCATGAGCTTGGAGGCCTTCAGCCCCGTGGGCGCATGGGCGGACTGGCTGCAATAGCCGCAATCCTCGGGGCAGCCGCCGGTCTTGATGGACAGCAGGCGGCTCATCTGGAGCTTGTTGGGATCGAAATGGGTGCGGTGGATGGTCTGGGCTTCAAACAGCAGATCGTTCAGCGGCAGAGTGTAGAGACGCTCCGCAGCTTCGCGGGTCCACAGGCTGCGCGTCTTCTCGTCCTGAGGAACGGGCACCACCACATTCATCGCTTTCGACCCATCTGTTCGCTTCCCCCCGTGAGTTATACCCGATTGGCGGGCGGAGAAAGAGCCAAGCCGTGCGCCTGCCCTGCATCGCCCCATCCCGGTGGACGCGGCGGGCTCCGCAGGCCAAGATCACGCGATCGCCGCCGGCGCGGAGCGCGGCTCGTCCTGCGTGATCCCTCAGGGTTTCGCAGTCGGCCCGACCGACCCGCCGCGCGAATCGCCCCGTCCGGCCGGAGGGGCGCATCTTGTCTTTCGCGGAGCCCGAACGCGGCTCCTGACCGGGAACCTCCATGAAACTGCATCGTCTCGACCGCTCCGCCGCCGAAACCATCGATGCCCCCGTGAAGCCCGAAGCCCTCCTCGCGGGCCAGCCCTCGCCGCGCGCGGTCGTCACCTATGACGCGCCGGGCGAGCGCCTGTGCGTGGGCGAGTGGACGGCCGAGGTCGGGACTTGGCGCGTGACCTATGACGAATGGGAATATTGCCTCGTCGTGTCGGGACGGTGCGTGGTGACCGGCGACGACGGCACGCGCATCGAAGCGGGGCCGGGGGACGCCTTTGTGCTGGAACCCGGCTTCACCGGAACGTGGCAGGTGCTCGAGCCCATGCGCAAGCATTGGGTGGTCCGCACGCCCTGAGAGGGACCACGCCTGGGCTTGGCGCCGGGCCGCTTCCCCGACGCTGTCATGTCCACAAAACGGCTGGGGCGCCTACGCGGCGTCGGAGGCGGATGTCTCGGTCAAAAGCGCGTGAATCATGCCCGCGTCGCGGGTTGCGCGCAGTTTTTCGGCCATGGCGGGATCCCGCAGCATGCGCGCGACGCGCGCCAGCGCCTTGAGATGGTCGGCGCCCGCCGCTTCCGGCGCGAGCAGAAGGAAGATGAGATCCACGGGCTCGCCGTCCAGCGATTCGAAATCGATGGGTTTCTCCAGGCGGGCGAACGCGCCGAACAGCCGCGGCAGGCCGGCAAGCTTGCCGTGCGGAATGGCGATTCCGTTGCCAACACCGGTGGAGCCGAGCCGTTCGCGCTGGAGCAGCGTCTCGAAGATCTCGCGCTGGTCACGCCCGGACAGATCGGCGGCATGGACGGCAAGCTCCTGAAGAGCCTGCTTCTTGCTGCTCGCCCGAAGGGACGGAACCACCGCATCCGGAGCGAGAAGATCGGCAAGGGGCATCGAACCAATATCCTGGATCTAACGCGCCGCCAGCGCCGATACCGGTTGGGCGTCGGCGCGACGGTGCGAACGGGACGGCCAAAGGCCGTCCCCGCCCCTTTCGGAGCTCACTGTTTCTCCTCGGAAAAGGCTGAGGGATCAATCCATCCCACATGCCCGTCCGGACGGCGATAGACCACGCTCATACGCCCATGGCCGGCATTTCGGAACACCACCACCGGCGCGCCGGTGATCTCAAGCTCCAGCACCGCGTCGGCAACCGTCATTTCGCGCAGGCGCGTCACCTGTTCGGCAACGACAGTGGGGCTCCAGCCGGCGAGATCCTCGTCCGCCTCCTCGGCGGGCGCGGGCTCCAGCACATAGGCCTGCGCCGCCAGGGCGCCATTCCCATTGCCGTGGCCGTGGCGATCCTTCAGACGCTGCTTGTAGCGGCGCAGGCGCTTTTCGACCTTTTCCAAGGCTGCGTCCGCGCTGGCATTGGCGTCGTGGGCGTTGCCATGGGCCTGTAGGTTCACGCCGGAATCCAAGTGCAACAGGCATTCGGAACGGTAGCCCGATCCATCACGCGACACCGTCACGTGGCCGGACCATCCGCCATCGAAATACTTGCTGATCACCTCGGACACGCGCTCCGACAAGCGGGTGCGGAGCGCCTCTCCAACGTCGATATTCTTACCCGACACGCGTAAGGCCATGCGATTTGGTCCCCTTTGGAGTTGGTCGCGGGTTGGTCCCCCGTGCCCCTCCCGTTCTTGCAAACCGGCCGGCGCATCAGTGGTAGGATTGCCGCGACCAACTGTCAACGACGCTGCCACCCGAACGGCCGGCGGCACAGCCCAACCTGCTCCGAACCGGCAGAATCATGCCTTGAGCCGGGTCAAATCAATGTCGGGATGGAAGGATGCAGTGCGGGAGAGGTCACGCGGGCGAAGCAGGCGGCGCGGGAGGCAGGATCGAGGAAATGCCCCCCCCCACGCAGGCACAATGTAGCGGTTGGCCCTCTCGGTCGCCCGGAGGACCTGAATCGCCGCTGCAATTTGCAGAACGGCCCGTCCAAAATGCCGATGTCCATCTGCCGACCATCTCGCCATGCGCCCACCCTGTGCGTAAAGCAATCAGCGAAAAGGGAGCTGGATAGCCGGGGTGCGCGACGGCGCCCTTACCAATAGCGCGGCTTCGAGTGCGTAGAGGCTGCAGGGACGGATTTGACTTCTCTGGAAAATATGGCGATGCCTGCGCGGGGGTGGCGCATCGCTTTCGGGACCTCTTGCCACCTGATTTCGCCGGGTCCGCGCCAATATCCAACAGGCTTTATGCTCGATGTCGACCCAAATGGTGGGGGTGATCCAGTGAACAATTCCACGATTTCGGGTTCTCGATCCAAAACCAGTTGGTCTTTTAAGTGGTTAATTAAATTTACGGACCAATTCCGCGGGCCAATCTTGTTGCTTATCCTTTCGCCTCTCGCGGTGGCGTACAGCAGAATGACACCGGCCTGGGACGAGCTGTTCTACTTACATAATGGGGTATGCATATCGAGAAACACGTGGACAGCATCTGTCTCTGGCGTGCTCGATTGCCTTTCCCAGATGAGCAAATCGCCGCTGATGGGCTTTGTTTTGATTCCCGCAGGCCCCATAGACGGCTCGCCGGAAAAACTTTCAGCCGCCTCATTTTTACTCGCCGTTTTTGTTTTCGCGGTTATCTTTCTTTTATCCAGATTAACGGAGCTTGCGCGGATCCCGGCTCCAGCGGCCATACTGGCTGCAATCTCGGCGATTGCGTCACCTCCCCTCTGGTCGTCCAATGCCCCGTTTTTGGTGGACGGTCTCTTGTCAGTTGTCGTCGCAAGCATGATTGTCTTGCTTTTCGCCGAATGGGAGTCGCCAACCTTAGATTTTAGATCAATACTATCGAGATCAATTATTTGGGCTATAATTATTTCTGTAGGCATACTATCCAAAACGACATTCCTTTTTATCGCAGCGACCACGTTTCCCGCCGCACTCATTGTTTGTATTCGGAAAACGGGACTTCGGATCACGCTTTTAAAAATTGCCACCCTGTCCGCATTCAGCGCGCCTGCGCTATATATTACGATTAAATTTGGCCATCTATACTTTGCGCATGCGCAAAACAGCTCCTTCGGGCCATTATCGGCCTTTTACGATGACCATCTGTCCCGCATCCAGTTTTTGCGGGAGAGCGTTTCGGGCCTGATCCCGATGCTGGCCGGCAGCGGCGCGCTTATCGCCTGGGCCATATTTAACCCCGCAAGCAAAGGACGACTTGCCTTATCCGCATGGGCTGTCCTTACAATATCACTTTACCTCTTTGTCGCGGCCGGCAGCCCGAACAAGGATCCTCGCTTTTTCTGGCTCGTTTGGCTGACGATCCCGCTTGCCCTGGCAGGGGCCATAGTTCCTGGCTCCGCGCCCGCGGCTCCCGTCGCCCGTCGCGCTGTCATGCAGATCATTCTTATTTTGGCGCTGAGCATTCCCTCCATCGGACGCATGAATCTCAGCAACCTGTCTGACTCCATTGCTGTCCTGGAGCGGCTGCCCGCACACACGCCGGCATCTTTCCTTTTGGTCACAGATGACCCGCACTTTAACATAAATTCCATGCTTCTCGCGAAGGAATTGAAATGGAAGGGATATTCGAAATTGAACCTTGATACTGTCGTCTACGATATCGTCGGAAATAACTCCCCCACCTACTCTCTGTCTCGACTCTCCAAATCAGACTATGCGGCGGGCCGCATGCCGGTAAATATGACCGGCATCGAATGGACAAACCGCAACGCTCAGCTCTTTATGGATTTTCTGAAAAAAAATTCTGAAGCTGAAATCATCGTTCCAACAGACAGACCAATATTCTTGTATAGAGATCCTGGACATTCAAAATGAATGCCGTTGAGTGTCGTGTGCGGCAAATGAAGAGACGCCACATTCTGAGCGAAAACTTTGCCGGAGGGGTCGCCCACGCCCGCGGTGGTGGCCGCAATGACGGCTTTGCCAGCCGCGCGGTGTAGCGGACGCCGACCTGTTGAAATCTGCGGTCACGAGGACGCATCCCGCCGACACGATAAAGGCCTCGCCCTGGAGGGCGTGCGCCAGCGCATCAAGTCCGAAGCCGGCATGTGCGGTCCGGCTCCGCCGCCAGCCAAATATGCGGCGGGCCCAAATATGCGGCGGGCCTATGCGTCACGCGCGACGGCCACCTCGAGGCGGCCGACCAAGTCTTCACTTAGATGACGTCCACAGCCCGTGATCTTCCCCGAAAACGCGGACGGGGTTCGGCCGCCCTGCGGTCCATCTTGGCTGAACGGATGTGACCGAGGGCTGAGTGAAGACGGCGAGGATTGCAAAAGCTCTGAATGCCTCAAGACAGGTACCGCCGCGCCTCGGACCTTGGCGGTCATGGCAGGCGATGATGGACTGTCCCTTCAGCTCGACCCGGATCCCGCGTTCAAGCGAGCCGGGCCAGCGCGCGGCGGCGGCCGAGCACCGTGTTCGCCTCGTCCGCCAAACCGGCAGGCGTTTGCGGCTTCCGTCTCATCGCCGATCGTCCCGGTGAGTTGAACCAGAGGCTTCGTTCCGCCGTGGCAACCCTCGGTATCACAAGCGCTGGCGGGACACGTTGACAGGGCCATATTTGGAGGTATTAATTTAACGCCAACAGAAATGCCCGGATCCGGGCGATCGGCGCGCCCGGCCCGGGGCGAAACCAGACCGTCACTGTTTCGTTAGATTTTTAACGTATTGGTTTTCTGATGATCTGAATTCGCGCTTTCGTGCGCGGATTTTTCAAATATAAATATAATTTTAAATGCGTAAACAGCGGCTTAAATCACCGTATCTGCGTATCAAGCTTTCTGTGGGGAGGAGGCATGAGGCAGGATCAGATTTCTATTTGTGATTTTCCGCCCGCGACCGCCCGAATGGCAACATGAGGACGGCGCAGGAAACGGCCGGCGGGACGGCGCGCTTATGGCCATCACCGGGATTTGCCTCCTGGCTCGCCGCAACAGGCGGAAGCTTGGCTTTCTCCACCTATCAGTCCGAGCGCCTCTTCCTGCTGGGCCTGGACGCGGACGGAAGCCTCCTGGGCGTGGAGCGCGTGGTGGGCGCGGCCATGGGCCTGGCCGTCGAGCGCGACGGGCTGTGGGTGGCCAGTCGCGGCCAGATCTGGCGTTTCGCCAATATCGGTCCGGCCCGCGTGGGCGGCATCGACCATGACGCGGTCTACAGCCCCCGTTCCGGGACCATCACGGGCCCTTGCGACATCCACGACATCCTGGCCGGCGCCCGATTGGGCGAACGGCCGTTCGAACTGCTGTTCGCCAACACGCTGTTCAATTGCGTGGCCACCATCGACCGGAACGCGAATTTCGTACCGGTCTGGAAGCCGCCCTTCATCTCCGGCCTGTCGCCCGAGGACCGCTGTCACCTGAACGGCCTGTGCGCGCGTGACGGCCGGCTGACCTATGTCACCTGTTGTGCGCCCAGCGACGCGCCGGGCGGCTGGCGGAGAGACGGCAGCGCGCATGGACTGCTGCTGGACGTGGCCTCGGGAGAGTCCGTGGCCGGCGACCTGTGCATGCCCCATTCCCCCCGCTGGCGCGACGATCGCGTGTGGCTGGTCAATTCCGGACTGGGCGAATTCGGCTTCGTGATCCCCGGAACAGGCAAATTCGAGCCGATCTGCGCCTGCCCCGGCTTCGCCCGTGGGCTGACCCTCGTTGGCGGGTTCGCGATCATCGGCCTGTCCACCTTGCGCGCGTCCGATGCCCTGCGCCGGCTGCCCTTGGCCGAGCGCCTCAATGCGCGCGGCCTCGCGCCCCGGTGCGGGCTGCTGGTGGTGGACCTTGCGACCGGGAGCGTCGCGCACTGGCTGACCATCACAGGGGTCGTGTCCGAGCTCTACGACGTCGCCTTCATTCCCGGCATTCGCGCGCCCTTCACCGCAGGCTTCAGCGCCGCGCTTGAAGACCAGGCCCGCATGCTGATTCCCGCATCGACCGGGTTCCCGTTACAGCCGCCGCACCCAAAGAGCGCGGAGCCGGCCCTCCCATTCCGTCATGAAGGGATTGAAGCATGATCCATGTCGCACCCGCCACGGTCGGACTGGCCTTCTATCTCGGCTCCGACATGCCCTGGGACCTCGCGCTCACACTGCCACCGGACATGCCAGTGCGGGCGCTCTCGGGCCTCGACGCCGCGACCCTGAGCGATCTGATGTCAGGCCGGACAGGGGAGGTCCACCTGCTTGTGCCGCAGGAGCGGCGCACTGATCTGGAACGCGCCAAGGACATCCTCGAACCGCTGCTCGCAGACGGATCGACGCTGAAGCTTCACCTTTCGGCGGCAGACCCAGCCCTCTCGATCCCAGCGGCGATGGTGGGAGACACACGGGGCGGCCGCGTGCAAACGGTCCTGCCCTTCGAGGCCCAGAGCATCTTCTCCGACCGGGCGCCCGCCGCTCCGGCCAGCGCGATCCACACGGAAACGGCCCTCATCTTCATCGACACGACCCTCGAGGGCTGGGAGGGCATCGCTCTTGAAGCCGCCCGGAACGGAGAGATCATCCTGATCCCGGCAGGGACCGACCCCCTCGCCTTCATCACCGACGCGATCCTGGCGCATCCGGGTGCCAGCGCGGTCCATATCCTATCCCATGGCGCCGACGGCGCTCTGCGCATCGCGGACACCATCCTCGATGCGGCGGCCATCGAGCGGGCGTCCGGCCTTCTGGCGCAATGGGGCGCGGCCCTGGCGCCGGGCGCGGACCTGCTGCTCTATGGCTGCAACGTGGCGGAAGACGCCGAGGGCTTGGCCTTCATTGAAGCGCTCGCCGCGGCCACCGGCCTTGACGTCGCCGCCTCCACCGATCTCACCGGCGCCACCGGATCTGGCGGCGATTGGGCGTTGGAGGCGCAGGCTGGATCAATCGAGACACGATCCATCACAGTGTCGGACCTCGCCTTCGCCAACACTCTGGCGGCGGCAGACATCGCCTTCGACACTTCGACACCCCACGATATTCTCACGACCACGGGGGCGGATGTCGGCCGGGTTCTTTTGCTCGACATCGATCACGACGGCGACCAGGACATGATCATCCTGCGCGATGCCGCCCTCGGCATGGTCGATCGTAAATATAGCGAAGTCTTCATCAACGATGGGTCCGGCACCTTCACTCAAGGACAGACCTTTGGTGCGAACATCCGCTTCGGCGAGGCTCAAATCGTCGACGTGAATGGAGACGGAAACCTCGATCTGGTCGCAGGCGTACTGGATGGAAAGACGCAGGTCTACACCATCTCCGCGTCAGGAACCTTGACCCTCGCCACGTCCGTCGGCTTCGACGTCGCGAACAATAACGACGCCATGACGACGGCCGATATCGACGGAGACGGCGACCCCGACATCCTGGTGGCGGGCGCGGGGGAGGTCCGGGCCTACTTCAATACGGGCGGCACCTTCTCCGCGGGGACCACGCTGTTCAGCCTCGGAACGACCCCGGGAGCCATCGACATCAGGGTCCTGGACCTCGACCGGGACGGCAAAGCCGACATTGTCGTCGATTTCGATACCGCGGGCACCGAGAATTTCTCGACAGTCATCCTCAAGGGAACGGGGACGGGAAGCTTCACGGAGGCGGGCCGACTCGGGTCGGTTTACTCAGGCGGTTACTTCGTTTTCGATTTCAATCGCGACGGGTTTGACGACTTTCTACTTTACGGAACGGCACTTTCAACAAACAGTCTATTTTTGAACAATGGTCAGATTGTCCCAACAGCTGCGGCCTGGAATTCAACGAGCTGGTGGATCGCAGAAACGGGTTATGATTTTGACGGCGACGGCTTTAAAGACCTCCTATCAATCATTAACTCCAACACGACCATCGTTTCATGGACAGAAGGCGCCGGACTCACTTCGATCTACAGCTTCAATATTCCGAATTTACTAACAGACAATGGCTATCTCAACCAATCCGTGGCTGGGTTTGCGGACGTAAACGGAGACGGCAAGCCGGACGCCATCGTTCAAGCCTACATCTACGATTGGTCCGGTTCGGCTTCCGCCAGCAAGACGGTCTGGCTTTTGAACACCTCGGCGGACCCCAATGCGGCCCCGGTGATTCAGGTGGGCGACGCCAATGCGGCGGCGGCGGAGCAAAGTCCGGTCCGCCTCGCGCCGGCCGTGACCCTGACCGACGCGGACGGCACGACCCTCGCCTCCGCTCGGATCGTCATCACCAATGCCGTCGCGGGCCAGGATCAGCTGTCACTCCAGGCCCCCTCCGGCATCCGCAACATCACCGCAACCTTCGATTCCGCAACAGGCACGCTCACGCTGACGTCCAGCGGGGCGACGGCAACGCTCGCCGAATGGAAGACTGCCCTGGAGGCGGTCACCTATATCAACACCTCGAATGCGCCGGACGTCACGACCCGGATCATCACATTCATTGTCAATGACGGCACGTCCGACAGCGCCGCAGCGACCGTCAATCTCGCGCTGACGGCCATAAACGATGTCCCGGTCGCCGCGACCGACACTTTCACTGCGCCGGAAGACAGCACCGTCACTCTCCTCCCCCTCGCCAATGACAGCGATCCGGAAGGGACGCTGCTCACCATATCCGCCATTGATGGCAGCGCGATCGCGACAGGACAAACCGTGGCCGTGACAAACGGCAGCGTGACCCTGAATGCCAACGGCACCCTCACCTTCACGCCCACCACCAATTACAACGGCGCCATCTCGTTCACCTATACCGTCTCCGACGGCACCCTCACGGCGAGCGCGGCGGTCTCAGGGACGATCGCCGCCGTGAACGACGCGCCGGTGGCGGCGAACGACAGCGTGACGACGGACGAAGACACGCCCCTCACCTTCGCACCGCTCAGCAACGACAGCGATCCGGACGGCGACACCCTTTCGATAACCGCAATCATCGGCCCCAACGGAACCAGCGTCGGAACGGGCCAGACCATCTCGCTCAGCAATGGCACGATCAGGCTCAATGCCGACGGAACCCTGACATTCCTCCCTGGACCCGATACCAGCGGCTCGGCCTCTTTCAACTACCGGCTGTCCGACGGCTCGGTTTCCGTCATTGGCACCGCAACCGTCGCCGTATCCCCGGTCAATGATGCTCCGGTCGCGGTCGCCGACGCCTTCACCACATTGGAAGACAGCACGATCACCTTCGACCCGCGCGCGAACGACAGCGATGCCGAAGGAGCGGCGCTTTCAATCATCGCCATCGACGGCAGCGCGATCACGGTGGGACAGAGCGTCCCCGTGGCGAACGGCAGCGTCGCGCTGAATGGCGACGGCACCCTCACCTTCATGCCCGCGGCCAATTTCAGTGGTTCCGTCTCCTTCACCTATACGGCCTCCGACGGGGCCCTCACCTCCATCGGCAGCATCACGGCGACCGTCAGCGCCGTGAACGATGCACCATCGGCCGGTCCAGACGCCTTCACGGCGCAGGAAGGCACGCCCGTCACCTTCACGCCTCTGGCCAATGACAGCGACCCCGAGGGGACCGCTCTCACCATCATCGCCGTCGAAGGCGTTGCCATCGCGCCGGGAGGAACCGTCTCGCTCGCGAACGGGACCGTCACCCTCAACGCCGACGGCAGCCTCACCCTCACTCCAGACGACGGTTTCACGGGAAGCGTGTCCTTCGCCTATTCCATCTCCGACGGCGCGCTGACGGCCGAGGGCAACATCTCCGGCACCGTCGAGCCAAGGCTTCGCGCCCTGGATGACAGCTTCGTCACGGCCGAGGACGTTCCGGTCCTGATCGATGTCTTCGCCAATGACGTGGAGCAGGACAAGAATGGCTGGCGCATCACCCAGGTGGCTGGCGCCGTCATGGCTGCGGGCCTGTCCACGCGCATCGATTCCGGGACGGTCGAGATGACCGAAGCGGGCCTCCTGCGTTTCACCCCGGACCCGGACTTCAATGGCGCGGTGGCGTTCGACTATGCCATCGCCAACGCGATCAGCGGGGCGCTATCGACCGCGAGCGTCCGAGGTACTGTCACCCCCATGGCGGATGCCCCGCTCCTGGTTTCCGACAGCTTCGCGCCCATTGCCGGCGGAGAGAGCGTCGTGATCGACGTGCTGGCCAATGACAGCGACGCCGACGGTGACCTCCTGCGGATTGTCGGCATCAACGGCACGCCCCTGGCGCAGGGCCAGAGCCTCGCGATCACAGGCGGGTCGGTGAGGCTTTCCACCGACGGCCAGATCATGCTGACGGTTGCCGAGACTTATGATCGGTCGATCACCTTCAGCTATACGGCCGAAGACGCCACCGGGCTGCGGGCAACCGCATTCGTGACCAGTTCCGGCGTGCTTCAAGCGGTGGTGTCGGACCTGCAGCGCGCGCTGCAGGAGAGCGGGCTTGTGGTCGATGATCTCAACGACCTCATGTACATCGCGTCGGTGGTCACGCCGGGTGCCTTCACCACGCTCGACCCGGCCCTCGTCGCCAAGGTTACGGGCTATCAGGCGGCGCCGGGATATGATCTCGACATCGACAGCATGTCTCCGGACAGCGTTATGCTGGTCCGCGCACTGCTCGCCATTGCGGCGGCCGCGGGCGCGCCGGAGCTTTTGTCGGCGCAGGCGGACGGGAGTTGGGTTAGCCTTCATGATCAGAGCCTGGTCTTCCAGGCGGTTTCGGGGGCGGACCGCGCGGTGCAGGTCAAAGCCGATTCCGACATCATGGCCTATGACAGCCAGGTCTCCAGCGCCTATGCCTGGACCAAGGAATTCGCACAGCAAATGTTGCGCCCCGACCTCTCGGCGAGCTTCGTGACCAGCTATGACGGCCACGCTCAGGCGAAGATCCATCAAAGCGAGGTGGGATCGGGCGGCGCCATCGGGATGACGATCGCGGGCGAGGCGGCCCGGACCCCTCAGTCGGACCTCTCCAATCATCTCGGGACGATGGACTTCGTAAGTGCCGACGGAACCACCGCCGTGGAGGTGAGCCGCGCGGTCGTAACGGCGCAGACCGTGGGCGACATGGACGACCAGACCGCCATCGTCCGCATGCGCCAGAATGGCCTGCAGGACATTTCCGTGCTGTTCTACGCGGTGGACGACTATGTCGGCACCATCGACGGCGTGAGGCCGGGGGAGGCCGACTATGAGACCGCGAGCCGCGCCCGCGCCTATCTCACGCCCGACGGTCAATCCTGGATTTCCGGCCCGGGCTATGGCGCCTACGGCGAAGCCCGGCTTGCGGACGTCGATTCCGGGGACCTCATCGCCATGCGCATCTCTTCCGGCGGGCGCGATTTCTACATGTTCGCCGCCGCCAACGAGATCGTGGACGGCGAGAACGTGGCTCATGCCTGGAGCTACGGCCTCAATACGTGGGGATGGGAAGACCTTTATGGCGGCGGAGACCGGGACTTCAACGACCTGGTCCTCCAGCTCGACTTCGTCTCCGCGCAATTGGGGCTCGCCTGATTGGCCCTCTGGCGGCGCTTCGGACACGAGGTTAAGCGAATTTCGCTCGCTCATTCGTGCCGTCTTGCCGCGGCCGGGAGATGAGCGCGCGTCGTCTCGTGCCTGAGGCCCCTGCGGTCATGATGGGGCGCCTGCGGGGGAGATGGATACCAGAGGCGACCGCCCACTCTGCCGCCGCGCGAAGGTGATGAATGCCTTGAATGCGGCGGTGGGATTGCGCCGGTTCGGATAGTAAAGGCTCAAGGGCGGCAGCGTGGGCGTCCAATCTCCCAGCACTGGCACGAGGCGGCCCGCCGCGATGTCGTCGCGCACGTCGGACTCCATCGCCAGGGTGAGACCGGCGGAGGCGAGGGCCGCGGTGCGGGCGAGGCTCGCTTCATCCAGGGTGAGGGCCCCCTCCACGTCCATATGGACCGATTGTCCGTCCTTCTCGAACGGCCAGCGGTAGATCGCGCCATTGGGAAGCCGGACGCGCAGACAGGAATGAGCGGCGAGATCCTGGGGGATCCTGGGCGTCCCATGGGCTTTGAGATAGCCCGGTGTGGCCACCACCACATTGCGCCGCGCGACCCCCAAGGGAATTGCGATCATGTCGCCCGGCACAAGATCTGAGCTGCGGACACCGAAATCGAAGCCGCCCGCGACAATATCCACCAGGCGCCCCTCCGTGACGATGTCGATGTGAACCCGAGGATGCGCGCGCAGAAACGGCAGGACGAGCCAGGAGAAGATTTCCCGCGCCGCTGTTGGAAAGGCATTGATGCGCAGCGTGCCCGAGGGCGTGGCCTGCTGCGCGCGCGCGCCCTCCATCGCCTCGCGAATGTCCTCAACCGCAGGCGCGATCTGCGCGACGAACGTCTGGCCCGCCTGCGTGAGGGAGACGCTTCGCGTTGTGCGGTTGAAAAGCCGAACGCCCAGCGTGCGCTCCAGCTTTGCGATCGCATTGCTGAGCGCCGTGGTTGAAACGCCAAGCTCAAGCGCAGCCGCGCGGAACTTGCCCTGGCGGGCGACCATGAGAACGGCGTCCAACTCCCACAGGCTGCTCTGCGCCATTATTCCGACTTTCGCAATGAACCATCCCGAATTGTCCCGATTATCGCATGATCTGTCCATGTCTAACTTGGTTGGCAGACGCACGTGAGGCCGCCCTGGGCGCGGCCCGAGCAAAAGCAGGACAGGACAATGATGCTCGACCTTCCCTCCCCCATCGCCGCCTATGTGGCTGCAAATGCCCGCCTGGACGTGGACGGCATGCTGACCCCCTTCGCATCCGACGCCGTCCTTTTGGACAAAGGCGTCGCCTTTCGGGGACACGCCGAAATCAGGCCCCTCTTTGAAGAAGCCGTAGTGGCGGTAAAGGCGATCTTCACGCCGGACACCGTGCGGCACGAGGGCGTCCACGTCGTCGTCGAAGGCCCCGCTTATGGCGACTTCAAGGGCAGCCCGATCCGCTTCACCTACCGCTTCACCCTCGAAGACAAGGCCATCACGGCCCTGGAAATCACGGCATGAGCATCACGGCTGATCCCACCGAGTTCGCGGGAAAACGCGTCCTCATCAGCGGCGGCACCAAGGGGCTGGGCCGCGCCACCGTCGACCGCTTCCTGGCCGGCGGCGCCCGGGTGATCACATCCGCGCGCGGACCGCTCGAGCCCATCGACGGCGTCGACTTCATCCAGGCGGACCTGACCACGGCCAAGGGCGGCGAAGCCCTGGCCAAGGCGGCGCTGGAGCGCCTGGGCGGCGTCGACATCCTCGCCCATGTGCTCGGCGGCTCGTCCACGCCCGGCGGAGGCTTTGTCGCGCTCACGGACGAGCACTGGGTGTCCGAACTGAATCTAAACCTGCTGGCGACGGTGCGTCTCGATCGCCTCCTCATTCCGCAAATGATCGAGCAGGGCGGCGGCGCGGTGGTGCACGTCACCTCGATCCAGTCGGTCCTGCCGCTTCCCGAGGCGACCACCGCCTATGCTGCCGCCAAGGCCGCGCTGCGGACCTACAGCAAGTCCATCTCCAAGGAATTGGGGCCCAAGGGCGTGCGGGTCAATGTCGTGTCGCCCGGCTGGATCATGACCGAGGGGACCGATGTCTTTCTTCAGCGCATCCAGGCCGCGCGCGGCGGCACGTTGGAGGACGCGCGCCAACTCGTGCTCGCCGGCCTTGGCGGCATTTCCATCGGCCGCGGCGCCGAGCCCCACGAGGTCGCCGACCTCATCGCCTATCTGGCCTCCGATCGCGCCGCCGCGATTCACGGCGCCGAGTTTGTGATCGACGGCGGCACGGTGCCGACCGTCTGATCCCAGGCCCTCACCATGGCCCGATGATCTCACCGCGGGCTTTCCGGAAAAGAGGAACGGGCCAAAACGAGCGATCGGATGCTCCGCGCACACCTTGGGCCAGCCTTGGCGGCGCACCGCCATGGCCGCCGCCGCGAAAGGCGTCGCTGGAGCGCGATCCGGTCAGACTGAATCATTCTGACCGGGGAATCGTCCTCCACGTTATTGATAGTGCATGCCCGATCCAATCCGGTTGGATCCGCCTGATCGCAGGCTCAGTCTTCAAATCATTGACAGAGCACGTGGCGATGCGGGGCTAGGCCGCATCGCCACCATTGGTTTGTCCTTTATTGGCCGGCGACTGAAGACATGGCCGCGCGGGCCTGCTCGACCATATCGGAGCCGATCTTGTCGCTGTATTCCTTCACGACAGGTTCCACGCGCTTGCGCATGGCAGCCAGAGCTTCGGGCGTGGGCTGGGTAATCTTGAAGCCCTTCGCCACGAGGTCCTTCTCCAGAACCTCCGCCGATTTGCGAGACACGTCCCGCTGGAAGGCGGCCGTTTCCTTCGCGGCGGCCATGACGGCGGCCTTGTCTTGGTCCGAAAGACTGTTGAACCACTTCCGGCTCGCGAGCAGGACGAACGGCGTGTAAACATGTCCCGTCTTGGTCAATTGGCCCTGAACTTCGTAGAACCTCGCCGTATAGATCAGGGCAAACGGGGATTCTTGTGCCTCGACGGCGCCGTTTTCGAGCGCGCTGTAGAGTTCGGGCCAGGGAAGCGGCGTCGGATTGGTTCCCATGGCCTTCCAAGTCGCGATGAACAATGGGTTGGGGATGACGCGGATGTTGAGCCCCGCCATGTCTTCAACGGTTTTGATCGTACGGGTCTTGTTCGTCAGGTGGCGAAAGCCGTTATCCCACCATGCCAGCCCGACGATCCCGGTCTTTGCCTTCAGCTGCGTGAACAATTGCGCGCCCACCGCGCCGTCCATGACGGCATCGACGGCGGCGAAATCCTTGTAGAAGAAGGGAAGGTCAAAGATCATGAACTGCGGCACCACGCCGACCAGATTGGGCGTCGGCCCGACCATGATGTCGATGAAGCCGGCCTGGACGGACGCCTGCATCTCGGGCTCGCTGCCGAGCAAACCGTTGCCATAAGTATCGATATTGACGCGACCTCCGGTCTTTTCTTTGACCAGCTTCGCGAACTGGCGCGACGCTTGGCCTACCGGATGATCTTCCGTGGGCACGTAGCCCAAGCGGGCATTCTGGGCCATGGCCGGATGGATGGCGAAAAGCCCCCCGACCAATGCCGCAGTCAGAAGCAAGAGTTTCATTGAGAGTCCCTCCCAGGATTTTTCCCGCAACTTGGATGTGCGGATTATCTTCAGACGCGATCCCGTCCCGATATTATGCGTGTTTGCGGGCCTGTGCTCCGAACCACACGGCAGCGCCCATATTGTGGACAAATTGTCCAAGTTGTTATGATGCCAGACCACTCCCGATTGTCAACGCGTCGCTCCACCCCCTCCATCCGATTGAACCGCGTCCCGAGAATGTGCCGCGCATGCTCGGGCACCCAGCATGGTATCCGCGACGGGATCACCATGCGTTGCCCCCTATCGGCATCGGCATGTCCTTGCCGGGCGCGAATTTCCACGGCGGATCGCGTAGTCGACCGAACAGATGTCCGCCATATGGGTGATCTCACCGTTTCAGGACTTGGATAACATGCGCCTTGTCTTTGGCGATGGGCGCGCGCCAACGAGGCGTGCGCCTTGACATTTTCGGCGCCCAGACTGATATTTGGACAAGTTGTCCACAATATGGATAAAAATGGCGAGTGGCAGCTTCTGCACGACGCTTCACGACGTGACGGGTTCACTCAGGAGCGACAGCAGGCATGGGCGGTAGGGCGATCGAGGAGAGGCGGCGTGAATACCGGAAACGTGAATACTATAAATTACCTCACGAACATTAGCTTCGGGCGGGGAGCGGCCGAGTCCTTAGCAGGGATTTTGCGCGAACTGGGCGTGTCGAACCCTCTGGTCATCAGCGATCGCGGCGTGTTCGCCGCCGGCCTGCTTCAACGCCCTGCCTTCGCGTGTCTGACCGCCGCGCCGACCTTCCTGGACGTTCCCTCCAATCCCACCGAGAGCGCCGTCCTGGCCGGTCTGGCGCTTTACCGAGAAAGCGGTTGCGACGGGGTGGTGGCCATTGGCGGGGGCTCTCCCATCGATCTCGCCAAGGGTGTTGCGCTGCTCGCCACGCACGAGGGCGACCTGGAGCGCTACGCGGCGATCCTCGGCGGCATCCCGCGCATTACAGGCGCGGTCGCGCCGCTTGTGGCCGTCCCGACCACCGCAGGCACAGGATCAGAGGTGGGGCGTGCCGCCTTGATCACGCTGAATGATGGCCGGAAGCTGGGCTTCATCAGCCCGCATCTGATCCCGCGCAGGGCCGTCTGCGACCCGGAATTGACGATGGGGCTTCCCCCGGCCTTGACCGCCTCGACGGGGCTGGACGCGCTGTCCCATTGCATCGAGACCTATCTGTCTCCCCGCTACAATCCGCCGGCCGAGGCCATTGCCGTCGATGGCTTCACGCGCATCTGGACGGCTTTGCCTGTCGCCTATGCCGATGGCGCGAACGTCCAGGCGCGCAGCGACCTCATGATGGGCGCCCTCGAAGGGGGCCTGACATTCCAGAAGGGGCTTGGGGCCGTCCATGCGCTCAGCCACGCTTTGGGTGGCCTGAAGGAGGCGCACCTCCATCATGGGACGCTCAACGCCATCTTGATGCCGCCTGTCCTGCGTTGGAACGTGGAAGTCGAAGCCGCGGCGGAAAAGGTGAACCACCTTGAAAGGCTGGCGCGGCTGGAAGGCAAAACACTCGCGGATGGGCTGGATGAGTTGAACCACCGTCTGGGCATCCCGCCGACATTGTCGCAAATGGGTGTGCCTCGGCACGTGATCGATTGGGTCTGCGAGCGGGCCCTCGCGGATCACAGCCACCCCACCAATCCGCGCCCGCTGACCAAGCAAGACTACGCCGCGATCCTCGAATCCGTCTTCTAGAGCCTGATCCGGCCAGGTTGAATCAACTTGATCAGTGAATCAGTCTCTAGATTTCGGATAGAGAACGTTTGACCCATCTGATTGAAACACTCTGATCGGGTCATCGCCCTCTCACTCTTTGACACAGAAAGCGTGATCAGATCGGCAGGCGATGCAGGCTCGTCGGGGTAGGCTCCAGGCCAGGAACGCCCTCAAATAAGAACCGGGGAGGCAAGCCCTTGAGACCAATTGTCATCATAACGGGCGCAAGCCACGGCATCGGCGCGGCGACGGCTCGGCTGTTCGCTGCCGACGGCTACGATGTCTGCATCAATTATCTCTCGGACACTGCGGCGGCAGCGGCGGTCGTTGCGGATTGCAAGGCGGCAGGCGCTCGCGCCATCGCGGTGCAGGCAGACGTAGGAAACATCGTGGACATCCAGGCTCTGTTCCGCGCCTGCGACGATGCGCTGGGGCCGGTCACTTGCCTCATCAACAATGCGGGGATCATCGGCAAGGCCAGCAAAATCGAGGATCTTCAGCCTGAAACCCTGGAGCGAACCTTCAGGATCAATGTCTTCGGCGTCCTCTATTGCATCCAGGAAGCGGCGAAACGCATGTCGACCCGCAAAGGCGGGACGGGCGGGGCGATCGTGAACATGTCGTCCCTCGCGGCTTGCCTGGGCAGCCCCAACGAATATGTCCACTATGCCGCGAGCAAAGGCGCCGTCGAAACCATCTCCTTCGGCGCGGGCAAGGAGTTGGCGCCGGAGGGCATTCGGGTGAATGCCATCCGGGTCGGGACCACCAACACGCGCATCCATACCCAAGGCGGCAATCCGGACCGGCCCGCCCGGATTGCGGCGGCGACCCCGATGGGGCGCATCGCGGAGCCCGACGACATCGCCCGCGCGGCCCTGTGGCTGGCCTCTCCCGGCTCCGGCTTCGTCACGGGCACCCTGATCACAGTGTCCGGCGGGCTCTGACGCCCCGGACATTGCGCAAGCGGGGTCCGATCAGCCTGCGGCGCAGGCTGATCGGTGCATGCTTTAGTGCAGCCAGGACGCCGGCACGGTCACGAGCGCGGGACACAGAACCAGCAGCGCAATGAGGATCATCTGGGCCACGAGATAGGGCATGGCGCCCTTCGTCGCCGCCTCCATCGAAACCCCGCTGATTCCGCACACAGTGTTGAGCACCGTCCCGACCGGCGGCGTGATGAGGCCGACCGCGTTGACCATCATGAAGATCACCCCGAAATAAACCGGGTCGATCCCCGCCGCCTTGACGACCGGCATGAGGATGGGCACCAGAATCGTAATGCTGGGTGCGAAATCCAGCGCCGTGCCGACGACGAAGACAGCCACGACGATCATGCTCATGAGCAGGATCGGCGAGTTGATGAAGGGCTGGAGGAGGCTGACGAGCTGGGCGGGCATGTTGGAGATCGTCAGCATGAAGCCGGAGATCATGGAGGCTGCCACCAAGAGCATGAGCACGGCCGTGAGGCGCCCGGAGGCCAGCAGCGCGTCATAGAGCAGCCGCGGGGTCAGCTCGCGATAGACAAACACCCCCACGAACAGCGCATAGGCGGCGGCAACCACGCCGGCCTCCGTCGGCGTGAAAAGGCCGAACCGCAGCCCCGCCAGGATGATCGCCGGCATCATCAAGGCCCAGCCGGCGGTCCGGATGGCTTTCGCAATGTCCTTGGGCGGGAGTTTGAGCCGAACCGAAGCGGTTTCCTTCTTGGAGAGGAACCACCAGGCAATCATCAGGCTCACGCCCATCAAGAGCCCCGGTACGATCCCGGCGAAGAAGAGCCCGACGATGGAAATATTCGCGGTGACGCCGAGAAGGATGAACCCGACAGAGGGCGGAATGATCGGGGCGATGATGCCGGTTGCCGCCATCAGGCCCGAGGCTCTTCCCATGTGATAGCCGGCATTCCGCATGAGCGGCACCAGCATGACGGCCAGCGTCGCCGTATCCGCGATGGCTGACCCGGAGACGCTGGCGAGCACCAGGCCCGTGCCGATGACCACGTAGCCGAGGCCGCCGGGGATGTGGCCGACCAGCGCCAGGGCCACGTTCACGATGCGGCGGGAGAGGCCGCCCGCATTCATCAGCTCGCCCGCAATCAGAAAGAACGGGATCGCCATCAGCGGATAGCTGTCCGCGCCATTGACCAGCCGTTGGGCGAGGATCTGAGGATCCACATTTCCCATCAGCATCATCATCGCAACGCCCGACAGCATCAGGGCGAAGGCAATGGGAACCCCAATGCTCATCGCACCGAGGAGAGACGCGATAAAGACGAACCCGCTCATGAGGTTTTCTCCGGATTGAGCGCCGGAGGCACGACCGGATGCGGCTCGACATGCTCGGCGCCCGACCAAGGGGCCGGCAAAGTGCCGCGCAGTGAGCGCCACAGATCAACAAGAAGAACCAGGGCCATCAGAATGGCGGCTGCAAGCCCCGCGGCGTAGAAGGCGCCGACAGGAATTCCCGACAGGGCCTGGACATTGCCCCACTCGATGAGGGTGAGCGACCAACTGCCCTCCGCCAGGAGCCAGCAGCACCACAGCATCAGGCCATATGACGCAAGAAAGCAGACGAAGCGCGCCCTGCGCGGCAACCGGACCACCAACGAGTCGACGCCGAGATGAGCGCCCTTGGCCAGGGCCACCACGGATCCCAGGAAGATCACCCAGACGAGGACCAGACGGGACACCTCGACGGCAAACGGAATGCCTGAGCTGAACCCGTAGCGCAGCACAACGTTTGCAAAGATCAAGAGGCTGATGACAGCCATGCCGAGGACAACGAGAGCGTCAAAGAACTTGAAAAGCCACCGCAATGGTTCGGGCATCGTTACCCCCAGAAGGTTGTGCGCGGGTGCGACGTCCTCGCCGCAGGCCGACGAGGCTCCGGAGACGGCGACCATGGCGCTCGGGCATGCCGCAGGCCAGAACGCCCTATCGTGTGATCAAGCCCTGTGCTGCTGCTCCGCTCGAACAGCGCGCAGGCGCGAAGCAACGGCCCCTCCAACCGTCAGGACAGGGGGGACACGCCGTGCTTCCGGCGTCAGATACCTTCCACTACGGTCAGATGGGCCGTGGCGTACTTGACGCGTGCCTCAATGGCTTTGCGATATTCAGGAGAATTGTAGCAAGCGAGGGCCGTCTCGTAGTCCTTGAACTCGATCACAGCCACGCGGTTCGCGTCCGGCCCTTCCATGACCTGATGCTTTCCCGCGCGCACGACAAAGGTGGCGCCATATTTGTCGAAAGCGGCCTTGTTCAAAGCAATGTATTCTTTGTAGCCCTCTTGGTCTGCAATATCGACCATTGCGACCCAATAGCCTTTTTTTGTCATTGATGTTCCTCCCAGCAACACGTTCCGCGCCCTCTCGCCCAAGGGCGGACTTCTTGAGCGTTCATTTTCGGTGCAGGTGAGCTTGTCGTTGACCCTCCCCGATCATACGACTAGAACCGGAATTCCGGATTACTGACTACAATATGGGCAGTCTGTCCACGATTCTTAGGGCTGCCATGTTCGGGTGTCAAGCTTGCAGGGAGTTATGCCATGAGCCTGAGTGACCTCCAGGACGAAACGGACGTCAGGGCTCCCAATCCCGTGCAGGGGGCGGCTGCGTTCTCGAAGTTCATGACGGTGCTCCAGATCATCGCGGATGCTCCGGGCGCGCTGGACATTGCGCAGCTGACCAAGCGTGCGCGTTTCCCGAGAGGCACGGTCTATCGGCTCGTGTCCGCGCTGATCGCCGAGGGACTCATCACCCAGTCCGGGGAGAGCGGAACCTTTCGCCTCGGGCCGCGCCTGCTGCAACTCGCGTCCAAGACCTGGGAGGATTCGGACCTTCGGACGATCGCGAGGGACTTTCTGGTCTCGCTCCGCGACGCAACGGACGAGGCCGTTCATCTTGCTGTGCCCAGCAACGACCGGATGGTTTACATCGACAAACTGGTGGGTTCTAGCACAGTCCAGATGAAAACCAGCATTGGCGGCCAGGTTGAACTTCACTCCACATCCGTAGGCAAGGCGTGGCTGTCGGGCCTTCCCGACGAGCGGTTGGTGGAGGTCATCAAGGGGCTGGACCTGAAGCGGCACACCGCCAAGACGCTGACGACGCCCGAGGCGCTGCTCGCGGAATTGAAGCGGACGCGCGAGCAGGGGTTTGCCTTTGATGATGAGGAGAACGAGCCGGATATTCGGTGTCTCGGCGGCACGATCTTCAATCGTCAGCGTGAACCGGTCGGGGCGATCAGCGTCAGCATGCCCGTCTACCGGCATGACGCCCGACGGCACGAACTCTGCGCCCGCCTGGTGCGCCAGACGGCGAAGCGGATCACGGCTGAATTATCGAGGGTTCTGTAGCGCCATCGCTGATCGGACCGTCAATCGTCCAGGGGCGTGGCGTGAAGGCGGCGGCGCATCGACCCGGAGATCCGCCAACGATGTCCGCGTCACTTCGCGGGACGGCGGAAGTCCAGGCACGCCAATCCTGAGACGCACACAGCCGAGCCTTGGAACGTCGGCCGGATGGTCGCAGCCAAGCCTCCCGCCTGGACCCGCAAGCGCGTCGGGCGTGCCGGGCGCTGAGCGTCGATGCGAGTGGAGCCGCGAACGGATGCTCGATCGCTTCTCGGCCTCGCTACGCCCAATCCGGCGCGGCTCGCACCGTCCCTGACTTCTTCGATATTCATCGAAATAGGCTTGACACGCGTCCCTTGCCGCGCATGCTATTTCGATGAATGTCGAAATGGCAGCGCGACAGCTCGAGGCTCTGGGCCAGCCCACGCGGCTCGGGCTCTACCGCACCCTCGTGCGCGCAGGCGCGGCGGGCCTGAGCGTCGGCGCCCTTCAGGAGTGGCATGGGATACCCGCATCCACGCTGTCCCATCACCTGCGCAGGCTGATCGACACAGGCCTTGTCACCCAGGAGCGGCAGGCGACGACCCTGATCTGCCGGGCCCACTATCCCAGCATGAACGCGCTCGTCGGCTATCTCGTCGATGAATGCTGCGCCGACGCGGGATGCGCCGTTCCGTCCTCCGAAACCGCGTCTTGACCGCCGCATGACCGGGCACGCAGACGCTGCCGCCTACAAGCCTCTCTCTGGGCGCAGCCTCTTCATCACGGGCCTGGGTATCGGCCAGGTCTGTTCCTGGGGGTCCCTGTACTATTCCTTCCCGCTCATCGCCGAGGCCATGGGGCGCGAGCTCGGCTGGTCCAAGCCGCAGATGTACGGCGCAGCCACGCTTGGCCTCGTTCTCGCGGGGATCGCGGCGTATCCGGTCGGAACCGCCATCGACCGCGGCCACGGCCGGGCCGTGATGTCGCTCAGCTCCGTGATGGCGGCCGTCCTCCTTCTCGCATGGTCACAGATCGACGGGCTGCTGGCCTTCTATGTCTGCGTCGCCGGCATCGGCCTGCTTCAGGCCGCGACCCTCTACGAACCCGCGTTCGCCGTGGTCGCCCGGCGGAGCGGGACGCGCGGCGCGCGGTCGGGCATCACAGCTTTGACCCTGTGGGGCGGCTTCGCCTCCACCGTCTTCATCCCCCTGGTCCAGATCCTGCTGGACGGTGTCGGATGGCGCGGGACGCTCATGGTCCTCGCCGGCATCAACCTCATCCTGTGCGCCGGTCTCTATGCCTCGGTCATCGATCCGGCGGCGGATCATCCCGAGCGCACGCAGGCGAAGAGCGGCCCGGTTGCCGGAAAGTCCGTCGTCCGCCTGGTCCTGCGCCAACCCGCATTCTGGGCTCTGGCCATCGCCTTCACCGCCTATGCCGGGACCTTCTCGGCCTTCACCTTCCACTTCTACCCTCTGCTCGTGGAGCGCGGCTTCGATACCGCGACCGTCGTAACGGCCATGGCCATCATCGGCCCCGCCCAGGTGGCGGGACGCATCGCCATCTGGATGTTCGCGCCCCGCGCATCCGTGCGCCTCATCGGGTGCGGCGTGGTGCTGGCCTTTCCCGTGGCCCTCATCCTCCTGGAAGCGGCCCCGCCCAGCTTCCTGCTCGTGGCGTGCGTCGCCGCCCTCTATGGCGGCGCCAACGGCATCATGACCATCGTCCGGGGCCTCGCCGTGCCGGAGATGGTGACCCGCGAAGCCTACGGTGCCGTCAACGGCGTCCTGGCCGCTCCCGCCACCGTCTCCCGGGCGATTGCCCCCGTGGGCGCGGCGGCACTCTGGGCGTGGGGCGGGTCCTACAATCCCGTCCTCCTCGCCGCCATCGCGGGCGCCCTCATCCTCGTCGTCGGCTTCTGGACGGCCGCGATCCTGTCGAGCCGCCCCCATCCCTCATGAGTCTCTTGGACACTGCCATGCATGACACAGGTTTCGATCCGGACTTTCCTGCCCTCGAAGGCGGCCATCTGGACCTGCCGGATCTCCCGAAGCTGGAGCCGAAGACGGCCTCGGCACATCGACCTCGCATCCTGCTTCTCTATGGCTCCCTGCGTGACCGCTCCTACAGCCGTCTGCTGACCGAGGAAGCCGCCCGCCTCCTCGAGCGCATGGGTGCCGAGACGCGGACTTTCGATCCGCGCGACCTCCCGCTGCCGGACAGCGTGTCTCCGGACCATCCAAAAGTTCAGGAGTTGCGTGCCCTGTCCACATGGTCGGAGGGGCAGGTCTGGTGCAGCCCCGAGCGCCACGGCACCATTACCGGCGTATTCAAGAGCCAGATCGATTGGCTGCCGCTTGAGATGGGTGGCGTCCGGCCGACGCAGGGCCGAACGCTGGCGGTGATGCAAGTGTCGGGCGGCTCGCAGTCCTTCAACGCGGTCAACGCCCTTCGGGTGCTCGGGCGGTGGATGCGCATGGTCACGATCCCGAACCAGTCATCCGTAGCCAAGGCCTATCAGGAGTTCGACGAGGCGGGTCGGATGAAGCCATCCCCCTATTACGATCGCGTCGTGGACGTCATGGAAGAACTCATGAAGTTCACCCTCCTGGTCCGAGACAGATCGGACTATCTGGTGGACCGCTACTCCGAACGCAGGGTGCAGGCGGAGGCGCATCGGCAATCCGTCGCGGCCAGTCTCAGGGATGCATCGGATCGGCCGTAAGACGGAGCCGCCCACAGTTCATTCCTCTCTTCATCGCGGTTCAGGTCCGGTCACACAGACGTCACCTCGGGCATTTATTCGATTCGTCGACGATCATGGACATATCGTGCTACACGTGTCCGTGGACGGAAACGCCGATATGCCGGGAGGCACCCGTGAGACGCATTTTCAGCCTTGCCATCGCTGCTTTGACCGCCGCCGCCGTGCTCGCGCCCGCGGCGCGCGCCGACGAGGTCCGAGGGGCGGGATCGACGTTCGCCTACCCCATCATCTGGAAGTGGTCGCAGGTCTTTCAGGAGAAGACGGGCCAGACGGTCAGCTATCAGTCCGTCGGATCCTCCGCGGGCGTGAATTCCATCAAGGATGGGACCGTCGACTTCGGTGCATCGGATAAACCGCTCCGGCCGGAGGAGTTGGAACGGCTCGGCCTCGCTCAGTTCCCGATCGTGTTCGGCGGCGTGGTGCCGATCCTCAACGTCGACGGGATCGCACCTGGCCAGATCAAGTTCACGGGCGCCCTGCTTGCAGACATCTTCCTGGGGACGATCACCAATTGGAATGACCCGGCGATCAAGGCGCTGAATCCGGACCTCGCCCTCCCCGACGCGAAGATTGCCGTGGTTCATCGATCCGACGGGTCCGGGACCACCTTCAACTGGGTCTCGTTCCTGTCGAAGGCCAGCCCCGAATGGAAGCGGCGCGTCGGCGAGGGCAATGCCGTCGATTGGCCCGTGGGGTCCGGTGCCCGCGGCAACGAGGGCGTGGCGACCGACGTGAAGCGGATCAGGAACGCGATCGGTTACGTCGAATACACATACGTTGTGCAGGCGAAGCTTGCCTATGGTCTCGTCCAGAACCGAGCCGGCAAGTTCATCGCGCCGAGTGCGGCCTCGTTCCAGGCGGCGGCATCAAGCTTCGATTGGACGCAGGCAAAGGACTTCGCGGTCATCATCAACGACTCTGCCGCCGAAGACGCTTATCCCATCGCCGCCACCACCTTCGTCCTGATGTACAAGACTCCGAAGGCTCCCGGCGCGAGCCGGACGGCCTTCGACTTCTGGAAGTTCTCACTCGGCGAAGGCGAGAAATATGCCTCCCAGCTGGGCTACGTTCCCTTGCCTCCTGCACTTGTAGAGCAGGTCAAGGCGTATTGGGCCAAAACCTTCAAGGGCGGCGTCTAGAGCGCGATCCGGTCAGATTGAGCAATCTGATCGGTGAATCGCCCTCCAACTCTTAGATGGAGCATGCGCGATCCGATCAGCATGCGGTGCAGGCTGATCGGCGCATGCTCTAGCACCCGCCACCTCAGGCATTCACGACGAGCAGGACATCCATGGGCACGGCGACATCCAACGCGGACGATGCGATCAAGGTCTTCGATGCGCTGGCGCAGCCAACGCGGTTCGAGACCTACCGCCTGCTGCTTCGGTACATGCCTTATGGGCTGCCGGCCGGTGACATCGCGCGCCTGCTCGCCGTGCCCCACAACACCCTGTCGACGCACCTCGCTTTGCTTGAGAAGGCTGGCCTCCTCACCGCGCGCCGCGAAGGGCGGTCGATCATCTATGCGGCGAATGTCGCGCCCGCCGCGCCGCCGCTTAAGTCCCTCATGGAGGAGATGGGCTTCACGGCGACGCCCCGTCGGGGTGGGATCGTATCTTCCTTTCCCGAGGTGCGCACCGCTGCCGCAAACGACCGCGTCTACAATGTCCTGCTGGTTTGCTCGGCGAATTCCGCTCGCTCCGTCATCGCTGAGGCGATCTTGAACCGAGAAGGAAGAGGGCGTTTCCGTGCGTTCTCTGCCGGGAGCCGCCCGAAAGCGAAGCCGCATCCGGTGGCGATCTCGCTCCTCCAGTCGCTCGGGTACGAGACCGACGGCCTCTCCTCCAAAAGCTGGAACGGCTTCGCGGAGCAGGACGCCCTTGAGATGGACTTCGTCATTACCACCTGCGATGCGGCGGCAGGCGAACAATGCCCTGCCTTCCCGGGACATCCGCTGCAGGCGCATTGGGGTCTGCCAGACCCCATCCTGGTGAAGGGCACGGAAACAGAGCAGCGGGCCGCGTTCGTCGCCACCTACCGACGCCTCGCATCGCGCATCTCAGCCTTTGTGAACTTGCCCTTCGCCGACCTCGACCTTGCGAGCCTCAAGGATCGCATTGCTGAGATTGGCCGGATGGAGGGCGCGACCGATCTGACCCTCTCCGGCCTCGCCGCATGAGGAGCCCATCCTCGTGTCCGTATTCGAGCGCCAGCTGACCGTTTGGGTCTTTCTCTGCATCGGCGTCGGCATTGCGCTGGGCGCCGTCGCCCCTGGTCGGTGGGCTCATCGAGGTGCCGGTCATGCTGTCCGTCGTTCGGACCGTGAACCGCTCGGCGGATTGGTACGAGGCCGGAGGCGTGAAGGTTCCGGAGGCCTCCCATTGATCATGCGCGCCGCGAGCGCGCTGCGAGGACGAGGATGAGAACATGAGAGTGGGAATCAACGGCCTCGGCCGTATCGGACGTCTCGCCCTGCGGGCCGCCATGGGCGGCGCCGATCGTCCCGTCGACGACCCGCGCGGCAACAACCGTATTGACGTGGTGCACCTCAACGAGATCAAGGGCGGTGCGGCCGCGACCGCCCATCTCCTCGAGTTTGACAGCGTCCAGGGTCGCTGGCGGATGCCCATTTCGGCTGAGGGCGCCGAGATCATCCGGATCGGCGGAAAGGACGTGTCCTTCTCCTCCCATGCCGCGCCCGGCGAGATTCCATGGGGCGATGTGGGCGTGGACGTCGTGCTCGAGGCCACCGGCAAGCTCCTCACCCCCGAAACACTCGCAGGCCATCTGAAGCGCGGCGCCAAGCGGGTGATCGTGGCCGCGCCGGTAAAGGACCCTTCCGTCCTGAACGTCGTCGTGGGCGTCAACGAGCATCTCTATGACCGCACGAAGCATCCCATCGTGACCGCCGCTTCCTGCACCACCAACTGCCTCGCTCCGGTGGTGAAGGTGGTGCACGAGAAGATCGGCATCCGGCACGGTCAGATCACCACCATCCATGATCCGACGAACACCAACGTGGTGGTGGACGCACCCCACAAGGACCTGCGGCGCGCCCGCTCCGCCATGCTTTCGCTCCAGCCCACCACCACCGGAAGCGCCACCGCCATCGCCCTGATCTATCCGGAACTGAAGGGCAAGCTGAACGGCCACGCGGTGCGCGCGCCAGTCCTGAATGCATCCCTGACCGATTGCGTGTTCGAGCTGAAGCGGGAGACCACGGCCGAGGAGGTGAACGACCTGTTCCGGGAGGCGGCAGAAGGCGCGTTGCGCGGCATCCTTGGGTTCGAGCCGCGCCCCCTGGTCTCGGCGGACTATGCGCGCGACACCCGTTCCTCGATCGTCGATGGCCTGTCAACTTTGGTGACTGACGGGACCCTCCTGAAGGTCTACGCTTGGTACGACAACGAGATGGCCTATGCCTGCCGCATGGTGGACCTGGCCTGCCACCTGGAGCGGGAGGGCCTCTGACATGGCGAGCGCGCCGTCGACCTCCGGGCTCCGCAACTATGCCATCGTGACGGCCGCCTACTGGGGCTTCACGCTGACCGATGGCGCGCTCCGCATGATCGTGCTCTTCACCTTCTTCAAGCTCGGCTACTCGCCCTTCACCCTGGCCTTCCTCTTCCTGCTCTATGAGGCCGCAGGCATCGGCGCCAACTTCATCGGCGGGTGGCTCGCGGGCCGCTTCGGCATCACCCGCATGCTCACCGTGGGCCTCACGACGCAGATCTCGGGATTCCTGGTCCTGTCGGCGGTCTCCCCGTCCTGGGAGGCCGCGCTGCTCGTGCCCTGGGTGGTGGCCGCCCAGGGCATCTGCGGCGTTGCCAAGGATCTGACCAAGACCGCATCCAAGTCCGCCATCAAGGTCACCGAGGCCGACGCGAAAGGGGGTAACGCGAACAGCCGGCTGTTCCGCTGGGTGGCCTGGTTCACCGGGTCGAAGAACGCCATGAAAGGGGTCGGCTTCCTTCTCGGCGGTGTTCTCCTCGAACTGATCGGCTTTCGCCCCGCGCTGTGGCTGATGGCTGGCGCACTCGCGCTCGTCCTCTTCGGTGTCGTCGCCTCCCTTCCGCCCATGCTGGGCAAGGCGAAGTCGAGCAAGAGCATGAAGGAGCTGTTCGCCAAGAATCGCGGCGTGAACCTGCTGGCCTTGGCGCGCATCGCCCTGTTCGGCGCACGCGACGTCTGGTTCGTCGTCGGCGTCCCCGTCTTCCTCTACGCCTCGGGCTGGACCTTCATCATGGTCGGCGGCTTCCTCGCTTTGTGGACCATCGGCTACGGCGCGGTCCAGGCGGCCGCGCCCGCGGTCGTCACCCGCAGCCCGGACGGACTGTCTCGGGAGGTTCCCGCTTCGCGGTGGTGGGCCTTCGCCCTCGCCGTGGTGCCTATCATCATGGCAGGCGGGCTTGCCCTCACGCCGCTCCATGCCGACCTCGTCCTGGTGGCGGGGCTCTCCATCTTTGGCTTCGCGTTCGCCGTGAACTCCTCCCTGCACTCCTACCTGATCCTGGCCTATGCCGGATCGGAGAAGGCCGCCGAGGATGTGGGCTTCTACTACGCCGCCAATGCCGCCGGGCGCTTCATTGGCACCCTGTTTTCCGGCCTGCTCTACCAGATGGGCGGGATTTACGCCTGTCTCGGCGGATCCGCCTTGATGCTGGCTGTGTGCTTCGGAACCACCCTCCTGCTGCCGCTCCATGCCCGACCAATGGGAGCGCCGGCACCGAGCCGGTGACGCGGAGAGATGAGGAAGCGAAGCTGATGAACGCGGGATGCAAAAAACGTTCGCAGCATCCAGGGCGACGCAGCCTCCCATAAGGCCCGAACCTATCATCGCAAGCGTCATGGATATGCGGTTTCCAGATTTGTAGACCCTAACGAATGATCCGATCAACGGGTTAAGGAGAAGAAGAAGCGGGCTGGACCGCGCACCTCGCCACCCGATAGGTCCGGGACCATTGCCCCGTGATCTGGCACGCCGAGCGCCACTTCGGGGGAGGGCTGGTCGAACGCGCACGAGATAGCCAAGCCATTCAGCGCTGCATACCCCAGCGCTGAATCGTGAAGCGTTCAATGGTCTGGAAGATTATTCCCTCAACGAACAGTCCGACCAGCATCACCGTTACCAGCCCGGCGAATACCCCGGCTGTCTCCAGCAGATTGCGGTTCTCGAAGATAAACCATCCGAGCCCACCCTGCCCGGCCGAGACGCCGAACACCAGCTCCGCCGCGATGAGGGTGCGCCACGCAAACGCCCAGCCAATCTTCAACCCCGACAGAATCGAGGGAAACGCGGCTGGAATGAGAACCAGGGACACAAAGCGAATACCCTTCAAGCCAAACGTCTGACCGGCCATACGCTGGGTCTCCGAGACCGACAGAAATCCAGAGTGGGTGTTCAGCGCCACCGCCCACAGCACCGAATGGACGATCACGAACACCAGGCTTGGTACGCCGAGCCCGAACCACAACAGCGCCAGGGGAAGCAGTGCGATGGCGGGCATGGGGTTGAACATGGCCGTCAGCGTCGACAAAAGGTCCGTACCCACCCGCGTCGAGACTGCAAGCGTGGTGAAAAGGCCGGCGAGCACGATGCCGATCCCATAGCCCATGGCCAGGACCTTGAGGCTCACCATCAGCCGCTGCGGAATAATGCCGTTGATGGTGTTATCCCAAAGAGCGGCGATGGTTTCCGAGAAGCTCGGGAAGGTGAGTGGATTGTCGAGCCACCGCGCGTAGACCTCCCACACCACAGCAATGGCGATGAGAATCAGGAAGCGCCGCACAAACGCATGGGACAGAAGCCGTTGAACCAGAGGGAGTGGCGCTTCCACGGCACCCGTCACCACCGGCGGCAGGGTCTGGTTGACATATTCGGGCCGGAGGACCGGCTGGAGCTTGGGGGCGGCACGCGCCGCAGCTTGGGTCATGACGTGTCTCATCTCCCGGGGCATCCGGCTCAGTGCACGGGCTGTTGGTCGTCGAACAGCATGTGGTGGATGCGTCCGCATAGAGTTTGGAAGTCCGCGCCACCCTGATGCGAGGCGTCGAACTGGTCGGAGTTGAGCTCGGCCTTCACTTGGCCGGGGTGCGGCGACAGCACGAGGATGCGGCTACCGATCAGCACCGCTTCCTCGATGGAGTGAGTGACGAACACCACGGTGAAGCCCACATCGTCCCACAGCTCCAGAAGCTCTTGCTGCATCTTGCGTCGGGTAAGTGCATCAAGGGCGGCATAAGGCTCGTCCATGAGCAGAACGTCGGGCCGCATCGCCATGGCACGTGCAATGGCGACCCGTTGCTTCATCCCACCCGACAGCATGTGCGGATAGGCATCCACGAACTTCGACAAATTGACTTTGCCGAGGACGTCGACGGCACGCGCGTCCGCCTCGTTTGCGGAAACGCCATTGCACCGCAGAGGGAACGCCACGTTCTGGCGCACCGTCTTCCAGGGCATGAGCTGGTCAAACTCCTGGAACACCATCATCCGATCGGGACCCGGCCGCGTGATGGCCGCGCCCTTGAGGCGCAGCTCGCCGCGTACCGGACGGATGAAGCCAGCGATGGCCTTCAGCAGTGTGGACTTGCCGCAGCCCGACGGCCCGAGCAGCACGAAGCGGTCACCGGGATAGATGGCGAAGCTCACGTCGGACGTGGCTGTCACCAAATGATCGCGCGTCTTGTACTGCAACGTCACCCCGTCCACTTCGAGGAGCGGCGCGACAGTTGCCTGCATGTGCTCTGATGCTGGCATGTGTTTCATGATCCTTCCCTTCCTTCCGCGGGAGGGCCTCTTGCGGGCCCTTCCTGGCGCATGCGCGGTGCGGCGCGCTGCGCAATCAGTCCTTGCCGCGCCCGGCGATGAAGCGCCGGACAGCGGCCTTGTGCTCGTCGGTGGATGTCACCACCGCATAGTGGGAGGAGATGAGGTCGAGGCTGGTCCGCAGATCGCTGCGCAGGCCCTGGTAGATGGCGCGCTTGATGAAGCGCACCGGCAGCTCGGGGGCTCTGGCGATACGCCGGGCAATGGACATCACCTCGTCCCTCAGCGTGTCGGCCTCGAACACCTTGTTGACCATGCCGATACGCAAGGCCTCCTCGGCATCGATGAAGTCGCTGGTCAGGAACAGCTCCAGGGCCTTTGAGGCCCCCACGAGCCGCGGCAGGAAATGCGCACCACCCGCGCCGGGCACCAGCCCCACTTTCATGTAGGTCTCGGCAAAGCGGGCGGTCCGCGCTGCGTATCGCAGGTCGCACATGAGGGCGAGGTCGAGGCCCGCGCCGGTCGCCACACCGTTCAGCGCGGCAATGACCGGTTTGTCGATATCCTCCAGAGCGAGCGGAATCCGCTGCACTTTTTCAAACAATTCGGCCTTCCGCTGTGCCGGCTTCTGTTCGAGGCGATCGCCCATCTCGACGATGTCGCCTCCCGAGCAAAAGGCCTCACCGGCACCGGTGACCACCACCACCTTCACTGCGGGATCGGTGCGACAGCGCTGCAACGCATCGGTCCAGGCGGCAATCATTTCGAAGGTGAAGGCGTTCATGCGCTCGGGCCGATTGAGCAGAATGGTGCCGACGCCCTCTTCGACGCTGAACTTCAGGTGCTCGCTCACGAAATCTTCTCCATGGATGCTAAAGTGTCGACTTCGCCGGTCACCACCGAGATATCGGCTTCGCGCAAGCCGACTTCGGCGAGGATTTCGCGTGTCTGCTCGCCGAGGCGGGGGGCATGGTGCCGGATTTCGAAGGGCGCCGAGCTGAAGGAGACAGGACGGCGTTGCGTGCGGTAGCGCCCTTCAGTCGGGTGCTCGGCGGTGGTGAAGAAGCCCACATCATGCAGGTGCGGGTCCTCGAAGAGATCCTCAAGGGTATTAACCGGCATGAAGGGAATGGAGACATGGTCGCAGAAGGCCGCCCATTCGGCAGTACTGCGCGACTTCGCCTCCTCTTCCACGAGGGCGTAGAGCACGTCGATGTTCTGCACCCGCACCCCGAGCCGCGCGAAGCGGGGATCGTCCTTGAATTCCGTGCGGCCGGTAAAGGCGAAGAAGTCCTGCCAGTTCCGGTCTGAATACGGCAGGATGCAGGCGTAGCCGTCGCGGGTCGCATAGGGCTTTCGACGCGGCGAGATGACCCGGTTGAATCCTGGCGACCCAAGCGGCGGGACGAAAGCGGCCCCCATCATGTGCTCGACCAGGTTGAACTCCACCATGGTCTCGAACATGGGCACCTCGACCGCCTGCCCCCCACCACCCGATGCCCGCTGGAATAGCGCCGCCAGAATGGCATAGGCGATGGCCTGCCCGGCGATCTTGTCGCACAGCACCGTCGGCAGATAACCCGGCGCTCCGTGCATGGACTCTTGCAGCGCTGAAAGCCCCGAGCCGGCCTGGATGATGTCGTCATACGCCGCCTTGTCGGCGTAGCGTCCACCAATGCCGAAGCCATAGGCGCCGCAATAGACGATTTGCGGATTGAGGGCGCGCACGCGCTCGTAAGCATAGCCAAGCCGCTCCACTGCGGCGGGACGCATGGCATGGACGAACACATCGGCACCGCCGATGAGGCGATCCAAAGCCGATCGCGCCTCAGCTCGTTTCAGGTCGAGTACAATGGAGCGCTTGTTCCTGTTGAGATGCAGGAAGCTGCCCGCCATGCCGGCATTCCGCGACGGCAAATAGCCACGGAAGCTGTCGCCCTCCGGCGCCTCGACCTTGATCACGTCCGCCCCGAGATCAGCCAGGATATGGGTGGCGAACGGTCCCATGATGACGTTTGTGAGGTCGATCACCCGAACCCCATCCAGCGGACCCGCGCGCTTCTCCTGCCCCATCACGCCAGTCTCCCTGCGGCGCGCAGTGCGACCAGCCGTGGCCACAGAGCCTCACCGCCCTCCGCACACACCACACGGCCGATGCGCTCCTGCCAGTGGGCGTCGTTGCCGAACTCGTCCCGCCATGCCCAAAGACGGCGGGTGAACACATGCAGGATGTGCTCGCGGGTGAAGCCCATGGCGCCGTGCACCTGGTGGCTGATCTCCGCCACCTTGCCCGCAGCCTCCCCGCAGCGCGCCTTGGCCACGGCAGCGGCAAACGCGAAGTGCGGCGTGCCGAAGGCCGCTGCCGCGAGTTCGGCCGCAGCCGCGGCAGCGGCGCTCTCGCCGGCCGCCACAGCAAGCATGTGCTGGACCGCCTGGAAGCGCGCGATCGGCTTGCCGAACTGCTTGCGCTCATTGGCATAAGCGATGGCGAGGCTGAGGCAGCGCTCCATCGCGCCCACCATCTGCTGTGCCCGCACGAAAGCGCCATGGACGGTCAAGCCGTCCATACCCTCTGGCGCCGCCACCCATGGCCGTGTCATGGCCTGCCCAAGACCGTCGCCATGAATGCGCACCGTATCGCGCGGCTCCGCTGCCAGATTGCGTCGCCTTTTCACGGAATATGCATCCCGCGGCACCAGGATCAGTCGCTTGCCAGCATCATCGGACACCGCAACCAGAACATGGGCGGCAATGTCGGCCCAAGGCACGCACGGCAGCGGGGATGTCGCGAGGTCTTCTCCTGTCCAGAGACCACTCGCGAGTGTCACGAGTCCCTCGCCCAGTTCGCCACCTGCGGCCAACCAGAGCGCGCGCGCCACCATGTCTTCGCTCAGGGGCGCCGGCAGTCCATGGAAGCCGGCGCGCCGCAAAATGCGCGCCGCGGCAGGGGCCTCGAGGCCGACGCCGCCATCTTCCTCCGCGACCATGGCGAGGTGCAGACCGGCGTCGCAGACCGCCTGCCATGCCGCGGCGGGAAATGTACCTGCGTCAGCGTCCCGCAGGCAGGCGGGCGTGACTTCCCGCATCAGCAGACGGTCGGTCTGCTCCACGAGGATGGTGGCAAAATCATCGGCGGGCGCCTCGGCGCGAGCCGGGGAAGTTTGGGTATGAAGCATTTCGGAACCTCAGCGCAGGCCCAGGCCACGCGCGATCATGCTGCGCAGGATTTCCCGCGTGCCGCCACGAAGGGTGAAGGATGGCGCGCGCAGCATCACGTCGGCGAGTGCCTCGCCATACGGGTCGTCCGTCGCATCGAGGCTCGGTTCGATTGGGATGAGACGGCGGGCCACCTCGGGGATGTCGCGCTCGAAAGCCGTGCCCACATCCTTCACCAGTGCGGCCTCGACGTTGGGGATCTGGCCTGCGCCAAGCATCCCCGCGACCGAGCCGGACATGGCCGTTAGAGCCGCTAGATGAGAGACGAGGCGTCCCGTCTCCACCGCCTCCCGAGGCCCTGGATCGGCACCGATGCGGTCCACCAGGGCGGCGAGCAGTCGGTAGTCGGACATGAAGCGGTCGGGGCCGGACCGCTCGAACGCCAGCTCTTGGGTGACCATGTCCCAGCCATTGCCCACGTCCCCGATCACGAACCGGTCCGGCACGAAGTGGTCGGTGAAGAACACCTCGTTGAATTCGTGATGGCCGGCAATGTCGAGGATCGGGCGGATCTCGATGCCCGGCGCCTCAAGATCGATGAGGAACTGGGTCAGTCCGCCGTGGCGGTCGTCGCCCGCATCGCCCGTACGCACCAGGGCCAGCAGGTAATGAACGCGATGGCCATTCGTCGTCCAGATCTTCTGGCCGTTCAGCAACCAGCCGCCATCCGTGCGCACCGCCTTCGTGCGCACTGCGGCGAGGTCTGAACCCGAGTCCGGCTCGCTCATGCCAATGCCGAAATAGCATGTGCCGGCGCAGATGCGCGGGATGACCAGCGCCTTCGCCTCCTCTGTGCCGTGGCGCAAGATCTGCGGCGCCGATTGCCGGTCGGCGATCCAATGTGCGCCGCAGGGGGCACCGGCCGCCAGCATCTCTTCCGTCACGACGAAGCGCTCGAGGCTTGAGCGTTCATGCCCTCCATAAACCTTCGGGAGGGTCAGGCCCACGTATCCCGCCTCGGCGGCCCGCCTGCTGAAGGCGGGATCAAAAGAACTCCAGGATGACAGATGCGGAATGAAACGGCCTGCCGCTCTCTCCCGCGCCAGAAATGCACGCACTTCGAGGCGGACTTCCTCGACCTCTGCTGGGAATGGCTGGATCTCGAAACGAAAACTCTTCATCGGGACGTATCCTCGAGCCCCTTCTATTTCGACGCGTTTGCTGCCGAGGGGGCTTGCTTGGCAGCAGGAGACACGGGACGGTCCGCGATCGCAACCAGATTGCATATATGTAGCGGAAAGATCATATATATGATGGAAGGAGGGTGGTTCGCGGTGACGCGTCTGCTCTGTTTCGATGAACTCTCCCAGGGAAGTGGGATTGTTTCTGCCGGGGTGATGCTCAGCCAAGGAGGGCCCGCAGTGCCCAAAAAGCGCCGATCCGCGACCACCGAACCGCCGCTGGATGGACAGGCCGTGCGCGTTGTCCCTCCCGTCGAGGACATGAAGGAAAGCGCGGTGGTGAAGTCCGCGGCGCGCGTGTTGCGAATTCTGGAATATTTCGACGACGTCCAGCGCGACGCCCGGGTGACGGAAATCGCAGCACATCTGAACTTCCCACAATCATCCACGTCGGCCCTTCTCAAGAGCCTGGCGCAACTGGGCTATCTCGATTACGATCGGGTCCGCCGCACCTTCTTGCCGACCGCGCGGGTGGCATTGCTCGGCACTTGGCTGAAGGAAGGCCCGGTTCAGGACGGGCGCCTGCTGCGCATGATGGAAGAACTCTCGGAAGCCAGTCGAGACACCGTCATCCTCGCCGTGCGCAACGGCATCTACTCACAATACATCCACGTCATTCAGGCCCTTACTCCCATCCGCTATCACGTGCCCCAGGGCTCGAAACGGCTGGTGGCCTGGTCGGGCAGCGGATTTGCTTTGCTCACCCAGGCCCCGGACGAGGAAATTCGCGCGGTGGTGGCACGAACCAATGCGGAGGCGCCGGAGGGGCGCACACCCATCGATCTGCGCGAGACACTGGCGCATGTGCGCCGGGCGCGGAGCGACGGCTACTTCTTCTCCCGCGCCCTCGTGACCCCCGGTGCGGGTGCCATCGCCATGCCCTTGCCCGCAGGGGTCGATCGGCGGCGGCGTCCCATGGCGGTCGTCATTTCCGGCGTGTTGGAAGATCAATCTAGGCGCGAAGCCGAACTGGTCGCGCTGATGGCGAACGCCGTCCAGCGCTACCTTCAGCCGGAGTGAGGAAGGACCGGCAGCGCGGATCGGCGCCGCCAGTCCCTCCTGCATACGGGCTAACCGTGCTCAGCTGCCTTTGCGGCTGTCGATCAAGGGGAAGAAGATATCCTGCCACTTGCCGGGAGTTTTCTTGAGCAGGCCCTGATCAAACATGTATTTGGCGTACGTCATCATGCCTTGCGGCTCAATCTGGTAGACGATCGAGCCATCGGTTGCGATGCTGACGATCTCGGCTGCGGACAGCTGAACCTGCTCCGATTTCAGGTAGATCTCGGCCGCCCGCTTCGGATCGTTGCGGATCAGCGCGCAGGCGTCCGCAAGGCCCCTTAAAAGGGCCTCGGCCACCTTGGGATTGGCGTCCACGAAAGACTGGGTCGCGGCCAGCGTCGCCGCAGTCGCCTCCTCGCCGCCGAACAGGCTGCCGGACACCAGGACCTTCCGGATTTTCGGATCGCGCGCGACGATTTGAGAGAAAGGAGGGGTCGCGAAATAGCCGCCGATCGCATCTCCAGCCAGAAGCGCAGCGGTCGCATCGGGATGGGGCAGCGGCGCCATCAATGCATTGGCAGCGTCCTTTGAGCCGAGGTCACGCTCCGCGGCAACGCGCAGCAGGATCGCCTGTGGTGAGTTGAAGGCCGGGACCGCGATCTTGTCGTTTGGCGTAAAGTCCTTGAAGGACGTAATGTTTGGGCGGTTGGTGAAGAGGGTGTAGGTCACCACCGAAAGTCCGGCGATGCTCTTGATGTGCTGCTTGCCGCGCGTCTTGTCCCACGCGATGAGCGCGCCGGCCGAACCAAGCGCGCCGGCTTCAATGCTTCCGGACAACAGCGCGTCGTTCATGCCCGTGGACCCGGAAATTCGGCTCAGGGAAACGTCGAGTCCAGGCAATCCCAAGGCCTTGGCATTCTTGTCGAAGAAATTCTCCTCCGCGGCGACAACAATCGGAAGGTAGACAAGGCCGTACTGAAGCCCAATCTTGACCGATGGCGTTTCGGCACGCACGCCAGCCGGTGCGACCAACAAACACGCGGCGGCCAGAGCGCAATTGACCCAAGAGCGCATCCCTTGCATAGATTTTCCTCCCTGAGAACGGCGCTCTACGTTAAGCGGACTGAACCCGCATCTCGGCGCCTCGCACAGAATTCATGCATCTAAAAGATCCATGCAGAGAAACATCAAACAACTTCACCACAGAGAGCAATGGGATACGACCACCAGGCATCGAATATCACGAACATGCTGAAACGTTGCGATGCACAATTTGTCCGGTCAGCCCATGGCGAGCAGTCGTTCCATGAGTTCGGACCGCGAGGAATGCGAGCGCCAGGGAGCCTGTAGCGC
Organism: Pseudomonadota bacterium; assembly: GCA_040755535.1. Taxonomy (GTDB): domain Bacteria; phylum Pseudomonadota; class Alphaproteobacteria; order Rhizobiales; family Xanthobacteraceae; genus Aquabacter. The sequence continues at coordinate 111 of JBFMAV010000032.1, read as the reverse complement.
GTGGCTTCGCTTCAGGTACAGATGCAGGTCGTGTTCCCAGGAAACCCCAATGGCACCATGGATCTGGATGCCGGCGGCCGTCGCGGCGTTTGCCGCCGCGACGGCAAGCTC
>JBFMAV010000031.1:0-43762 GCA_040755535.1 Pseudomonadota bacterium | reverse complement strand
CTTCTCGCCCCGCCCCGGCACCCCCGCCGCCCGCATGCCCCAGGTGGCGCGCGACGCGGTGAAGGAGCGCGCCCGGCGCCTGCGCGAAAAGGGCGAGGAGGCGCTGCGCCGGCATCTCGCCGGCATGGTGGGCGCGCGCCGCGCGGTGCTGGTGGAGAGCGAGGGCTTGGGCCGCACCGAACATTTCACCCCCGTCCGCCTCGCCCGTGCGGCGGCGCCGGGAACCCTTCTCCCGCTGCGCATCGCCGGACATGACGGCGCGCGGCTGATCGCGGCCTGATCTCATGAGCGACACCAAGGACGGCGAGAGCGCGCCCCCGGAAAAGCGCGGTTTCTGGAGCCGCCTCATTGGGCGCCGGGCGGAGACGCAGGCCTCCCCCGACCCCTCCGCGCCGACCGATGCGTTCGAAGAGGCACAGGGCGCCCAGGAGCCTGTCCCGGAAGAGGCCGCCGCGCTTGCCCCTCCGGCGGCGGTCGAAGAAGTTGAGGGTCCCGCCGAGCCGGACGCCGCGGTTCCCGCCGAGGACGAGCCCTCCGCCGCATCCGAGCCTGAGATCGAGCCCGAAGAGGCTTCGGACGAGGCGGTCGGCGCGCCTGCCCCCGTTGATGTGACGGATGCGTCTGAGCCGGTCAGCGAGAAACGCAGTTTCTGGAGCCGGCTCACCAGCGGGTTGTCCCGCACCGCCGCCTCCCTCACCCAGGGCATTACCGACCTCGTCTCCAAGCGCAAGCTGGACGCCGCGACGCTTGAGGAATTGGAGGACATCCTGATCCGCGCCGATCTCGGCGTCTCGGTGTCCGCGCGCATCGTCGAGCAGGTGGGCAAGGGCCGGCACGACAAGATGATTGCGCCCGAAGAGGTGAAGGGCCTGATTGCCGCCGAGGTGGAATCCATCCTAGCGCCGGTGGCCCAGCCGCTCGCCATCGACCGCTCCCATAAGCCCTTCATCCTGCTGATGGTGGGCGTGAACGGCTCGGGAAAGACGACCACCATCGGCAAGCTCGCCTCGCAATGGCGCTCCGAGGGGCTGAAGGTCATGCTCGCGGCGGGCGACACGTTCCGCGCCGCCGCCATCGAGCAATTGAAGGTCTGGGGCGCGCGCACCGGGGCCTCGGTGATTGCCCGCGCGCCGGGCGCCGACGCGGCGGGGGTGGCGTTCGATGCCATCACGGAAGCGCGCGCCGAGGGCGTGGACGTCCTGATGATCGACACGGCGGGGCGCCTTCAGAACCGCACGGAGCTGATGGCGGAACTGGAAAAGGTGGTGCGCGTGATCCGCAAGCAGGATGCGAGCGCGCCCCATGCCGTCCTCCTGGTTCTGGATGCGACGGTGGGCCAGAACGCGCTGTCCCAGGTGGAGGTGTTCGGCAAGGTGGCCGGGGTCACCGGGCTTGTGATGACAAAGCTGGACGGCACCGCGCGCGGCGGCATCCTGGTCGCCATCGCGGAAAAGCACCGCCTGCCGGTCCATCTCATCGGCGTGGGAGAAGGGGCGGACGATCTCCAGCCGTTCGCGGCCAAGGATTTCGCGCGGGCGATCGCCGGTTTGTAACGGGTCGGGCGGGACCAGCCTCCACCCGTCCTCTCAGCGCGCGAGTTCGGCGATCACCGCATTCAGCACCGGGAAGCCGTCCGGCAGCACGCGCAGCCGGTCGCCCGTGCGCTCGACAAGGCGCGCGTCTTCCAAGGTCGCGATGCGCTGCGCGTCCAGCGTCCGGCCGGCGAGCCGTGCATAACGGGACAGATCGATGCCCTCGGCGATGCGCAGACCCATGAGGAGGAATTCGTCGGCCTGGGTTTGCGGGTCGAGCAGGTCTTCGCTCACCAGTCCGTGGCCGCGCGTCTCCACCGCCTCCAGCCAGCGCTCGGGATGCTTTTCGGTAAAGGTGGCGCGCCGCATCTCGCCGGCGGTCAGCCGGCCATGGGCGCCTGGCCCGACGCCGGCATAGGTGCCGTAGCGCCAATAGATGAGATTGTGCCGCGATTCCTGGCCCGGCCGGGCATGATTGGAAATCTCATAGGCCGGGAGCCCCGCCGCGCCCATGATCTCCTGCGTCACGTCCCACAGGGCGCGGGCATGGTCGTCGTCCGGCAGGATCAGCTTGCCGGCCGAATAGAGGCGCTCATAGGCGGTGCCGGGCTCGATGGTGAGCTGGTAGAGGGAGTGGTGGTCGCATCCCACGTCCAAGGCGCGCCTCAGCTCGTCGGCCCAGCTTTCCGGCGTCTGGCGCGGGCGAGCATAGATGAGGTCGAAGGACACGCGCGCGAAGGTGGCGCGGGCGATTGCGACGGCCGCCAGTGCTTCTTCCACCGAATGCATGCGCCCGAGGGATTTCAGGTCCGCCTCGTCCAGCGCCTGGACCCCAAGCGACAGGCGGTTGACCCCCGCCGCGCGATAGCCGAGGAACCGCTCGGCCTCGACGCTGGTGGGGTTCGCCTCAAGCGTGATCTCGGCGTCCGCCGCGATGGGCCACGCGGCGTGGATGGCCTCCAGGATGGCGGCGACCGTCGCCGGCTCCATGAGCGAAGGCGTGCCCCCGCCGAAAAACACGGTCTGCGCCTCCGCCGGCCCGTGCAGCGCGCGCATATGCGCGATCTCCCGCCGGAAGGCGGCGACGTATCGCGCCTGATCGGGCGGGGCGTGCCGCACATGGCTGTTGAAGTCGCAATAGGGGCATTTGGCGAGGCAGAAGGGCCAGTGCACATAGACCCCGAACCCGCCTTCGCTTTGGGGGAGCAAGAGGTTTTCGCCCTCTTCGGCGGGGACTTTCCCCTGCCAACCCTTCCCCGCACCGAAGTCGGATGTTTCCGACTTCGGCACGTTACACAGCCCAACTCGGCAAGTGCCGAGTTGGGGCGGGAGAGGGCTTTTGCCGCCCGCGTCACGCCAAGCTCCCTCTCCCGCGTGCGGGGGAGGGCCGGGGAGGGGGCGGTTGGTGTTCAAACGGCCGGACCTTCCGCTTCTGCCCCTTCCGCCGTTACCGTCTCCCCACCCTCCAGACACGCGGCCGCCAGAAGGCGGAAGGCGCGGGCGCGGTGAGACAGGCCCCGGCCGAGCGGCGGCAAGGCATGCTTTTCCTCGGCCGACATCTCGCCGAACGAGCGCGAGAAGCCCTCGGGCACGAACATAGGGTCATAGCCGAAGCCCCGATCTCCGCGCGGCGGCCACACCACGGTCCCCGTGACCACGCCCTCAAACTCTTCCACATGGCCGTCCGGCCAGGCGATGCACAGGACGCTCACGAACTTCGCCTTGCGCTTCTCGGCGGAGAGCGCATCCACGGTGAGGAGCAGGGCCTGGACATTTTCCATGGCCATCTGGAAGTCCTTCTCCGGCCCGCCCCAGCGGGCCGAATAAATGCCCGGCTGGCCGCCCAGCGCATCGACGCACAGGCCGCTGTCGTCCGCGAAGGCCGGCATCTGGGTCGCCTGCGCCGCCGCTTCTGCCTTGATGCGGGCATTGGCCGAGAAGGTGGTGCCGGTCTCTTCGGGCTCCGCGAGCCCCAGTTCCCCGGCCGAGACCGCCTCCACGCCATAGGGCGCCAGGAGCTCCTGCATTTCCTTCAGCTTGCCGGGATTGTGCGTGGCGATGACCACCCGGCCCGTCAGGCGGCGGTGCTCCATCAGGCGATGGCCTGCTTCTGGAGCGCCACCAGCTGCTCGACACCGCCCCGGGCGAGGGAAAGGAGGTTCAGCAATTCGTCCTGGGAAAAGGGCGTCTTTTCCGCCGTGCCCTGGATCTCGACGATGCCGCCCGAACCGGTCATGACGAAATTGGCGTCGGTCTCGGCCGCGCTGTCCTCAGCATAATCGAGATCGAGCACCGGCTTGCCCTCATGGATGCCGCAGGAAATGGCGGCCACATGATCGCGCAGCGGGATCTCCTTCACCATGGAGCGGGCGCGCATCCAGGCAAGGCAGTCATGCAGCGCCACCCAGGCGCCGGTGATGGCGGCGGTGCGGGTGCCGCCATCGGCCTGGATCACGTCGCAATCCAGCGTGATCTGGCGTTCGCCGAGGCCCACGAGATCGGTGACGGAGCGCAGCGAGCGGCCGATCAGGCGCTGGATTTCCTGGGAGCGGCCCGACTGCTTGCCCTGCGTCACCTCGCGGCGGGTGCGCTCATGGGTGGCGCGGGGCAGCATGGAATATTCCGCCGTCACCCAGCCCCGACCCTGGCCTTTCAGCCACGGGGGGAGCCGTTCTTCCAGGGTGGCTGCAACCAGCACATGGGTGTCGCCAAACTTGACCAGGCACGAGCCCTCGGCATGGCGCAGCACGCCCCGTTCGAAGGAAACGGCACGCATTTCATCGCTGGCGCGGCGGCTGGGGCGCATTCGTCTGTCCAATCCCTTGTGAAGCTGAAACGGGTTTTAGGAGCCGGCGGGCGCAGGGGCAAGGGGGAGCGGCCGTGTGCTGTCATGGAATGTTCACGTCACTGCGACCGCGCCCGCCGTCCGCACGCCCTTCCCGGCGGCGCGATCTCGCATAATATAAGGGTGTCGGGCGCTCCGCGGCGCCGGCGCCCGCGCCGAACCGTCCTGGTCGGGCGCCTTCGGGAAGAACGCATTGCCGATCAATCCTCTGATCTTCCCCTCCACCGCCGCCCTCGCGCAGATCGACGAGCGGTCCCGCGAGATTTTCCGGCAGATCGTGGAAAGCTATCTGGCAACCGGGGAGCCGGTGGGCTCGCGCAACATTTCCCGCCTCATTCCCATGACGCTCTCGCCCGCCTCGGTGCGCAATGTCATGGCTGATCTGGAGGCGGCGGGCCTCATCTATGCGCCCCACACCAGCGCGGGGCGGCTGCCGACCGAACAGGGCCTGCGCTTCTTCGTGGACGCTTTGCTGGAGATTGGCGACGTCTCGGAGCGCGATCGCACCTCCATTGAGACCCAGGTGGCCGCGGCGGCGCGCGGCTATACGGTGGATGGCGTGCTGCAGGAGGCCTCCGCCCTTTTGTCGGGCCTGTCGCGCGGGGCCGGCGTGGTGACGGCGCTAAAGACCGATCCGCGCCTCAAGCATGTGGAATTCGTGCCCCTCGATCCTGGCCGAGCCTTGGTGATCCTGGTCTCCGAGGACGGGCAGGTGGAAAACCGGGTGCTTCCGTTGCCGCCCGGCCTGCCGGCCTCCGCCCTCATCGAGGCGAGCAATTTCCTCAATGCCCATATCCGCGGCCGCACCCTCGGCGAGGCGCGGGCGGAAGCGGAAACGGTGCTTGGCGAGGTGCGGCGGGAACTCGACGAACTGACCGCCCGCGTGGTGGAAGCCGGGCTTGCTTCCTGGTCGGGCGGCGACCAGGCCGAGCGGCGCCTCATCGTGCGCGGTCAGGCCAAGCTGCTGGAGGACCTGAGGGCGCTGGAGGATCTGGAGCGCATCCGCCTCCTGTTCGATGATCTGGAATCCAAGCGCGAGGTGGTGGACCTGCTGGGGCGGGCCGAGGAGGCGCAAAGCATGCGCATCTTCATCGGCTCGGAGAACCGGCTCTTCTCCCTCTCCGGCTCCTCCACCATTGTCGCGCCCTATCGCGACGGGCAGGGGCGCGTGGTGGGAGTTCTGGGGGTGATCGGCCCGACGCGGCTGAATTATGGGCGCATTGTGCCCATGGTGGACTTCACCGCGCGGGTGGTCAGCCGGGTTCTTGGTGCTCCGGGTGCCGATGCGGCTTGATTTTTGCCCCCCGCGCCCCGATATCCGGGGCGAAATTTGGGGCGCGCCTGCTTTTGCCGGGGCGCGCGGCTAGGAAACGAGGATTTCGCATGAGCGAGAACGGTGGCGCCCCCGAGGGCAAGCGCCCGGACGTGGATCCGGAACTCACCGAAATGACCGAGCTGGGCCAGAGCGACCCATTCGAGGCGGAGCGCGAGCGCCTGGAGGCGGAGGTCGCCGCCATGAAGGACAAGTTCCTGCGCGCATTCGCCGAGGCGGAGAACATCCGCCGCCGCGCCGAGAAGGAAGTCACCGACGCCAAGACCTATGGCATCGCCTCCTTCGCCCGTGACGTCCTGAACGTCGCCGACGACCTGTCCCGCGCGCTGGGCGCCGTGGAGGCCGAGGCGAAGGAGAAGGCGGAGGGCGCCTTCAAGTCGCTGCTGGAGGGGCTGGAACTCACCGAGCGCGGCTTGCACAAGGCGCTGGAAAAGCACGGCATTCGCAAGCTGGAGCCGAAGGGCGAGCGTTTCGACCCCAACCACCACCAGGCCATGTTCGAGATCCCCGACGAGACCGTGCCCGCCGGCACGGTGCTTCAGGTGGTCCAGTCCGGCTATGTGATCGGCGATCGCGTGCTGCGCCCCGCCATGGTGGGCGTCTCGCGCGGCGGGCCGAAAGTTGCCCGCGAGACTACGCCGGAAGGCGAAGTCGGAAACGGCTGAACCCGTCACGCCGCATCGCTTAAAATGAAAAAGCCCTCCCGCGGTCTTCGCGGGAGGGCTTTCGTTTTTATGCGCCGCCGCGCGCGGCGGCAGACGGCGCTTCGGCGTCAGGCGTCGCTGCCCGAGGCGCCCTGGAAAAAGTCCTTCACCTTGGCGAAGAAGCCGTCGGATTCCGGGTGGGTCTCAGAGGAGCATTCCTTCTCGAACTCCGCGAGCAGCTCCTTCTGGCGCTTGGTGAGGTTCTGCGGCGTCTCCACCACCACCTGCACATACATGTCGCCGTAATTGCGGGTGCGCAGCACCGGCATGCCCTTGCCCGCGAGGCGCAGGCGCTTGCCGGACTGAGTGCCCTCGGGAATGCGCACCTTGCTCTGCTCGCCGTCGATGGTGGGCACGTCCACCATGCCGCCGAGCGCCGCCGTCACCATGGAGATGGGCGCGCGGCAATAAAGGTCCGCTCCCTCGCGCTGGAAAAGAGAATGGGGTTCCACCGACAGGAAAATGTAGAGATCGCCCGCGGGCCCGCCCCGCACGCCGGCTTCGCCCTCACCGCCCAAGCGGATGCGGGTTCCGTCCTCGACGCCCGCCGGCACCTGGACCTGGAGCGTGCGCTCGCGCGTCACGCGCCCCGCGCCCGCGCAGGCGGTGCAGGGATCCTCGATCATGGAGCCGCGCCCCTGGCAGGCGGGGCAGGTACGCTCCAGGGTGAAGAAGCCCTGGGCATGGCGGATCTTGCCCGCCCCGCCGCAGGTGCGGCAGACCTTGGGCTGGGTGCCGGGCTTGGCGCCGGTGCCCGAGCAGCTCTCGCACACGATGGAGGTGGGAATGCGGATCTCCGCCGCCTTGCCCGCATAGGCCTCTTCGAGCGTGATTTCCATATTGTAGCGCAGGTCCGCGCCGCGCCCGCGCCCGCCCTGGGGCCCGGCGCGCCCGCGCCCGCCGCCCATCTGCCCGCCGAACAGATCGTCGAAAATGTCGGCGAAGGTGGAGGCAAAGTCCGCGCCAAATCCCGGCCCGCCCGCGCCGCCGCCCATGCCGTTCTCGAACGCCGCATGGCCGAACCGGTCATAGGCCGCGCGCTTCTGGGGGTCTTTGAGAACCTCATAGGCCTCGCTGACTTCCTTGAAGCGGATTTCGGCTTCGCCATCGCCCTGGTTGCGGTCCGGATGCCACTTCATCGCAAGCTTGCGGTACGATGCCTTGAGCACCGTTTCGTCGGCGCCGCGGTCACAGCCCAGAACTTCGTAATAGTCCCGCTTGCTCATTGTTCACCCATGGGGCCGCGCGCGGCGGCCAGATTGTGCTGCGGCACCGCCATGCACGCGCCGCGCCAAGTCACGCCCCAAAACCCTGTCCGAACCGGTGCCCCAATGCACATGATCCCTGGGGGGCGCCCAGGGATCATGGTCACGTCTCAATCGGGCGCCGGGATCAGGCGGACTTCTTCTTGTCGTCGTCCACCTCGGTGAACTCCGCGTCCACCACGTCGTCCTTCGCCTCGGCACCGGGCTCGCCGCCGCCCTGCTGGGCCGCATACATGGCCTCGCCGAGCTTCAGCGACGCCTGGGCGAGCGCCTGGGTCTTGGCCTGAATGGCCTCGGCATCTCCGCTCTCCAACGAGGACTTCAGCTCGGTGAGAGCCGCCTCGATGGCGCCCTTCTCCGCCGCGCCGACCTTGTCGCCATGCTCGGCGAGGGCCTTCTCGGTGGAGTGAACGAGGGCTTCCGCGTGGTTCTTGGCTTCCGCCAGCGCGCGGCGCTTCTTGTCCTCGGCGGCGTGGCTCTCGGCGTCCTTCACCATCTTCTCGATGTCAGCGTCGTTGAGGCCACCGGAGGCCTGGATGCGGATCTGCTGCTCCTTGCCGGTGCCCTTGTCCTTCGCCGACACCTGGACGATGCCGTTGGCGTCGATGTCGAACGTCACCTCGATCTGCGGCACGCCGCGCGGCGCCGGGGGAATGCCGACGAGGTCGAACTGGCCGAGGATCTTGTTGTCCGCCGCCATCTCGCGCTCACCCTGGAAGACGCGGATGGTCACCGCATTCTGTCCATCTTCCGCCGTGGAGAACACCTGGCTCTTCTTGGTGGGGATGGTGGTGTTGCGGTCGATGAGGCGGGTGAACACGCCGCCCAGCGTCTCGATGCCCAGCGAGAGCGGGGTCACGTCGAGCAGCAGAACGTCCTTCACGTCGCCCTGGAGCACGCCCGCCTGGATGGCGGCGCCGATGGCAACCACCTCGTCCGGGTTGACGCCCTTGTGGGGCTCCTTGCCGAAGAACTGCTTAACCATCTCCTGGACCTTCGGCATGCGGGTCATGCCGCCGACGAGAACCACCTCGTCGATCTGTCCGGCGGAGAGGCCGGCATCCTTCAGCGCGAGCCGGCAGGGCTCCATGGTCCGCTGGATGAGATCATCCACCAGCGCCTCGAACTTGGCGCGGGTCAGCTTCATGGTCAGGTGCTTGGGACCGGACGCATCGGCGGTGATGAAGGGCAGGTTGATCTCGGTCTGGGTCGCGGACGACAGCTCGATCTTCGCCTTTTCGGCGGCCTCCTTGAGACGCTGAAGGGCGAGCTTGTCGTTGCGCAGGTCGATGCCCTGCTCCTTCTTGAACTCGTCGGCGAGATAATTGACGAGCCGCATGTCGAAGTCTTCGCCGCCCAGGAACGTGTCGCCGTTCGTGGACTTCACTTCGAACACGCCGTCGCCGATCTCCAGCACGGACACGTCGAACGTGCCGCCGCCGAGGTCATAGACCGCGATGGTGCCGGCCGACTTCTTGTCGAGGCCGTAAGCAAGCGCGGCCGCCGTGGGCTCGTTGATGATGCGCAGGACTTCGAGGCCGGCGATCTTGCCCGCATCCTTGGTGGCCTGGCGCTGGGCGTCATTGAAGTAAGCGGGGACGGTGATGACCGCCTTTTCCACCTTCTCGCCCAGGAACGCCTCGGCGGTCTCCTTCATCTTCTGCAGGATGAAGGCGGAGATCTGCGAGGGCGAATACTTCTTGCTGTCCGCCTCGACCCACGCATCGCCATTGTCGGCGCGCACGATGTGGTAGGGGACGAGCTTCTTGTCCTTCTCGACGGTCGGATCGTCGAAGCGACGGCCGATGAGGCGCTTCACCGCGAAGAAGGTGCGCTCGGGATTTGTGACACCCTGGCGTTTGGCGGGCTGGCCCACCAGGCGCTCGCCGTCTTCCGTGAAGGCGACGATGGAGGGCGTGGTGCGCGCGCCTTCCGCGTTCTCGATGACCTTGGGCGCAGCGCCTTCCATCACGGCGACGCAGGAATTGGTGGTGCCGAGGTCGATGCCGATAATCTTGGCCATTTACTTCTCCTTGTCGGCAGGCCGACCGGGCCTGTCTAGCGCCCGTGAAAAGACCCCGCGAGCCCCTCCCGCGGCAATCTGCCGGCCCCCTTTGAAATTGGGGTACGCCACTCGTCGCGGCGTTCGTGGCGGATATAGGAGGGGTGATTTGCCGCCGCAAGGCGTGCAGGATGCTGAGCGCCTGTTTTTCAAACCTTCGCGAGGTCTCTGCCGTGCCCGTTTCCCGGACCGTGGGCGACGACCCCGCGGTGGCGCTCATCATCGTCGATGTTCAGGTGGATTTCCTGCCCGGCGGGCGGCTCGCGGTGCCGAGGGGCGATGAGGTCGTTCCGCTCGCAAATTCGATTGCGGAAGGTTTCCGTAACGTCCTCCTGACCCAGGACTGGCATCCGCCCGGCCACGTCTCCTTCGCCTCCACCCATGCCGGGCGCCGGCCCTTCGAGACGATCCCCTTATCCTATGGCCCGCAGGTGCTCTGGCCGGACCATTGTGTCCAGGGGTCGGAGGGAGCGGCGCTGGCGCCGGGCCTTCATGTGCCGCAGGCGCAGATGATCGTGCGCAAGGGCATTCATGCGGGCCTCGACAGCTATTCCACTTTCTATGAGGCGGATCGCAAGACGCCCACGGGTCTCACCGGCTTCCTGAGGGATCGGGGCATCTCTACTGTCTATCTTCTTGGCCTCGCCACGGATTTCTGTGTGGCCTGGTCGGCCGTGGATGCAGCGGGGCACGGTTTCACGACTTTTGTGATCGAGGAGGCCTGCCGCGCTATCGACATGGACGGTTCGCTCGAAAAAGCCCGCGCGGACATGGCCGGCGCGGGCGTGCGGTTTGTGGAGAGTGGCGGAATGGCCCGCGCTTAGCGCGGGCGCTCTGTTTTGGTCAGGCGTGCCCCTCCCAACGCTCTCCCGCTTGCGGGGGAGGGTGAGAAGGGGGCAGATCGGGTGTTCCGCTCCCGATCAGCGAATGACCTGGATCACCCGCCGCGTGTCCGGCTCCACCAGGACCGTCCCGTAATTGGGCATCACCACATAGCGGTAGGAGGAGGCGTTGAAGCCGCCATAATCCTGCGTGGTGGCGAAAGTGTTGAGTTCGACCGTGGCCGGCACCACCGAGCCGACGTTGGGCGTGTATCCCGAAGGCAAAGTCACCGTGCTGCCGGGCTGCGTCACCACATAACGCTGCACCAGCACTTCCTGCTCGGGATTGACCAGTACATAGCCCGACGGCGGCGCGACGATCACCGACGACGTCTGCGCCCCGGCGAGGCTGGCGCTGAAGGTGGTGAGGGCCAGGGCGCCGAAGAGGGCACCGGTTTTGGCAAGGGTCATGTCATTCATCTCCGTCCCCGTCCCATCCGCGAAGGAAACGCCGGTGCGGTGCGCGGCGTTCCTCTGCGACGCTTCCCCTTGCGGGCGGCGGTATTTTCGACATGCTCGCGGAACGGCGTGGGATCGCGCGGTCAGGGGATGGAATGCAGAGGGTGGAACTGGCCGAGGGCTTGATCTGGTGGCCCGGCTATCTCGACCGGGCGGCGCAGGAGGAACTGGCGGGGGATATCGCGGCGGCGCTCGCGCGCGCGCCGCTGTTCACCCCGCGCATGCCGCGCACGGGGGCGCCCTTCTCGGTGCGCATGAGCAATGTCGGCCCGCTCGGCTGGGTCTCGGATGTGGAGGGCTATCGATATCAGGCCTTTCACCCGGAAACCCGCGCGCCCTGGCCGGACTTTCCCGCCCGTCTGCTGGCGCTCTGGAGTGACCTGTCCGGCCATCCGGCCCCGCCCGAGGCCGGCCTCGTGAATTGGTACGAGCCGTCCGCGCGCATGGGGCTGCACCAGGACCGGGATGAGCAGGATTTCACCGCCCCCGTCCTGTCGGTGTCGCTCGGGGACACCGCGGTCTTTCGCTATGGCGGCAGCGAGCGGCGGGCGCCGACACGCTCCATCCGCCTTGCCTCGGGGGACATCCTGCTGCTTTCGCGAGAAAGCCGCCTCGCCTTCCACGGCATCGACCGCATTCTGCCCGGCACTTCGACTCTTCTCGATGAACCGGGTCGCCTCAATCTCACTTTACGGAGGGTGACGCCTGCGTGATGGACGACGTTGCGTCACGCTTCCGCCCCAATGCCTCGCAATTGCGAACCCACACCTTTCGGGAGATGTTCATGCGCCTTGCGCTCGTCCTCGCCGCTCTCTTGCTGTCCTGCGGCCTTGCCCGGGCGGCGGATGGGGCCGTTTTCCCGCGCGGCGCGTCCGTCGGCCTCGTTCCGCCGGAAGGCATGACCGAAAGCACCTCCTTTTCGGGCTTTGAGGATGCGGCGCGCGGCGCGGCGATCCTCATCGTCGAAATGCCGCCCCAGGCCTATGACCAGGTCACCGCCGGCTTTACCGACGCCGCCTTGGGCAGCAAGGGCATCCTAGTGGAGGAGCGGACCAGCCTGCCGCTTGGGGATGTCAAGAACATGCTCGTGGTGGGGCGCCAACATGCCGGCCCCGTGGTGGCCCGCAAATGGATCCTGGTGGCGGGGGCGCCCACCGCCACCGCCCTGGTGACTGTGCAGGAGCCGTCGGACGGGCGCGCGCCTTTGTCCGACGAGGCCGTGCGCAAAACGCTGGAGACCCTGACCTTCCGCCAGCCACCCTCGCCGGAGGAGCAGGTGGGGAATTTGCCGTTCAAGATCGGCAATCGGGCGGGCTTCCGTCTGGTGAAGGTGGTCGGCAATACCGCGGCCATCCTGACCGACGGTCCCAAGGACCTGATCGATGGCGCGGAGCAGCCGGTCTTCGTGGTGGGCGTCGGACCCGGTGCGCCGCGCGAGGACGAGCGCCAGCAGTTCGCGCTGCGGGCCTTCTCATCGGTTCCGGGGGTAAAGGACGTGCGGATCGAGCGGGCCGAGCCGCTGCGCATCGCCGGCCAGCCGGGTTTCGAGATCCTTGCCAACGGCAAGGATGTGGCGACCGGCGGCGACGTGAAGGTGGTGCAGTGGATCCGGTTCGGCCAGACCGCCTATCTGCGGATGCTGGGCGTGGTGAAGGCGGATGCCTTTCCAGATGCCTATCCCCGCTTTCGTGCCATCCGGGACGGCGTCGGCGGGCAATAAACCGTGGCGCTCACCGCCTTGGTTCCGCCGAACTGGCGCGCGAGGACTTTGCGCGCAAGGGTGTGCTCCATGGCTCCACGATTCGTCCTTCGTCTCCTGTGCGCGGCGCTTGCCCTTCTTTGGGCAGGCGGGGCCGCGTTTGCGCACCCCCATGTCTGGGTGACCATGAAGACGCAGGTCCTCTATGGCCCGGACGGCATGGTGACCGGGCTCAAGCAGGACTGGACCTTTGACGAGGCTTTCACCGCCTTTGCTCTTCAAGGGCTGGAGCGCAACAAGGACGGCACCTATCCGGACTCGGTGCTGAAGCCGCTCGCGGAGGTGAATGTCACTTCGCTAAAGGAATATGAGTATTTCGTGCGCGCCAAGACGGCGAAGGCGCAGGTCCGCTTCAAGGACCCGACGGATTATTCGCTGACCTTCGCCAATGACGCGCTCACGCTCCATTTCATCCTGCCCCTGGAAAAGCCCGTTCCCGCCAAGGGGCTGATGACGTTCGAGATCTATGATCCGACCATGTTCGTCTCCTTCTCCTTTGCCGAGAAGGATCCGGTCACCCTCGCCGGCACGCCGGAAGGATGTGCGTTCCAGGTGATCACCGCCCAGGGGCCGCAGGCCGGGCAGCTCACCGAGGATTTCTTCTCTCGCCTCACCGCCAGTTCCTCCTACGGCGCCCAGTTCGCCGACCGCATCCAGGTGAAATGTCCCTGATGGGAAAGGCCGCGCGGCAGGGTTTGTGGCTTGCGGGCGGGCTCGGCCTCCTGCTCGCGCTGCTCGCCTTGGACGGCGCCCTCGCGCAGGGCGTGGCGCAATCGGGTGCCAAGACCACGCCCTTCGGCCTCGGCGCGCCCGCTGCCGCGCCGAGCGGCCTTACCGGCTATATCATTGCCAAACAAAGCGAATTCTACCGCGCCCTGATCCAGGCGGTGCGCGCCGCCAAGGCGGATGGCGCCGCGCTGCCACTGCTCGCGGGCCTGTCCTTCGCCTATGGCGTCTTCCACGCCGCCGGCCCCGGGCACGGCAAGGCGGTGATTTCCTCTTATCTGCTTGCCGATGGCGGGACGCTGCGGCGCGGGATCACCCTCGCTTTCGCCTCGGCGGTGGTGCAGGCGCTGGCGGCGATCCTGTTCGTCGGGGCGCTCGCGCTCGTGCTGGGGGCAACCGCCCGCACCATGGCGGACGCCATGAACATGGTGGAGATTGCGGCCTATGGCGCCATCGCCCTGTTCGGCGCCTGGCTGGCGTTCCAGAAGGGCCGGGCCTTTGTCGCCGTTCTTCTGGGCCGCCCGCTGCCGGGCGCGCATGTGCATGACGCCACTTGCGGCTGTGCGGACAAGCATGCGCCCGATCCCCATCTGCTGGACGGGCCGGGCGGCTGGCGGCGGGCCGCCATCGCCGTGGTCTCGGCCGGCGCGCGCCCGTGCTCAGGGGCGATCCTGGTTCTGACCTTCGCGCTCTCGCAGGGCGTGCTCTGGAGCGGGATTGCCGCCACCTTCGCCATGGCGGCGGGCACGGCGCTGACCGTCTCGGCCATCGCCATCCTGGCCGTCTATGGCAAGCGGCTCGCGGTGCGCTTTGCGGCCGCCGCGTCGGGGCGGGGAACGCTGCTCCTGCTCGGAATCGAACTGGCGGCGGCGCTTCTGGTGCTGGGCTTCGGCCTCGCCTTGCTCAGCGGCTACCTTGCCAGCGAGCGCCTGCTGCCGGGCTGAAAGCGCGCGTGCGATGCGGCAGAAGCTGCGTGCGTTGCACCAAAATGCGTCATGCCCGCTTTGGCGGCAATTTCCTTTCACAATCCTTTGAAACAACGAAATTGCCGGCTTGGGCGCATCATGTCAGCCTGTCTGGAACAGATGTAAGCACGAAGTGCCTGCCGGGAGGCGTCCATGGGATTGAAGCCGGTCTCCCTCGACGACAAATACGATCTCTCCACCGAACGGGTCTTCGTGTCGGGGACGCAGGCGCTGGTGCGCCTCGCCTTGATGCAGAAGGAGCGCGACCGGCGCGCGGGGCTGAACACGGCCGGCTATGTCACCGGCTATCGCGGCTCCCCGCTCGGCGGGCTCGACCAGCAGTTCGGCCGCGCGGACGCGGTGCTCAAAGCTCACGACATCCTCTTCCAGAGCGGCCTCAACGAGGATCTCGCCGCCACCGCGCTCTGGGGCTCCCAGCAGGCGGAGCTGCGCGGCGAGGGCAAGTTCGATGGCGTGTTCGGCCTCTGGTACGGCAAGGGGCCGGGCGTCGATCGCTCGGGCGACGTGTTCCGCCACGCCAACAATGCCGGCACCTCGCCCCATGGCGGCGTGATCGCGCTGATGGGCGACGACCACACTTGCGAAAGCTCCACCACCGCCCACCAGAGCGAATTCCATTTCGTGGATGTGATGATCCCCGTTCTCAACCCCGCCGGGGTGCAGGAGATCATCGATTACGGCCTCTATGCCTGGGCGCTCTCGCGCTATTCCGGTGCCTGGGTGGGCCTGAAGGCGGTGAAGGACACGATCGAGTCCACCGGCATCGTGGACGGGCGGCTGGACCGGGTCGCCATCCTCACGCCCGACGATTTCACCATGCCCCCCGGCGGGCTCAATATCCGCCTCGGCGATACCGCGCTCGCCCAGGAGGAGCGGCTCCAGGAATATAAGCGCGACGCGATGCTCGCCTTCCTGCGGGCGAACCGGCTCAACCGCACCATCACTTCGGGCGGATCGCGCCCGCGCATCGGCATCGCCACGGTGGGCAAGAGCTATCTCGATGTGCGCCTGGCGCTCGATGAACTCGGCATCGACGAGGTGCGCGCCAATGATCTCGGCCTGCGCATCTGGAAGGTCGGATGCCCCTGGCCGCTGGATACGCAGGGCCTGAAGGCGTTCGCCCAGGGCCTCGACCTCATCATGGTCGTGGAGGAGAAGCGCTCCCTCATCGAGGTGCAGGTGCGCGAGGAATTGTACGGCACCGCCAACCAGCCGGTCTGCATCGGCAAGAAGGACGAAGAGGGCCGCTGGCTGTTCCCCGTCAAAGGGGCGCTCGATCCCAACGACATCGCCATCGCGCTCGGCAAGCGGCTGCTCGCCTATGGCGACATGCCCGATATCGCCGCGCGCGTCGCGGCCCTCGAAGAGGCGCAGCGCGCGCTGGCCCTGACCAGCGATGTCGCCACCCGCATCCCCTATTTCTGCTCCGGCTGCCCCCACAACACCTCCACCAAGGTGCCCGAGGGCATGCGGGCCTATGCGGGCATCGGCTGCCATTACATGGTGCAGTGGATGGACCGGGAGACCACCGGCTTCACGCAGATGGGCGGGGAGGGCGCGAACTGGATCGGCGAGGCGCCCTTCTCCAAGCGCGGCCATGTGTTCCAGAATCTGGGCGACGGCACCTATAACCATTCCGGCTATCTCGCCATTCGTGCGTCCGTCGCGGCCAAGGTGAACGTCACCTACAAGATCCTGTTCAATGACGCGGTCGCCATGACCGGCGGCCAGCGCCATGACGGCACCCTGACCGTGCCGGTCATCGCCCGCCAGGTGGCGGCGGAAGGCGTGCAGAAAGTCGTCGTCGTCACCGACGAGCCGAACAAATATGCCGCCGACACCCAATGGCCCGCCGGCCTCACCATTCATCACCGGGACGAGCTGGACGCGGTGCAGCGCGAGCTTGCCACCCTCCCCGGCGTGACCGCGCTGATCTACGACCAGACCTGCGCCTCCGAGAAGCGCCGCCGCCGCAAGCGCGGCGCCTATCCCGATCCGGACCAGCGCGTCATCATCAATGAGCGCGTGTGCGAGGGCTGCGGCGATTGCGGCGTCAAATCCAATTGCGTCTCGGTCCAGCCGCTGGAGACCGAATGGGGCCGCAAGCGGGAGATCGACCAATCCTCCTGCAACAAGGATTTTTCCTGCGTCAACGGCTTCTGCCCCTCCTTCGTCACGGTGCACGGGGCCAAGCCGAAGAAGAGCGCGGGCGCGGCGAAAGGTGCGGACGATTGGGGCGCCCTGCCGGAGCCGGCCCATCCCGCCATCGTGGGCAGCTACGGCATCATCGCGACCGGCGTGGGCGGCACCGGCGTCGTCACCATCGGCGCCATCCTGGGCATGGCCGCGCATCTGGAAGGCAAGGCGTGCGGCATGATCGACATGGCCGGGCTCGCCCAGAAGGGCGGGGCGGTCTATTCCCACATCCGCCTCGCCAACAAGCCCGAGGACATCACCGCCATCCGCATTCCCGCGCGCGGGGCGGACCTGATCCTCGGCGGCGACCTCGTGGTGGCGGGCACCAAGAAGGTGCTGGCCGCCGTGAAGCCGGGCGAGAGCGTGTTCGTGGTGAACACCCATGAAGTTGCGCCCGGCGACTTCACCCGCAATGCCGATTATTCGCTGCCCGCCGCGCGGCTGAAGCGCGCCATCACCGAAGCGGTCGGCGCGCAGAACGCCCATCTCATCGAGGCGAGCCGCCTCGCCACCGCCTTGTTCGGCAATTCGCTGGCGCAGAACATCTTCATGGTGGGCTATGCCTATCAGTTCGGCGCCCTCCCGCTCTCGGCCGAGGCGATCCTGAAAGCCATCGAGCTGAACGGCGAGGCGGTGGCCATGAACCAGGCGGCCTTCCTCTGGGGACGCCGCGCCGCCCATGATCCGGCGCGTGTCGAGGGCCTGATCGGGCCGGCCCAGGCCGCCACCGACGCCCGCCGCCTCTCCGAAAGCCTGGAGGAGATCATCGCCCGCCGCGTCGGCGCGCTCACCGCCTATCAGAGCGCGCGCTATGCCCGCCGCTATTCCGCACTCGTGGACAAGGTGCGCGCCGCCGAGGCCGCGCGCACCCCGGGCCGCAGCGGGCTCACCGAGGCGGTCGCGCGCAACCTCTTCAAGCTCATGGCCTATAAGGACGAGTATGAGGTGGCGCGGCTCTATACGGATGGCGAATTCCTGAAACAGGTGAACGCCGCCTTCGAGGGCGACCTCTCCTTCGAATTCCACCTCGCCCCGCCGCTGCTCGCGCGGTCAAAGGACGGCGCCGAGCCGAAGAAGCGCCGCTACGGCCCGCGCATGATGAAGCTGTTCGAGACCCTGGCGAAGTTCAGGGTGCTGCGCGGCACCCCGCTGGACGTGTTCGGCTACAGCGCCGAGCGCCGCACGGAACGCGCGCTCATCAAGGACTATGAGACACTGGTGGGCGAGATCATCGCCGCGCTCTGCCTGGAGAACCACGCCTATGCCGTGGCCCTCGCCTCCATCCCCGACAAGATCCGCGGCTACGGCCCGGTGAAGGAGCGGCATCTGACGGCCGCCAAGGCTGAAGAGGCGGACCTTCTGGCCCGGTTCCGTTCACCACCGGCCGCAGGGGGCGTGGCGCAGGCGGCGGAGTGAGGGGGCGAAGATGCGCACCCAATTCGGCGTCTCCCTGTGAGCGTTCCTGCTCATGAGGGCTCACGGGCTTAAGCAGGACAATGATGTCCTGATTTTTATCCCATTCTTAAGCTCTGTCCTCAGTTCTAGGTCAGAGGAAAGCGAGCCATGGCTTCGGGGTTTAGGCAAATTGCCTGCCGCGACCGCCCCTACGCCCCTTCCAGATCGAACACCACCACGTCCTGCGTCCCGCGCGCGAGACCGGCGATAAGAGGCGTGGCGATGCGCACGTGGGCGGGATGGGGGAGGTAGGCGTCGCGGTCCGCCGGCGAAGTGAAACGCATGACCAAGGCGTGAAGGAAGCCCTGGTGGAGCCCTTCCGGGTTGGTGTTCCGGCCGGCTTCCACCGAGACGAGGCCGGGTATCACGCCCGGAAGCGCCCGGAACGGCGCGAGTAGATCTTCAACGCTCGCTGCGTCCGGATCGGGGAAGCGGATGAGAACGACATGTGTGATCATGACAAGCCCTGCCGGAAGGGGAGGAATGATCGCATGCTTCAAGGCTGGACGACATCCCAGGCGATCTCCGAGGGCGGCAGGGACACCTTTGAGAGCAGCGCGGCGAGTGCCCGGGAGGACGGCGCCCGGCCGGTGTCGTCTCTTCCCTCAGGATCGCGCGTCGCCCGCCTGCCACACCGCGCTGTCCGCCT
Organism: Pseudomonadota bacterium; assembly: GCA_040755535.1. Classification (GTDB taxonomy): domain Bacteria; phylum Pseudomonadota; class Alphaproteobacteria; order Rhizobiales; family Xanthobacteraceae; genus Aquabacter. Next base: position 24,910 of record JBFMAV010000031.1, on the reverse strand, counting down.
CCGCCACGGGGGCGTTGAAGGTCCAGCGGGGAATGGTGCGCACGCGGTCGAGGCCGGCGAAGACGCCCGCAAAGCCGCCGTCCGGCATCATCTCGCGGAGCGCGGCATCGAAGGCGGCGCCGAACCCTGTGAAGCTGTCCGCCTCCACCTCGCACAGATGGATCTGGTTCCAGTCGGCCGTCAGCGCGGGCGCGTGGTGGAGGATTGCCGCCGTCTCCAGGGTGCGGAACGTCCCGATTTGGCCACCCTCGACAAGCCGGGCGGCGGCGGGGCCGATATAGGTGCGCATGATGTCCCGGTATGCGCCCAGAAACTCCGGTTGCACATGGATGTATTCCAGCGAGACCTGCCAGCGGGGCTGGTCCGCCGACCCCTGCCAGCCGCGCGGGAGGACGAAGGAGGAGGGGGTGGTCAGGAGAATTTCTGCGCGCAGCAGGTCCGTGTCCGCCGGTTGCGGCCGGGCCACCAGGTCATGGATGATTTCGGCGGGAATGAGGTCCCGGAAATAGCTCAGTTCCAGGTGGCTCCAGACGGGTGTGTCCACGGCGTTCCGGAAGATGGAGCGGTGCCCATACAGCGCCTGCCCGAGGCAGGTCGGCCCGAAGCGCGGCCAGTCGAGAACCCCGTCCGTGAGCGCCGATTCCGCGCCCGGGCTTTGCGCCTGGACGGTCCGGGCCAGCACCACGAGGCGGTGGCCCGGCTCGATCCGCACCAAGATCCGTCGAAGGAGGGGGCGTCTTCAGCCATGATGCGTTTCCTCTGGGCGTGTTCCGCAGCGGGGCGATCGCAGGTTTCGAGGCCGGACGCAAAGCAAAACCGCCGGCCCCAAGGCCGGCGGTCTGCCGATCATCATCCCGGCAAGATCAGCCCTGGGGCTGAACCTCCGGCGGGGTGTCGCTGGCGCGGCCGGTGCGGCGGCGTTCGGCCATGAACTGGTCGAACTCGGCCTTGTCCTTGGCCATCCGCAGGCGCTCCAGGAAGTCCCTGAAGTCCTTCTGCTCTTCCTCCAGGCGGCGGAGCGTCTCGGCGCGGTATTCGTCGAAGGCGCGGTTGCCGGAGGAAGGCGGACCCCAGAAGCCGTTGCCGCCGGGGCCTCGGCCGCCCCCGCACATGCGGTCCATCTTCTCGAACTTCTCCTGCCAGCGGCTCATGCGGTGGCCGCAGCCGAAGCGACCGCTGAAGAGGGTGAAGGCCAGCACCGCCAAGCCCACGGGCCACCAGAACACGAAGCCGAGGACCGCCAGCGCGACCCACGCCCCGGTGCCGAGGCCATCCAGTTTCGATACGAGTGTCACGGGCGAACCCTTTCGGCGTGAATGTTAATTACATTTACATATATGGGCGCGGGTCGTTTACCTGTCAAGCGGCGGCCCGGGTCCCTGCGCGGATTTTCAGCGCGGATCGGCGCCGAGGCCCTGGAGATAGATGAGGACGCCCGCCTCCAGCAGGTCCTCCGGCGCCATGGGCAGGCTGCGGCGGGCCTTGTCGCCGCGCCCGAACAGATCGGCGATGCCATGGGCCAGCGACCAGATGTGCAGCGCGAGCATCAAGGCCGGCGGACGGGAGGGGAGGCTCGCGGCCACCGCCTCGGCGGCGGTTCGCAACGCGCCGAACGCCCGGTCGCCTTCCGCCCGCAATTCGGGGGTCGCGTCAGCCGGCACATTGGCCTCGAACATGGCGGCATAATAGGCGGGCTCGGTTCGGGCGAAGGCGAGATAGGCCCGCCCGAGCCGCTCCAGCGCCACGCGCGGGTCCGGCCGCCCCTTGTCCCAGGCTGTCTCCAGGGCGTCGGCAAAGGCGGTGAAGCCGCGCCGCGCCACCTCGGCCATGAGATCGTCGCGGTCCTTGAAATGGCGATAGGGCGCGGCGGGGCTCACGCCGGCGGCGCGCGCCGCCTCAGCGAAGGTGAAGCCGCCCGGCCCCTTCTGGCCGATCAGGTCCAGCGCGGCGCGCACCAGGGTTTCCTTGAGGTTGCCGTGATGGTAGCCGCGCGGCGCCTCGCCGCCGGATTTCGACCAGCTCATGCGGCCCCGCTCAGGATGGGATGGATGTCATGTGAGCTTCATTTACATAAAGCGCCGGCCCCGTCGAGGGGCGCGGTCAGCCCAGTTCGAAGCTGGTGATGCCGTAGATGCGTGACAGCGGGAGGTCCGGCGCCGGGCCGCGATACATGCGGGCGGTCTCGAAGCTCGGCGTTAGGCCGGCTTCCCCGGCGAGCGTCCGCGCCGCTCCGTTGGCCTCGGGCACGTCCAGGAACAACGGCCAATCGGGAGCCACGTCATGGGCGGCGGTGGAGAGCCCGGCATAAAGCGCGCGAGCGGTCTCGTCGTCGGCGGCAAAGAGCGGGCCGATCTTGTGGCCCTCCCGCGCACGCCGCACCACACCATAACCGGAGATCGCATCGCCCGCGCGGGCGAGCAGCGCGGCGCCGGCGTCCGGAAACAGCCAGCGGTCCAGGAAATGCGGACGGTCGAACAGGAAATGCGCGCGATCAAAGCCGAACAATGCGGGCAGGTCGGCCCGCGTCACCGGCGCGAGTCCCTGGGCGCCCGGCAGGCGGATCGGCCGCCCACCGTAGCGCACATTGCGATGCGCCAGGACAAAGCCGGAGCGCTTGTAATTCTCCTGCTGCGCCACCACCCCGTCGAGGCCCAGGGTGCGCTCGCCCATGCGCGCCAGCGCCTCCTGCCAGAGCGCGAAGCCGAGGCCCTGGCCGCGCCGGTCTGGCCGGCAGATGTAGAAGCCGATAAAGCCGAAAGCTACACCGTAGGAGACGGCGGAGATGCACGCGGTCAGCGCCTCCCCTTCGAACAGGCCGAGAAAGCCCTGCGGATCCTGCGCCAGGAAGGCGGAGGCGTCATTCAGGCCCGGATTCCACCCCTCGCGGGCGGCCCACTCCACGGCGATCGCCACCTCGTCCGGGGTGAGGGTCCTGATCTCGCTCATGCGCCCACACCGAGGCTTTCGAGGAAGCCGGCGAGATCATGGGTGACATGATCCACATAGGCCGCTTCCCGGCCCTCGAATTCCCACGACTGGCGCGTCTCCACCGCCTCGTCGGGGGGCACCACCAACACGGTCGCCATGCCCAGGCGATGGGGCACTTCCAGATTTCGCGCCAAGTCTTCGAACATGGCCGCGCGGGTCGGCTCCACGCCATGGGCGCGCAGGAAGCGGTGATAGGCCTCTTCCGTGGGCTTGGGGTGGAACTCGGCCGCGACGATGTCGTGCACCGCCGCGAAATGCCCGCCGATCCCGAGCCGCTGGAGCACATTCTGCGCGTGCCGCTCCGAGCCGTTGGTATAGACGAGCTTCACGCCCGGCAATTGCTCCAGCGCCGCAGCGAGGCGCGGCGAGGGGTCGAGCCCGGAGAGGTCCACATCATGGACATGCTCCAGGAAGGGGGCAGGATCGAGCCCGTGCTCGATCATGAGGCCGCGCAGGGAGGTGCCGTAGCGGCGGTAATAGTCCTTCTGCACCACGAACGCCTCCTCGGGGGTAATACCGAGAAAACGCGCCACATAATCGCGCATACGCGCGTCCAACTGCGTCCAGAGATCGTGCTGGGCGGGATAAAGCGTGTTGTCGAGGTCGAAGACCCAGGTCTCGACCTCGTCAAAGCCGCGCGGCTCGGACGCAAGGGCGCTCACCTTGTGATCAGGGTCCCGGCCCCATGGTCGGTCAAAAGCTCCAGCAGGACCGAATGGGGCACCTTGCCATCGAGGATGACGACGCCCTCAACCCCTTGCTCCAGCGCGTAAATGCAGGTTTCGACCTTCGGAATCATGCCGCCCGAGACGGTGCCGTCCGCGATCAGCCGGCGGGCTTCCGCGATGGTGAGCTGGGGAATGAGCTGCTTGTTCTTGTCCAGCACGCCGGGAACATCGGTGAGCATCAGCAGGCGCTTCGCCCCGAGCGCGCCGGCAATGGCGCCGGCAAAGGTGTCGGCATTCACATTATAGGTGCCACCGTCCGCCGCCGCCGCGACCGGCGCGAGCACCGGGATCAGTTCGCGGCGCAGGATCTGGTCGAGAACGGTGGTGTCCACCGTATCGGGCTCGCCGACGAAACCGAGGTCAACCGCCTGCTCGATCTGGCTTTCCGGATCGGTGATGGTGCGCGTGGCCTTCTTGGCGATCACCATATTGCCGTCCTTGCCGCACAGGCCGATGGCCTTGCCGCCGGCGGCATTGATGAAGCCGACAATCTGCTTGTTGATGGAGCCGGCCAGCACCATCTCGACGATCTCGATGGTCGCCTTGTCGGTGATGCGCAGCCCGGCCGCGAACTCCGACTTGATGCCGAGCTTCTCCAGCATCGCGCCGATCTGCGGCCCGCCACCGTGTACCACGACCGGGTTCACGCCCGACTGTTCCAGAAGCACGATGTCTTCTGCGAAGTGGCGCGCCACCTCCTCATTGCCCATGGCGTGGCCGCCGTATTTCACCACGACAATGGAATCGTCATAGCGCTGCATGTGGGGAAGGGCCTTTGCGAGCACCTCGGCCTGAAGCTGGCCTTGCGCGTCGATCGGGGAAGCGCTCATGGGAGGGTCTTTCGTTACGGGGGCGGCGCCTTTTAGACCATTGGCGCGAAAAACTGAATGGGCTTGGTAAGGAGGATCGCCGCCGGCCTCGCATCCACCATATTTCGCGCTAGAGGAGAGCCGGCCGCAGACCGGCCTTCTCTCCCGGATTCCTTTGGATGAGCCTGAAGCCTGCATTTCCGCGACGCCCCGCCGATCTTGGCCCAAAGGCGATCCTGCTGCTGTTCGCGCTGCTATTCGGGCTTGCCGCCATCCCGATCCTGACCCATCCCGTTCCGCCCCTGTCGGACTATGCCAACCATCTCGCGCGGATGCATGTGATTGGCCAAGGCGGGCGGGATCCCGACCTTGCGCGCTTCTATTCGCTGGAATGGGCCGTGATCCCGAATCTGATGATGGATCTCGTCGTTCCCGTCATCGATCGTTTCGCCAGCGTCTATGTGGCAGGGGAAATCTACACGCTGGGCTGTTTCCTTTTGATCGCCTTCGGCACGCTGGCGCTCAATCGGGCGTTGTTCGGACTGTGGTCCGCGACGCCGTTGCTGGCCTTTCCGCTGCTGTACAACGGCATCTTCCTCATCGGCGTAATGAATTACATCTGCGGCATCGGCCTTGCCCTCCTGGCCTTGGCTGCATGGGTCGCGCTGCGGGAGCGGCGGTGGCGCTATGGGGTCTCACTCGTCTTAGTGGTGGCCCTGTTCTTCTGCCATCTGGTCGCGCTCGGGGTCTATGGCATCGGCCTGCTGGCCTTTGAGATGGCCCGCTTCTGGAGCGGCCGGGGAACGCCGCTGCGCCCGCGCCTGCTGTCCTTTTGCGCGGCGGGGCTTCCCTTCCTGGCGGCGCTGGTCCTGTTGCGGTTCAGTCCGACGCTCGGTCTCGCCGGTGAGAATTACTGGGCGCCCCAGGGCAAGGTGACCGGCGTCGAATTCATCATCAATGTGTATTACGACGTCGTCGCCTTCGTCCTGACGGGTTCGGTGGCCATTGCTGGCGTGTGGGCGCTGCGGCACCGGCTCATGCGGACCGCGCCCATGCTGATGCCGTTGTTGATCGTGGGCGGACTGGTCTATCTCGCCATGCCGCGCACCGCCTTCGCCACCTACATGGCGGATCAGCGGCTGCCGGCTGCGCTCGCCTTCATGGTGGTGGCCTGTGTCCGCGTGGATCTGCGCAGCCGGCTGGTGCGGCGCGCCTTCGCCATCCTGCTGGTGCTCCTGCTGGCGGTTCGGGTGGCGGAGGTCCAGATCATGTGGGACCGCCTGACCGCCTGGACCCAGGGTTTCATGCAATCCATCGGCAAGATTGACCGCGGGGCGCGCGTGCTGGTGGCGAATGCCGATCCCCGCGGCGGCGGCGCGCCCATGGACCTCGGTCTGGTGCATGCCGCCTGTCTCGCCATGATCGAGAAAACGGCGCTCGTGACAACGGCGTTCACGGTTCCAGGCAAGCAGATCCTGCGGGTCAAGGCGCCCTATGTGGATTTCGTCGACACCGAGGACGGCTTTCCCCCCACGGTCGAGCAATTGCAGGTGAGCGCGGACACGCCCACCCCCGACGGCCCGCGCTACTGGGACCTCTGGCCGAAGCATTTCGACTATGTGTACGTGCTCTATACCGAGCCGGGCGCGCCCAATCCCGATCCCGATCGCCTCGCCCTGGTGTCCGAGGGCGCGCGCTTCCAGCTCTATAAGGTGAAGCCGGAGGCGGGCTGAAACCTACGCCGTCATGTCCGCGTCATGGGGCCATGACACTGCCGGCTGGCGCTGGAGCCTGATCGGATGAGGCTCCAGGCCGCCATTGCCCGAAAGGAAAATGCCGTGTCCGAACTGGTTTTCACCAACGCTCTCTTGATCCTTGAAGACCGGATCGAGCCGGGGACGGTGCATGTGCGGGACGGCCGGATCCAGGCGGTGGACGACGGGCGCTCCAGTCTGGCGGGCGCGATCGATTGCGAGGGCGACTATCTCGCGCCCGGTCTCATCGACCTGCATACCGATGCGCTGGAAGGCCATTTCGTGCCGCGCCCCAAGGTGCTGTGGCCCGACCATCGGGCAGCGGCGCTCGCGCACGACGCGCAGACCGTCGCGGCGGGCGTCACCACCGTCTTCGACGCCATCTGCGCCGGCGGGTTCGATCAGGCCAAGTCGGTGCGCAAGGAATTGTTCGGCATCATGCTGGACGCGGTGGGGGACAATGCCGGGCTGTTCCGCGCCGACCATCGCATTCACCTGCGCTGCGAACTCACGGACCCGGACGTGCTTGCCTTGGTCGAGCCGGAACTGGCACGGCCCGGCGTCGGCCTCGCCTCGCTGATGGACCATACGCCGGGCACCCGGCAATGGCGCAATCTGGAGAATTTGCGCACCTTCCTGCTCGGCATCGGCAAGACGGCGGAGGACGTGGAGATCGAGCTTTCCGAGCGCACCGAACGCGGCCGGGCAGCGGTGGCCGCGAATTTCACCCGCCTGTCCGCCATGCTGCGCGAGACACCGATCGTGCGCGCGAGCCATGACGACACCACACCCGATCATGTGGCCGATGCGGTGGCGGCGGGCTGCACCATCAGCGAGTTCCCAACGACGCTGGAGGCCGCGCGGGCCGCGCGCGCCGCCGGCCTCGCCACCATCGGGGGCGGGCCGAACGTGGTGCGGGGCGGCTCGCATTCCGGCGGGGTCGCCATGAAGGATCTTGCGGGGGAAGGCCTGCTTGATGCCCTGGCTTCGGACTATGTTCCCGCAAGCCTGCTCCAGGCGGCGGCGGCGCTGGTTCGCGCCGGCACACTGGATCTGCCGCGCGCCCTCGCCCTCGTGACCTCCGCACCCGCCGACATGGCGGGATTGGCGGACCGGGGCCGGCTCGCCGGGAGCCTGCGGGCGGACCTTCTCCGTTTCCGCTTTGTGGGCGAAACGCCGGTTGTCCGCCACGTGCATGTGGCGGGGGTGCGCGCGTTCTGACGCGCACCGCGCGCCTTGACCCTTTTGCGCCGCCGGGCGAGGAAAGAGCGGCCCGGCGGGCCGGCCGATCCGAGAGGTGCTCTGTGAGCGTGCGTTATGCGGTCTATCTCGCCCCCCCGCCCGACAGCTTCCTGTGGTCCTTCGGGTCCAGCGTGCTCGGCTATGACGCGGCGCGCGGCGAGGATCTGGCCTTTCCGGAACTCTCCGGTTTCGACGTGGAGGCGTGGCGCGATCTCACAGCGGAGCCGCGCCGCTATGGTTTTCATGGCACGCTGAAGGCGCCCTTCCGCCTCGACGAGGGCCGGGACGAAGACGACCTGCTGGCAGCGGCCGAAGCTCTTGCCGCGCAGCATCACAGCTTCGAACTGGCGGGACTGGCCGTTACCGCGCTCGGGTCCTTTGTCGCCCTGGTTCCGACCCTGCCATTGCCTGCGCTGTGCGACCTGGCGGACAGCGCGGTGGTCGATCTTGACCGGCTGCGGGCCCCCCTGTCGCCACCCGAAGTCGCCCGGCGGCGCCCGGAGATGCTGTCCGCCCGCCAGCGGGAGCATCTGGCACGCTACGGCTATCCCTATGTGCTGGAAGACTTCCGGTTCCACATGACGCTGACGGGGCCGCTGACGGACGATGTGCGGCCCCATGCCTTCAATGCGCTCACGCAAGCCTGCGCGATGGCAAGCGCGCATCTGCCGGTGGAGATCGTCGATCTGTGCATCTATCGCCAGGATCGGCCCGACGCACGCTTCCGCATCCTGCACCGCGCAGCGTTGAAGCCGCGCTGAACCATGAAGCGCCTCGGCCTCGCCCCCACCATCGACGCGACTGCCCACCTCACGCAGGCGACGCTCGGCCGCTACACGGAAGTTGGCGCCCGCGTCCGCCTGCTGGAGGTGGAGATGGACGACTATTCCTATGTGGAGCACGACTCGGACATTGCCTATTCCCGGATCGGCAAGTTCTGCTCCATCGCGGCCCTGACCCGCATCAATCCCGGCAACCACCCCATGTGGCGGGCAAGCCAGAGCCATTTCACCTATCGCGCCTCCGCTTATTTCGACGATGCCGAGGATGAGACGGACTTCTTCGCGTGGCGCCGGTCTCATCAGGTTACCATCGGCCATGACGTGTGGATTGGGCATGGCGCCATCATCCTGCCCGGCCGAAATGTCGGCACGGGCGCCGTGGTGGCGGGCGGCGCGGTGGTGAGCCGCGACGTGCCCGCTTATGCCATCGTCGCGGGCGTGCCGGCCAAGGTGGTGAAGATGCGCTTCCCTGAGGCCATCGCCGCACGGCTGATGGCCCTCTCCTGGTGGGACTGGGACCATGCGCGGCTGCGCGCCGCGCTCGATGATTTCCGCGCCCTCTCCGTGGAAGACTTTCTCGACCGGTACGGCGCCTGAGGCCGATCAGCCAGGCCCGACGAATTCGATTCCGAACGCTCCGCAGGTAGCGGCCACTTCGGCGAAATCCACCATCTCCAGTCCGCGCTCGGTGATCTGCGCGAGCTGCGCGAACATGGCCGTCAGATTGCTGCCCGGCAGCGAGACCACAAGGAGCTTCGCCGGCGCGGGACCGGGATTCGAGAAGCCATGAACGCGCCCGCGCGGCCCGAAAAAGAAGCCGCCCGTGGAAAGCAACATGGCTCCGTCCGGGCAATCCTCGCCCTCGAAGCGGATCGATCCGTCCAGCACATAGAAGCATTCGTCTTCCCGGCTGTGGCGATGGGGCGGGATGCCGTGTCCTGCGGGAACCTCGACCTCGATGCAGGACACCGCGCCGCCCGAGCGATCCGGCTCCAGCTTGTAGGTTTGTGTCACGCCGAGAATGCGCTCAAATCGGCCTTCGCCGGCCGGCGTCAGCACATTGAGACCTATGGCGTCTGATTGTCCCATGTGTCCCAGCCCTTCTGAAATAGACAGATTATATGTCTTTTATAGACAGTCAGTCTGACTATATGTCAAGAAGGACTCATGACGGGCGAGAATATTTCGCGATCCGAGCGGACGCTCGGCTACCTGCTGCGCCACGCCTATGAGCAATTGGCCGAACGGGTTTATGGGGGGCTCGCGGCCGCTGGGTTCGCGGACATCCGGCGCGCGCATTCCAGCGTGTTTCGCCATATCGCGGCGGCCGGCTCGCGGGTGAGCGATCTCGCGGAGCGCGCGCATATGACCAAGCAGAGCATGGCCTATCTGGTGGAGAGCCTGACCGCGCTTGGCTATCTGGAGGTGGTGCCAGATCCGGCGGACGGCCGGGCCAAGCTGGCGCGGCTGACGGCGCGGGGCGAGGCGGCGTCGCGTGCGCTCGTCGATCTCAGCCGCAAGGTGGAGGACGAGTTCGCGCAGCTCCTGCCGGACGGTCAGATGGAAGCGCTTCGTAGCCATCTCGATGCGCTCACCGCGCAACTCGAAGACGAAGCGGGCGAAGGGCGATCCGCGCGCCCCTAAGGCCGAGGCGGCGCCGGCGTCTCGAACGCGGCGTTACGGCTGCTCGCTGCCATTTTCCTCACGCACACCCAATGCATCGGCAAGGCGCATCTTCGCGGACCCCGGCTTCAGCGGCTTCTGCTGGCTCTCATGGGGCGCCCAGCCGGAGAGCCAGACGATTTCGAAGGTGGCCCGCACTCGACCATCGGGGTCGCTGTATTGCTCAGCATAGATCTCCGCCGCCCGCAGCAAGGTCGCGCGGCGCAGCGGCACCCTGCGGCGCTCGACAAGGGTGTTGGACGCGCCCATGCGGCGCAGATCCGAAAACAGGGCGAACGGCGTGCCGTAGCGCACCGTGATCCGGTCCACATCCGTCACCGGCAGGGCGAAGCCGGCGCGCTGGAGCAGCCCGCCGAGCTCGCGCACATCCACGAAGGGGGCGACGCGGGGCGAGATTCCGCCGGTTATCTCGCTTTCCGCGATGGCAAAGGCCTCGCGCAATTCAGAAAGGCTCGCCCCGCCGATCATGGCGGCCAGGAACAGGCCGTCCGGGCGCAGCGCCCGGCGGATCTGGGCGAAGGCGCCGGGCAGGTCGTTGACGCTTTGGAGCGCGAGCGCCGAAACCACAAGGTCGAGGGAGGCGTCGGCGAAGGGCAGGGCTTCCTCATCGGCCACCACCAGCGGCACCGGGGTGGCGCTTGCGCCATCATTTCGGCTGCGCGCGAGGGGGGCGGCGCGGTAAAGCGCGCCGATCCCGCCCTCTGAACCCGGCGGCCAGAGCAGCGGATCGCACAGCGCCCGCGCGACGGCGTCCGTCGCTGTTCCAAGATCCAGGGCCTGGGCGAACGCCCGCTTTACGGTCGCGACGCGTTCGGCGAGATCCTCGGCCGTGCGCTCCAGAAGAAAATCGGCAGGCTCAAGCGCCGCCGCGCGGGCTAGCCGGCGTCGGCCGAGGGCACGGTCGAAGACGAGAGGGTGGGTCATAGCCCCCATATAGGACGTCGGCGTCCACCATGCATCCGCCGCGCACTTGGAGCCTGATCCGATCCGGTTGACTGAACCTGATCGGAAACGCGTGCTCCAGCGAGCGGCGGCGCAGCCCTCATTCCGGCTCGATGCCGGCGGCCTTGGTGATGCGGGCCCATTTGGCGGTCTCGGAATCGACGAAGGCCGCGAGCGCCGCCGGTGTCGAGGTGGAGGCCTCTATGCCGGCCGCGAGGAGCGTGTCGATGACGCTTTTCTCGCCCATGGCCTTCACCATGGCCTTGTTCAGCGTATCCACCACATCCTTCGGCGTCTTGGCCGGGGCGAAGGCGGCGAACCACGCCGTGAGTTCATAATCCGTCAGGCCGGCCTCGCGCATGGTCGGCAGGTCGGGCGCCAGCGGCGAACGCTCCGCGCTCGACACGCCGAGCGCCTTGAGCTTGCCAGCGCGGGCCGAGGGCAGGGTGGTGGACATGTCGGCGAACATCACCTGGATCTGGCCGCCGATCAGGTCCGCCACCGCCTGGGGATTGGACTTGTAGGGGACGTAGAGAATGTCCACGCCCGCCGCCGTCTTCAGCATCTCCACCGCGAGGCGCGAGGAGGTGGAGCCGGCGCCGAAGGTGAGCTTGCCGGGATTGGCCTTGGCATAGGCGATCAGCTCCTGGGTGGAATTCACCGGGAGCGAGGGATTAACCACGAGGGCGAGGGTGATGGAGCCGAGCTTGGTGATGGGCTCGAAGTCCTTCACATGGTCATAGGACAGCTTCTTCACCAGCGCCTGGTTGGAAGCGTGCGTGGAGTTGGAGGTGATGAGGACGGTGTAGCCGTCCGGCGCGGCGCGGGCGACCTGGCTCGCTGCGATCTGACCGTTGGCGCCGGGGACATTCTCCACCACGACCGGCTGACCGAGGTCGCTGGAGACGCTCTGACCCAGCACGCGGGCAAGGGTATCGGTCGCGCTGCCCGCCGAGAAGGGCACGACGAAGCGGATCGGTTTGGCGGGATAGGTCTGGGCACCCGCTGGCAGGGCGCCGGCAAGGCAGAGCGCGAGGCCGGCGAGCGCCGTGCGTCGGGTCAGGGCAAATCCAATGCTCATGGGGTTTCCTCCGGTTTTTCAGCTTTTGGTTTCAAGGGCAGCCAGCGCGTGGCGCACGCCTTCGTCGGGAACGAGGGGCAGGGCCAGCAGGTGGAAGGACAGGGTCTTGCCGTGGCCGTCGAGGCCGAGCGAGGCGTTGACGCCGCCGTCCAGCACATCGTCCAGCACGAAATTGAAGGCGCCCAGATGGGGCAGGTCGTAGCGCACCCCGGCCGAGGGCGTGCGCGCCGAGAAATGCGCCAGCACCCGCTCGGCGGTCACCTGGGCGGCAAGCGGCGCATAAGCCTCCGGCACGCGGCACACCAGAGCGAGGTTGAGCCGGTTTCCCTTGTCGCCGGCCCGGGCGAATGCGAGGCGGTAAAGCGGCACAGGTTCGGTCATGAGGCGTCTCCGAGCAGCCGGGCGCGCGGCGCGGTGAAGCTGCGCTCCACGAGGCAGGAGGCGCTTGAGAGGCGCGCGGTCAGGTGCCGCCGCACTCCGCCTCCGCCGGCCGGGCCGGCGCAATACAGCCCTTCCACTTCGTCCAGCAGCAGGTCGAGCAGGGCCTTGTCCGCCGACTGGGCCGAGAAGCGCAGGCGCACGTCGTCGCCACGGGCGTCGGGGAACAGGCTCTCCAGCGTCGCGCCGGCCGTATCGTTGAACACCGAGGCGATGCCGATCGCGTCCACCCGCACAAATAGGCCGGGCGCGCGCCGCGCGAGACGCGTGCGGACCACGTCGGCCGCGAGCCGCGCGCGGGCGGCGGCATTGGGCCCGGCATAGGAGATTTCCGCCTCCGCCAGATAGCCGGACTCGAAGCAGACCGTGGCCTTCAGCGTGTCCGGGCGCGGCTTGCCCTTGATGCCGGTGACGCGCACGCGGTCCGGTCCCATTTCCTCCACCCGCGCCTGCATGAGGTCCATGACCACATCCGGGGTGAGATAGGCGGCGGGATCGTGGATTTCGTAGAGCATCTGCTCGATGACGGTGAAGCGATCGACACGGCCGCCGGTCTCGGCGGGCTTGGTGACGATGACGGTTCCGTCGCGATGGATTTCGGCGATGGGATAGCCGACCTCCGCGAGGTCGGGGACGTCCTTGGCGCCGGGGTCGGCGAAATAGCCGCCGCAGACCTGCGCGCCGCATTCCAGAAGATGGCCGGCGAGCGTGCCGGCGGCCAGCAGGTCCCAGTCCTCCAGCGACCAGCGGAACACGTGCAGGAGCGGGCCGAGCGCAAGCGCGGGGTCCGCCACGCGGCCCGTCACCACGATGTCCGCGCCCAGGTCGAGCGCCTGCGCGATGGGGGAGGCGCCGATATAGGCGTCGGCGGAGGTGATCTGCGTGCGCCCCGCAAGAAGCGATCCGCCCACTTCGCGCGTGGCGAGCGCGCTGACGGGCAGGGCGGGATCAAGGTCCGAGCCGGTGACGATGCCGATGCGCGGTGCATGGCCCATCTCGCGCGCGAGCGCCGCGATGCGCTCCGCCGCCGCTTGCGGGTTGGCCGCGCCGAAGTTTCCGATGATGCGGATGCCCGAGGCAAGGCAGGCGCCGAGCACGGGGGCGAGCAATTTCTCCAGCGCCGGGCTGTATCCCTTGGCCGGGTCGGCGTGTCGCGCCAGCTGGCAGAGGGCGAGCGTGCGCTCGGCCAAGGTCTCGAACATGAGGAAGCGGGGGCCGTCCTGGCGCGCCAAGGCGGCAACCACGGGCAGCGCCGCATCCGTGCGGTCTCCCGCAAAGCCCGCGCCTGAGCCGATCCGCACCACATCCGCGCGCGCCTGCGCCATCCTGGTCCTCCCTCGCCTCCGTCTGCGCGGAGTGGTGGAAAGCTGAGGCACGCCATTCATTACGTCAAATAATGCTGATATATATAATCATAGGGTAGAGGGATGAATGTCACGATCCGCCAATTGGAGGTCTTCGCCTGCGCCGCGCGTGCGCTCTCGTTCACGCAGGCCGCGCAGCAACTCGGCATTTCCCAGCCCGCCTTGTCCGAGACCATCCGGCGCATGGAAGGGGAACTGGGGCTGCGCCTGTTCCATCGCTCCACGCGCCGTCTGGCCCTGACCAAGGAGGGGCGCGCCCTGGCTGGGCTGGCCGAGGAAGTGGCGCGGGATGTGCGCTCCGGCCTGCAGGACATAGCGGCGCGCGGCGCGCGCCGCCCGCGCGTCACCATCGCCTTGCTCCCCTCCATCGCCGCGGCCTTGCTGCCGCGCGCGGCCGATCAATTGCGCGCGGCGTTTCCCGAGGCGGAACTCAATGTCTGCGACGTGCTCCATGAGCGCGCCGTGGGGCTGGTGGAAGACGGCATCGCCGATCTCGCCGTGACCATGCGGCCCGCGAGCGAGGGTCTTATCTATGAGCCGCTTGGCGCGGACCGGGTGCATCTGCTGATGCGGCGGGGGCATGCGCTGTCCGGGCGTGCCCCGCTGGCCTGGGCTGCGCTTCAGACGCACCCCTTTGTTGCACTGGCGCGCACGACTTCGGTGCGAACCCTGGTAGATGGCGGGCTGGCGGCGGCGGACGCGGCGGTGGTCCCGCGCTTCGAGGTGGAGCAGATCCCCTCGGCCGTCGCGCTGGTCGCGGCAGGGCTCGGGGTGACCGCCCTGCCGGAACTCACCTTCGCCATGTTTCCCCGCGCCGGGCTTTCGACCCGGCCCCTGGAGCAGCCGGTGGTGATGCGCGCCTTCGGGCTCATTTCGCGGGCCGGACGCCCGCTCTCGCCGGCGGCGAATGCCCTTGCGGAGGGACTTCGCGCCGCCTTTGCCGCGCATCGGCCATTGATCGGGACCGGCAGGGCCGCTACTCAGCGATCATAAGAACCGCGCCCCTCAGGGACCGGCACGACGAGGAGCCCCAGGGAGCCGCCATGCCTGCCGATACGCCGTCCGTCGAATTTCCGCACGCCGCCATGAGCGACAAGGACATTCTGTGCGCCTTGTTCGAGGCGGCGCTGGCCGCCGCTTTGCCGGAAGGCAAGTTCAAGGATCGCCTGCCGGCCCCGCCCAAAGGCCGGACCATCGTGCTCGGCGCGGGCAAGGCGTCGGCCCGCATGGCGCGGGCGTTCGAAGCGGAATGGGGCCGGCCCTGCGAAGGGCTGATCGTGACCCGCTACGGCCATGGCTGCGAGACGCAGCACATCGAGATCGTGGAAGCCGCCCATCCCGTGCCGGACGCGGCAGGATTTGACGCCGCGCGTCGCATTCTGGAGCTTGCGCGCTCGGCCGGTCCCGACGACCTCGTCGTCTGCCTCATGTCGGGCGGCGCCTCGGCCCTGCTGACGCTGCCCGCCGAGGGCCTGTCGCTGGAGGACAAGCAGGCGCTCAACAAGGCGCTGCTGAAGTCGGGCGCCCCCATCGGCATCATGAACAAGGTGCGCAAGTCGCTCTCGGCCATCAAGGGCGGCCGGCTCGCCGCCGCCATCGCGCCGGCCCGCTGCGTGACCTATCTCATCTCCGACGTGCCGGGGGATGATCCCGGCGCCATCGGCTCGGGGCCGACCATTCCCGAGGCTTCGGACCCTGAGGGCGTGCTGGCGCTGATGCGGCGCTACGCCATTCCCGTGACGCCCGCTCAGGAATCCATCATCCGCGCCAATACGGTGTCGGGCGAGCCACTTCCCGGCCAGGAGGTGCATATGATCGCGACGCCGCTGATGGCCCTTCAGGCGGCGGCGGCGAAAGCGCGCGAGCTTGGCCTTGCCCCGCTCATCCTGGGCGACGCCATCGAGGGCGAGGCCCGCGAGGCGGCGACCGTGTTCGCGGGTATCGCGAAATCCGCCGCCGCGCACGGCCTGCCGGTGGGGGCGCCGGGCGTGTTGCTGTCCGGCGGCGAGACCACCGTGACGGTGCGCGGCAAGGGCCGGGGCGGGCGAAACGTGGAATTCCTGCTCGCCCTCGCTTTGGCCCTCAAAGGGGAGAAGGGCCTCTCCGCCATCGCCTGCGACACGGACGGGGTGGACGGCACCGAGGACAATGCCGGCGCCTGGTTCGATGCGGCGATCCTGGACGAGGCCGCGTCCGCCGGCGTGAAGCCGCTGGACATGCTGGAGAACAATGACGGCTACAGCTTCTTCGCGCGGCTGGATCGCCTCGTGAAGACCGGCCCGACGCTGACCAACGTCAACGACTTCCGGGCCATTCTCGTCCGGTGAAGCCGTTCCGCCCTCCCCGGCGGGGAGGGCGGCTGTTCCTTATGCCGCTTCCATCTGCTCCAGCTCGCTGATCATGCTGTCGATCAGCGTCAGCCCGGTCTGCCAGAAGGCCGGGTCGCGGGCGTCCAGCCCGAACGGGGCGAGAAGCTCGGCATGGTGCTTGGTGCCGCCCGCCGCCAGCATGTCGAGATAGCGCTCCGCAAACCCGTCCGAGGCCTTCTGATAGACCGCATAGAGCGAGTTCACGAGGCAGTCGCCGAAGGCATAGGCATAGACATAGAAGGGCGAGTGAATGAAGTGGGGGATATAGGCCCAGAAGGTCTCGTATCCCGAGCCGAGCCGGATCGCCGGGCCGAGGCTTTCGGTCTGCACCTGCATCCACTGGGCATTCACCTGGTCCGAGGTCAGCTCGCCCTTGCGCCGTTCGGTGTGGACCAGCCGCTCGAAGGAATAGAAGGCGGTCTGGCGCACCACTGTATTGATCATGTCCTCCACCTTCTGGGCGAGCATGATCTTGCGCGCCTGCGGGGTCTCCGCCTGGGCGAGCAGACGGCGGAAGGTGAGCATCTCGCCGAACACGGATGCGGTTTCCGCCAAGGTCAGGGGCGTCGGTGCCATGAGCGCGCCCTGGCGGCCGGCCAGCACCTGATGCACGCCGTGGCCCAGTTCATGCGCGAGGGTCATCACGTCGCGCGGCTTGCCCTGGTAGTTCAGCAGCACATAGGGGTGGGCGGAGGGAACGGTCGGGTGCGCGAAGGCGCCCGGCGACTTGCCGGGGCGAACCGGCGCGTCGATCCAGTTCTTCTCGAAGAAGGTGCGGGCAATGTCCGCCATGCGGGGCGAGAAGGTGCCGTAGGCGCCGAGGACTGTCTCGCGCGCCTCGCTCCAGCCGATGTCGCGGGTCTCCACCTTGGGGAGCGGTGCATTGCGATCCCAGAATTCCAGCGCGTCCTTGCCGAACCACTTGGCCTTGAGCGCATAATAGCGGTGGGACAGCCGCGGGAAGGACGCGCGGATGGCCGAAACCATGGCGTCCACCACTTCCGGCTCCACCCGGTTTGCAAGGTGGCGCGAGGCGGCGACGTCGGTGAAGCCGCGCCAGCGGTCGGAGATTTCCTTGTCCTTGGCGAGCGTATTGGTGATGAGGGTGAAGAGGCGGATATTCTTGCCGAACACCTCCGCCAGCGCCTGCCCGGCCGCCTTGCGCACCTCTTCCTTGGGGTCCTGCATGAGGTTCAGCGTGGGCTCGATGGCGAGTTCCTGGCCGTTCACGTTGAACCGCAGGCCGGACATGGTCTCGTCGAACAGGCGGCTCCAGGCGCCGCGCGAGGGGTTCGACTTCTCGTGGAACAGCTGCTCCAGCTTGTCGTCGAGCTGATAGGGCTTGTCCTTGCGCAGATCCTCCACCCAAGGCCGATAATGGCCGAGCGCGGGCGCCTGCATGGCCGCTTCCAGAACGGCATCGTCGAGCCGGTTCAGTTCCAGGGTGAAGAACAGCAGATGGGTGGAGACGTCCGTGAGGCGCTCCTGGATGTCGCCATAGAATTTCGCGCGGGCCGGATCGGACGTATCGCCCGCATAGACGAGGCTGCCATAGGAAGCGATGCGGCCGAGAAGGTCGTCGATCTCCTCATAGGCCTTCACCGCAGCGCCGAGCGCCGCTCCGCCGTCCGCGCCAGCCAGGAGATCCGCGAGCTTTCCCTTGTAGCTGTCCTCGAAGGATTTGCAGAGCGTATCGGCCTTCTCGAGGTCGGCCTTGAGCGCGGGAGAATCCATGGAGGAATACAGGTCCGCCAGATTCCATTCGGGCAGCGTGTCCGCCTTGGCGGGAGCGGTGGCGAGATCGGCTGCGAATGTCATGGACGCGGGCATGAGACCTCCGGCGGAAGCGGGTCGGAACTGACGAATGACGGTTCTAGAGCACGCTTCGATCGGCTTGCAACGAAAGCCAGTGAGATGGCGTGCCCTCCGTCACCGCGGTCGGGGTGTGGTCAGTGTGACCTCTGAACCGCGAGCGCACCGTGTATTTAGGGGCTCCCCCTGCGCTCCGCCACCACCCGCTTAGACCTCTCTTAACCATCGCGCGCCACTCTCGCAGAATCAGCCGAGTGCGGAGTCCCATGAGCGCGCGTATCCTCCTCGTCGAAGACGATGCCCTCGAAGCGGCGCGTCTGGTGTCCGCCCTGGCCTGCCTCGGCCATGATTGCGTCCTCGCCTCCGACGGCGATGCCGCTCTGGCGCTGCTGGAGCGCGAACCGTTCGATTGCGTCCTGCTGGACCTCGTCCTTCCCGGGCTTGACGGCATGGGCGTCCTGCGCGCCATGGCGGCGCGCGCAATCCAGGTGCCGGTCGTGGCAGCGGTGACCTCGGCGGGCCTCGACGGCGTCGAATCCGCGCTCAAGGCGGGCGCGCGCGACTTCGTGGTGAAGCCGGCCGGCGCGCTGCGCCTGAAAGTCAGCATCGCCAACGCCCTGGCCTTCGGCGCGCTGCGTCGGATGCCGGCCCAAGAGCCCGCCCACACGGCCCATCACGAGCTGCTTTCGACGATCATCCCCTTTCGCGCCGATGAGCCGGCGGAGGACGCCGCGCCCAATCTGTCGCTGCTCGACCGAAACGGCCATGCCCGTCCGCTCGCCCATCTGGAGCGCGAGGCTATCGCGGCGGCGGTGTCCCTGTATGGCGGGCGCATGAGCGAGGTGGCGCGCCGCCTGGGTATCGGCCGCTCCACCTTGTACCGGCGGTTGGGTGAGCTGGGGTTTTCCTTGGGGGAACCGTTGGCTGGGCTGTCCGTTGCCGCAGAGTGACGTCTCGCTGAAATCGCGTGCGCGCCTGAGCTTGTGAATTGATGCGCAACTGTCCCGGTGCAAGCTCGTCACGCAAGCATGGGACGCGGGAATCGCCGGCGGTCGCGGGACCGTCCCGGCAATGGAGTTTCGGAATGGCCGGTCATGGAATGAAGGCTCTGTATGTGGCGGCGGCCCTGGCATCGGGCACGGCGCTGGCGTTCGCCCCGGCGGGCGCGGAGCCGGTGACCGGCTATGCCGGAATGGGTACCGCCGATTCCGGTCCCGTTCATGCCGGTGAGTCCGCTCCGCCCCATGTGACGGGCGAAGCCCCTCTTCCGGGAGATAAAGCGGGTGCGTCCGGTGCCTCGGGCGAACGCGCGTCCGACCAGACCTCTCCTCTGCCGGCCAACGCCGCGAAAGCCGAACCGGCGTCGGCCGACGCCAAGGCGCCCGTTGCCGCCGAACTTCCTGCCGCACCCGCCCCGGTGACCGGGTTCGACGCGCCGAAAGCCGCCGCCGCGCCCGCCAGCGTGCCGGTCGTAGTGGAGCTTCCCCCCGCGCCTGCCGCCCCGAGCGGACTTGAGGCCGCTCCCGCCGCCACCCCCAACGTGGTCCCGCCCGTGCGCGCCGCCGAGCCCGTGCTTCCGCAAAGCCCGCTCGCCCCGGTGGAGCAGGCCATCGCCCGTGTGCTCGCCACCCCGGCGAGCGGCAAGGATCAGGAGGCGATCACCGCCTTTTACGGCGCGCGGGCCGATGCGCCCGTCTTCGTGGACCAGAAGGGGCTGAATGCGCGCGGCAAGGCGCTGGTCGCCCGGTTCGCCGCCGCCGGCGAGGACGGGCTGGACCCCTCCGCCTACAAGACGCCGAAGCTCACCGGGACGGATCCCGATCAACTGGCCCAGGCCGAATTGCGGCTCGCGGCGAGTGCGCTGCTCTATGCCCGCCATGCCCAGGCCGGTCGGTTCGATCCTTCCCGCATCTCTCCCGGCATCACGCCGACGCGCAGCTTCCCCGATCCGCTCGCCGTGCTGAACACGCTCGCGACCGCGCCAGATGCCGGCGCCGCGCTTGCCGCCTATAATCCGACCCATCCGGGCTATGTGGCGCTGAAGGCGAAGCTTGCGGAAGCGCGGGGCACCGCGCCGGCCTCGACCAAGCGCATGCCCTTCATTCCCGACGGCATGCGCATCCGCCCCGGCGATGTCGATGTGCGCGTTCCCTTGCTGCGCGAGCGCCTCGGCCTGCCGGCGAGCCGCGCCGCCAATGACCGCGTCTATGACCCCGACGTGGTGGAGGCCGTGCGCTTCTTCCAGTTGTCAAGCGGGCTGGAGGCGGACGGCGTGGTCGGCGCCGGCACGCTGGGCGCATTGAACGAGAGCGCGTCCCCGCGCGACCGCACCGCGCAGATCGTCGCCAATATGGAACGCTGGCGCTGGCTCCCGCGCGATCTGGGCCAGACCTATGTGATGGTGAACATCCCGGAATACATGGTGCGGATCGTGGATGGCGGGCGCGTGGTCCACGACACGCGGGTCGTGGTGGGCAAGCCGGAGAGCCCGACCCCGCTTCTGACCCACGACATGGAATATGTGGTGGTGAACCCCTCCTGGAACGTGCCGGTGAGCATCGCCCGCAAGGAAATGCTGCCGAACCTCCAGCGCGATCCCTATTATCTGGCGCGCCAGGGCATCACCATCGAGCGCAACGGGCGCGCGGTCGATCCCGGCTCGGTGAACTGGGCGAATGGGCTCGGCGGCTATTCCTTCCGCCAGCCGCCCGGCGAGCGCAATGCCCTCGGCCGCATCAAGTTCATGTTCCCGAACCAGCATTCGGTCTATCTGCACGACACGCCCTCGCGCAGCCTGTTCGCCAATGACCGGCGCGCCTACAGCCATGGCTGCGTGCGCGTGCAGGACCCGCTGTCGTTCGGAGAGGTGATCTTCTCCCTCGGCATGCCCGGTGACGGCTGGACCGAGCAGAAGATCGGCGCCATGTTCGGGGGCAAGGAACGCTACATCAATCTGAAGCGCCGCATTCCCGTGCATCTGGTCTATTTCACGACCTATGTGGACGCCTCCGGCCGGCTCGTCAGCAAGCCCGACATCTATGGCATTGACGACAAGACGGAGGAGTTGGTCGGCCTCGATGGTCCCCAGCACGTCGCCTCCAGCAAGAGCGGCACGGCGACGCGCTGATCCGCGCCCCTATTCCGCCCATTCGGGATCGGCGGTGAAGGCGATGGTGAGCCAGCGGTCCGGGCCTTCGTCGCCGATCTCGGCCCCGATCTCGTCCCGCAGGCGGTCCCAATATTCCACGGTCTGCGGCGGCAGGCCGGGCGGCACGATGAAGTACAGCTCGATCTGCTTTCCCCGCCCGACCTTGGCGATATAGGTGCGGAACGCGAGGAAGCCGTGCCGGGCCACGACCTTGGCGGCCACCGCGCGCACATGGTCGGTGAGGTCGCGCGGCGCGATGAGCAGGATATCCGCCAGGGCCTGACGGACGGTGCGCACCGGAAGCGGAATGATCACCAGCGAGACCAGCCCCAGCACGGCGGGATCGAGATAGGGGCGGATCCAGGCGAGATGCGTGCCCTCCACCGCCGCGCCGAGGGAAAAGGCGATCAAGAGCGCCGCCGTGATGCCCCCCGACATGATCCAGGCCTTCGCGTCCAGCGCGACGAAGTCGGACTTGAGCGAGCGATTGGCGCGGCTCGCGTAGATCGCCATGGCGATACAGGCGCATAGGGTCACCACCGCATAGATGATGGCGAAGTCGAACTTCAGCTCGTGCCCGCCGCGCATGATGGACAAGGCCGCGTTGATCAGTCCGTAGATGGACACCGCCATCAGTAGCGTGCCGTTCAGGCCGAGCACGATGGGCTCCAGATGCCAGAACCCCGTGGAGAACCGCGCCTGCAGCCGCCCGCCGGCTTCGCGGCTGCGGGCATAGCCGTCGATCAGCCGCGCGACGGTCAGCGCCAGCAGGCTCATGGAGGCGTCGGCAAGCGCATAAATGCCGTCGAAGGTGATGGAGAAGGACGAGGAGAGGATGCCGAACCCAATCCCGAACAGGGCGACCGCCACCGTCATCAGGATGGAGAGTTTGAGGACGCCTTGCTCGCTCGACATGATCCGCCTGCTTCTTTTACCGGCGGGTTAGGTGCCCGAGGGAGGCGGCGTCTCTGTGACATCGCGACGCCGCGGACCTATTGTTCCGCCACAGATTGTGGACAGCCGGCGGCAAAAGCCCGTCCGGACTTGGCAATATGCTGATCAGCCGTCATGGTTAAGGCGCTGTTAAAGCTTGTGTGTGGCTTTCTTGACACGTTCGATCGGCACGTTTTCGCCACTTTCGGTTCTTAGTCACACAGGCGTGAGCGGTGGGCGGCCGCGTTTGGGGTGGCCCGTCGGCGAAGGGGGAAGCGGGGCGTCAACACGCCCTTAACCGAACCCGGCAAGACTCTGTTGAGCTTCGCGTCGCGCGCTTCTTGGGTGCGCGGCAGAGATAGACCTGAGCCCCGGGTTCGCGACATTGCCCTTCCTCCCCCGTGTCCCCGCCTTCCTTCGCGCGCTCGCCACGAGCCGGCGCAGCCAGGCGGTCATCGCAACGCTTGCCGTGTTCTTCACTGGAACCCAGTCGCTCCAGAACGCGGTCGCGAATGGCGACACGCGCACGCTTCAGATCGAGTTCGTCCATACCGGAGAGAGCGGTACCTTCACCTTCAAACGTGATGGCCGCTATGACCAGGAGGTCATCAAGAAGCTGAGCTGGCTGCTGCGCGACTGGCGCCGCTCCGAGCCGACCGAGATGGACCCGGAATTGTTCGACCTCGTCTGGGAGGTCTATCGCGAGGTGGATGCGAAGGAGGGCATCAAGGCCCTGTCCGGCTATCGCTCCCCCGCCACCAACTCCATGCTGCGCAGCCGCTCCAAGGCTGTGGCCGAGCAGAGCCAGCATATGCGCGGCAAGGCGATGGACTTCTACATGCCGGGCGTGAACCTCGCCTCCATCCGCGTGGTGGGGCTGCAGATGCAGCGCGGCGGCGTCGGCTTTTATCCCGGCAATAATTTCGTCCATCTGGACACCGGCACCATTCGCCATTGGCCGCGCATGACGCACGATCAGCTGGTGCGGGTCTTCCCCGACCAGAAGACCGTGCATATCCCCTCCGACGGCAAGCCGCTGGCGCGCTATGAAGAGGCACTGGCCGAGCTGGAGGGCAGCCGCCGCACCGTGGAGGTCGCCTCCAACGATGCCGGCGAGAGCATCCGCAAGTTCTTCGCGAGCCTGTTCAGTTTCAAGAAGTCGGTGGACGAGGAAGAAGAACAGGGCGCGCCGGAGGAAGTCACAGCCCCGGCGGTCGTCGCCCGCGCCAACCGCCCGGCCAATCCGCCCGCCGATGCGCCCGCATCAGCCTCCGTCAAAGTGGCGTCCGCCGCGCCCAGCGTCACCAGCCTCACCGCCGCGCCGCTGCCCTCGGCCCGCCCGGCCGAGATCGCCGCCGCCATCGTCGCGACGCAGGCCGTGGTCTCGCCGCTCACCAACGTGCCGCTGCCGACGCGCCGGCCTGTGGACCCGGTGGTCACGGCAAGCCTTGGTCCGGTCCCGCTGCCCGCCGTCATCACGCGCGGGACGCCCGGAGAGGCCAGCGAGGCGGCGATGCTGTCCTATGCGCCGGCCAAGTCGGATCTCGATTCCGCCCGGCCCTTGACCCAGGCCATGATTGCGGCGCCCGCGCTTCAGCGTCAGAAGACGCAGAACATTCCCTTCGGCCGCCTTTTCGTCGGTCCGGCCTTGGCCGGCGAGACCTATCTCGGCCTGCCCGAGCTGCGCAGCTTTGGCAGTTTCATGGCGCCGCCCAAGGTGACTGTGGCGAACAGCTTCTCGGCGGATCCCACGGGCGGGCTTTCCTCGTCCAGGTTCACCGGCGAGGCCATGGCGTCGCTCCCGGTTTACGTGTTCGCCCCGAGCAACATCCGCGTGACCCAGCGCGTGCGCTGAGCGCGCGCCACCCTCTTCCCCTTCTCGGCGACGCGCCGACCCGATCGCCCTGCGGTCAGGTCGCAGTGCGTGCTGAATGCGGACCAGAAAGCCTGAATCCGTACGCGCCGCGGGCTTGCCGGGGACGGGCGCTGCGCCCATTGGCATCGGCGCGGGCAACAAAAAAGGCCGCTGGGGGGAGCGGCCTTGAAGGGGGTCTTCTGATGGTGCGTAGCAGTGGCCGGTTCGCTCGTCACCCCGGGGGGCTGGGGGGCTGGGATAGACCGGAGCAACCGCGAACCGGCCCTGCTACGAGAGACAAGATGCCGTCCGGCGGGGGCGAGGTCGGGGCCGAAAAACGACCATTGTGTGATTTGTGTTGACGACCCCGTGAGGTCGCCCGAAAGCCGGCTTTCCATTTCCCTTGCCATGGTCGCGCGGCAGAGGGATCATCTCTTTCATCGCTGCACGAAGGAGGCCCGATGGGAGATGTGGAACCCATAGTGCGGGGCGGATCGCAGGCCTTGTCCGCGAACCAGTCCGTCATCGGCAGTACTGTCTCGCCGGCGCGCGTCACATTCGACCGCCGCGAACTTGACCGGATCCTGGACCTGTATGGCCGCATGGTCGCGGCCGGGGAATGGCGCGACTACGCGCTCGACTTCCTGAAGGACAGGGCGGTCTTCTCCATCTTCCGCCGCGCCATGGACGTGCCCCTCTACCGCATCGAGAAGGACCCGCGCCTCGCCCGCAAGCAGGGGGCCTATAGCGTCGTGTCGCAGACCGGGCTGATCCTGAAGCGCGGCCATGAATTGCCCCGCGTGCTGGCCGTGCTGGAAAAGCCGCTGCGGCCGGTGGGCTAGCCCCGCTCGAAGGCAAGGACGGACGCCGGGCGCGGCGCGCTCCATAGAACCGCCGGCGGGGTTGTCGCACCTGCGCCGCTCGGGCATCGTGCGCGCCTTGAACCTGGAACGAGCAATGTGGGGGGGGGCGGGGGGCGGGG
>JBFMAV010000030.1:0-48735 GCA_040755535.1 Pseudomonadota bacterium | reverse complement strand
TCGTATCCACGCCCTTCATCCCCAGCCCGCCCGTCGCAACAAAACGACGGACCATGAGCCAAGAGGAGGGTCAAAATTACACGCCGATCCCCCTCACAACGGGGTCAATCTTCCATGCCGAAACACACTGAGAGTTTCAATCTTCCGCTGTTAATTCCACGGAGATCTGACCCGGCAGGAGCGGATTTTTACATGGATAAGTGACCCATGTTTTCACCACGTCTCACGCGGCACAGGCGGGGGACAGCGGAGTGATCGACATGGTGATCTTCCCCCGAAAAAGTGGAAGGGGTAAGCCGCTCTGCGTTCCATCTCGGCCGGGCTGATGTAGCCGAGGGCTGAGTGCAGGCGGCGGGGATCGTACAAGCCTTCGATGTATCCGAACAGGTCACGCCGCGCCTCGGCCCTGGTGGCATCGAGGCGATGATGGACCCGCTCGGTTTTCAGGGTGTGGAAGAAGCTTTCCATGGGGGCATTGTCACAGCAATCGCCCTTGCGGCTCATCAATGGGGTGATGCCCGCGGTGGCAAGCGCCCGAAGACCTTGCCGGTCTATCCCGACCGGATCGTCTTAGTCGCCGATGGACAGGCGATCTGTGAGCATGGTCGGTTGTTCGCTCGCTCCCATGATCGCCAGAGCCGCACCGTCTATGACTGGCGTCATTATCCGGCCGTTGGTCCAGCGCGAGCCCGGCGCCCTGCGCAACGGCGCGCCCTTCTCGCCGAGATGCCGCCAGCGTTCCGATCCTTGCAGCAGCTCGCCGCCGCAATCCTCCGCCGTGAGATAGTCAGAATCGATAAACACCCTCTGCGTCTTGAGAGCGAAAGACCCCAGGATCGCGTATCGCCATCCGTCCACCCGCCGTCGAAATATGCTTCCAACTGCCGCCCCATGGTGCTCGAATGAGGCGCGAAATGGAGTCGGCCCGACAGAAGCATGATGTGGACGCCCACAGACCCGTTTTCTCCATCACCTTGTCCAGCGTACCTACCCATCCATCAGGCACCAACGCAGCCTGAAGCATGTCATCCATTGCCCTCTGGAGACCAATCAAGTGTATGGAAGCGGTTTTTACATTGATGAGGGGGGGGGGATTGGTCTCCTGCGCCAGTTGGCACAACGCAACCAGACGAGGCCTTGCGCCCTATCGGAGCGCGGCAAGGATCGCGGCGACCTCCGAGTGACGGCTGGCATCCATTTTCTGGAGGACGGACTTGATGTGGGTTCGGGCGGTCTCATAGGAAATCGCCCTCGTCTGAGCGATCTCTCGAGCTCCCGCGCCCTGTGCGAGCAGCGTGGCGATTGCCGCTTCTGTCCGGGTGAGCCCGTATACCATCTGGAGCGCGCTCGCGTCTGCTTGAGGCCTGTTCTCGAGATCGTCGACGATCGCCATCGCCCTGACATCAGAGAAGAGGTCACGAGCCAACCCCTGGATAGGCTGAAAGCGAATAACCAGTGGGCGTTTGCCGACGCGGGTTACCCGCACCACATGGGATGCACAGGGAAGGGCCGGCATTCTCGTGACAGCATACGCGAGCGCTTGCAGTTTCTTCGTTTCGCTTCGCTCCCGGGCTTTCAAATCGCCGCCGCTGACATTGATGCCATCCCCCATGATGGCTTCGGCAGCGCCATTCATTGAGGCGACTCTCCCGCTTCGGTCGAGAAAGAGAGTCGGCACCTTCATAAGTTGAAACGCTTCCGCGAGCCCGGACACCCTCACTTCCGCGATGGACCGCGCAATGAGCCCCGAAATGGAAAGCCGCTGCGATAGTCCGACCAGCACGGATGCCTCATCCGGTGAAAAATCACCTTGCTCTGAACTCCGGTGGAGCGAGCAGGACACCATTTCTGTTCCGATTTCGAATATCACATTGCACATATACTTGAGTTTGAACTGCCCTAAAAACCGGAAATACTCGTTTCCGTACTCATCGGGCGTCATGAAATCCCGATCTATTATAATTCGTTGTTTCTTCGCAAGGGGAACAGAACGCAACCTATAATCCCTTTCTGCCCATCCCTCTTTGAAATACTCCTCGAAGCCCCTTGCCATCCCTTCCGTGTGGGGGAGGAAGGGGGCCTTCCCCACGATGGGCATGAAATTGACCCCATGCGACCCAGTCGCAGCCCTTATCCGCTCAACAGCGTCGCCCCAGCCGCCTGGGACGAGGGCAGTCTGAAGGAGATCATCACTCACGCTCTGAAGTGCTAAAACGTCGATGCTCATTGCTACCCCGGCGTAGCTTGCGCTGAATATCCATCAACACCGTCATGGAAAGTTCCAGATGAATATTTTCGCAGAGGCGGTCGATAACAGGCGACCTGCCCCGGATTCACTGGCGCTCATTTTGTGAAATCTAGATGAACATAGTGTAACTGAAGGTCATTCAAGCGGGGCGGGCCGCTGTCTGTCAAGGATGCTGACCTAAAACTTTTTGGTCGGGTCCGAGGCGGGAGGAGCCCTCCGCCGGGCCTGACGGGGGCCAACAAAAGACCCTGGATATCATCACCTCCAGACGGTGGTCCCGGCCCGCGAAGGTGCGGGCGATAGCGGCGTGGCGCTCGGGCAGGCGCGAGGGCGGCCGAATTCAGGATGGAACGGGCAGTTCCGCCGCTACCCGCGCATTGGGGGCGCCGCCCGCGAGCAGCGCGGCCAGGTGGGCCGGGGTCGTGCGCGCCGCGAGGTTTTCGTGCATGGCGAGGAGATTGGAGCGCAGATTGGCCTGCACCAGTTCGAAATCGTTCGATTTACGCGCGTCGTGAAAGGGCAGGGCGTCGAACACCGCCCGGGAATAGGCGAACGGAATGTCCTTCACCGCCGTCCCCGGCCGCGTCGGCATCTGCTCCGCACGTGCGATCAGAGCGGCGCGGGCGGCCGTCCAGGTGTCGGCGGCGATGCAAGCCGGGGGTGTGTGGCGGTCGAACGCCTCGGCGGCCAGTTCCGCGAAACCGCCAACCCCGTATCCCGCGGCCCGCAGGAAGCTGTCGAACATCTCACTCACCATGGCGACGCCGAGCGGATAGAGGCTCCAGCGCGACTGTGTCAGCGCGGCGTTGAAATCCGCCTCCTTCATCAGTTCCGTGAAATGCGGTCCGGAGCGGCCGCGGGCATAGTCCATGATGTTCTTCTGGACCAGGAACGCGCCCCGGCTGTCGAGGAAATCGACCAGATCTCCGCGAGTTAAGATCGGGGGAGTCCCGCGGGCGATGTTCAAGAGGCGGCGCAGCATTCGGACAGTCTAGATGACATATTCCGCAGTGTCATGCTGCGACGCACAAAGAAAACCATCTTATACGAACGTCGAATACGGTAAGGGAAGGCTTGGTGTTAGCCTGTACCGTGGCCAGAAGAAAAATGGGCGAAGGCCGGCCCGGGGGGAGTTCAGCCGCTTCCGGATTCGAAGTCCTCCAAGATCGGTCTTTGCGGCCGCAGATTTTCGGGGTCGAAACGCCAATCAATCGGAGGTCGGGAACCATGCTGACATCTCAGGATGAGGTCTACTGGACGAAAACACGAAAACTGATGTTCGTGATGCTCGGTCTGTGGGTATTTTTCGGCTTTGTCGTCCACTTCTTCGTCAAAACCTTGAACACGATCGTGATCTTTGGCTTTCCGCTCGGCTTCTACATGGCCGCGCAGGGCTCGCTGATCGCGTTCGTCGTGATGCTGTTCTGGTTTGCACGGTCCCAGGAAAAGATCGACCGCGAATGCGGCGTCTCCGAAGACGAATAAGGGGGGAGCGACAATGTCGACACAAAGCACGTCCTCCTCCGGCGGGGACTTTGTTTCCAATCTCGGCCGCGTCTACGCCATCTATACCGGCGGTTTCATCGGCTTTGTGGTGATCCTGGCAATCCTCGAACAGATGGGGGTGCCCAACCGCGTCATCGGCTATCTGTTCGTGTTCTTCACGCTGGGCGTCTATGCCCTCATCGGGGTCATGTCCCGCACCATGGCGGTGTCGGAATATTATGTGGCCGGGCGGCGCGTGCCGGCCATCTATAACGGCATGGCGACCGGCGCCGACTGGATGTCGGCAGCCTCCTTCATCGGGATGGCCGGATCGCTCTATCTGCTCGGGTATGACGGCCTCGCCTTCGTGCTCGGCTGGACCGGCGGCTACGTCCTCGTCGCGATCCTGGTCGCGCCGTTCCTGCGCAAGTTCGGCGCCTATACCGTGCCCGACTTCATGTCGGCGCGGTTCGGCGGCAACTTTGCCCGCTTCCTGGCGATCATCGTCCTGCTCTGCTGTTCCTTCACCTATGTGGTGGCGCAGATCTTCGGCACCGGCATCATCGCTTCACGCTTCCTCGGCATGAGCTTCGAAGTGGCGGTCTATGTCGGCCTCGCGGGCATTCTCGTCTGTTCGATGCTCGGCGGCATGCGGGCGGTCACCTGGACCCAGGTGGCCCAATATATCGTCCTGATCATCGCCTATCTCATGCCGGTGGTGATCCTGTCGGCGCAGAAATACGGCTTGCCCCTGCCACAACTGACCTATGGCCAGGCATTGCAGGACATCGCGCGCCTGGAACAGGGCATGATCGCCTCCGGGCTGGCCGGCACGGGACTGAAGGAGCATGTCGCCCCCTTCACCAGCTATTCGCCGCTCAACTTCTTCGCGCTCATCCTCTGCCTGATGGTGGGCACCGCCTCGCTGCCCCACGTCCTGATGCGCTACTTCACCACCCCTTCGGTGCGTGAGGCCCGCGTCTCCGTGGCGTGGTCGCTGCTGTTCATCTTCCTGCTCTACTTCACCGCACCGGCCTATGCGGCGTTTTCGAAGCTGGAAGTGTATCAGAACGTCATCGGCCAGCCGCTCGCCAACCTGCCGGCCTGGATCTATACCTACGGCAAGCTGGAACTGGTGAAGGTCTGCGGCGTCAACGCCATCGACCCGCAAGCCATCATGGCGGCCTGCTCGAAGATCGCCAACCATGCCGGCATGCTGCGGCTGCCGGACTTGGCCATCAACACCGACACGATCGTGATCTCGACCCCCGAGATTGCGGGCATGCCCTATGTGATCGCCGGCCTTGTGGCCGCGGGCGGCCTCGCCGCCGCCCTCTCGACCGCCGACGGCCTGCTGCTGGCGATCGCCAATGCCCTCAGCCACGACGTCTATTACAAGATGATCGACCCCAACGCGCCGACCCAGCGCCGCCTCGTCGTCGCCCGGGTTCTGCTCGTGATCGTGGCCGTGCTCGCCGCCTTCACCGCCTCGACGCGGCCCGCCGACATCCTCGCCATGGTGTCCTGGGCCTTCTCGCTGGCGGCGGCGGGCAATTTCCCGGCCCTGGTGCTGGGCGTCTGGTGGAAGCGGGCCAATACCGCTGGCGCCATTGCCGGCATGATCGCCGGATTTGGCTCGTGCCTCTTCTACTTGGTCGTCTCGCGCTATTACCCCGCGCTCGGCGTCTCCGCCTTCGGCATGACCTCGCTGCTCAATCCGATCACGGGTGCGCCGGTGGTCGATGTGGTGAAGGCCCTTGCGAATCCTGCGACGGCGGACGCCGTGCTGGCCTCCAAGGTGGGCTGGTTCAACGTGAACAACATCTCCTCGGCCCTGTTCGGCCTGCCGATCGGCTTCGGGGTGATGATCATCGTGAGCCTTCTCACACCGGCGCCCTCGCGCGAGATGCAGAACTTCATCGACGAAATCCGCAAGCCCCGTGGCGAGACGGTGCTCAAGGAGAAGACAGCCTGATCATCGCGCGCCGCGCGATGGAGGGGCGGGACCGCAAGGCCCCGCCCATTTTTTCGCCGGCCGGTCGGTGGTCTTGGGGCTTCTCGCGCGATCCGCCCCCGGTACCGGCGCGGATGCGGGTCGGCCGCAGCGGCAATCGGCCCGTCACCTCCGGCATGAGAGTGTTTTAACGTTGGCACGACGCGTCCACCGGACCGTCTTCCGCCGCGCAGACAGGACAGCTTGATGGGCACAACGTCTCTTCTTTCCGGCTGGGCCTTCCAGCTCCCCAATTTCGTGCTCGCGGCGTTGATGTACACCTTGCTTGGCCGGTTCCTGCTCTCCTTCTTCTTCGGGCCGGCCTCGACAAACTATATCTGGCGCGCCTTTGTCAGGATGACGGATCCGGTGCTGGGCGTGGTCGCGGCCATCACGCCGCGCGCCGTTCCGGGCGTGGTGATCCTCGCCTTCGCCGTGGTCTGGCTTCTGGTCGCCCGCGTTGCTCTGTTCGCCGCCTTCGCGGCGGCGGGCGCCCTGCCGGCACCGGGAGTGACCTCATGAGCCGGATCCAGCCTTATTTGTTTCCGATCCTCGGCATTGCGGCGGTCAACGGGATCTTCTCGCCGCTCGTCCTGCCGGTTGCGATCCTGATGGCGCCGTTTCTGCCCGGCTTTTTCACCAGCAGCGTGTCGGTCCTGTTCTTCCTAACCTCGCTCGTCGTCTCCACCTGCACCATCATGGTCGCGGGGGTCCCGGCGGCGCTCTTCGAGCGCCTCACGGGTCGCAAGGAGACCGATGAGGTGACGATGTGGATCTGGCTCGCCGGAACGGCGCTGATCTCCATGCCGGCGGTCTCCCGCTTTTTCTCCATCGGCTTCTGACTCTTCCCGGATACATCGCTGCGCGCTGCAACAGGAATTGACCTGCGCAACCTTGACGGTGCGGGCGCCTTCTGGCCAGCATGTGAGGCGGGATGAATGAGAATGGGCCGCCGGCTTTATGGCGTCGAGCGGTCGTTCGGCAGTGCGTCGCATTCGCGCTCCTTGGGAGCCGCGACAGGGCATGCGGCGCCGCCGGTCCTTTGGAGTTCGGCCATGGACGACATTTCTCGGCTCGCGCAGCTGACGGTTGCGCGCGCCTGTGCCTTCGCAGGTCTGGCCATTGCATGCGTCATGGTCGGCCTGAGCTTCGATCCGCGCGCCTCTTTCGAGGCGGGTGGGGTGCTCATGCTGGTTCTCACCCTCGTCCTGATCCTGAAGGGAAACGGCGCGGCGCGCACCGATCATCGGCGCACCGAATTGTGGACCTATCTGCCCGAGCAGGCGCGGCCCGCCGAGCCTCAGGCGCGGGTCATGGTCTGCTTGGCGCTGCGCGGGGCCTATTTCTCTTTCGCGCAGCTGTCGGCCGCCCTGGCGAGTGGCATGCTCGCTCTGTCCGTCCTGGCCGGTTTGATCGGCTGACCGGCCTTCAGGCGTCCGGCGTCCGCTGCGCCATGAGAAGGGTGTGCAGGACGGCATCCGCGCCGGCCGCGATGCGCAGGGCCTCCTTGAGCGCCGCCCGTCGGGCGGCATCCAGGCGGCCCGGATCCACTTTGTTCGACGGCGCGACGCCGGTGCCCGCATCCTCGATCTGCTGGTGCAGGATTTCCGCGAGCAGCGTCGCATGCGCGTGCGACAGATCCGACAGATCCCGGCCCGCGCCCAGCCCGGCATGGGCGAGCCCCTCAAGCCGGGCCGGGGTGGTGCGCGTGCGAACGTCATGGGCGATGGCGAGGATGCGCGCCGCCCGCACGATGGGAAACAGGCCGCAGCGTTTCAGGTCCACACGCCCGTTCTCGGTGCGGATCGCGCCGAACAGGCCGAGGGCGGCAGGGCTCTCGCCACCGGCCTGCGTGAGCAGCTTGAGAAAGTCGAATTGCCCACGCGTGGCCGCATAAGCAGCGTCGAACAATGCGGCGGCGGGCGCGCTCGCGCCATGGACGCAGGCGAAATCATAGAAAATGTCGATGCTGAGCAGGTCCTGGGGACGCGCGCGGCGGATCCAGCCCGCGAGCCGCTCGCGCCAGATCTGCGGCGTCCCGCGCCACTGCGCTTCGCGCGCCATCACCCCGCCGGGGCAATAGGGAACGCCCACGGCGTGCAGGATGTCCGCGATGCGGGCGCCGAACGCCGCGAACCAGCCGTCCACGTCCGCGCCCGGGCGCGCGTCGATCAGCAGCGCATTGTCCTGGTCCATGGCGAGCAGGGATTCGCCCCGCCCCGCCGAGCCCAGCACGAGCAGGGCATAAGAGGCGGGCGGTGGCCCAAGCTCGGCCTCCGCGAGTTCGGCGGCGCGCGCCGTGAGGGCGCCGAGTTCGCTGGAGATCACCGCCGCCACGTCGCGCGCCGGCACGCCGTCCGCGACCAGCCCACCGGCGACCAGAGGAAGGCCCGCCCAGGCCTTGGCGAGGTCGGCGGGGTTGTCTCCAGCCGAGATCGCGTCATCGAGCGCGAAGCTGCTGCCGACGCGGGGGCGCAGCACGTCGCGCACCGACAGCATGCCGCAAATCTCACCCGCCGGGTCGAGGGCGGCGAGATGCCGGATGCCGCGTCGCTGCATCCGGCCGGCGGCACGGTAGAGAAAGGCGTCGGTCGGCAGGCCGTCGACCGGGCGCGATGCGAGGTCACAGATGGGGCGCTCCAGAAGGTCCGCGCCGTGATGCGCGAGGCCGCGCAGAATGTCCCGCTCCGTCACGATGCCGGTGTCGGCGGGCGCCAAGGGCGCGTCGGACCCGCCGCGCACCAGGACCGAGCCGAGCCCATGCTCGGCCATGACGCGGACGGCCGCCGCGACGCTCGTATCGCCCGGCAGGACGCGGGGCGGCGTGGTCATCACGTCCCGGATGCGGTGCCGGTAGAGTTGCGAATCGATCCGCACCAAGGCCTCGGCCGCCCGCATCTGCGCCGCCTGGCTGGCGGCGGGCGCCGCTGCGGGTTCCGCATACCCCGCGCGAACATGGGCCTCCATGACGTCCGGGCGGGCGCGGCAGGCCGCCTCCGCCTCGCCGAGGGTCCGGATCCCCGCCTCGCGCAGGAGCGGGACGAAGACCGCGAACAGGCGGGCCGCCGTCTCGGCATCGCCAAGCGCGCTGTGCCGTGGACCCGGTGTTACCTCGAAGAAGCCCGCCAGCGCCTCCAGAGAGACGTCGGCGAGCCCGGGACGCACGACCTGCGCGAGCAGCCGGACATCAAGCCGGCGCGGTGCGTCGAATGTCAGGCCCGCCCGGCTGCATTCGCGCTCCAGAACCGCGATATCGTAGCCAAGCGTATGGCCGATCAGGATCCGGCCCCGAAGCAAGTGCGCGAGGGTGGGCCACACTTCGGAAAAGGGTGGGGCCGCTGTGAGCGCGGCGTCGTCGATCCCGTGCACGCGCGTCGCCGCCTGCGGGATGGGGACTCCCGGCGCGATGCGCTGGGTGTGCGCACTCGCCCCCTCCACCGTGATGCCGCGACCCGGCAGCAGGGCGATTTCGACGATGCGCGCGACGCGGGGATCAAGGCTTGTGGTCTCGCTGTCGAGGGCGACCCAATCGAGGCCGAGAAGCGGGGTGGACGTGAGCGGGGAGGGGGTGAGCGGCGCGTCCATGGCGGCACCCGCATGGAAAAGTGGCGTTTAGATCTTCATCGGATCGGCCTTCTGCGCGGGCGGCGCAGGGGCGGGCACGGCCTGCGGCGGAGCCGGCGCGGGCTTCGTGCGGCGGATGAGGATGTCGCCGTTGGGCAGAACTTCAGGCATCTCGTAAGGCAAGGTGGCGTCCAGGGCCTGGTCGATCCGGTCGAGGCCGCGTTGCAGCGCCTCCGTCACTGCCCGTTCAATGCGCGATAACGCACCCTCCGGGGCCGGAGGTGCCGGGGGCGTATTCGACTGGGCAAGGGCCAGAGAGGGAAGCGTCAGCGCCGCGCAGACAATGGACAGACCGACTCGACGCCCAATACGGCGCTGGGGGCCAAGCATGGGCGTCTCCTCTCGCTACGGCGGGCCGGCCGCCGATGGATTCATCTTAGCACGACCGGATGTGAACGGCACCTGTGGCGCGCGACTTGGCGGGAGGGCGGCTGTGCGCCCCGCCTCGGCGGCCCGCACGGGACGGTTGCACGATGCCGCCGGATCCGTCAGTCCGGGCGTCCCGCCCCCGGCAGCATGCGGGTCAGGACGGCGTCGCGGCGCACCGCATGGTGAAACAGGGCGGCGGCCACATGCAGGGCGACCACGACCCAGGCCACCCATTTTCCGAGGAAATGGTGGATGCTATCAATGGGCGCCTCAAACGCCTCGAAGCTCAGGTCATAGGTCTGGCTGATCCAGGCGAACGGCGCCGTCTCATTGAATCCTGTCACCTGAAACACGCCGAAATCCGTCGGCGCGCCCGTGCCCAGATAGCCGGTAAGCGGCATGAGGATGAGCAAGGCATAGAGAGCCCAATGCGCCGCATGCGCCAGCCGATGCTCAAGCGCGGAACCCGGCGGGTCTTCGGGCTGCACGTCCAGAAGGCGCCAGATCAAGCGGGGCAGAACGAGGAAGCCCACCAGCAGGCCCAGGACCCAATGGATGTTCAGGACGGGCAGGGATTCGTCCGACGTGTCGTCCAGGAACCAGATAACGTAATAGACCACCCCATAAGCGCCGATGAACGCCACCGCGCTGGTCCAGTGAAACAGCTTCGAGAGGGCGCCGAAACGCGCCGGCGTGTTGCGCCACTGCATGAGAGTGCTCCTGAGAAATGCGGTAAGAGGATCAGCGCGCGAGAAGGCCGCTCAGCTGACGGTCAAGGCTGTCCAGCGCATCGGCCAAGCGGGCCTCGTGATCGCCGTCGGGTTCTGCGATCCAGAAGGACGCCTCGGTCACGGCGCCGTAGATCATCCGGGCGGTGACATGCGCGTTCAGCGGCGCCACGAGCCCGTCTTCGATCAGCCGGTCGAGGGCGGCTTCCAGCGCAGCGATTCCCACGCGTTGCGCCGCCTCCGGCACATCGCCGAACACGGCACGCGCATCCTGAAGGATGATTCGACGGATCTCCGGCTCCCGGGCCAGTTCCAGATAGGTGCGGCACCGGCGCCGGAAGCTCTCCCACGGGGTCGGTGCCGCGTCCGAGATGGCGTTCAGGCGCTGGCCGACCTCCGCTTCGATCTCCTCGATCACCGCAAGCAGCAGCCCTTCCTTGCTTGAGAAGTGGTGATAGAGCGCGCCACGGGTGAGGCCGGCCTCGGCGGTGAACGCGTCCATGGACGTGTGCGCAAACCCCTCCTGCGCAAAGGCCCGCCGCGCCGCGGCCACCAGTTTGGCGCGGGTGCGTTCGGTCATCTCAGCCCGGGTCCGGCGCTGTCTGTGCATCGCGGCATTCCAAAAAACATACGCAATGTATGTAAATAAACATACGACTCGTATGTCAATCGCACGGCGAAGCGATCATCGCCCGAGCCCGATACCGGTGGTTTGACCCATCTCTAGATTTATGAATTTTTGTTCATTAAAGGTCGGGCTGGATCCAATTATCAGGGCGAAAGTCCGAGGCGGGTCCAGGGTGGGGTTGAACATGGACAAATGTTCATGAAAGGCTGCCCTATGGTTAACGGTACAGGGGTCCATCATGGGAAAAACGACTGCCATCACCTGGGCATGGGGCCAGCACGCGCTCCTCAGCTTCAATCCCGCGACGGACATGCTGGATTTCGGCTGGCTCCAGGGTGAGCAGTTCACCTTGAGCGAGGTCAACGGCTCGGTGGTGATCGCCCTTCCCTCCAACAATCAGACCTACACCCTCTCCGGCGTGACGCTGGCGGACCTCTCACCGTCGAACATCATCGCGCTGGATTCCACCGCCACCCAGGCGTGGGCGACCGCGCTTGCTGCTGCCGATGCGGCCGCGCCCTCGACGCCTGGGGTGACCACAACCACCACGGAGACGATCGCGACGCCGGAGAC
This sequence comes from Pseudomonadota bacterium, assembly GCA_040755535.1. GTDB lineage: Bacteria > Pseudomonadota > Alphaproteobacteria > Rhizobiales > Xanthobacteraceae > Aquabacter. The sequence continues at coordinate 37,087 of JBFMAV010000030.1, read as the reverse complement.
CATCGGCTCCGAGGAGACGATTGCCGAGACTCCCGCAAGCGTGACGACCACCTCGCAGACCGCCGGCACCGACACCGCCGGCTCCGCCGAGCCGCGTATCGTCGGCTATTATCCCGAATGGGGCATTTACGGGCGGGACTTCGATATCGCCGACGTGCCGGCGAGCCAGCTCACCGACCTGATCTATGCATTCGCCAAGATCGATTCGTCGGGTCGCGTCGCGCTTTATGATTCCTATGCTGCCGTGGAGAAGACCTTCTCGGCCGCCGACAGCGTGGATGGCGTCGCCGACACGTGGGACCAGGCGCTGGCGGGCAATTTCCACCAGATCGAGGAACTCAAGGCGATCAATCCCGACCTGAGGGTCTCCATCGCTGTCGGGGGCTGGACCCTGTCAGGCCCGTTCAGCGACGTGGCCGCGACCGAAGCGGGACGGGAGGTCTTCGCCCAGTCGCTGGTGGACTTCCTGACCAAATACTCCATGTTCGACGGCGTCGATTTCGATTGGGAATATCCCGGCGGCGGCGGCCTTTCCGGCAACACGGTGCGGGCCGAGGACGGTGCCAATTACGCGCTTCTGCTCGCGGAAGTGCGCGAGAAGCTGGACGCGCTCGAGGCCTCGACCGGGCGGGAATATACCATTTCGGTTGCCTCTCCCGCGGGCGCCGACAAGATCGCGAACTTCAACCTTGAGGGCCTCGCGCCCTATGTCGATTTCTTCAATTTGATGGCCTATGACTTCCACGGCGGGTGGGAGACGACCACGGGTCATCAGGCGCCGCTGTACGATACTGTCGGCGGCAATTACGACATCGCCACAGCGGTCCAGCTTTATCTTGACGCCGGCGTGGATGCGAGCGCCATCGTGCTGGGCGCGCCCATGTACACCCGTGCCTGGAGCGGCGTGTCTGATGGGGGGGACGGAGGTTGGAACGCGGCCTCCACGGGGCTCGCGCCCGGCAGCTTCGAAGGCGGCGTCTACGACTATAAGGACCTCCTCCAGAAGGTGCAGGATCCCAACAGCGGCTGGCAGCTCTATTGGGACGACGAGGCCCAGGCGGCCTATGTCTACAACGAGCAGCTCAAGATCTTTTCCACCATTGAGACTCCCTCTTCCATCGCGCTGAAGTCCGAATGGGCGCAGTCCATGGGCCTCGGCGGCATGATGTTCTGGGACCTGTCCAACGACGCCACCGGCTCGGCCGAGAGCTTGCTGAAGGCGGCCTATGACAGCTGGGTGCTGGGCAAGAGCCTGGAAGAGATCGCCGACGCCTCCAGCCTGACGCCGGACGTGGTCCTGGGCGGCAACGGCCTGCTGGACAGCATCGTGGAAACCGGCGGTGAAGACACCGGCGGGGAAACGGGTGGCAGTGAGACTGGCGGCGGTGACACCGGGGGTGAAACCGGAGGCGGAGACACGGGCGGTGGCGATACCGGTGGAGACACGGGCGGCGGCGATACTGGCGGCGGCGACACCGGAGGTGAAACCGGAGGCGGAGACACGGGCGGTGGCGATACCGGTGGAGACACGGGGACCGGCGGCACCGGGACGGTCTATGCGATCAACCTGTCGGCGGCGGACATTTCCGGGTTCGACGTCTCCAAGGACAAGATCAGCACCGGCGCCAATACCATCCACGCCTTCATCATCGTCGACACCGCCGAAGGCGTCGGCTTCATGAATCCGTGGAACGGCGAGACCCAGATCATCCTGGGGGTGCGCCTCGCGGACCTGACCGTGGACAGTTTCGCCTATATCGAGAATGCCCATCTGCGCGAGGCCGTCAGCGGTGCGCTCGCCTGGGAATTGGGCATTACAGCGGAGGCGAACACCGTCTATGCCCGATCCCACGAAGTGGGGCAGGTGGACCGCGTCGCCTTCGATCCGGCGACCGACGTGGTGAGCTTCAAGTATTTCTCCAGCCGCGAGCGGCTTTCCATGAGCGATAGCTCCGAAGGCGTGGTGATCGCCGACGGCGCTACCGGCCAGAAGCTCATTCTGCTGGGCGTGACCATCGCCGATCTGTCGCCGGAGAACTTCCTCTTCACCTTCACGCAGGTGCGTGAGGACCATCTGGACAACCAGCTCGGCTTCACCGCGCCGGAGTCCCAGATCATCGATTTCAATGTCGCCATTGCGGGCGGCGGCACCGTGACCGGCGGCACCGATCCGGACGAGCATGACCATGGCGGCGATACCGGTGGCGGCGAGACCGGTGGTGGGGAAACGGGCGGTGGAGATACCGGCGGCGGCGATACCGGCGGGGAAACCGGCGGCGGCGACACCGGCGGCGGGGACACCGGCGGCGGGGACACGGGTGGAGAGACCGGCGGCGGTCATGTGGGAGATGGCGTAATGACTGTAACAACCATCACGTGGGCGTGGGGCACCAACACCGTCCTGAACTTCGATACGGCGCTGGACGTGCTGGATTTCGGCTGGTTCTCCGCCGACAATTTCACCGTGTCCGAGGTGAACGGCGCGGTGGTGATCGCCATTCCCTCCAACAACCAGACCTACACCCTGACGGGCGTGAAGCTGGCCGACCTTTCGCTCGCCAACATCACCGCCAAGGACGCCTCCGCGCTGGCCGAATGGACGGCCGCGCTTGGGGGCGGGACCGGCGGCGGTGATACCGGCGGCGGGGACACGGGCGGCGGTGACACGGGCGGCGGTGACACCGGTGGTGGCGACACGGGCGGCGGCGATACCGGCGGCGGCGACTCCGGCGGCGGAAATGGCGGTGGCACCGGCACGGTGGGCGACGGCGTGCGCACGGTGACCACCATCACCTGGTCCTGGGGCACCAACACGGTTCTTGCCTTCGACACGGCGCTGGATGTGCTGGATTTCGGCTGGTTCTCCGCCGACAATTTCACCGTGTCCGAGGTGAACGGCGCGGTGGTGATCGCCATTCCCTCCAACAACCAGACCTACACCCTGACGGGCGTGAAGCTGGCTGACCTCTCGCTCGCCAACATCACCGCCAAGGACGCCTCCGCGCTGGCCGAATGGCAGGCGGCGCTGGCGGGCGGTACCGGCGGCGGTGATACCGGCGGCGGCGATACCGGAGGTGGCGATACCGGAGGTGGCGACACGGGCGGCGGGGACACTGGCGGCGGTGATACCGGCGGTGGCGACACCGGGGGCGGCGATACCGGCGGCGGGGACACGGGGGGCGGCGATGGCGGCGAGGATGGCGAGACCACCTATGCCGATCCGTGGTCGGCCACAAAGGTCTATGTGGGCGGCGACCGCGCGAGCGTGGGCAACCTCGTTTACGAAGCCAATTGGTGGACCCAGGGGCTCGATCCCGCATCCCATAACGGCGCCTCGGGCACCGGCCAAGTGTGGACCTTCGTGGGCTATATGGACACGACGCCCGTGATCCCGGATGCCCCGGACGACCTGGTCGCCACCGGCGTCTCCGACGATTATCTGACGCTGCGCTGGGATGCGGCGGAGGTCGATGGCGTCGGCACCGTGTCCGGCTATCAGATCTATCAGGACGGCGTCCTGATCGGCACGACGGCCACGACCTACTTCAAGGTGACCGGGCTCGATGCCTCCACCACCTATACCTTCTCCGTGGTGGCGCTGGATGAGGCCGGCGCCTCCGCGCCGTCCGATCTGCTGAGCGTGACCACCGATCCGGAGGGTGCGTCCGGCGGCGGGGACAAGTCGTTCTCGCCCTATGTGGACATGTCGCTGACCACCAGCCAGGATCTGGTGGACATGGTGGAAGATGCGGGCCTTGAGGCGGTGACCCTCGCCTTCATCCTGTCCTCGGGCACCGATAAGATCGGCTGGGGCGGCATCGGCACCCTTGCCGACGACACCTTGTCCAACGGCGCGTCGATCGGCTCCATTATCAGCGAGCTGCAGGCCAATGGAGTCGATATCACCATCTCCTTCGGCGGCGCCAACGGGCAGGAGGCGGCCAACACCTTCTCCAGCGTCTCGGCACTGGTGGCGGCCTATCAGTCGGTGATCGACACCTATGGCGTCACCAAGCTCGACTTCGACATCGAGGGCGCCGCGCTCCCCGATGCCGAGGCGAACGCCATGCGCAACGAAGCCCTGGCCATCCTCCAGGACGCCAATCCCGGCCTGCAGGTCTCCTACACGCTGCCGGTCCTGACCGACGGACTGACCGCCGCCGGTCTCGCACTGCTCCAGGATGCCGTGGCTCACGGCGTGGATGTGGCCTATGTGAACATCATGGCCATGGACTACGGGGCCTATTACGACAGCGGGGACATGGGCGACGACGCCATTTCCGCCTCCGAGGCCACCCTGGCCCAGCTTGACTCCATCGGCCTGTCCACCAAGCTCATCATCACGCCCATGATCGGCATCAATGACGTGACGAGCGAGATCTTCACCCTCGAAGATGCGCAGCAGTTGGTGGATTACGTGGCGAGCAATGACGATGTCGCCGGCATCTCCATGTGGTCGCTGAGCCGCGATAATGGCGATGTGGTCGGCTATGTCTCTCCCGTCGGCAGCGGGATCGTGCAGGACCAGTACGATTTCAGCGAGATTTTCGGCTACGTCTGATCTCTCGGGCAAATCCTGCACGCCATCGGCCCGCCGCGTTCGCGCGGCGGGTTTTTTCATGCCCGGCCGTTGGCGCGGCCCGTGCGCGGGCCTTAATGTCGCCGGCGCGATGGGAGGCGGAATATGAAGACGGTGACACTTCCGGGCGGCGAGGCGGTGCCTGCGCTCGGCCAGGGGACCTGGTTCATGGGCGAGCAGGCGGCCCGGCGCGCGGAGGAGATCGCGGCGCTGCGGCTCGGCGTCGAACTGGGCGCGACCCTCGTCGACACCGCCGAAATGTATGGCGACGGGCGCACCGAAAGCCTGGTGGGCGCGGCGCTGGACGGGCTGCGCGATCAGGTGTTCCTCGTCAGCAAGGTCTATCCCCACAATGCCAGCCGGCGCGGCGTCGTGGAGGCGTGCGAGCGCAGCCTGAAGCGCCTCGCCACGGATCGGCTCGACCTCTATCTGCTGCATTGGCGCGGCAGCCATCCTTTCGAGGACACCATTGCCGGCATGGAGGCCCTCCAGAAGGCGGGGAAGATCCGCCATTGGGGCGTGAGCAATCTCGACACGGACGACATGGAGGAATTGCTGGAGGACGGCGGTCGCGCCTGTGCGGTCAACCAGATCCTCTACAATCCAAGTCGCCGGGGGCCGGAATTCGACCTGCTGCCTTATCTGCGGGAGCAGGGCATCCCGGCCATGGCCTACAGCCCCATCGAGCAGGCGCGCCTGCCGCGCGGCGGGGCGCTCGGCGCGGTGGCGGCGCGGCATGGCGTCGATCCCTACCAGATCGCGCTCGCCTGGGTGATGCGCACGCCGGACGTGATCGCGATTCCGAAGGCGGCGCGAGCCGAGCATGTGCGCGCCAATGTGGCGGCGGCGGACCTCGTTTTGACGCCCGAGGACCTTGCCGCCATCGATGCCGAATTCCGCCCTCCGACGCGCAAGCGCTCCCTGGAAATGCTGTGAACGCCCCCTTGGAGCCTGATCGGTAAATCCGTCTGCGAATGATGACAGAGAACGCTTTGCCGGTCGGGTTGCGATGCGATCCGGTCGCAAAGGTCTCTAGCGGGCCGGGCCACGCAAAATCAGCTTGTCGCCGTTGATCTCGAACCCGTCGAGGCGGGAGAGGAAGGTCATGCCCAGCAGGCTGGTGCGCAGCGCGCCCGGCGCCGAGACCAGCGCCCGTACATTGTTTTCCGTGATGCTGCCGACTGACAGGGTGCGCAGCGTCACCGAGGCCGCGCGCGTGCGCCCGTTCGCGGTGTCCACGGGCACGTCGTAACGCAGGGTGTCCGGCGCGATGCCGGCCGCGCGGGCGGCCTCCTGGGTCAGCACCACGGACGAGGCGCCGGTATCAAGCATCAGCGAGACCGGCGCGCCATTGATGCTGGCGTTCACGGCAAAACCGCCATTGCCGGCGCGCGTGATCTCCACCGTCTGGCCGTCCACGGACACGGGCATGCCCGGCACGATTTCGCCGAGCACACGCTCGGACACGTCCTTCAAGCCGTCGCGATAGGTGTAGGCCACCGCGAGGCCCGCGACGATCACCACCCACAGGGCCGCGCCTTTCAGCATGTCGCCGGCCTTGCCCGCGAACATCCGCCACGCCACGGTGCCGATGACGGTCACGAGTGCGACCTTGACCACCAGATCGCCGAATTGATCGAGGCTCAGGCCAAACACCTCCCCCTCGCCATGCTGGATGACGAGGATTGCAAGTCCGATGCCGAGACCGGCGAGCAGAAGCCACAGAAACCCGTCTCCCCGCATCAGTCGGGAACCTGATCGACGCCGCGCGCCCGCAGCGTCTTCAGTCGCGCCGGCAGAGCGGAGATCACGGCCGCGCGGCGCGCGGGAGACATGGAGATCCAGGAGCCGATTTCCTGGAGAGAGCGCCCGCATCCGACGCACAGGCTGCTGACGGGATCGACCGCGCACACCTTGATGCAGGGAGTCTTGATGGAGGGGCTCGACATCTCTTCGCTCAATGGACCTCTGCGAAGATAAGCACGCCCAGCAGGATCGCAATCTCGGCCACCTGCTGCACCGCGCCCGCCACGTCGCCAGTCTGGCCCGCGATCAGCCGCGCGGCGAGCCGGTGGAAGAACAGCCAGGCCAGCAGCGGCGCGATCAGGCCGGCAAAGGCGGCGCCGACGCCAACCGTGGGCACGAGGCTCACCGCCACCACCACGCCTGCGGCCAACAGGCAACCGGCGATTCCGTCCGGGCCGGGCACGCCCGCGCTCGCGCCGGCCCCGTCCAGGCGTGCCGGCGGAAGGCTTTGCAGCAGCAGGATGCCGCCCGCCCGCGAGCCGGCCGCTGCGGCGATCATCACGCACAGGGTGCGCAGCGGGCCGACGAGATCGAGCAATCCCTCAAGGGCCGCGACACGCAGAATCAGCGAAAGCGCGAGGGCGGCACCGCCATAGGTGCCGATCCGGCTGTCGCGCAGGATGGCGAGGCGCTGCTCGCGGCTGCGTCCGCCGCCGAGCCCGTCCGCGGTATCGGCCAGCCCGTCCTCATGGAAGGCGCCGGTGGCAAGGACAAGCGTCGTCACCCCGAGCGCGGCGCAGACCAAAGGCGGCAGCCGCACGGCGAAGGCAAGCCACAGCACCGCGCCCCCAATGAGCGCGATAACCGCGCCGGCCAGGGGAATCGCATAGGCAATGCGGGGCAGATCCGGCGGCGCATGGGGATCGCTCTCCCCCGGCAAAGCGGGCACGGGGAGGCGGGAGAAGAAGCGCAGCGCGCGGGCCACGTCCCGAACCAGTCTCATGTCACGCATCTCTCGTCCCGAGTGGCCTTGCCCCATCATCGGACTTGGGACCCTTTTCCGTCCCGAAGGTCAAGCCTGTGCGAGCCGGTTGGTTGCGCGTTTGCATTCCCGGAAGCCGCCAGTATAGTCCGCGCCGCTTCGCACGGCCGCCGCATGAGCGGATGGCCCCGACAAACCTATCCTGAAGAACGAGGGACGCCATGTTCATTACCCCCGCTTTCGCCCAGGGCGCCTCGGCCGCCGGCGGCGGGACCGACATGCTGATCCAGCTCGCGCCCTTCCTGCTGATCTTCGTGGTGATGTATTTCCTGATCCTGCGTCCGCAGCAGAAGCGGGCCAAGGCGCACCAGGAACTGGTCAATTCGCTGCGGCGCGGGGATGTGGTGGTCACCTCTGGCGGCCTCGTGGGCAAGGTCTCGCGGGTCGTGGACGAGGCGGAGGTCGAGCTGCAGATCGCCGACAATGTGAAGGTGCGCCAGCTGCGTGCCCATATCACCACGGTCCGCTCCAAGGGCGAGCCTGCTAAGGACGAGACGCCGGCCTGATCGGGCGGCGCTGAAACACCATGCTGCACTTCTCCCGGTTCAAGACGCTCGCGATTCTGGGAATCACATTCCTGGGATTGCTGTTCGCGCTGCCCAATGTCCTGCCGAACAGCGTCGTGCAGGCCCTGCCCAGTTGGCTGGCCTCGAGCCGGGTGACCCTCGGCCTCGACCTTCAGGGTGGGTCTCACATCCTCCTGGAGGTGGACGGCGCCGCGCTGCGCAAGGAGCGCGCGGAACAGGTGCGTGACGAAGTGCGCAAGGTGCTGCGCGATGCGCGCATCGGCTATACCGGCCTCACGGTCCGCGACGTGACGGTGCAACTGCGCCTGCGCGATCCCGCCGACACGGAAAAGGCGGTGGCCGAACTGCGCAAGATGGCGGCACCGGTCACCAGCAATCTGCTGGGCGGTGGCTCCGGGGACATGGACCTCACGGTCGCATCCGCCGCCGACGGGCAGGTGAGCGTCACCTTGACCGAGGCCGGTCTGAACGCCCGCATCCGCTCGGCCGTGGACCAGTCCATCGAGATCATCCGCCGCCGTATCGACCAGTTGGGCACGGTCGAGCCGAACATCCAGCGCCAGGGCGCGGACCGCATCCTGGTCCAGGTGCCCGGCCTCCAGGATCCCCAGCGCCTGAAGGCGCTGCTGGGCCAGACCGCCAAGCTCTCCTTCCGCATGGTGGACCAGTCCATGTCGCCTCAGCAGGCGATGGACGGACGCCCGCCGGCGGACTCCGAGGTGCTGCGAGGCCAGGACGGCACGCCCTATCTGGTGGAAAAGCAGGTGCGCGTCTCGGGTGAGGATTTGACCGACGCTCAGCCCGGCTTCGACCAGCAGACCAGCCAGCCGCTCGTCACCTTCCGCTTTAATTCCAACGGCGCCCGGCGCTTCGCCGCCACCACCCAGGATGCGGTCGGCCGTCCCTTCGCCATCGTGCTCGACAATCAGGTGATTTCCGCCCCGGTGATCCGCGAGCCCATCTTGGGCGGGTCCGGGCAGATTTCCGGCAATTTCACCGTCCAGCAGGCCAATGACCTCGCCATCCTGCTGCGCGCCGGCGCGCTGCCCGCACCGTTGAAGGTGATGGAAGAGCGCACCGTCGGCCCGAGCCTCGGTCAGGATTCCATCGAGGCCGGCAAGACCGCCGCCTATGTGGCTGCGGCGCTCGTCACCATCTTCATGCTGGCGGTCTATGGCCTGTTCGGCCTGTTCGCCCTCATCGCGCTCGCCATCCACGTGTCGCTGATGTTCGGGCTCCAGTCCGTGCTCGGCGCGACGCTGACCTTGCCCGGCATCGCCGGCGTCGTGCTCACCATCGGCATGGCGGTGGACGCGAACGTCGTCATCTTCGAACGCATCCGCGACGAGGCGCGCGAAGGCCGCTCCGCCATTTCGGCCATCGACAAGGGCTTCGTCCACGCGCTCGGCACCATCCTGGATGCCAACATCACCTCGCTGGCGACCGGCGCCATCCTGTTCCTGCTCGGCGGCTCCGGCCCCGTGCGCGGGTTCGCCGTCACCTATATTCTCGGCCTTCTGACCACCGTATTCACCGCCTATACGCTGACGCGTCTGATGATCGCGTGGTGGGTGAAGTGGCAGCGCCCGGCCAAGCTGCCCATCTGAAGGCGCGCCCATGCCCTTGATTCATTACATCCCGGCGCAGACCAACATCGCATTCATGCGCCTGCGTCACTGGACCTTCCCGCTGTCGGCGGGAATCATGGTCCTGGCCGTGGTCTGCTTCTTCGTGTTCGGCTTCAACCTCGGCATCGATTTCCGGGGCGGAACGCTGATCGAGGCCCAGACCACCCAGCAGCAGGCGGATGTGGGCGGACTGCGCGAGCAGTTGACCGACCTCGACCTTGGCGACGTGCAGATCCAGGAATTCGGCTCGCCGCGCGACGTGCTGATCCGGGTGGGCGAATTCGGCACGTCGGAGGAAGCCCAGCAGGCGATCCTGAAGAAGATCACCGATGCGCTGGGAAGCGATTATTCCATTCGCCGCGTGGAGACCGTCGGCCCGAGCGTGTCCGGCGAACTGGTGCGCCAATCCATCGTCGCCCTGATTCTCGGCGCGGTGGCGGTGCTGATCTATCTGTGGTTCCGCTTCGAATGGCAGTTCGCCGTGGGCGCGCTGGCCACCACGGCGCACGATATTTTCGTCACCCTGATGATCTATTCGATCTTCGGGATCGATTTCGACCTCACCTCCATCGCCGCCATCCTCACCATCATGGGCTATTCGCTCAACGATACGGTGGTGGTGTACGACCGCATCCGCGAGATGCTGCGCCGCTACAAGAAGATGCCGCTGCCGGAGATGCTTGATCTCTCGGTGAACGCCACATTCTCGCGCACCGTGATCGTCTCGCTCACCACTTTCCTCGCCTGTCTCGCGCTGTATTTCTTCGGCGGCGAAGTGCTGCGCGGCTTCTCGCTGGCCATGACGGTCGGCGTCGTCATCGGCACGTATTCCACCATCTTCGTCGCGGCGCCCATGCTGATCCATCTCGGCCTGCGGCCCTCCACCGTTGGCGAGAAACCCCAGCAGAAGGCCGAAGGCGGGGAGGTTCTGCCGCCGGATTCGGTGGACGGCACGGGCGCCATTCCCGTCGCGGCCGCGCCTGCGGCGCCGGTTGCGGTACCTGCCCCTGCATCTGCCCCGGCACCCGCGCCCGGCCCGCGTCGCGGCGGCAAGGGGCGTGCGCGCCCCGGCCGGAACTGAGGCCGCCGTGGCCGAACGCCCGGATGATCCCTTCCTGCCCCGGCAGGTGACCATCGACGGCTATTCGGACAATTTCTTCCATTTCGCCGGCATGTCCCATGCCGGCTCCATCCTCGCGTTGCCCTCGGGCATCCGCCCCTGGGCGGTGCGCAGCTTCGCGGACGTGACCACGTCCGCGCTCGCGCCCCTGATCGCGGAAGCCGACGCCTTCGAGCTCCTGTTCTTCGGCACGGGACGCGATCCCGCCCATCTGCCAGAGCTTCAGAAACAGGCGCTGCGCGCCGCCGGCCTGCGCTTTGAACTCATGCCCACCCCGGCCGCCGCCGCCACCTATAATGTGCTGCTGGGCGAGGGGCGGCGGGTGGCCGCTGCCCTGGTGGCCTTCTAGCCATGGCCGGGCCGGCCGCACCGCCGCCGGACCTCGCCCGCGCCTATGAGCATTGCGCGCAGGCGATCCGCGCCCATGATCGCGACCGGTTCCTCGCCAGCCTGTTCGCGCCCGAGCCGGCGCGGCGGCATGTGAGTGCCCTCTATGCTTTCAATCTGGAAGTGGCGCGGGTGCGTGAAGTGGTGCGCGAGCCCTTGCCCGGCGAGATGCGCCTGCAATGGTGGCGTGACCTGATCGAAGGGCTGGGGCGCGGCGATGTGGCCGGACATCCTGTCGCCATGGCGCTGCTCGACACGCTGGCGACGCGCGACGTGCCGCGCCCGGCCTTGCTGAACCTGATCGAGGCGCGCACCTTCGACCTCTATGACGATCCCATGCCCTCGCTCAACGATCTGGAAGGCTATGCGGGCGAGACCGCCTCGGTGCTGATCCAGCTCTCCGCCGGCCTGCTTTTGGGCCGGCAGGATGCCGCTCTCGCAACGGCGAGCGGCCATGCGGGCGTCGCCATCGCCATCACCGGCCTCATGCGCGCCTTGCCCATCCATGCGGCACGCGGGCAATGCTATCTGCCGCTCGACCTGCTCGCCGCGTTCGGCGGCAGCCGCGAGGATGTGGTCACGCGCAAGGCGAGCGCAGGCGTGCGGGAGACGCTGGCGACCCTGCGGCGGCGGGTGGTTCATCATCTGAGGGCGGCGCAGGACGCCCTCAAGGACACGCCGCCGGCCGCCATTCCCGCCTTTCTGCCGCTTGCTTTGGTGCCGGGCGATCTCGCGGACCTCGCGCGTGCCGCCGATCCATTCGGCGCGGTCGTGGGGGCGCCGCCTTTGGTGCGCCAATGGCGGCTGTGGCGCGCGGCGCGCCGCGCGCGGGCCGGCAGGCCGCGCTTCACGCTGCCGGACGCGTGATCCGGTCGGTGAGGTTCAGCCGCTCGCGGCAGATGGCGGCCATCAATTCGCGCGTGTCCGCATCGCCCGCCAGCGCATCGATCATCTCGATCTGATTGCGCGCCACCAGCAGCAAAAGATCGTCGCGCACATCGCCCGAGGCGGTGCGGGGCAGGCGCGGGACGATCTGCATCTGGTCGAGATGGGGGCGGTCGGGCAAGGCGGCGGCAAGATGCGCGCGCAGCGCCGGCACGTCGGTCGGCCCCGCCGCCTCCACGAAGGCATAGAGACCCACCTTGCCGCCCAGGGTCTGGTAGTCCGCCAGATGCACGGCGCCGACCGCCGGATTGGCGAGAAGGGCGGATGCGATGCGCGGCGCCACCTGCGTCACGCGCGGCCCGCGCCCTTCCGTGTCCGAATAGGACATGAGGCGGCGCGTGACGAAGCGGTAGACCTTCTTTCCGGTGGCCATCCAGACGCGCGCGAACACGCTCTTGCGGCCGAGCACCGTGCGCTCCTTGGGCGTGAGCGCCTCCGGGCAATAGGTGCGCTTGTGCTTGAGGAGATGGCGCAGATCCTCATAGGCGAGAACCCGGCCGATACGGCTGCGTCGGCTGATGGGAAGCGCCAGCTGGAAATCCGTGAGCCAGGCTTCCCCGTCCGCGCCGCGCAGCCAATTCTGCTGCTTGGCGAGATCGTTATGGGCGAACCCAGCCGCATGGAGCGCGCGCAGCGCCGCCTTGGCGGAGCGGAAGAAGGCAAGGTCCCCATGGGGCCGCGCGATCTGAAGGGGCACGCCCTCGATCCAGCCGCGCACCAGGAAGCGGTTCCCGACCGCGAGCAGGGGCGTGGTGACGCCGGTGCGCGTGACCTGCGCCAGCGCATGGGATTCGCGGCCCGCCAGAATTGCGGCCAGGATCGCGAACCAGGGCGAGACCTCGTTCCACCGGCGGCGGACGGCGGGATAATCGCGCCCGTCGGCCGCCCGCCAGGTGCCGCGCTCCACGGTGGAAAACACGTCGCGCTTCAAGACCGTGTCCACGGTGAAGCGGCCGGCATCGGCCTTGCGCTCCAAGGGCGGGAAATAATCGTTCGAACGGGCCATGGGGGCTCTTAAGCCGCCTCTTGCCGGCTGTCGAGCCAGCGCGCGGCATCCTCCAGCGCGCGCGCGGCAATGGCCTTCTTCTTGGCGAGGGTCTTTTCCGATCCCCTCAGGCGCTTTCCATCCGGCCCCTTGGGGGAAATGTCCAACGGCGGGAACAGGCCGAAATTGATATTCATGGGCTGGAAGGAGCGGGGGCCGGCATCGATCACCTCGATATGGCCGCCGGTGATGTGGCCGAGCAGCGCCCCATGGGCCGTGGTGACCGGGGGAAGGTCGGGCTCCGCCCCGAGCCGCTCCGCCGCCGCGAAACGACCCGCCAGCAGGCCCACCGCCGCGCTTTCCACATAGCCCTCGCAGCCGGTGATCTGGCCCGCGAAGCGCAGGCGCGGGTCGGCCTTGAGGCGCAGGGTGGAATCCAGCAGGCGCGGGGAATTGAGATAAGTGTTGCGGTGCAGGCCGCCGAGCCGGGCGAATTCGGCACTTTCCAGCCCGGGAATGGTGCGGAACACCCGCACCTGCTCGCCATGACGCATCTTCGTCTGGAAGCCCACCATGTTGTAGAGGGTGCCGAGCTTATTGTCCTGGCGCAGCTGGATCACCGCATACGGCTTCACGTCGGGCGCATGGGGATTGGTGAGGCCGACCGGCTTCAGCGGGCCGAAGCGCAGGGTCTCGCGGCCGCGCTCGGCCATCACTTCAATGGGCAGGCAGCCGTCGAAATAGGGCGTCTTGGCCTCGAAGTCGCGCAGCGGTACCTTCTCGCCCTCAAGCAGGGCGTCAACGAACGCCTCATACTGCTCCCGCGACAAGGGGCAGTTGATATAGTCCGCGCCCGTTCCGCCCGGCCCCACCTTGTCATAGCGCGACTGGAACCACGCCTTCGTCATGTCGATGGAGTCGAAATGCACGATGGGGGCGATGGCATCGAAGAAGGCGAGGGCGGTTTCCCCCGTGAGCCCCAAAACCGCCTCGGCGAGAGCAGGAGAGGTGAGGGGACCGGTGGCGACGATCACCTTGTCCCATTCTGCTGGCGGCAGGCCGGTGATTTCCTCGCGGCGAATCTCCACAAGCGGATGGCCTTCCAGCGCCGCCGTCACGGCGGCCGCGAATCCGTCGCGATCCACCGCCAGCGCGCCGCCGGCGGGAACCTGATGGGCATCCGCGCAGCGCAGGATCAGGGAGCCCGCCAGCCGCATCTCGGCGTGCAGCACGCCGACCGCATTGCCCTGCGCATCATCGGAGCGGAAGGAATTGGAGCACACCAGCTCGGCGAGGCTGGATGTGTGATGGGCATCGGTGGAGCGCACCGGGCGCATCTCATGCAGCACCACGGGCACGCCGCGCTCGGCCATCTGCCAGGCCGCCTCGGAGCCCGCGAGGCCTCCGCCAATCACATGGACCGGATCCACCATTTCCCTCACGCACAGATGCCGGGCGGAACCGACCGGCAATGGAAACCCAGGTCTGTGCCCCAGGATGACGGCGGGTTCAAGGAGGCGCGGCCCCTACAAACGAAAATGGCCCCCATCGGGGGCCATGATCATGTCCGCATCTGATCCATGTCGGCGCGTCGCGCGGGTGCTTTGACCCGGGGCGCCGGCGCGTCAGACCAGGTGCAGAGTCGCGCGGCGCGCCACGGCGCGGATTTCGCTGCGCACGATGTTGATGTCGCCCAGCGTGCGATCATCCAGGCCCGACAGTTCGGCAACGGTGCGGTTATAAGCATGCCAGCGGCGGATCTGGCGAGCCAGCAATCCCCAGAGCAGCATTTTCACTCTCCTTACACGCGGCACAGGTCGAGCGCCGCGTTTCTTCGGTGGGGAAGATAGGCTGACCTTTCACCCCGGCCAAGACATGTTGGTGCAATGCAGCAATGCGTGCCCCGCATAATACAAACGCAGGCGGCTACGTTGTTTTGCGGGGTCTGGATCGCATTTTAAAAAGTCCTTAAACATCTTTTCCTTCGCAGATGCACAACAGAAAGGCGTGCCAATAAGTCAGGCACGCCCCTCTGCCGTCACCCGGTGCGCTTTCGGCCCTTGGTCTGCGGGCGGCGCGCCAGGACTTCGGCCAGGAAGCGGCCGGTATAGGAGCGTTCCGACGCCGCGATGGCCTCGGGCGGGCCGCAGGCGACGATCTCGCCGCCGCCGCTTCCGCCCTCCGGGCCAAGGTCGAGCACCCAGTCGGCGGTCTTGATGACCTCCAGATTGTGCTCGATCACCGCGATCGTATTGCCCTGTTCCACCAGTTCGTGGAGCACCTCCAGCAGCTTGGCCACGTCGTGGAAATGCAGACCGGTGGTGGGTTCATCGAGGATATAGAGCGTGCGCCCGGTGGCCCGCTTGGAGAGTTCCTTGGCGAGCTTCACCCGCTGCGCCTCGCCGCCCGAGAGCGTGTTGGCCTGCTGGCCCACCTTGATATAGCCAAGGCCCACGCGCGAGAGCGTCTCCAGCTTGTCGCGCACCGCCGGCACCGCCTTGAAGAAGGCCGCGCCCTCGTCCACCGTCATGTCCAGCACGTCGGCGATGGACTTGTCCTTGAACACGACCTCCAGCGTCTCGCGATTGTAGCGTTTGCCCTTGCACACATCGCAGGTGACGTAGACGTCCGGCAGGAAGTGCATCTCGATCTTGATGACGCCGTCGCCCTGGCAGGCCTCGCAGCGCCCGCCCTTCACATTGAAGGAGAAGCGCCCCGGCCCATATCCCCGCGCTTTCGCCTCCGGCAGGCCGGAAAACCATTCGCGGATCGGGGTGAAGGCGCCGGTATAGGTGGCCGGGTTGGAGCGCGGCGTGCGGCCGATGGGCGACTGGTCGATATCGATGACCTTGTCGAGATGCTCCAGCCCCTCAAGCTTGTCGAAGGGCGCGGGCGCCTCGCTGGCATTGTTCAGCCGCCGAGCCACGGCCTTATATAAGGTGTCGATGAGCAAGGTGGACTTGCCGCCGCCCGAGACGCCGGTGACGCAGGTGAACACGCCGAGCGGGATCTCGGCCGTCACATGCTTCAGATTGTTGCCGCGCGCGCCGGTGAGCTTCAGCATGCGCTTGGGATTGAGCTTGCGGCGGGCGGGAACGCCCACGGTCAGTTCGCCGGTGAGATATTTCCCCGTGAGCGATGCGGGATTGGCCAGGATCTCGGCCGGGGTGCCCCGCGCCACGATGCGCCCGCCATGGACGCCCGCGCCGGGGCCGACATCCACCACATAATCGGCGGCGAGGATGGCATCCTCGTCATGCTCCACCACGATCACCGTATTTCCGAGATCGCGCAGGCGCTTCAGCGTTTCCAACAGCCGCGCATTGTCGCGCTGGTGGAGGCCGATGGAGGGCTCGTCCAGCACATAGAGCACGCCGGACAGGCCCGAACCGATCTGCGAGGCGAGCCGGATGCGCTGGCTCTCGCCGCCCGACAGGGTGCCGGAGGCGCGCGACAAAGTCAGATAGTCCAGCCCCACATCCAGCAGGAAGCGCAGGCGCTCGCGGATCTCTTTCAGGATCCGCGCCGCGATCTCGTTCTGCTTGGCATTGAGCGCGGCGGGCAGATCCTCGAACCAGGACGAGGCATCGCGCACCGACAATTCGCTCACCTCGCCGATATGGCGGCCCGCGACCTTCACCGCGAGCGCCTCGGGCTTCAGGCGGAAGCCGTGGCAGGCGGCGCAGGGCACGGTGGAGAAATATTTCGAGATCTCCTCGCGCGCCCAGTCGCTGTCCGTCTCGCGCCAGCGCCGGTCGAGATTGCGCACGATGCCCTCGAAGGTCTTCGTGGTCTCATAGGAGCGAAGACCGTCATCGTAAGCGAAGGTGATTTCGTCGCTGCCGGACCCGTAGAGGATCACCTGCTGCGCCTCTTCGGGCAGGTCCGCGAAGGGCGTGGTGAGCTTGAAATGATAGTGCTTGGCCAGCGCATTCAGCGTCTGACCGTAATAAGGCGAGGTGCTTTTCGCCCAGGGGGCAATGGCGCCCTGTTTGAGGGTGCGCGAGCGATCCGGAACCACCAGATCGGGATCGATCGTCTGCTCGACCCCGAGCCCGTCGCAGGCCGGGCAGGCGCCGAACGGATTGTTGAAGGAGAACAGCCGCGGCTCGATTTCCGGAATGGTGAAGCCGGACACCGGGCAGGCGAATTTCTCCGAGAACAGAATGCGCCGGGCCGCCCCGCTCTCGTCTTTCTCGTCCGCGAACTCGATCACCGCGATGCCGTCGGCCAAGCCGAGTGCGGTCTCGAAACTGTCTGCGAGGCGGGTCGCAAGGTCGGCGCGCACCACCACGCGGTCCACGACCACGTCGATGTCGTGCTTCAGCTTCTTGTCGAGCGCCGGCGCCTCGGCGATCTCGTGGAAGGTGCCGTCCACCTTCACCCGCTGGAACCCCTTTTTCAGGAACTCCGCCATTTCCTTGCGGTATTCGCCCTTGCGCCCGCGCACCACGGGGGCGAGCAGATAGAGCCGCGATCCCTCGGGCAGGGCCAGCACCTTGTCCACCATCTGCGAGACGGTCTGGCTCTCGATGGGCAGGCCGGTGGCCGGGGAATAGGGAATGCCCGCGCGCGCCCAGAGCAGGCGCATATAATCATGGATCTCGGTCACCGTGCCCACGGTGGAGCGCGGATTTTTCGACGTGGTCTTCTGCTCGATGGAAATGGCCGGCGAGAGACCGTCGATCTGGTCCACGTCCGGCTTCTGCATCATCTCCAGGAACTGGCGCGCATAGGCCGAAAGGCTCTCCACATAGCGCCGCTGGCCCTCGGCATAGATGGTGTCGAAGGCGAGCGAGGACTTGCCCGAGCCCGACAGGCCGGTGAACACCACCAGGCTGTCGCGCGGCACGTCCAGGTCCACGTTCTTCAGATTGTGCTCGCGCGCGCCGCGCACCGAGAGCATGCGGGCGTCGCGCCGCTCGGCAGCGCCGGCGGTGAGGCGGGAGGGGGAACGCTCGCTCATGGAATCATCGGCTCGCGGAGGGAAAAGGAGGCGGCGCGCTGCACCATCTTACGGTCCTTTCGCGGGGCGGATCACGGCCGGCGGGGCACGCCGCAACGGCCGCCCGCACGAACCACTCGCATCGCCTCGGGGAGAGTCCGACTCAATTTAGGATGCCGCGTGCGCTGCGGTAGGGAACGTATCATGAACGACCGCATCGTCCAGCAAAAATGCCGGGGAAGGGATTGCTCCCGCACTCGGTTCGGAATAGAACATAAGAAGAACATTTAGCCTGCGCCCCTTGGGATTGCCCCTTCGCATGCCAAGCGGAAGGTGGCGGGCGCGAGATTGTTGATAGGCGGCTTTTGCCGTGGGGAATGCGGTGTCATGGGGCGCAAAGGGCTCTATGGTGCGCGCTTTGGTACGGGACGAGCGCCGGCGGGGCCGGCAGCACAGGGAGAATGTGATGGCCGGCAGCGTCAACAAGGTGATCCTGATCGGCAATCTCGGCCGGGATCCGGAAATCCGCTCGTTCCAGAATGGCGGACGTGTCTGCAATTTGCGCATCGCCACGTCCGAGACCTGGCGCGACAAGGCCTCGGGCGAACGCCGCGAGCGTACCGAATGGCATACCGTCGCCATCTTCAACGAGAATCTGGTCGGGGTTGCCGAACGGTTCCTGAAGAAGGGCTCCAAGGTCTATATCGAGGGCCAGTTGGAGACCCGCAAGGCCACCGACAATCAGGGCGCCGAGCGTTATTTTACGGAAGTCGTGCTGCGGCCCTATCGCGGCGAACTGACCCTGCTCGACGGCCGCGCCGGCGGCGGTGGCGGTGAGGGGGATGAGTATTCCGGCGGCGGCTCCGACTTCGGCTCCGCGAGCCCCATGGGCGGCGGCGGCGGTGGCGGCGCTGGCTTCGGCGGCAGCAATTTCAGCTCCGGCGGCGGCTCGGGCTTTGGCGGCGGGTCCAGCGGCGGTGGCGGACGCCGCCCGGCGCCGGCCGGCCGTCCCTCCGACGACATGGACGACGAAATCCCCTTCTGATCGGACGCCGGGCTCCCGCGCCAGCCGGGGGCGGGCACCCCCGCTCGCGCGGGCGAGGTTTGCGCCCGACTGGGGCGAACTGCGGGAGCGCCAGAGTCGGGCGGTGTCGTCCGGGCCGGGCGTGCATCTCATGCCCGACCGGGCCTGTCATTGCGTGTTGGCGCGGCGCATGGCGTACGCCCGGGCGGGCCGCACGTCCTCGCTTTGGTCCCGCGTCCGTCGGGCGTGAGCCCGATGCGGAACATCCTCCCCCTGCCATTTTCCCGTCTCGCTTGTAGTCTGGCTTCAGCGTCCCATCAGGGGCGCGGGGAGCGGGCGTTGGACGGGAGCAGGAAACCGGAATTGGGCCACGGGCGTTGGCCAGACGGTGCCCCGGACATGGGCGCCCGGCGAGATGGGAGGGATAATGTCATGACACTCGGACTGTTTCACGCAGGCCGCACCCGGCTCCGCGCCCTTGCGGCGGGTGCCTGCGTGCTGCTGGCGCTTGCCGCCACGCCCGCCTGGGCGTTGGATGCGCTGGTGAAGAAGGAGACCTTCGTGCTCCCGAGCTACACGACGGTCGGCGGCGCGCCGCTGCGGGACGTGAAAGTGGGGTGGGAGGCCTATGGCACGCTCAATGCCGACAAGAGCAACGCCATCCTCATCACCCACTTCTTCTCGGCCTCGAGCCATGCGGCGGGAAAATACAAGGAGAGCGACGCCGCGCCCGGCTATTGGGATGCCATCATCGGCCCGGGCAAGCCGCTCGACACAGACAAATATTACATCATCTCCTCCGATACGCTGGTGAACCTCAACGCCAACGATCCCAATGTGGTCACCACCGGCCCGGCCTCCATCTCGCCGGAGACGGGGAAACCTTACGGGCCGAGCTTTCCCATCGTCACCATCCGCGATTTCGTCAACGTCCAGAAGGCTTTGCTGGATTCGCTCGGCATCACGCGGCTGCATGCGGTGATGGGGCCGTCCATGGGCGCGCTCCAGGCCTATGAATGGGCCACCGGCTACCCCGAGGTGGTCCAGCGCGTGGTGCCGGTGATCGGCGCGGGCGAGGCCGATGGCTGGCTGGTGGCCTGGCTCGATGCCTGGGGCTCGCCCATCCGCCTCGATCCCAATTTCAATGGCGGCAATTATTATGGCGGCACGCCGCCCAAGCAGGGCCTTGCCCAGGCGCTGAAGATCGTGACGCTGAGCGCCAATGCCTATCCCTGGGCCAATACCACGTTCGGCCGCAAATGGGCGGAGCCGGGCAAGGACCCCGCGCTCGCCCTCGATAATCGCTACGCCATCGAGGCCAAGCTGGACGAGATCGCGGCCGCGCGGGCGAACCTCGCCGATGCCAACCATTTCCTCTACCTGGTGAAGGCCAACCAGATCTTCGCGGCCGGCGGGGATGTCGGCCTGAAGCGCATCAAGGCGCCGGTCCTGATCATTTCCTCGGACGAGGACATTCTCTTCCACCCCGGCGCCATCCAGCGCACGGCGGACGAGATCCGCAAGGGCGGGGCGCGCGTGGAGCAGGTGAAGATCGGCGGCGGGCGCGGCCATCTGAACGGCATCGCCAACATCCAGGAGGCGAGCGAAGCCATCAGCCGATTCCTCGCCCAATAGGGCGCTTTTCGCCCAAACCTCCGGCGCACCGCCCATGCGCCGGAGGAGGGGCTCGCAAACCGTTGATTTTAAAGGGCTCGCCAAAGGCGCGCCGCGCGGCTTTAGCTGGCGCCGCCGGGGTGAATCGGCTAGAAGGAACAAGCCTTTTCATCAGGAAAGACGTGCGTTTTGGCCAATTCCGATAGTCCGGCCGGCGGCGGCACGCTGCCTTCCGAGATCCGTCCGGTCTCCATCACCGAAGAACTCTCGCGGTCCTATCTCGATTACGCCATGAGCGTGATCGTTTCCCGTGCGCTGCCGGATGTGCGCGACGGGCTGAAGCCGGTCCACCGCCGCATCCTCTATTCGATGCACGAGAACGGCTATCTGTGGAACCGCTCCTACCGCAAATCGGCCCGCGTGGTGGGCGACGTCATCGGTAAATACCATCCCCATGGCGACCAGGCGGTCTATGACGCGCTGGTGCGCATGGCGCAGACCTTCTCCATGCGCCTGCCCTTGGTGGACGGTCAGGGCAATTTCGGCTCGGTGGACGGCGATCCCCCGGCGGCCATGCGCTACACCGAAGTGCGCATGGAAAAGGTCACCCAGGCGCTGCTGGACGACCTGGACAAGGACACGGTCGATTTCCAGGAGAATTATGACGGCAGCGAGCGCGAGCCCACCGTCCTCCCGGCGCAGTTCCCCAACCTTCTGGTGAATGGCGCCGGCGGTATCGCGGTCGGCATGGCGACCAACATCCCGCCCCACAATCTCGGCGAAGTCATCGACGGCACGCTGGCGCTGATGGACGACCCGGCGCTGGAGCCGGAATCGCTGCTGGACATCATCCAGGGGCCGGACTTCCCCACCGGCGGGCTCATTCTCGGCCGCACGGGCATCCGCCAGGCCTATCTCACGGGTCGCGGCTCCATCATGGTGCGCGCCCGCGTCGCCATCGAGACCATCCGCAAGGAGCGCGAGGCGCTCATCATCACCGAGATCCCGTATCAGGTGAACAAGGCGACGATGATCGAGAAGATCGCGGAGCTGGTGCGGGACAAGCGGCTCGAAGGCATTTCCGAGATCCGCGACGAGAGCGACCGCGACGGCATGCGCGTCGTCATCGAGATCAAGCGCGACGCCCAGGCGGACGTGGTGCTGAACAATCTCTATCGCATGACGCCGCTGCAATCCTCGTTCGGCGCCAACATGGTCGCGCTGTCCGGCGGCAAGCCGGCGGTCATGACGCTGCACGATATGCTCAGCGCCTTCATCACCTTCCGCGAGGAAGTGGTGAGCCGGCGCACGAAATTCCTGCTGCGCAAGGCGCGCGATCGCGCCCATGTCTTGGTGGGCCTCGCCATCGCGGTCGCCAATATCGATGAAATCATTCGCCTAATTCGCACGGCGCCGGACCCGGCGACAGCCCGCGAAGCCTTGATGGGGCGTGATTGGCCGGCTAAAGATATGGCGCCGTTGATCGCCCTGATCGCCGATCCGCGCCACACGTTGCAGGCGGACGGCACCTATCGGCTCTCCGGCGAGCAGGCGCGCGCCATCCTCGATCTGCGCCTTCAGCGCCTGACCGCCCTCGGCCGAGACGAGATCGCGGAAGAGTTGGACAAGCTCGCCGTCGAGATCGCCGACTATCTGGACATCCTGGCGAGCCGGGAGCGGGTGATGGAGATCATTCGCGGCGAGCTTCAGGCCATCAAGGCCGAGTTCGGCACCCCCCGCCGCAGCGAACTCGTCGAAGGGCTTGGCGACCTGGAAGACGAGGATCTGATCCAGCGCGAGGAGATGGTCGTCACCGTCTCCCACGCCGGCTATGTGAAGCGCGTGCCCCTCTCCACCTATCGCGCCCAGCGGCGCGGCGGAAAGGGGCGCTCGGCCATGCAGACGCGCGATGAGGACTTCGTCACGCGCCTGTTCGTGGCCTCCACCCACGCCCCGGTCCTGTTCTTCTCCTCCAAGGGGAAGGTCTACAAGCTCAAGGTATGGCGCCTGCCGGCGGCCGCGCCCCAGGCGCGCGGCAAGGCGCTCATCAACATCCTGCCCCTGGAGGCGGACGAGCGCATCACCTCCATCGTGCCCCTGCCCGAAGAGGCGGACGCGGAAGGCCGGCTGCAGATCATGTTCGCCACCACCGGCGGCACGGTGCGGCGCAACGCCATGGCGGACTTCAACCAGGTGAACCGCAACGGCAAGATCGCCATGAAGCTGGAGGAAGGCGACGCCATCGCCTCGGTCCAGCTCTGCACGGACGAGGACGATGTCCTGCTGACCACGGCGAACGGCGCCTGCATCCGCTTCCCCGTGACCGAAGTGCGCGTCTTCAAGGGCCGCGATTCGGTGGGCGTGCGCGGCATCCGCCTGGAGGAGGGCGACACGGTCATCTCCATGGCCATTATCCGCCATTCCGAGGTCAGCGCCGAGGAGCGGGCCGAATATCTGCGCCGCGCCAATGCGGTGCGCCGCGGCGCAACGGGTGCGGGCGAGGAGGCCGAGGAGATCATTGAGGCCGATGCCGAGGAGGTGGTCGCGGGCGACGGCGCGCTGGCGCTGGAACGTTATGCCCAGATGGGCGCCGCCGAGCAGTTCATCCTGACCCTCTCGGAGAATGGCTACGGCAAGCGCACCTCGTCCTACGAGTACCGGGTCACCGGGCGCGGCGGCAAAGGCATCGTCGCCATGGCGGTGAATGAGCGCAACGGCCGGCTCGCCGCCTCCTTCCCGGTGGAAGAGGGCGACCAGATCATGCTGGTCACCGATGGCGGGCAGCTGATCCGCTGCCCGGTCAACGGCATCCGCATCGTCGGCCGCGCCAGCCAGGGCGTGATCGTGTTCGACACCGCCGAGGGCGAGCGCGTGGTCTCCGTGGAGCATATTTCCGAAGAGGAAGATGCCGGCGAGGCCAATGGCGGCGAAGCGGGCGGCGAGACCGGCGGCGAGGGCGGGGAGGCGTGATGGGCGCGGACAGCCTCGCGCTGTTCGTTCTCGCCTGCCTCGCGCTGGGCGCGACGCCCGGCCCCAATGTGGCGCTGATCGTGGGCACCAGCCTCAAGCATGGCCGGCGCGCCGGCCTGCTCACCGCCGCCGGGGTGAATGTGGGCCTCGTGCTCCAGCTCGCCTTCGTGGCGGCGGGCCTTGCCTGGATGGTGGAGGCCTTCTCCCGCCATTTCGATCTCGTGCGCTATCTCGGCGCGGCCTATCTCGCCTGGCTCGCCATCGCCCAGTGGCGGGCGGCGGGCGCGGCGCGCCAGAGCGTGGCGCCCTCCGGCCGCGCCGCCTTCTCGCGCGGGCTCGCGGTCGCCTTCGCCAATCCCAAGACCTTGCTGTTCCATGCGGCCTTCCTGCCGCAATTCGTCACCAATCCGGCCGATCCCGTGGCCGAGATCACGCTGCTCGCGGCCATTTTTGCCGCCATCGCCCTGGGGGGCGACATGCTGTGGGCGCTGGTGGCGGACCGCGCGCGGGCCGCGCTCTCGGGGCGTTTCACCCGCGTCGCGGACCGGGTCTCGGCCGTCATCCTGGCGGGCGGGGCGGCGGTGCTGCTTGCCGCCGGGCGGCGCTGAGCGCCGTCACGCCGCGCGCTTGAGATTCGCCAGATCGGTGCGCGGCGAGGCGCCGAACATGCGCGCATAGTCCCGGCTGAACTGGGACACGCTCTCATAGCCCACTTCGAAGGCCGCGCCGGACACGGCCATCGCGCCCGACAGCATGAGATGGCGCGCCGCGATCAGCCGCAGCTGCTTCTGGAACTGCACCGGGGTCAGCGTCGTCACCGCCTTGAAATGGTGGTGAAAGGCGGACGGGCTCATGCCGGCCACCTGGGCGAGCCGGCTGACCGGCAAGGGCTGGGCGAAGTCGGCGCGCAGCACGGACACCGCGCGGGCGATGCGCTGGGCGTGCCCCTCGGGCCGCGCGAGGCGGCGCAGCAAGGGCGCGTGCCGGCCCTGGAGTAGCCAGTAATGCAATTCCTTGAGCAGCGCCGGGCGCAGGATCGCCTGCGCGTCCGCCCGCTCGGGCAGGCGCACGAGGCGCGCCACGCAATCCGCGATGGCCGCATCGGTCTCGCTCACCAGGATGCGCGGCGTCTCCGCCTCCACCGGGCCGGCGGCGCTCATGTCCGCGAGGATGTCGCGCAGCAGGATGAGATCGAGATCGAGGGAGACGGCGAGATAGGGCGCCCCGGGCGGCGCCTCGATGACCCGCCCCTGAATGGGCGTGTCGGCGCTCACCAGCAGGGTCTGGCCGGCATGGAAGGTCCAGGTCCGCGCGCCGCTCGTCACTTCCTTCGCGCCCTGGAGCACGAGGCAGAGCAACGGCGCATAGAGGGAATGAAGATAGCCGGTGGGTGCGTCGGCGCGCGCAAAATTCACGCCGCTCGATTGCGTGATGATCAGCCCCTCGCGCGCCGGGCCGCCTTCCGTCCGCGCCAGCACCAGGGGAAGAATGTCGTCGGCATTCATCGGGGCCTCCCGCCGCGCCTGGGTGAATTCGATGGCAGACCCTATCACCGCGCGCCGCGTGATGCAGCCGGTTTGGAGGATCGAGCAAGTCATCGCCAGCATCCGGCAAGCCGCCCTGAGGCCCTGCGCGCTATACCCCTCTCACCCCGAACACGGAGTTGCGCCATGACCCAGACCTCTTCCTCCCTTGCTCCCCTGGCCCTCATCACCGGCGGCAGCCGGGGGCTTGGACGCCATACGGCGCTTGCCTTGGCGGCGCGCGGCATCGATGTGATCCTCACCTATCAATCCCGCGCCGAAGAGGCGCAGGCGGTCTGCCGCGAGATCGAGGCGCAGGGTCGCCGCGCGCACGCGCTGCGACTGGACGTGGGCGCGAGCGCCGGCTTTCCGGCCTTTGCCGAGGAGGTTCGGGCAAGCCTTCAACGCGATTTCGGCCGTCCCACCTTCACCCATCTCATCAACAATGCCGGCATCGGCATCCGCGAGAGCTTCGCGGAAACCTCGGAAGAGACCTTCGACCGGCTGATGAACATCCACCTGAAGGGCACTTTCTTCCTCACCCAGGCCCTGCTGCCGCTGCTCGCGGATGGCGGGTCCATCGTCAATCTGTCCAGCGGCCTCGCCCGCTTCACCATGCCGGGCTATGCGGCCTATGCCGCCATGAAGGGCGGCATCGAAGTGCTCACCCGCTACATGGCGGCGGAACTGGGCGCGCGGGGCATCCGCGTCAATACGGTGGCGCCCGGCGCCATCGAGACCGATTTCGGCGGCGGGGCGGTGCGCGACATGCCGGAATTGAACAAGATGATCGCCGGCGCCACCGCGCTCGGCCGGGTCGGCCTGCCGGACGATATCGGCCACATGATCGCGGCCTTCGTCGCGGATGACTTCCGCTGGGTGAATGGCCAGCGCATCGAAGTGTCCGGCGGCGTCAATCTGTGATGCGGGAGCGGGGGCGCCCGGCGCCCCCGCCGCCTTGTTCCACCCGCCGCTGCCCCATTGCGCCGGGCCGCAGGCCGGGATAACGCTTGGCGCCCATGAGCGCCCCCGTCCATACCACCCGCACCGCCATCTATGCCGGGTCGTTCGACCCGCCCACCAACGGCCATCTGGACGTGGTGCGGTCCGCGTGCCGGATCGCCGACCGGCTGGTGCTCGCGGTGGGCATCCATCCCGGCAAGGCGCCGGTCTTCACGCCCGCCGAGCGGCTGGACATGCTGCGCGAGGTCTGTGGCCCGGTCGCCGCCGAAGAGGGCACGGTGCTCGAGGTCATCACCTTCGATGCGCTGGTGGTGACGGCCGCCCAGCAGGCGGGGGCCGGCCTGCTCATCCGGGGTCTGCGCGATGGCACCGATCTCGACTATGAGATGCAGATGGCGGGCATGAACGGCACCCTCGCGCCCGAGATTCAGACCGTCTTTCTTCCTGCGTCCCCCCGTGTGCGCCCCATCACCGCCACCTTGGTCCGGCAGATCGCATCCATGGGCGGGGACGTCTCCGCCTTCGTGCCTCCGGCGGTCCTGGCGCGGCTTCTGGCGCGCTTTCCCCGCAAGGACTGAGACCGCCATCCCTTCGCGCCCTAAGCGGGCGCCAGCCCAGGAGATCCTTCATGCGCACCCCCACCCGGCGCTCCTTCTTCGGCCAGATGTCGGCCCTCGCTGTGACGGCGGCCGTGCTCCCGCTGGCCAGCGCGCTGCCCGCCGCCGCCCAGGCTCCGGCCCCCGGCGCCGCCAAGCCGGCGCAGAAGATCGACCCGGAAAACACCCTTTATCTGGAGACGCCCTATGGGCGGGTGGTGATCGCGCTGCGGCCCGACCTTGCGCCCAAGCATGTGGAGCGCCTGAAGCTGCTGACCCGCGAGGGCTATTACAACAACGTGCCGTTCCACCGCGTCATTGACGGCTTCATGGCGCAGACCGGCGACGGGCAGTTTGGCAACGGCACGGGCGGCTCGAAATATCCGAACCTGCCGGCGGAATTCTCCAGCACGCCGTTCGTGCGCGGCACGGTGGGCATGGCGCGCTCGTCCCAGCCCAACAGCGCGAATTCGCAATTCTTCATCTGCTTCGAGCCTTCGCCCTTCCTCAACGGCCAATACACCGTGGTCGGCCAGGTGGTGTCGGGCATGGAATTCGTCGACAAGCTGAAGAAGGGCTCGCAGGCCAATAACGGCTCGGTGAGCAATCCCGACAAGATCGTGAAGATGCAGGTCGCCGCGGACGTGAAGTGACGCGTCGTCCGCGAGGAGGGCGTGCCGCCGACGGGCGCGCTCTGAATGCCGAGAGAGAAACCAAAAGGAGCAGCCCATGGCTGAGGAAGTGATCGTCCTGGAAACCACCAAGGGCGAAGTGGTGATCGGCCTGCGGCCGGACCTCGCGCCGGGCCATGTGGCCCGCATCAAGGAACTGGTGGCCGAAGGCTTTTATGACGGCGTGCCGTTCCACCGTGTGATCGAGGGCTTCATGGCCCAGACCGGCGACCCCACGGGCACCGGCATGGGCGGCTCGGGCAAGAAGCTGAAGGCCGAGTTCAACCGCCAGCCCCACAAGCGCGGCACGGTTTCCATGGCGCGCGCGGCGAGCCCGGATTCGGGCGACAGCCAGTTCTTCATCTGCTTTTCGGACGCCCGCTTCCTGGACGGTCAATATACCGTGTGGGGCGAGGTCATCTCCGGCATGGAGAATGTGGACCAGATCAAGCGCGGCGAGCCCGTGAAGGATCCCGACACCATCGTCAAGGCGACGCTGAAGCCTAAGGAGGCGTGAGCCTCAGGGTCGGGGCAACGCCCCGATCCGCCGGGAGGCGCGCCGCTGAAGGCCGAGACAGCAAAACGGCCGGTCCCGAGGGGCCGGCCGTTCGCATTTTCACCGTGTCGGCGCCGTGACGAGACGGCGCGGCGCTCAGTAGCGCCGCATCAGGCCCACGAGGCGGCCCTGGATGCGCACCCGGTCGGGGCCGAAAATCCGAGTCTCGTAGGAGGGATTGGCGGCCTCCAGCGCGACGGACGCGCCTTTCTTGCGCAGGCGCTTCAAGGTGGCTTCCTCGTCGTCCACCAGCGCCACAACGATGTCGCCGGTATCGGCCGTGTCGCACTTGCGGATCAGCACCGTGTCGCCGTCCAGAATGCCGGCCTCGATCATGCTGTCGCCGCGCACTTCCAGGGCGAAATGCTCGCCCGTGCCCAGCATTTCCGGCGGCAGGTTCAGCGTGTGGCTGCGGCTCTGAATGGCCGAAATGGGCGTGCCGGCGGCAATCCGGCCCATGACCGGGACCGTGACGGTGGGCGCCACCTCTTCATCCTCGGCGGGTGGGCGCACGCGCCCGAGGCTTCCTTCGATGACGCTCGGCGAGAAGCCGCGTGCCGCACGTGGCGAGGCCAAGCCCGGCGCCACGCTGTCCGGCAGGCGCACCACCTCCAGCGCCCGGGCGCGATTCGGCAGGCGGCGGATGAAGCCGCGCTCCTCCAGCGCCGTGATCAGGCGGTGAATGCCGGACTTGGAGCGCAGATCCAGCGCCTCCTTCATCTCGTCGAAGGAGGGTGGAACCCCCGTCTCCTTCAGGCGCTCATGAATGAAGCGCAACAGATCATATTGCTTGCGAGTGAGCATGGCCGCCCCGTCCTTCGGCTCCCCGTTCCCCGCTTCCGTACCGAAAGGGATCGGAAACAAATCGGGAACAACCTTTAGCCGTTCCTTTTGTGTTCCGCAAGCGTGAACATGGCGTAAACGCCATTTCAGTCGAGGAACGGCAAGACTTTGCAGAGGTCGCCGGCCGTGCCGGCGGGCGCGCCCGCCTCGCGAATCAGCAGGCCGTCGGCCCGGTAAAGGGCGCTCAGCATGGCCGAATCCTGGCTCGGCAAGGGCGTGGCGACACGCCCGCCGTCGGGTGCCGTGATGAGGGTCGCGCGCATATAGTCGCGGCGCTGGTCATTGGCCTTCACGTCCGCGCCGAGGCGCGCGGGCAGGAGCGCAAGCTCGGCCGGCGCCCCCTGGAGCGCATTCAGCAGCGGCACCAGGAACAGCAAGGCGCACACATAGGCCGAGACCGGATTTCCCGGCAGGCCGAGCACCCGCATCTCGCCACGGGCACCGAACATCAAGGGTTTGCCGGGCCGCAGCGCGATCTTATGGACGCTGAGATCGATGCCCTGGGCACGAAGGGCGGGCGCCATCAGGTCATGCTCCCCCACCGAGGCGCCGCCGGATGTCACCAGCACATCGAATCCCTGCGCCAAGGCGCCCGCGACGGCCGCCTCGGTGGCGGCCATGGTGTCGCCCACCAGGCCAAGGTCGGTCACCTCGGCACCGGCCGCGCGGGCCAGAGCAGCAATGCCATAGACATTGGAGACGATGACGGCGGCGGGGTCTTTGGTGCCGCTGCCGGGACGCACCAATTCGTCGCCCGTCTGGAGAATGGCGACGCGGGGACGGCGGCGCACCGCTAGCGTCCCATGGTCTGCGGCGGCGGCAAGCATCACCGCACGGGCGTCGAGCCTGCGGCCGGCCGGCAGCAGTGGCGCGCCTGCGGCGAAGTCGAAGCCGGCCTTGCGGATGTTGCGGCCGGGCTCGGTGGGATGAACCACGCGCACGCGCTGCCCCTCGCGCGTCGTGTTTTCCTGGATCACCACCGTATCGGCGCCGTCCGGAACGAGCGCGCCGGTGAAGATCCGCGCTGCCGCGCCGGGTGCGACGGGGCCGGCAAACGGTCGCCCCGCCGCCGATTCCCCGATCACAGCCAGGTCCGCCGGCAGAGCCGCGATGTCGGCGGCGCGCACCGCATAGCCGTCCATGGCGGACATGTCCGCCACCGGTTGGCTGCGGCGGGCGATGAGGTCGTCGGCCAGCACCCGCCCCACGGCGTCGGCAATGGCGACTGGCTCGGCGGGCAAAGGCGCCGCGCTGGCGAGAACGAGCGCACGCGCGTCATCCACGGGCATCAGGGCCATCGGGCTTACTCCGTGTCAGGTGTCGGCCGTCCAATGGCCCGAGCGGCCGCCGGCTTTTTCCAACAGGCGAATGCCGTCGATCCGCATGCCGCGATCCGCCGCCTTGGCCATGTCATAGAGGGTCAGGCAAGCGACCGAGACGGCGGTCAGCGCCTCCATCTCCACTCCGGTCTGGCCCGACGTGCGCACCCGCGCGGTCACGACGAGGCCCGGCAAAGCGGGGGCGGGCACGATCTCCACCTCCACCTTGCTCAGCATGAGCGGGTGGCAGAGCGGAATCAGTTCGTGGGTGCGCTTGGCCGCCATGATGCCGGCGATGCGCGCGACGCCCATCACGTCGCCCTTCTTGGCATTGCCGGAGAGGATGAGATCGAGGGTGGCTGCCGCCATGCGGATGCAGCCTTCCGCCAACGCCTCGCGCAGCGACACGTCCTTGCCGGAGACGTCCACCATATGGGCGGCTCCGGCGGCGTCGAGATGGGTGAGTTCGGTCACGCGCGCCTCGGGCTCACTTGGCCCGCGTCCAGGTCTGGGTCTGGCACAGGGGCACGAACACGCAGCCGCGTACTTCCAGCGTATTGTCGCCCTTCAGGGTGAGCGTGGCGGTATAGGTCTTGCCGTCGTCGGGATTGTAGATCTTGCCGCCGCTCCAGCTTCCGCCCGCGCCGGTGAAGCCCGAGAGCATGAGCAGGCCCTTGAGCGGGCGATTGCGCTGCGCCGCATCGGCATTCTTGGAATCGGTCAGGGCCGGATTCTTCTTGATGTCGTCGGACGACACCAGCGTTCCGCACACCGAACTGCCGCAGGCCTTGATCTCCACGATCCCTTCGTCGGTCGGGGTCATCCAGGTTCCGGTCACATCGGCGGCGAGCGCCGGGCCGGCGTGGAGCGTGAGAAGGACGGCGGTCGAGGCAAGGCGCATGGTCGGCTCTCCCTGGGTCATTTTTGGCCGGGCGCATGGCGCGTCCCGGCCGCTTGGCGGTTCTATCATAGTCCCGGGGGCGTGGTCGCCCTCAGGCCGCCAGCAGGGCGCGCGTCGCGGCGGTCACGTCCGCCTGGCGCATCAGGCTCTCGCCCACCAGCACGGCCCGGATGTCGCAGGCCGCGAGGCGGGCAATGTCGGCGGGCGTGAAGATGCCGCTCTCGCCGATGCAGATGCGCTCCGCCGGCACCTTGGCCGAGAGCCGCTCGCTGGTCTCCAGCGCGGTCTCGAAGGTGCGCAGATTACGGTTGTTGATGCCGATGAGCGGGCAGGGCAGGGCCAGCGCCCGGTCCAGTTCAGCGTCGTCATGCACCTCGATGATGGCGTCCATGCCGAAATCCCGGGCGCAGGCATAGAGGTCGGCGGCGAGCGCATCGTCCACCGAGGCCATGATGATGAGGATGCAGTCCGCGCCCCAGGCGCGCGCCTCCGCCACCTGATAGGTGTCGTGCATGAAGTCCTTGCGCAGCACCGGCAAGTGCGTGGCCGCGCGGGCGGCGATCAGGAATTCGGGCGCGCCCTGGAAGGACGGGCCGTCGGTGAGCACGGACAGGCAGGCGGCGCCGCCCGCCTCATAGGCGCGGGCGAGGGCGGGGGGGTCGAAATCGGCCCGGATCAGGCCCTTGGAGGGGCTCGCCTTCTTCACCTCGGCGATGAGCGCGGTGCGCCCGGCCGCGATGGCGGCGCGCAGCGCGCCCGCAAAGGGGCGCACGGGGGCGGCGGCGCGGGCGGCGGCCTCGATCTCGGCCAGCGGGCGCGCGGCCTTGGCGGCGGCGATTTCCTCGCGCTTATAGGCTTCGATCTTGGCGAGGATATCGGTCATGGCGCGAGCCGCTCCGAGACATGGACAAGGGTTTCGAGGCGCGCGCGGGCGGAGCCCGTGTCGAGGCTGGTGGTCGCCATGGTGACCCCGTCGCTGAGGTCCCGGGCGCGACCGGAGACCAGCAGGGCGGCGGCGGCGTTCAGCACCGCCACATGGCGATAAGCGTTCCGCGCCCCATCCAGCACGGCGCGCAGAGCTTCGGCATTGTGCGCGGCGTCCCCGCCTTTCAGCTCTTCGGGCTGGGCGCGCGGCAGGCCGACCAGATCGGGATCGATCTCGAAGGTGTGGATGTGCCCGTCTTCCAGCGCCGCGACGGACGTGGAGCCGCACAGGGTGATCTCGTCCAGCCCATCGGAGCCATGCACCACCCAGGCGCGCTGCGAGCCGAGCGCCTTCAGCGCCTCGGCGAGCGGGGTGAGCCAGGCCTTGGAATAGACCCCCACCATCTGGCGCTTCACCCCGGCGGGATTGGAGAGCGGCCCCAGCAGGTTGAAAATGGTGCGGGTGCCGAGTTCCACGCGGGTCGGCCCCACATGCTTCATGGCCGGGTGGTGGGACGGGGCGAACATGAAGCCGATGCCGGCTTCCGCGATGCAGCGGGAAATGGCCTCCGGCGACAGGTCGATGCGCACGCCGAGCGCCGCCAGCACATCCGCCGCGCCCGATTTCGAGGACAGCGCCCGGTTGCCATGCTTGGCCACCGGCACGCCCGCGCCCGCGACAATGAAGGAGGCGCAGGTGGAGATGTTGTAGGAGCCGGAGGCATCGCCCCCCGTGCCCACAATGTCCACCGCCTCATCGGGCGCCTCGACGGGAAGCATCTTGGCCCGCATGACGGAGACCGCGCCGGCGATCTCGTCCACGGTCTCGCCGCGCACCCGCAGCCCCATGAGCAGCGCGCCCATCTGCGAGGGGGTGGCCTCCCCCGACATCATCTTGTCGAACAGATAGGCCGATTCCTCGCGCGTCAGGCTTTCGCCGGTCGCCACCTTGCCGAGAAGCGGGCGGAACTGCTCCATGTCTCAGTCCTTCGTCCGGTTGAAGGCGGCGGCAAGCTCCAGGAAATTGCGCAGCAAGGCGTGGCCATTCTCCGAGGCGATGCTCTCGGGATGGAACTGCACCCCATGCACCGGAAGGGTGCGATGGGCGAGGCCCATGATGAGCCCGTCATCGGTCTGCGCGGTCACGTCCAGCACGTCGGGCAGGGTGCCGCGATCGACGATCAGCGAGTGATAGCGCGTCGCCTGGAAGGCGCGATTGAGGCCGCGAAACACCGAGCGGCCCTCGTGATGGATCGTGCTCATCTTGCCGTGCATGGGCAGCGGCGCGCGGATCACGTCGCCGCCGAACACCTGGCCGATGGCCTGATGGCCGAGGCACACACCGAACAGCGGCACCTCGCTGGACGCGCGGGCGATGAGATCGAGGCAGATGCCGGCTTCGGAGGGCGTGCAGGGGCCGGGAGAGATGACGATGGCGTCGGGCTTCTCGCCCAGCACCGCTTCCACATCGCGCGCATCGTTGCGATGCACGGTCACCGAGGCGCCCAGCTCGCCGAGATAGTGCCAGAGATTATAGGTGAAGCTGTCGTAATTATCGATCAGCGTAACGGCGGTCATCTTGGCTCCCGGCCCGGCGGATCCGGGCGTCGCGCTCGCTGTCCGTGCAAGCCGCGTTCCGACTTAATCCTTTCGCGACAAGGCGGCAAGCCGGCGGCGGATCGGGCGGGGACAGTTCAGAAATCCAGCAATTCCTCGCTCGCGAAGGCGGCGTGCTCGGAAATGAAGGCGAAGCGGGCCTCCGGCTTGTTGCCCATGAGGCGTTCCACCGTGTCGGCCGTCAGCGCCGCGGCCGCATCCTCGATGGTGACCCGCAGCAAGGTGCGGGTGCGCGGGTCCATGGTGGTCTCCTTCAACTGCGCCGGCATCATCTCGCCGAGGCCCTTGAAGCGGCCGATCTCCACCTTGCCGCGCCCGGTGAACTCCTTCTTCATGAGAAGGTCCTTGTGGGCATCGTCCCGTGCATAGAGCGTCTTGGGCCCCTGGGAGATGCGATAGAGCGGCGGCACGGCGAGGAACAGATGGCCGTCCTCGATCAGCTTGGGCATCTGGCGGAAGAAGAAGGTGACGAGGAGGGAGGCGATATGGGCGCCGTCCACGTCCGCGTCGGTCATGATGATGACCTTCTCATAGCGCAGGTCCGCCTCGCGATATTGCGAGAGCGGGCCGCAGCCGAGCGCCTGCATGAGGTCGGAAAGCTGCTGGTTCTGGGCGAGCTTGTCGCGCCCGGCGCTGGCGACGTTCAGGATCTTGCCGCGCAGGGGCAGCACGGCCTGGGTCTTGCGGTCGCGCGCCTGCTTGGCGGAGCCGCCCGCCGAATCGCCCTCCACGATGAAGAGTTCCGAGCCCGCCGCCTCGGTGTTGGAGCAGTCCGCGAGCTTGCCGGGCAGGCGCAGCTTGCGCACCGCCGTCTTGCGGGAGATTTCCTTCTCCTGCTTGCGGCGCAACCGCTCCTCGGCGCGGTCGATCACATGGTCCAGCAGGCGGGTCGCCTGGGTGGGATTGGCGGCGAGCCAATGGTCCAGCGGGTCGCGCAGCGCCTGCTCGACGATGCGCGAGGCCTCGGCGGTGGCGAGGCGATCCTTGGTCTGGCCCTGGAATTCGGGCTCGCGCACGAAGACCGAGAGCATGGCGGCGCAGCCGGTGGTGACGTCGTCGCCGGTGAGCACGCTCGCCCGCTTGCCCTGGCCGCTGCGCTCGCCATAGTCCTTCAGGCCCTTCAGCAGGACGAGGCGCAGGCCGTTCTCATGGGTGCCGCCATCGGGCGTGGGAATGGTGTTGCAATAGGAGGAGACGCCCCCGTCCGCGTCCGCGACCCAGGCCACGGCCCATTCCACGCTGCCATGGCCGCCGGTCTTCTGGATGCGCCCGGCGAAGATGTCGGGATGCACCAGGGTCTGACCCTCGATGTCGGCCGCGAGATAGTCCTTGAGTCCGCCGGGAAAGCGGAAGGTCATTTTTTCCGGCACGCCGGTCGTGCCGGCCAGCAGCTCGGGATCACACGACCAGCGCACTTCCACGCCGCCGAACAGATAGGCCTTGGAGCGCGCCATGCGGAACACGCGCGCGGGATCGAAATGGGCGGCGGCGCCGAAAATCTCCGGGTCGGGATGGAAGCGGATGCGCGTGCCGCGCCGGTTGGGCGCGCGGCCCACCTCCTGAAGCGGGCCCTTGGGGTGGCCCTTGGAGAAGATCTGGCGGTAGAGCGTCTGGTTGCGCGCCACCTCCACCTCCAGAAGGTCGGAGAGCGCATTCACCACCGACACGCCCACGCCGTGGAGGCCGCCCGAGGTCTCATAGACCTTGCTGTCGAACTTTCCGCCCGCATGGAGCGTCGTCATGATGACTTCGACGGTGCTCTTCTTCGGGAATTTCGGGTGCGGCTCCACCGGAATGCCCCGCCCGTTGTCGGTCACGGTAAGAAAACCGTCTTTGCCGAGCTGCACTTCGATGAAGGAGGCGTGCCCCGCCACCGCCTCGTCCATGGAATTGTCGATCACCTCGGCGAACAGGTGATGCAGCGCCTTCGCGTCCGTGCCGCCGATATACATGCCCGGCCGCCGGCGCACCGGCTCCAGACCCTCCAGCACCTCGATATGCGCAGCCGTATAGTCGCTCGCCATGGCGGGGACGCTGGCCGGCGCGCGGGTGCGGGCCGGGGCCTTCGGGGCAGGGCGGTTGAACAGGTCGTCGGGTTCGGACATCGGCTCTCAATCGCGTGCGGCGGGCGAATCGCTTTCCCTTAGCATGTCAGCTTGCGCGGTCGAGCGGAACGGACCGTAAACATGGGGCGGGGGGCGCGATCCGCGCAAGGGTGGCGTGCCGCGACATGTCTTCCGCGCGTCAGGCACCGGGTGTAAACACCCTCGCCCCGCCTGTGGCGGGCAAGATGCTCCATGCACGGGAGACAGGCGCATGACGGACGCGGCGAAGGCCAGGATCGCGGTATTGGGGGCCTCGGGCTATACGGGCTCCGAGCTGGTGCGCCTGCTGCTGCGCCATCCGCGCGTCGAGATCGTCGCGCTGACGGCGGACCGCAAGGCCGGCCAGACCATGGCCGAGGTCTTCCCCCAGTTCGCGCCCTTTCCCCTGCCCAAGCTGGTGACCATCGACGACGTGGATTTCTCCGCCGTCGATCTGGTGTTCTGCGCCCTGCCGCACGCCACCACCCAGCAGGTCATCAAGCGGGTGTTCGAGGCGGCGCCCAAGGTGAAGGTGGTGGATCTGTCCGCCGACTTCCGCCTGTCCGATCCCGGCATGTACGAGAAATGGTACGGCCATCCTCACGCCGCGCTCGACCTCCAGCAGGAGGCGGTGTTCGGGCTCGTGGAAATCTATCGCGACGAGATCCGCAAGGCCCGGCTGGTCGCCAATCCCGGCTGCCACACCACCACCGCCATCCTGCCGGCGATCCCGCTGCTGGAGGCCGGCGCCATCGATCCCGATACGATTGTGATCGACAGCAAGACCGGCATGTCCGGCGCGGGGCGCGCCGCCAAGGAGGCGATGCTGTTTTCCGAAGTGTCGGAAGGCATCAATGCCTATTCGGTCGGCGCGCACCGCCATATGGGCGAGCTGGACCAGGAATATTCCAAGGCCGCGGGCCGGCCCGTGGCGCCCATGTTCGTGCCGCATCTCGTGCCCATGAACCGGGGCATCTATGCGACGCTCTATGTGCGCACCACCGGCGCCAAGGCCGAGGACCTGCACAAGATCCTGGTGGATTATTATCAGGGCGAGCCTTTCATCCACGTCTCCCCCTTCGGCCAGGTTCCCCATTCGCGCCATGTGCGGGGGGCCAACATGGTGATGATGGGCGTGGTGGCCGACCGCGCGGAGGGCCGCGCCATCCTGGTCTCCACCACGGACAATCTGGTGAAGGGCGCGTCCGGCCAGGCGGTTCAGAACATGAATTTGGTGCTCGGCTTCCCGGAGACCATGGGCCTGGAGCAGATCGCTCTGATGCCGTGAGGGGGAGGCGCGCGCGATGGGCGGCTCGAATGCCGGGCCCGTCGCGTCACTCTAATAGGAAAAATATCACAAGGACTATTGTCCCATCGTCCATTTGCCGCTACAGTACCCCCACCTCGCACCAAGGAGGGGCGCGTCCGGAGCGGCCTGACGGGTGGTGCAAGGCAGCGGGTGTCCGACGCGGCGGGGCTAACGCACCCCGGCGCGCGAGCAAAGGAGGCCGAAGGGGCAGAGGCACCGATCCGGGGCTGGCTCGCCCGGACGTGATGGGAGACCAGAAGAAACCCACG
>JBFMAV010000029.1:0-48747 GCA_040755535.1 Pseudomonadota bacterium | reverse complement strand
GGCGGAGCTGGCCGCGGTCCGGGCGGGCCATGCACCCGCGGGACAGCGTCAGGATGACGCAAAAGGGTTAAGCGGATTTTAACGGCTTTCCGACACCGCGCGGCGCCCGAGAGGGCGCCTTTTCGCGTTGGGCCACTGTGGGCCTCGGCGGGCCTGGGCTTTTTGCTCTTTTCGCCCCGACCTTCCCTTTTCCGAAATCTCCCGCCGCTTTCCCCCTCCCCAGTCCTCCCCCGCAAGCGGGAGAGGGGGCATGTCCCGGCGGAAAATCGCAAACCGCCCGCCGCCCCGTTCAGAACTTGAACACCGACGCCGCCGCGTCGCGCGAGGCGCGCTTCTTCTCCAGCGTCGCCCGCAGGCGCTCGATCTCGCTGTGATAGAGCGCGATCCGCTCCTCGATCTCGGCCTCCGAAAGGCGGGAGAGGTCGGCGCCCGGCTCCAGCGTGGCCGGCTTCGGGCGGGGCAGGTCTTCGTCCATCATGCGCGCCTCCGGTGTGTGATCCCATGGTCTCTCGCGCGGGCCCGGGAAAGCGGGCCGCTTCCCCTTCCGCCTTATTTGCGCGCGACTTGGGCTTTGTTACACCATCTTCTCCCGCGTCGCGCCGTCACGGTGTGTCCTTCGATTCCCCGCCTCATCGGAAAACCGCACCATGATCGAGCTTCCCACCACCATGACGGCCATCACCATTCCCGTGCCCGGCGGCCCCGAGGCGCTGGTGCCCGGCACGCGCCCCATGCCGGTTCCCGGGCCGGGCGAGATCCTGGTGAAGGTGGCGGCGGCCGGCATCAACCGGCCGGACGTGGTGCAGCGGCGCGGTCTCTATCCGCCGCCGCCCGGCGCCTCCGACATTCCCGGCCTGGAGATCGCCGGAACCGTGGTGGCGCTCGGCGAGGGGGCCCGGCGCTTTGCGGTGGGGGACCGGGTCTGCGCCCTGGTGACCGGCGGGGGCTATGCGCAATATTGCCTGACGGCGGAGGCGACCGCGCTTCCCGTGCCGGAGGGCGTCTCCTTCATCGAGGCGGCGGCGATCCCCGAAACCTTCTTCACCGTGTGGAGCAATGTATTCGACCGCGCGCGCCTTGCGCCAGGCGAGACGCTGCTGGTCCATGGCGGGGCGGGTGGCATCGGCACCACGGCCATCCTGCTCGGCAAGGCGTTCGGCGCCCGCGTCTTCACCACGGCCGGCTCGGCGGAAAAGTGCGCGGCCTGCCTGAAGCTCGGGGCGGACCTTGCCATCGACTACAAGACCCAGGATTTCGTCGCCGAAGTGAAGGCGGCCACCGGCGGAAAGGGCGTGGACGTCATTCTCGACGTCATCGGCGGCGCCTATATCCAGCGCAATTTCGAGGCCGCCGCCACCGACGGGCGCATTGCCCAGATCGCGTTTCAGGACGGCTCGAAGGCGCAGGTGGATTTCATGCGCCTCATGCTGAAGCGCCTGACCCATACCGGCGCGACGCTGCGCTCGCGCCCGCTGAAGGACAAGGCCGCCATCGCGCGGGCCCTGGAGGAAAAAGTGTGGCCGCTCATCGCCGCCGGCACGCTCCGCCCGCTGATGGATGAGACCTTCCCGCTCGCGCAGGCCTCTGCCGCCCATGCGCGCATGGAGGCCAGCGCCCATCTCGGCAAGATCGTGCTGGAGGTCGAGTGAGCGTCGCGCGCAGGGCGGGGTTGCGCGTCCAAGGCCGAGGCTTCGCCTTGCTCCGGCCGCAGCCGCGCTTTAGTGATGGGACTTCGACCCGGCGGCAGGCCGGGCGCGGAGGCTTGCCGTTGCGTCTTTTCCTTGCCCTGTGCGTGCTGCTGCTCGCCGCCCTGGCGCCGCTGGCGCCGGCGCAGGCGGTGGAAGCGGTGGCGATCCGCCTGGACGCCCGCGTGACCGACCTGCTCCCCGCCGTCGAGCGCATCGCCACCGAAACCGACCGCATTCAGATTTCCACCGTGCCCGGCGCGGACGGCATCGTTCGGCGCATCGAGGTCCATGCCGCTGACGGGCGCCAGAAAGCGGACTGGATCGTCTTCGCCCTGTCCAACAACACCGACGAGCAGGTGGACCGGCTGATCGTCGCGCCCTTCTACCGCATGGTGGGCTCGGGCCTGTTCTGGCCGGACCTCGGCAACCGGCGCATCCTCAATCTGACGCCGAGCCAGGGCTTCAAGCCGGAGCGGCAGGCCGCACCGGACGCGGACGTGTTCCTCGTCACGCTCGATCCCGGCTCCACCGTGACCTTCATCGCGGAACTCGCGGGACCCAATCTGCCCCAGCTCTATCTGTGGGAGCCGGACGCCTATAAGGACAAGGTCAACAGCTTCACCCTCTATCACGGCATCGTCATCGGCATTGCCGGGCTGCTGGCGCTCTTCCTCACCATCCTGTTCGTGGTGAAGGGCTCGGTCATGTTTCCCGCCGCCGCCGCGCTCGCCTGGGCGGTGCTGGGCTATATCGGGCTCGACTTCTCCTTCTGGTCCAAGGTGTTCGGCCTTTCCCCCATCGCCGAGCAATTCTGGCGCGCGGCGGGCGAAGCGATCCTCACCGCGACCCTGCTGGTGTTCCTGTTCGCCTATCTCAATCTCAACCGCTGGCATGTGCGCTACATGCATGTGGCGGCGGGCTGGCTGGTTTTCCTCGCCGCCCTGGTGGTGGTGGCGCTGCTGGACGCGCCGGTGGCGGCCGGCATCGCGCGCCTGTCGCTGTTCGCGGTGGCGGTGCTGGGGCTCGCCGTCATCATCTGGCTCTCGCAGCATTCCTATGACCGCGCGGTGCTGATCATCCCCACCTGGCTGCTTCTGGTGGTGTGGGTGGTCATGGCGGGCCTCACGGTGGAAGGTCTCGTCACCAACGACATGGTGGCGCCCGCGCTCTCCGGCGGCCTCGTCCTCATCGTCATGCTCATCGGCTTCACGGTGATGCAGCACGCCTTTGCCGGTCTCGGCGCCATCCAGGGTTCATCCTCCGAGCTGGAGCGGCGCGCGCTGGCCCTCGCCGGCTCCGGCTATATGGTGTGGGACTGGGACGTGGACAGCGACCGCATCTACACCTCGCCCGAGGCCGAGGAGGCGCTCGGCCTCAAGCGCCGTTCACTGGAGACCGAGGCGGCGGGCTGGCTGGAAGTGCTGCACCCCGCCGACCGCGACCGCTTCCGCGCGACGCTGGACGGCATCATCGACCAGCGGCGCGGCCGCATCGACCAGGATTTTCGCCTGCGCGCCATAGATGGGCATTATCTCACCTTCAATCTGCGGGCGCGGCCCGTGGTGGGCGCGGACGGCGAGGTGGTGCGCTGCATCGGCACCCTGACCGACGTGACCGGCGACCGCATGGCGGCCGAGCGCCTGCTGCATGACGCGGTGCGCGACAATCTCACCGGCCTGCCCAACCGCGAGCTCTTCCTCGACCGGCTCGATCAGGCCATCACCTTCGCGCGCATCGACGACACGCTGAAGCCCACGGTCATGTTCATCGACCTCGACCGCTTCAAGCAGGTGAATTTGTCCGTCGGCATGGCCATGGCCGATTCCATCCTGTTGACCGTGGCGCGGCGCATGATGCGTCTCATGAAGCCGCAGGACACGCTGGCGCGCGTCTCCGGCGACCAGTTCGGTCTGATTCTGCTGTCCGAGCGCGATCCCGAGCGCATCACCACTTTCGCCGACACGCTGCGCCGCTCGCTGCGCGCGCCCATCACCTTTGCCGACCGCGAGGTGTTCATCACCGCCTCCATCGGCCTCGTTCTTGCCGGCCCCGACCTTGCCAAGCGCAACGAGGTGCTGAAGGACGCGGAACTCGCCATGTATTTCGCCAAGCGCATCGGCGGCGACCGCATCGAGGTGTTCCGCCCGGCCATGCGCCAGCAGAAGATCGATCGCGTCTCGCTGGAGGCCGATCTGCGCCAGGCGCTGGAGCGCGACGAGATTTTCGTGCGCTTCCAGCCCATCGTGCGGCTCGCGGACCGGGGCATTGGCGGCTTCGAGGCCTTCCTGCGCTGGCGTCATCCCACCCTCGGGGAATTGGCGGCGGGGGAATTCCTGCCGCTGGCGGAGGAAAGCGGGCTGATCCTCGACCTTGGGCTGTTTGCCCTTGAGAAGGCGGCGCGCCAGCTCGCCCAATGGCAGCGTCAGGTGCGGGTGGAGCCGCCCTTGTTCATGCATGTGAACGTCTCCTCGCGCCAGTTGCTGCGGCACGATCTGATCCAGGATCTCAAGGCCGTGCTCGCACGCAATGCTGTGGCGCCCGGCTCGCTGAAGCTGGAAGTGGCCGAGGCCCTGGTGATGGAAAACCCCGAATATGCCGCCGTCATGCTGGCGCGCATCCGGGAATTGGGCGCGGGCCTGTGCCTGGATGATTTCGGCACCGGCCAGTCGGCGCTCTCCTATCTCCAGCGTTTCCCCTTCGACACCATCAAGATCGACCGCCGTTTCGTGCAGGAGAGCGCAAAGGGGGCGGCCCGCGCGGCGCGGCCGGTGATCGTCGGCTCCATCATCGACCTTGCCCATTCGCTCGGCATGGACGTTATCGCCGAAGGGGTGGAGAAGGAGGCGGAGGCCGAGGAAATGGCGGCCTTCGGCGCGGAATATGCGCAGGGCGTGCTGCTTGGCGAGCCGCTGACCAGCGAGGAAACCCGCACCCTGTTCCAGCCCGCCTCGGGCGAGACGCGCCGGCGCCGTCAGGCGGCGGGGTAGCACGCACCTGCGCCGCGCGGCTGGCGCATGCTCTATCAAAGAGTTGGAGGGCGATTCACC
This sequence comes from Pseudomonadota bacterium, assembly GCA_040755535.1. Taxonomy (GTDB): domain Bacteria; phylum Pseudomonadota; class Alphaproteobacteria; order Rhizobiales; family Xanthobacteraceae; genus Aquabacter. Next base: position 44,012 of record JBFMAV010000029.1, on the reverse strand, counting down.
GATCAGATTGTTTCAATCTGATCGGATCGCGCTCTAGGCGTGGCCGGCATCCAGGGAGAGCATGCCGGGCTCGATGCCGAGGCGGCTCAGCGCCAGCTCATATTTCCCCTCGACGCCGTCGCCGAACACCAGCTCCGGGTCGGCGGGGCAATGCAGCCAGCCATTGGCCTGGATCTCGGTTTCCAACTGCCCCGGCGCCCAGCCCGCATAGCCGAGCGCGAGCACCGCGCTCGCCGGGCCTTGTCCGCCGGCAATGGCTTTCAAAATGTCCAGGGTCGCGGTAAGGCAGATGCTATCATCGATGGCGAGGGTGGAGTTTTCCGCGAAGTAGTCCGCCGAATGCAGCACGAAGCCGCGCCCGGTCTCCACCGGGCCGCCGCGCAGCACTTTCACAGCATCCGCCGTCTTGGGCAGGAGGATGCGGCGCGCGGCGGGCACCACGTCCAATTGCACCAGCAGGTCCGCGAACTTGATATGGGGCGCGGGCTGGTTGACCACGATCCCCATGGCCCCTTCCTCGGAATGGGCGCACAGATAGATCACGGAGCGGGAGAAACGCTCATCTTCCATGGCGGGCATGGCGATCAGCATCTTCCCGTCGAGAAACTCGCGTGTGCCTGTGCCGGCGCGGCTCTTCGGATCGACCGTCATCGGGAAAGCCTAACCCGCCCTCCGCGATTTGAAAACGCCCTTGGTGGCATCGCGCGCGGAAGCGGTCCCCGCGTCACGGGAACGTGCGCGTTCGCCCTTTGCGCTCGCCGCCTTGACGCGCTAGGCGAAGAGCATGATTGCCCGTGCCTCTTTTCGCGCCGGTGCCGGCGCCCGTCTCTGCGGCCTCGCCCTTGGTGTCGCCGGCCTGTTCCTGCCCCTCCTCGCCCAGGCGGGCGAATCGCCTTGGGTGAAGACCCAGGGCGCGCAGGTGCGCCTGGTCACGGGCGGGATCGCGGATGGCGCGCTGGAGGCGGGGGTGGAAATCCGGCTCGATGCGGGCTGGAAGACCTATTGGCGCTATCCCGGCGACAGCGGCATCCCGCCCCGCTTCGACTGGTCCGGCTCGCGCAATGTGACGGGGGCGCAGGTGTCCTTCCCGGCGCCGCGCCGCTTCTCGGACGGGGCGAGCGGCTATTCCATCGGCTATAAGGGCGGCACGGTGATCCTGCCCGTGCGGGTGATGCTGGAGGCCGCCGACAAGCCGACGCGGCTGGATCTCGCGCTGGATTTCGCGGTGTGCGAGGCGCTCTGCGTGCCGGCCCAGGCCCAGGTCTCTCTGGATGTGGCGCCGGGCGGGGGCAGCCCCAATGCCGCGCTGGCGGCGGCCCGCGCAGCCTTGCCCGCTTCCGCCCCGATCGGCGCGAGCGCGCCCGCCATCGCCTCCTTCACGCTGGACCGCTCGGCGCAGCCGCCGGTGCTGAGCGTGATCGCCGACACCGCGTCCGAAAAGGCCGACCTGTTCGCCGAGGGGCCGAGCGAGGCGTGGGCGCTGCCGGTGCCGGCCCGCGCGGCGGACGGGCCGGGCCGCACCCGCTTCACCTTTGCTTTGGACGGGCTGCCCTCCGGCGCCAGCTGGAAGGGCGCGCAGCTGCGCCTGACCCTGGTGGACGGCGCGCGCGCGGTGGAAACGCCGATCACCCTGCCGAAAGACTGATCGCCCCTTCCCCGGCGGAAAATTGCCTCTATTGTCGGGCCGCCGGCGGCCTTCGGTGCCGGCCGATGCGGTTCCTCGGCCCGCTCAGCGGCGCCGCGCGATCGCGTGATCCATGTTCCAGCGACCGGACCTGCGCACCCTCGGAACGGCTCCGGCGGGCGCGGCCGGCAAGCCCCGAGCGGAGACAATCATGGCCATTTCTGTCGGCGACACCCTGCCTGCCGCCACCTTCCGCGTGAGCACGGCCGACGGGCCGGTGCCCAAGACCACGGACGAGGTGTTCAAGGGCAAGCGCGTGGTGCTGTTCGCGGTGCCCGGCGCCTTCACCCCCACCTGCCACAAGAACCACCTGCCGGGCTATATCGCCCGCGCCGACGAGATCCTCGCCAAGGGCGTGGACGCGATCGCGGTGGTCTCGGTGAACGATCCCTTCGTCATGGGCGCCTGGGAGAAGGCGTCCGGCGCGGACGGCAAGATCCTGTTCCTCGCCGACCCGGCGGCGGAATTCGCCACCGCCCTCGACCTCACCTTCGACGGCGCGGCGGCGGGCCTCGGCGTGCGCTCCAAGCGCTATTCCATGATCGTCGAGGACGGCAAGGTGACCGCCCTCAATGTGGAGGACGTGCCCTCCAAGGCGGACATTTCCAGCGCCCAGTCCCTGCTCGGCCAGCTCTGAGCCTCGCGCGGCCGTCCCGAAGCGCGGCGGCCGCGTCTTTCACGCCGCTCAGGCGATGATGTCCGGGAACAGCTCGTCTTCCAGATGGCTGATGCGGTCCTTGAGATGGAGCTTGCGCTTCTTCAGCCGTTGAAGCTGGAGCACATCCGGCCCGCTGACCGACGACAAGGCGGCGATGGCCGCGTCGAGATCCCGATGCTCCTGGCGCAGGCGCTCCAGCAGCGCGCGCACTTCGCGTTCATCGTCACTGGTCATCTAGTGTTCCGCAAAGCCCCGGACCGGACCCGTGGATGGAATATGGCACGCTGCCCGCCGGCTGCAAGCGCCGCGTCCGCGCAGCCCCCGGCCGGCGCGCGCCCGCGCCGAACCTCCAAAATAGGGATGCAAGGTTTCCCTTATAAATCAAACGGATCACTGGAGCGGCGCCGCAGAAAGTCTAGTCGTTCAGCACGAAAACCTACCCCGATGTGGTCGACTCTTCGCCGGCTCCGTGACAGACTGATTCCCGTTGCAGACAGGGAGAGGTCGAATATGTCCGTCCAGTCGCACCTTCAGGAGCTTCAGCGCCGGCACGCGGCGCTCGATACGGAAATCTCCAAGGAACTCGCCAGCCCCGCCTCCGATCCGCTGCGTCTTGCGGAATTGAAGCGCCGCAAGCTCGTACTCAAGGATCAGATCGCCAAGCTGCGCCCCGCCACGGTGCACTGAGGCCGGAAAAACAGGCGGCCGGAAGCGGTCGACCGGTTTTCGAAGGGAGCGCGCGAGGGCGTTTCGGCCCGGCGCGTCGGCATTGGCGCACGCGCCGCCGCAATCGGCGTCGCCTTGTGCCGGTGTCGCCTCGCGTCGGCATTGCCTTGCATCGGACCGCCGCGCGGCGGCGGGGCTGGTGGTGCCGTCTCTCCGCGAGATCGTGCCGGGGCGCGACCGGGTGCGCGTGGAAATCCGCTCCGCGGTTCCCTTGACCGCGGACTTGGGTTAAGCCGCGCCCATGGCACCTCCCCTCATCCAGCTTCAGGACATTCATCTGCGCTTCGGCGCGACGCCCCTGCTCGATGGGGCGGAGCTTTCCGTCGCGCCGGGCGAGCGCATCTGCCTCGTGGGCCGGAACGGCTCGGGAAAGTCCACCTTGTTGCGGGTCGCGGCCGGCATCGGCGAGCCGGATTCCGGCACCATCTTCGTGCAGCCGGGCGCCACCGTTCGCTATCTGCCCCAGGAGCCGGACTTTTCCGGCTTTCCGACCGCGCTGGCCTATGTGGAAGCCGGCCTTGGGCCTGGGGATGAGCCCTATCGTGCCCGCTATCTCCTCGAACAGCTCGGCCTGACCGGCGAGGAAGACCCCGCGCGCCTGTCGGGCGGGGAGGCACGCCGTGCGGCGCTCGCCCGCGTGCTTGCGCCCGAGCCCGACGTGCTGCTGCTGGACGAGCCCACCAACCATCTCGACCTCCCGGTGATCGAGTGGCTGGAAAGCGAATTGAAAAGCCTGCGCTCCGCCATGGTCATCATCAGCCATGACCGCCGCTTTCTGGAAAACCTGTCGCGCTCCACCATCTGGCTGGACCGGGGCACGACGCGCCGCATCGACCAGGGCTTTTCCGCCTTCGAGGGCTGGCGCGACGATGTGCTGGAGCAGGAGGAAAAGGAGCGCCACAAGCTCGACCGCAAGATCGTCGCGGAACTGGACTGGCTGCGCTACGGCGTCACCGCCCGCCGCAAGCGCAATGTGCGCCGCCTCGGCGACCTCCATGCCATGCGCAAGGACCGGCGCGAGGAACGGCGCGGCCCCGGCGCGGTGAAGATGACCGTCACCGAGGGGGATGTTTCCGGCAAGCTGGTGATCGAGGCCAAGGAGATCGCCAAGAGCTTCGGCGATCTTCATGCGGTGCGCCCCTTCTCCACCCGCATCCTGCGCGGCGACCGGGTCGGCATTGTCGGCCCCAATGGCGCGGGCAAGACCACGCTCCTGAAGATGCTGATCGGCGATCTCGCCCCGGACAGCGGCAGCGTGAAGATCGGCGCCAATCTCGAGATTGCCAGCCTCGACCAGAAGCGCACCGCGCTCGACCCGGAAATGAGCCTGCGCGACGCCCTCACCGGGGGCGGAGGCGACACGCTCATGGTGGGCGGCCAGCCCAAGCATGTGATGGGCTATCTGAAGGACTTCCTCTTCACGCCCGACCAGGCCAATTCCCCGCTGCGCGTGCTCTCGGGCGGCGAGCGGGCGCGCCTCATGCTGGCCCGCGCTTTGGCGCTGCCGTCCAACATGCTGGTGCTGGACGAGCCCACCAACGACCTTGATCTGGAAACCCTGGATCTGCTCCAGGAAATGGTCGCGGACTATCCCGGCACGGTGCTGCTGGTGAGCCATGACCGCGATTTCCTGGACCGCACCGTCTCCTCGGTGATCGCTGCGGAGGGCGACGGGCGCTTCGTGGAATATGCCGGCGGCTATTCCGATCTCGTCAATCAACGCGGCCACGGGGTTCAGGCGCGCGGGGCCGCTGCCCCCGCCGCCAAGGCGTCTGCATCCGCGCCCGCGCCCGCAAAGGCTGCCGCGCCCAAGAAGCCGCGTCTCACCTTCCAGGAGCAGCACGCGCTCAAAAGCCTGCCCAAGACCATGGACGGGCTGCGCGCGGAAATCGAAAAGCTCGGTGCGCAGATGGCCGATCCGGACCTGTATGCCAAGAACCCGGCCAAGTTCGAAAAGACCTCCGCCGCCCTCGCCAAGGCCCAGGCGGAGCTCGACACGGCCGAGGAGGAATGGCTGCGCCTGGAAATCCTGAAGGAAGAGGCGGACGGGTAGGGGGCGCGAAGCGGAGCGTGTTCTATCAATATTTTAGAGACTGATTCACCGATCAGGTTGGTTCAACCTGATCAGATGCTCTCGTCCGGCCGCCAGGCCATGCGCCAGATGGCGCGGCCCGAGGCGGGATTGGTGCTCGCGGACATGATCTTGAGCCCCAGCCGCTCATAAAAGGCGATGGCGCGGGGATTGTCATGGTTCACATCGAGCTCGATGCCGCCGGGCGCGCGCGTCTTCGCCGCCGCCATCAGGGCCTCGGCCGCGCCCTGGCCCCAGAAAGCGGGTGCGACCGCGAGCTGGTCCAGATAGCCGGTGCCGGGATGGATGGCGACGAAGCCGGCGAGGGCGCCGTCCCGCGCCTGCGCCACATGCAGCTCCGCCCCGCCCGCGCGTAGCGCCTCCAGATGGCCGTGAAACCAGGGCCGGCGCGCCTCGAAATCGATGTCCGGCATGGTCTTCGCCCAGGTGGCGACCCACAGGTCCGATATCGCTTGGTGATGCTCGGGCGTGTAGGGGAGGATGGCGAAGGGCGCGGTCATGTCCGCGCCATTCTTCGCCGCCCGCCGTCGCCCGCGCAAGGGGCGCGCGCCATCCTGGCTTCGGGCCTCACGGCGTCCAGCGGCGCAGCAGCAGGGCGTTGGCGATGACGCTCACCGAGGACAGCGACATGGCCGCCGCCGCCACCATGGGCGAGAGCAGCAGGCCGAGCGCGGGATAGAGCACGCCCGCCGCGACCGGCACGCCCAGCGCGTTATAGCCGAAGGCGAACCACAGATTGCGCCGGATGTTGCGCATGGTGGCGCGGGACAAGGACCGCGCCTGCACGATGCCGGCAAGATCGCCCTTCAAAAGGGTGATGCCCGCGCTTTCCATGGCGATGTCGGTGCCCGTGCCCATGGCGATGCCGATATGCGCCGTGGCCAAGGCGGGCGCGTCATTCACCCCGTCGCCCACCATGGCGACCACATGGCCCTGCGCCTTGTAGTGCACCACGAGGTCGGCCTTGCGCTCGGGCGTCACGCCCGCTTCCACGTCGGCAATGCCCAATTGCTTGGCCACCGCCTCGGCGGTGCCGCGCGCATCGCCGGTGACCATCACCACCCGGATGCCGTCCGCCTTCAGCGCGGCGAGAGCCTCGGCACTGGTCGCCTTCACCGGGTCGGCAATGGCGAGCAGCCCCGCGAGCGCCCCGTCCACGGCGACGAAGACCACGGTGGCGCCAAACCGGCGCAGCCGCTCGGCCTCCTCCTCCAGGGGCGCGGTGGAGACGCAGAGGTCCGCCATCAGCGCATCCTGCCCGATGGCGACGGCGCGGCCCTCCACGGTTCCGATGACGCCCTTGCCCGTGGGACTCTGGAAACCCGAGACGGCACCCGGCGCGACGCCCTTGGCGCGGGCTTCCGCGACGATGGCGGCGGCCAAAGGATGTTCGCTCGCCGCCTCAAGGCCGGCGGCGAGGCGCAGCAGATCCTCGCGCGCGAGAGTCAAAGGGCGCACCTTGATGACCTTGGGCTTGCCTTCCGTGAGCGTGCCCGTCTTGTCCATGAGCAGTACGTCCACGCGCTCCATGGCCTCCAGGGCGGCAGCATCGCGCACCAGGATGCCGGCCTGCGCGCCGCGCCCGACCCCCACCATGATGGACATGGGCGTGGCGAGACCGAGCGCGCAGGGGCAGGCGATGATGAGCACCGAGACGGCGGCCAGCAGCGCGAAGGTGAGGCGCGGCTCCGGCCCCACCAGATACCAGGTGGTGAAGGCGGCGAGCGCCGCCGCGAGCACCGCCGGCACGAACCAGCCCGCCACCGCATCCGCGAGGCGCTGAATGGGCGCGCGCGAGCGTTGCGCCTGCGCCACCATCTGCACGATGCGGGCAAGCAGCGTGTCGCGGCCCACTTTGCGCGCGCGCATGACGAAGCCGCCGCCCGAGGCCAGCGTGCCGGCCACCACCGGGTCGCCCACGCGCTTCAGCACGGGAAGGGGTTCGCCCGTGACGAGGCTTTCATCCACCGCACACTGGCCGTCCACCACCTCGCCATCCACCGGCACCTTCTCGCCGGGGCGCACGCGCACCAGGTCGCCGACGCTCACCGCTTCCAGCGGCACGTCCGCCTCATGGCCGTCGGTGATCCGGCGCGCGGTGGAGGGGGCAAGGCCCAGCAGGGCCTTGATGGCACCGGAGGTGCGCTCGCGCGCCCGCAATTCCAGCACCTGCCCCAGCAGGACCAGCACCGTGATGACCGCCGCCGCCTCGAAATAGACCGGCACCGCGCCATGGGCGCGAAAGGCGGGCGGGAACAGGCCGGGGGCGAAGGTGCCCGCGAGGCTGTAAAGAAAGGCGATGCCGGTGCCCAGCGCGATCAACGTGAACATGTTGAGATGGCCCGAGCGCACCGAGGCCGCGCCGCGCGTGAAGAAGGGCCAGCCGGCCCACAGCACGACCGGGCTCGCCAGCGCGAACTGGACATAATTGGAAGTCTGCTGGGGCAGGAGATGGAGGCGGAACAGATGCTGGCCCATCTCCAGCACGAAGACCGGCAAAGTGAGGACGAGGCCGATCCAGAACCGGCGGCTCATGTCCAGGAGTTCGGCATTGGGGCCGTCGTCGAGACTGACCGTCTCGGGCTCCAGCGCCATGCCGCAGAGGGGGCAGGCGCCGGGGCCGACCTGCCGCACCTCCGGGTGCATCGGGCAGGTGAAGATCGTGCCTTCCGGCACCGGCGCGGCGGGGCGGGGCGCGCCCGAGAGATAGCGCTCCGGGTCGGCCTCGAACTTGGTCTTGCAGCCGGCGCTGCAAAAGAAGAAGGGCTGGCCGTGATGGGAGGCCCGGTGCTTGGCGCTGTCGGGGTCCACATCCATGCCGCAGACCGGGTCCTTGGCGGGGGGTGGGGAACCGGCGGGGCCGTGACTGGAGGGGTGTGCGGAAGCGTGTCCCGCCCCGCCGCAGCAGCCGCCCGCCGGGGCCGACAGGTCCAGCGGCGGGGGCGGGGCGCAGCAGGCGGGGGCATCCTTCGCGGCGGCATCCCGGGCGGACGCGCCGTGCGGCGCGCCAGGGCCGGCCTGCGCCCCGCCGGAGCAGCAGGGGCTCGCGCTGGAAGACGAGGGATCGTGCCGGTGCGCGCTCATGTCCGCATTCCATCCTGCCGGGGCCGCCCCCGCCTTGCGCTGGATCAGCGGACGGGGGGATTACCCCTTGGGGGTATTTCATCTTGTCTTTTATACCCCCCTGGGGTAAATGACAAGCCATGGGACCCACCGCCAAAGCCTCCGTCGCCAAGCGCCTCAGCCGCATCGAGGGCCAGGTGCGCGGCATCGGCCGCATGGTGGAGGAGGACCGCTACTGCATCGACATCGTGACGCAGATTTCCGCCGTGCGGGCCGCCCTGCGCCGCGCCGAGGAGGAGGTGCTGCGCGATCACGTCGCCCATTGCGTGGCCCATGCCATCGCCTCGGGGAACACCGAGGAAAAAGCGGTAAAAATCGAGGAATTAATGCGGGTAATCGCGCGCGCGGAGCGCTGATACCGGGAACTTCTCGGCTGCGTTATCGCCCCGGCGTCTGGCCCCCATCACCCCGACCCCACTTCTCTTTTTGTCCGACAAGCGTCATCTTCCCCCACCGAGTCCTCCGCGGCATACCGCTTCGCGTCTGCGGAGGATTGGCGAAAGACAAATTGATTCAGGACTTTAGGTTCGGGGAGGATGTCATGCGTATGAAAGCCGCCGTGCTGCGCTCGTCACCGGTCGCGCGCCCTTATGCCGAGACACGGCCGCTCACCATCGAGGAGGTCAATCTCGACCCCCCGGGGCGCGACGAAGTCCTCATCAAGATCGCCGCCGCCGGCGTATGTCATTCAGATCTCTCGGTAATCAACGGCGACCGCCCGCGCCAGACGCCCATGGTGCTGGGCCATGAAGCCTCCGGAATCGTGGTCGAACCCGGCCCCGGCGTCACCGACCTCGCCCCCGGCGACCACGTCGTCATGAGCTTCATCCCCACCTGCGGCCATTGCCTGCCCTGCCTGGACGGACGCGCCCAATTGTGCGGCCCCGGCGCCGCCGCCAATGGCGCGGGAACGCTGATTTCCGGCGCCCGCCGCCTGCGCTGCGACGACGGCACTGACACCTATCATCTGTGCGGCGTGTCGGGATTTGCCGAGTATGCGGTCATCTCCCGCCGCTCGATCGTCAAGATTTCCAAGGACATAGACCTCGTGGACGCGGCCCTGTTCGGCTGCGCGGTCATGACCGGCGTGGGCGCGGTGGTGAATACCTGCGCGGTGAAGCCGGGCGAGAGCGTCGCCGTGGTGGGCCTCGGCGGCGTCGGCCTGTCCTCCATCCTAGGCGCGGTCGCCTCCGGCGCCGGGCGGGTGGTGGCGGTGGACCTGTCCCAGGCCAAGCTCGACCTCGCCTTAAGCCTCGGCGCCACCGACGCATTTCTCGCCACCGACCCCGACGTCGTCGAGAAGCTGCGCGAAGCGACTGGCGGCGGCGTCGACCACGCCATCGAGATGGCCGGCTCCGCGCCCGCCTTCGAGCTCGCCTATAAGATCACAAAGCGGGGCGGCACAACGGCTTCGGCGGGCCTTGCCAATCCAAACGCCCGCATCTCGCTTGCCCCGGTCCAGATCGTCGCCGAAGAGCGGACCATCAAGGGCAGCTATCAGGGCGGCTGCGTGCCCCCGCGCGACATTCCCCGCTTCATCAATCTCTACCAGCGCGGCAAGCTGCCGGTGAACCGGCTGCTCTCCTCCACCGGCCCGCTGGAGGAGATCAACGAGGCGTTCGACCGCCTGGAGCGCGGTGAAGTGGTGCGCCACGTCATCACCTTCTGATCCGCCATAAGGCAGGGCCGGGGCCGGCGCGCGCCCGCCCCGTCCCTGCTTTCGCGCCCCCCAAAGCCGCGCGCGGTGCAGGACGAGCCATGACCGAGACGCCTCCCGCCCCCGTCTTCGCCGAGCGCCTTTCGGCCGAGGCGCTGGAGCCCTTCTGCCGCGCGGTCCTCGTCGCCGCCGGGGCCGACGCGGACACCGCAGACGCTGCGACCCGCGCCATGATGCACGGCTCGCGCCTCGGCGTGGACAGTCATGGCGTGCGTCTGCTGGACCATTATGTGGCCTCGCTGGCGGGTGGGCGCGTGAAGGGCGCGCCAAATCTGCGGTTCATCGGCGAGGCCGGCGCCGCGCTCACGCTGGATGCAGGCGATGGTCACGGCGCGCTCGCGGCCTACCGCGCCATGGACAAAGCCATGGAGATGGCCGCGAGCGCCGGCATCGGCGCCGTGGCGATCCGCAATTCCTCCCATTTCGGCCCGGCGGGTGCTTTCGCATTGGCGGCGGCGGAACGCGGCTTTATCGGCCTTGCTTTCTGCAATTCGGACAGCCTCATGCGCCTGCATGACGGCGCGGAGCGGTTCCACGGCACCAATCCCATTGCCGCCGCCGCGCCCACGCCCGAGGGCAAGCCTTGGCTGCTCGACATGGCGACCAGCGCCATCCCCTATAATCGCGTGCTGCTCTATCGCAGCCTCGGCCGCGCGCTACCGCCGGAAGCGGCATCGGATGGCGATGGCGTGGATACGCTGGACCCCGCTTTGGTGGAGATGCTGGCCCCCGTGGGCGGGCTGTTCGGCTTCAAGGGCGCGGGCATTGCGGGGCTCGTGGAGATCCTCAGTTCCATCGTCTCCGGGGCGAAGCTCTCCTTCGATATCGTGCCCATGGCGGACATGACGGCCATGGAGCCGCGCAATGTGGGCGCGTTCGTTCTGGCCTTGCGCCCGAGCGCCTTCGTCCCGCAGCCGCTCTATGATGCCGCCATGGCGCGCTATCTGGAGCGCCTGCGCACCTCGCGCCCGCTTGAGGGGGGAGAAGTCCTCGCGCCGGGTGACCGGGAATGGCGGGAAGCCGGGCGGCGCGAGCGCGACGGCATTCCCATCGACCCCGCCACCGCCCAAGCCTTTGACGCGCTGGCCGCGCGGTTTGATCTGGAGCGCCCGCGCGCGCTCGGCTGAGCGGTCAGACCACCTTGGCCTCGGCCATCGGCCGGCCCTGCGCGATGCGGGCAAACGAGAGGTCCGACAGATCGAGGCTCAGATAGCGTCCGTGGACGATCAGTTCGGCAAGGCCCCGCCCCACGGCGGGGGCCTGCTGCAGGCCATGGCCAGAAAAGCCGTTGCAGAGGAAGAAGTTTGGCAAATCCGGCGCCGGGCCGAGAATGGCGTTCTGATCAAAGAGATTGAGGTCGTAGTGACCGGCCCAGGCGCGACCGGGGCGGATGCGCTCGAAGGCCGGAACGCGCGCGGCGAGGGTCGGCCAGATCACCTCTTCGAAGAGGGAATGGTCCACCTCATAGTCCGTGCAATCGGGGTCGTTCTCCGGCGCGGGCGAGGTGCCGCAGAGAAATCCCGTGCCTTCGGGCCGCACATAGACGCCGGTCGGGTCGATGAGCAGGGGACACCGCTCCACCGGCTCGGCGCAGGTGAAGGTGAAGATCATGCGCTTGCGGGGCCGCACCGGCAGATCGAGCCCCACGGCGCGGGCAAGCTCCGGCCCGCCGGTCCCGGCGGCATTCACCAAGAGGCCGCAGGCAATGCGTTCGCCATCCGCCAGACGGACGGCGGAGACGCGCCCTCCCGCCAGCTCCACCCCCACGGCGCGCGCCGCGCGATACGCGACGCCCAAGGCCCGGGCCTTCTTGCGAAAGGCCTGCATGAGGCCATAGCCGTCGAACCAGCCCTCGCCGGTCAGGCCGAGGCTGCCGAGCGCGATGTCCTCGGTGGACAGCCAGGGAAAGCGCGCGGCGAGCGCCGCAGGATCCAGCAGCGCGATGTCGGCGCCGAGCCCCACCTGCATGGCCTGGGCGGCGCGCATGGCCGGCGCGCCCTCGGGTCGCGCCAGGAAGAGATAACCGCCTTCATGCAATCGGATGTCGGGCAGCGCGCCGGCGGCCTTCAGCCGATCCGCGATCTCGCGCAAAAAGGCGATGCCATAGAGCGAGATGGCCACGTTCACCGGGCTGGAATATTGCTGGCGGATGGAGGCCGCCGACAAGGCAGAGGCGCACCCCTGATAGGAAGGGTCCTGTTCGAGGACCAGAACGCGGCCGGAAAAGGCGGGGTCGGCGGCCAGATGGCAGGCAATGGACGAGCCCATGACCGCGCCGCCCACGATCACCACGTCATAAGCTTGTGTCACGCCAAAACGCCCCCGGTCCCGATCCGAGCCCTCAATAATCCCATTGCGCGCCGATGCCCACCGAGGTTCCGCCATCCGCGCCGGTGGCGCCCTGGAGGCGGATGTTCCGGCCAAGGTCGATATCGATGGTGGCCTGGGTGGAATTGGACGTGGTGCCCTGGCGCACGCCCAGCGAGATATTGTCGTTGAGGCGCCGCCCGAGACCCACCTGGCCGCCGGTGCCGGCCGCGTTCAGCCCCACATCGAGCGAATCGAGGCCGAGCGAGCGGCGCAGCGCCCCGAGGCTTCCTTGTCCCGCGCCGGACAGGGTCGCGACCGCCTGCGCCACTTGAAGCGCCTGTCCTGCCGAGAGTTGGCCCGTGGGGCGGCCGAACAACAGCCGCGCCACCACCTCGTCCTGGGGCAAAGCGGGGGTCGAGGAGAAGGACACTTCCGGCTCCGAGGCGCGGCCCGAAATCAGGATGCGGGCGGTCACGTCGGAGGCCGTGCTCTCCGCGATGAAATCCAGTTCCGGGTCGGTGGAGCCGTTGAAGGTGAGGCGCCCGCGCGTGAAGTCCAGGCGGCGGCCCAAAATGTCCAGGCGCCCGCGGAACATCTCGAAGGCGCCGAGCGTCACCGGCTCCGCGCTGGTGCCGCGCAATTGCAGCGTGCCGCCCAGTTCCGCCTCCATGCCCATGCCGCGAACGAAGATGCGGTTGGGCGCTGAGACAGTGAGGTCCAAGGCGGCGACGAAGGCGCCGGCAGACCGGGGACCGCGCCCCGGGCGGGGGCGTGGGCTGGCCGGCGTCAGCCCCGGCGGCAGATTGACGTGGCGCACCTTGATGTTGGCGGCGCTGCCGCCCGGCAGGCGGTCCGGCAGATTGACGTCGAGCGAGCGCACATCGATGCGCCCCCCGACCGTGGGCCGCGTCGCGAAGGCGCCGCCCAGCGCGACGCGTCCGTCCGCCACGAAGCGGATCATCTCGCTGTTCACCAGGTTTGCATTGGAAAGCGTCACGTCCACCCGGCCCGGAAAGCCGGCGGGGGGGTTCAGTTCCACGCTGCCCTGCGCCTGGATGGCGCCGCCATTTGGGGTCGCGGCGCGGAAGCTGGAGAGGGTGACGCTGCGGTCGGTGCCGGTGAGGACCGCCTCGATCCGATCGATGGTGACGCCATTCGGGGCGTCCTCGTAGCGGCCGTTGCTGATGCGCACCGTGCCCCCGGCGCGCGGTTCGTCATAGGTGCCGCGCACGTTGACGTCGAGCGCCGCTGTGCCGCTGGCCCGTGCGCCACTCGTGGCCAGCAGGGCATTGGCAATCGCCAGCGAAATCGAGCCGCGCGCGGACAAATCGAGGCCGCCCTGGGTGAGAGGCAGGGAGCCGTTCACCGTGACGCCCGACAAAGCGGGGCCGGAAATGGTTGAGGCGACAGTGGCCCGCCCACCCTCGAACGTGCCGTTGGCCCGGATGTCGAAGGGGCCGCCGCCGGCCCGCGCGATCTCCGGGGAGGTGAGGCGGGAAATGGTGATGTCATAGCGCCCGGTGGGCGCGGCCGGCGTTCCCGCCACCCGTGCCGTGGCGTTGGCGGTGCCGGACAGGTTGAGGCCCGGTTGGGCCAGCGCGGCCAAGGCGAGCGGCACGCCGCGCGCCTCTGCGGTGAGGTCGAGTGTGTCGCCGAACCGCCCCTGGACCGCCACCGTGCCGCCGGCGGCATTCAGCGCGAGGCGATCCAGCGTGGTGGTTCCGGCTCGGTAGGTGAAGGTCGCGGGCGCCATGAGGGCGAGGGTGGTGCGCTCGCGGGTGAGGCGGAGCGTTTCAAGGCGAAAGGCCTGGGCATCGGACATGGACGTGGCGCGGCCGGCGGCCGCGATTTGTGTGCCCTGGGCCATGGCATCAAGGGTGAGCGCGATGCCGCCTGCGCCCGGGGCCGCCACCAGCCGCAGGCGCTGGATCTCCAGCCCGCTCGAGACAATGCCGCGCGCTTCGACCGTCCCACCCACGTCCACGGAGCGACGCGGGTCACTCACCGTGAAGTCGAAGCGGGCATCGGCCACCTGCTGGCCCGCGCCGGAGAAATTCACGAGCGTTCCGCGCACTCCAGCCCGCTGGACCCCGTTGGGCGCATCGAGGCGCACCTGCCCGTCCGCGCGGCCGGAATATTCCGCGAGCAGGAGCGGGGACAGATCGGCGAGGTCGGCGGCGGACACGGTCAGATCGCCGGTGGCAAGGCCATTGGCCGTGGCGGAGAGCGCGCCCGTGACACGCGCGGTCCCAAGCGTGAGGTCGAGGCCCGACAGGCTGTGCGACCCGTCGGCGCCGGTTGCAAAATCGGCCGCGCCGCGCGCCGCCGTCCCGCCAACCGACCCGGACAGACGGGCCGCGCCGGCAGGGCGTCCGGTCAGGTCGCGGGCGGTCACATCGAGCGCGAGGTCGCGCACCGGCCGATCCATGGCGCGCCCGTTCGGGATGACCAGCCGCCCGGTCATGTCCAGGGCCGAGAGCCGACCGGAGAAGGCCGCCTCCCCGGTGGCGCTGCCGGCGAGGCGCGGATCGATACGCGCAAGGTCCGTGACCGTGGCGGTGCCCTTCAGATTGGCTACCGTTGCGTCGATGCGGCCGTCCAGGGCGAGGCGCAGGTTCGGCGCCGTCATATCCAGCCGGCGCACCGTGACCGCTCCGTCGGGAGCGGTGGTGACCCCGCCAGAAAACCGCACATCGCCGCCGATCAGCCCGTCCAGCGCCGCTTCGCCTATGGACAGGCGCTGGGCCGTTCCCGTCGCATCGAGCGAGAGGATGCCGTCTCCGGCCTCGCGAACCACGTCGGCCTTGAGGGAGAGGATGCCGCTCAACGGGCGCTGGGCGAGGAGGCTCAGGACGGCGAGATCGAAGCGCGACAGATCGAGCTTGCCTTGCACCGACTGAGGGCCGGCCCGTCCGGAAAAAGACATGTCCGCGCCGGAAAGACGGAGTGTCGCTTCGGTGACGGTCGGATCCCTTTGGGGCGCCCATAGGCCGCGCACGGTCGCCGTCGCGCTCTCGCCGAGCGCGTGGGCGACGGTCGGGTCGGGGGCGCTGAGCCCGTCAGCCGTCGCATTGACTGTGAACCGCAGCAGCCCCGCCGTGCCGGGCACCGTCTCCGCCCAGGCCCGCACGCGCCGCGCGCCATAGCCGAGGCCGACAAACTGCTCCACGTCGGCATTGACGGAGAGGATGGGCGCGGACAGATCGCCGCGCACGGTCCCGGTGAGCCGGCCGGCTGACCAGGACAGCTGGGGCCCGAGCGCCGCGAAGCGCCGCGACTCACCCAGCATGGCGGCAAGCGAAAGGTTGGCCCGGCGGTCGGCCGTGACCGTCCCGGACATTTCCGCCTGGAACCCCGCCGTCGTCAGCACGAAACGGCGGACGTCCAAGGCCAGATCGGGGGAAATGCGGATCTCGCTGTTGAGCTCGGAGCGGCCCTCGAACAGCGGGGCGATGCTGGCCGGCAAAGCGCCGGACGATTGACCCGCCAAGGCCAGGGTGAGGGCGTGACCTCCGTCCTGGGCGCGGATGGCCGCCGAGCCGTCAACCCGCAAACCGGGACCGGCCTCGGCGGTGAGGGTCCCGCGCCAATCCTCCAGCCGGCCCCCACCGGCGAGGCGGACATCAAGCGCCGGAAGGCCCTGAAGTCCCGCCAGGCGTGCGACCACGCCCCCCGCCGGTTCACGCGCGAGCAGTGACAGGTCGAGCATGCGGGTTTCGGGGGCATAGGCGACATCGCCCTTCACCGTGCCCTCGGCATCGAGCCGCTTGACCTCGAACTGCCCGGAAACCCCGCGCTTCGGCTCGACGAGGCGCAGTGCGGCGATGACGGACAGATCCGCCTTCTGGCCGACGACCGGCTCATCCAGCACCACATGGGCTATGGCGATGCGCTCCACCACGACGCGCAGCGGCGGAAGGCCTGCGCCTTGCGCGGGAGCCGCGGGCGGGAGAGCCGGCGTGCGCAGCAGATGGAACCGATCGGCCTCCAGCCGCTCCACCTCGAATGTCGCGGACAGGAGCGCCGACGGTCGCCACCGGAATGCAAGATCGCTGATCTCGGCGAACCGGCCTTGCCGGTCCGCCAGCGCGATGCGCGCGACGCGCAGGTCCGAGGGGACGAAGCCGGAGATGCCGGAGATTTCCACCCTCAGCCCGTCACGCGACGCGAGGCGGCCGGCAAGCTCGGCGAGATAGGCCTTGCCGAACGCAGTCTGCGCCAGGCCGAACAGGCCTCCCGCGATCACCAGAACGATCGCGACCAGGGCGGCCAAAGAGAGGAGGGCGGTGCGCAGGGCGTGCATCAGAAGGACTGCCCCAGGCTGACATAGATGCCGTAATGGGTCCCCGCGATGTCCGGATTCGCGGGAAAGGCGAGATCGACCCGCAGCGGACCGACCGCCGTGTAATAGCGCAGCCCGATGCCATAGGCATATTGAAGACCTGAAAAGTCCGGCCATTCCGAGGCGAAGGCCGAGCCCACGTCGAAGAAGGGGACGATGCCGATCGTGTCCGTGACGCGCAGGCGCGCCTCCACCGAACCGGTGAAATAGGACAGGCCGCCCACGATGATGCCGTCCGCGTTGCGTGGGCTCGCGGACTGATACTCATAGCCGCGCAGCGTGCCGCCGCCGCCCACATAGAACAGGCGCTGGGGCGGCGCCTCGGTCATGCTCGATCCGAAGATGGAGCCGGCCTGGACGCGGGCCGCCAGGATGAACCGCTTGTCCTCGTCGAAGGCGTGATAGGTCGCGATGGAAGCCTTCATGAGGACCGGGCCGGCGCCCTGCTCACCGAAATAGGCGAACGGCTCGACGGTGGCAGAGGCGCGGATGCCGCGCGAGGCGTCCAGCAGCGAATCGGTGTTGTCGAAATTGAAGTCAAACGGGATGCCGGCGATGGGATAATCCCCCGGCCCGGTCGAGGTCTCCACATTGGCGGCTTCGAGGTCGACGCCAACCTGCATGGTGAAATCATCGCTGAAGCGGTGGCGGATGCCGCCGAGGAAAGTCACCGCCTCGCGCACATAGGCGTTGGTCACCTCGCGCAGCACCGCCGCCTTGGCCACGAGGTCTTCATTGGCCGTCCAGATGCCGGGCTTGGTGAAGGTGGCGGAGAAATTATAGCCGTAGGGATCGGCATTGGGCACCGCGTCCGAGCCTTCCACGAACCAGGTGCCCTGCGCGTCGAGCCGCAGCGTCTCGCCGCCGCCGAACAGGTTGCGGCTCCCCCAGAAGGCGTTGGCCGAGGACCCGTCGGTATTGGAGTAATTGGCGGCGAAGCCCACATAATGCTGCTTGCGCTCGCTGATCTGCACCTCGATGGGCAATTGCCCCATGGCATTGAGGTGATCGGCCTCCACGAGGCGCACCGAGCCGATAATCTCGTAGCTGGTGAGGCGGCGGCGCAGGGCGGTGAGCCGCTCAGGCGAGAATGGTTCGCCGGGGCGAATGTCGATGCGCTCCTCGACGAAATTCGGCGGCAGGGAAGTGGCGCCGGAGACCGTGAAGGGACCGAAGGTCGCGAGCGGTCCCGGAGACACTTTGAAGGTGATGTTCAGCGTGTAGGCGGCATGGTCCGCCACCACGTCCTTGCCCGTGACCTTCGCGAAGGGATGCCCGGCATCGCGCAGGCGGGAGACGATGACATTTTCGGCTTCGATCACATGGCCGGCCCGCGCCGGCTCGCCCGGCAACAGGCGCATGGCCCGCAGAGTCGGCGGATCGGGCAGGGGGCGCCCCGCGCTATCCAGGACACGCACCGTGCCGAAGGTGAAGCGCGGCCCGGAATTGACCCGCACCACCACGGGCACCGGCCCGGCCGCGCGGGCGGCCTCCACCGCGCTGAAGATGTCGGGCGCATTGGGCGCGCGCCCCGCCACGAGGATGGAGAGCGTGCCCCCGTAATAGCCTTCCGCATATAGAGCGGCGACGATGCGGTCCTGGTCCGCCAGCGCCCGGCGCACGAGCCCCGCCGCGCCTGAGGGCGGCGTGCGCCGCAGGCTTTCCAGGTTGGAGGCATCGCGGACGGCGCCGGTCACCGCGCTGTCGCCCGTCACCTCGAAGGTGACAGCATAGGGAACCGCGTCCGCCGGCGGGGGCTCCGATTTGCCGGCGTCGGGATTGAACCAGTTCACCGGATTGAGCCAGGCGATGGCCTGATCGAAAAACGTCACATCGTCTTGAGTGCGCGTTTGGCCTTGGCTCTGCGTTTGGGCTTGGGTCTGGCTTTGGGCCTGCGCGCCAGCGGGGACAAGGGGCAGCAGGAGGGCGCACAGCGTCACGGCCGCCGCTCGGCGGTCCACGGGACCGGCCGGGCCCTTGGGATACCTATGGAAATGAGATCGCGACGCCGGGCGCCGGAGAGATGCTCGCACCAAACTGAGCCCGCAACGTCTGCCTGACACGCCAATCTAGCGGCCCATGACCCCGACGTCCATTGCGGCGGTGTCACGTCGTTAAGGCTTTTCCTTGCTTAAGCTCATGATTCTACGGGGATGACGTGCCCCGCGCCTGCGGAAAAAGCGCCCTGCCGGTATCCCAGGGTTGCAAGCGAGGCTCGACACATTTCTGACAAAATGCGAGCTTGATCGCGCGGCTCGCCCGGACATTTCACGTGCCCGGTGCCAGGTGGCTGGCACCGCGCGGACGGCGCTCCGATCGGGGGACGGGGGATTTTGTGAAACACAAGCTTACATTGTACATTTTAGTGGCGCTCGTGGTTGGCATCGCTGTCGGCTACATCAGCCATGTCACGCTCGATCCGGCCGAGGCCAAGACGGTCGCCGACCACATCTCCCTCATCACCGAGATCTTCCTGCGCCTGGTCAAGATGATTATCGGCCCGCTGGTCTTCACCTCCCTCGTGGCGGGTGTCGCGCATATGGGCGACATGAAGACCATCGGCCGGGTGGGCGGAAAGGCGATGGTTTGGTTCATCAGCGCGTCGCTCTGCTCGCTGCTGATCGGCCTCGTCATGGTGAACCTGCTTCAGCCCGGCGCGGATCTCGGCATCCCCTTGCCGCAGGCGGGCGCATCCACCGGCATCCAGACCGGCTCCTTCTCGCTGGACGACTTCATCAAGCATGCCGTGCCCAACAGCGCAGTTGGGGCGCTGGCCAACAACGAAGTGCTCCAGATCGTCATCTTCTCCATTCTGTTCGGCCTCGCCGCCGCGGCGGTGGGTCACAAGGCGAAGGTGCTGGTGGCGCTGATCGAGGAGGCTTCCCACGTCATCCTGAAGGTGACGGGCTATGTGATGTCGCTCGCGCCGCTCGCGGTCTTTTCGGCCATCGCCGCCATCGTCGCCGAGCATGGGCCGGGCATCCTGCTGACCTACGGCAAGTATATGGCGTCCTTCTATCTCAGCCTGTTCATCCTGTGGTGCGCCATGTTCGCGGTCGGGTTCCTGATCCTGGGCAAGACCGCTCTGCGGGTTCTCTCGCTGGTGCGCGCGCCCTTCGTGGTGGCCTTCACCACGGCGTCGAGCGAAGCGGCCTATCCGTCCATGATGCGCCAGCTTGAGCGGGTGCCGGTGAGCGAGAAGATCGTCTCCTTCGTGCTGCCGCTCGGCTATTCCTTCAATCTCGACGGCTCGATGATGTATTGCACCTTCGCGACCATGTTCATCGCGCAGGCCTACGGCATCGAGATCGGCTGGGAGCAGCAATTGGTCATGCTCCTGGTGCTGATGATCACCAGCAAGGGCATGGGCGCGGTGCCGCGTGGCTCGCTCGTGGTCGTGGCCGCCACGCTGGACATGTTCCACCTCCCCGCCGCCGGCCTGCTGCTGGTGCTGGGTGTCGACCAGTTCCTCGACATGGGCCGCTCGGCCACCAATGTCATCGGCAACGGCATCGCGACCACTGTGGTCGCGAAGTGGGAAGGCGAGGATGTGGACCGAGGCGGCGACGATTCCGACGAGGACATCGCCATCGCGGCCTGACCCTTCCGGGAGATTCGGAAACGGGCTTGGCGGCGGCGTGTCAGTTCCGGCACTCCGCCGCCCGCCGGGGGTGTGCGTGTGCGCGCGCCGCTCCGAGGTCCACTTTTGGGGACGACAGCGGTCCGGAGATGGTGAAGGGATAGCCTTCCGACCCCGCGCCACCATTCAGCGGGCGCGGCACCACGGAGAGTGAGATGGTGCCGCGTGGCAGATCGATCTTGCCATGGGCGTCCGCCTCCACATTGTCCGTCTCCAGCACGATGGCGGGTGAGGTCTGGGCGACGCCCTTCTCGATCTTGAGGGGGATGAGCACGCAGCGCAGATGCGTCTCGCCGCTCAGCACCGCCGGATTGAATATGCCACCCAAAAGGCCGAGGCCGGCCAGGTCCAGCATGCCCGTCCCGAGCCGTCCGTTATGGATGCGCGCCGTCAGCGATCCGTCGAGCGTGCGCACCGGGTCGGCCGGCGCGATACCCGCCGTCACGTCGAAGGAAAAGCTCGCCGTGCCGGAGATGGAAAAGGGTGCGGAAGGCCCGACCAGGTCTGACAGCGGCCATCCTTCGCCCGTGCCCTTGGCGCCGAAACGCCCGTCGCCCATGGCCGTCAGCGCGCCCTTGA
The DNA here is from genome assembly GCA_040755535.1 of Pseudomonadota bacterium. Classification (GTDB taxonomy): domain Bacteria; phylum Pseudomonadota; class Alphaproteobacteria; order Rhizobiales; family Xanthobacteraceae; genus Aquabacter. Next base: position 23,141 of record JBFMAV010000029.1, on the reverse strand, counting down.
TGCGTCCCGCGCCCAAAGACAGGCTCACCGGGTCGGCGCGAAAACGCCCCTCATCCATGTGCAGGCGGGCCGTGAGGCCGGTTGCGGTGCGCCCTATGCCTTCGACGCGCTCGGCCTTCAGGGCGATGTCGAGATCGGTGCGCCGTGCAAGGTCCTGGGGCTGCACCCCCTGTTTCAAGGTGGCGCCGGCGAACTTGACGTTTGGCGCGCGCGCGGCGTCTTCCAACCCCTCGAACAGGGCCAGCACCTGGTCGGCGGCGATGCGGTTGGACGTGAGCTCGCCGCTCACTTCGATACGGGGCGGGCGTGCGGTCGCGGTGAGCGCGCCCTTCACGTCCGTTTCTCCCAGAATGAGGGTTCCGCGCGCCGTGGCGCCGTTGGTCCCGCGCTGGAAGCTGCCGTCATAGGACAGGGCGCCGTCGAAGCTGCTCGGCGTGCCGAGGGCCTCCATCAGGGGGCCGAGGCGCGGCACCTTGAGGGTCAGATCGAGGGCGGAGGCCGCCGCGCTGCCCTGCGGCGCCGGGTCGAGGCGCACGGTGGCGGTGAGCGCGCCGCCTTTCACCTGCGCCTCCAGATTGCGGATTTCCAGGCTGCCGCGGGGGTCGGCGAGGCTCACCGTCCCGCTCAGCCGCCCCAGCATGTCCTTGGCCGGGGCCGGGACCGAAAGGATGTCGGAAAGCGGGAGGTCGAAGGTGCCGTCCAGCGCGATGCCGGACCATCCGAGAACATCCTGGATATCGCCGCGCAGGTGAAACAGGGGTTTCGGCCCCGGATTGGCCTTGAGATTGATGCCCTTGAGCGACAGATGCCCGGCCTCGTCGCGGCGGATGGCATCCACCGTGATAGGGCCGATTTCCTGAAGGGACTGGGAGAAGGCATTGGTGTCCACGGTGGCATCCGCCAGCATGAGCCCCTCGGGACCATCGCGGAAATGGCCGTCCATGCGGGTGATGGCCACATCGTCGGGCGAGGTGGCGTCCGCGGGTGTTCCGGCCGCCGACATGTCGGCCTCCACCTTGATATCGACTCCGGTCCAATCCGAGAGATCGTCGATGCCCCCAGTGATGCGCGACGTTGTGCCGCCAGCGAAATGGGATTCCAGCACGAGGTCGCGGATGGCGAGCCGTTGCGGCAGGGACAGGATCTGCCCCTTGAGTTCCGCCGTGCCATCCACGGTGCGCGCGATACCGGCAATGGAGAGGAGATCGGCGATGGAGGAGGTGGATGCGGTGGTCTCCAGGACCAGTTCGTCATCGAATGCCGCGGTGGCTGAGCGCGTGGTCATCTGCACAGCAAGGGAGCCGGAGGTGAGGGAGAGCACAGCGCCATAGGGCAGATGCAGCGGCGCGTCCGGCTGCGGTTCGCGGTCGAACTGGAACTTGAAGGCGATGGGCCGGTCGTTCAAGCGCGCATCCGCCTCCAGAAATTCGATGCCGTCCCGCAGGCGGCTCAACACATGGTCCACCTTCAACACGAACTCCCAGCCGTCCTCCGGCGCCGCGACATCGAAGGTCACATCGTCCAAGCGCAGACGCGGAAGGATGGAGAAGAAGGCGACGGGAGAGGAGAGGACGGAGCCCGGCGCCGCGTTGGACTGGGAGGCGAGTGCGAACTGGAAGTGCGCCCGCGTCACCCCGATGGCGAACAGGGGAGGCTCGAAGGGCAAGCGCGTCCAACGCGCGAGCAGGATGCGCAATTGCTCGGCCCGCGCCGGCGCCGTGCCGTCGGTGGTGGATGTGACCTCATTGGCCCTGATGACGAGGCGCGGCCAGAGCGTGACCTCCACCGGCCCCGAGATGCGAACCGCTTCGCCCCAATAGAGCGAGAGGCCGCGCTCCAGCGTCTGCTTGCGCAGGTTTTCGAGGGCCGGCAATTGGGTGATTGCCAGACCCGCGAGAACCGGCACGAGCAGCACAAGCGCGGCAATCGTCGTCAGGACCATTATGAGGCGTTTACGCGTCCGCATGGTCCGTGAGCCTGCTGTGCCGACCGCCGATCAGCGGAAGAGATTGGACTTGGCCAGTTCCAGCAATTCGTCGCCGCGCCCGTTCATGATGGCGCGGGCGGCGTAGAGCGAGAAGCCGATGGCCTGCTCCGCTTTAATGGCGGGGGGCATCACCAGTTCCATCTTGTCGGTCACGACATCCACCAGCGCCGGGCCGGGATGGGCGAAGGCGCGCTCCAAAGCGGGCTTCACATCCGCCGAATCTTCGACCCGGATGCCGAGGATGCCGATGGCATTGGCCATGGCGGCAAAGTCGGGATTTTGCAGGTCGGTGCCGACATTCAGGAAGCCGGCGGCCTTCATCTCCATGTCCACGAAGCCGAGCAGGCCGTTGTTGAACACCACGATCTTCACCGGCAGATTCAATTGCCGCAGGGAGACAATGTCGCCCATGAGCATGGTGAAGCCGCCGTCTCCCGAAAGAGAGACCACCTGCCGGCCGGGATAGGCGCCCTGGGCGCCGATGGCCTGAGGCATGGCATTGGCCATGGACCCGTGGATGAGCGAGCCGAGCAGCGCGCGCTTGCCGTTCATCTTCACATAGCGGGCGGTCCACACGGTGGTCTCGCCCACGTCGCAGGTGAAGACCGCATCTTCCGCCGCCACTTCGTCCACCATCTTGGCGAGATACTGGGGGTGGATCGGCTTCTTCGGTCCCGCCGGCACTGCCAGCCCGTCCAGGTCTTTGCGTGAGGTGAGGTAGTGCTTCTGAGCCGCTTCGAGGAAGCGGGCGTCGGTGCGCGGCTTCACCACCTTCAGCAGCTTCTGGAGCGTCGGCTTCACATCGCCCACCAGGCCGAGATCGAGCCGGGAGGTCCGCCGGCCGAGATTTTCCGCCCGGATGTCGATCTGCGCGACCCGCGCGTCGGTGGGATAGAACTGGCGATAGGGGAAGTCGGTGCCCACCATCAGAAGCAGGTCCGCCTCGCGCATGGCGTGGTAGCCGGAGGCAAAGCCGATGAAGCCGGTCATCCCCACATCATAGGGATTGTCGAACTCCACATGCTCCTTGCCGCGCAGAGAATGGACGATGGGCGATTTCAGCGCGCCCGCCAGCGCCACCACCTCGTCATGGGCGCCCGCGCAGCCCGCGCCACATAGAAGCGTGATGCGCTCCGCCCCGTCCAGCATGGCGGCGAGCTTCTGGATCTCGGTGTCCTCGGGCACGATCACCGGCGGCTCGATGGGCGTGAAGGTGCCGGCCGTCGAGCCGACCGCCGGGAGCAAGGCCACGTCGCCGGGGATGACGATCACCGCGACGCCCTGCTTCTGGATCGCCGTGCGCATGGCGATTTCCAGAACACGCGGCATCTGGTCGGCGCTGGAGACCAATTCGCAATAATGCGAGCACTCGCGGAACAGGCTCTCCGGGTGGGTTTCCTGGAAATAGCCGGAGCCGATCTCGGGGCTGGGAATATGGGCGGCGATGGCCAGGACCGGCGTGCGCGTGCGATGGCAGTCGAACAGGCCGTTGATGAGATGCAGGTTGCCAGGGCCGCAACTGCCGGCGCAGACCGCGAGCTTGCCCGTCAGCTGGGCCTCGGCGCCGGCCGCGAACGCCGCCACCTCTTCGTGGCGCACATGCATCCACTGCACCGAGGGGGTGTCGCGCAGCGCGTCGGTAAAGCCGTTCAGGCTGTCCCCAACGACGCCCCAGACTCGCTCCACCCCAGCGGAGGCCAGTATACGCGCCATCACGTCCGCAACCCTGGGTGCCATGTCCCGCTCCTTCATGGTCCTGCTGATCGAATCGATAGCATGAGACGATGACGGACGGCATCATGCATCCAGATCGCGGAGAGATTTGATGACGGGGCGCTCAGGCGCGGACCAGCGCCGCAACGAGCTGGAAGAGCTGGAAGCCTTGGAGGAGGCGGCCCTGGAAGGGGCGGCGCAGCTCCTCGAAGAGCCATTGCGCGCCGTCGAGCGGTTCGAACGCTCGGTCTGGGAAGACCTGAAGGCCTTCACCCTGTGGGGGGAGCGGGCGCTCGTGGCGGGGCGGGTGACCCTCGCCATCGTGGCGTCCGTGCTGCTGGCCCATGTGCTCGGTCTCGAAATGCCGGTCTGGGCGGCGATCTCGGTTCTGCGGGTGTTTCAGAACGATAAGAACGCGACCTTGCGCCGCGGCCTGGAGCGTATCGCCGGAACGGTGCTCGGCGGGATTATCTCCTACGCCATCATGCTGGACGGCAAGAATGCCGCCCTGGTCTGGACCGCCACCGGCCTGGCGAGCGCCTTCGCCGTCTATGCCCAGGCGGTGACGCGCTACAGCTATGCCTTCATCCTGGTGGGGTTCACGGTCCCGCTCATGACCTACCACGCCATGGCGTCCGAGCAGCCGATCCTGGAGACCATCCTGATGCGCGGCGCGGAAGTCTGCCTGGGCGTCACCATCGCCACGCTGGTGGACTATCTCACCTCGCGCCGCCAGTCGGCGAAAAAGCCTCTCAAGCCGCTGTTCGGCCCGGTCGATCCCGTCTTTATCGGCCACGCCTTGACGGTGGGCATCGCCGTGACGCTGGTGCCGCTGATCTGGACCGTGTTCCATCTGCCGGGCTTCGACCAGACCCCGATCACCGCCTTCATCGTGGTGAGCGCGGCGCGCGAGGGCATCGGCTGGAAGTCGCTCAACCGCATCGTCGGCTGCGCGCTGGGCGCCGCCTTGGGCCTCGCGGGCGTGAATCTTCTCGGCCATGCGGGCTTCTGGCCCTGGCTCGCCTTCCTCACCGCCGGGCTCTTCCTGTTCACGCAAGTCTGCCATGGCGGAAGCATCGTGTCCTATACCGGCGTGCAGGCCGGCATCTGCTTCCTGCTGATCTTCGTGCAGGAGCCCATTCCCCATCTCGACCCCGCCGAAGGCTACGCGCGCATGTGGGGCGTGGTGGGAGGCATTCTCTTGGTGATGGCGGTGGGACTGGCCACCTGGCCGGTGCGCCAGCGCATCACGCGGGCCGTGGAAGAGCACCGCCACGCCCACGAAAAGGCGGTATAGCCGCTTCCGGGGGTCAGTCCTCGGGCGGGGCGGGCAGCGTGATGCGGACCGGGTCGTGGCCCGTCAGGCGCAGGAAGGCGAGCAGCGCGTCCGGCGTCAGGGATGTGGTCTTTTCGTTGGTGAGGGGATGGCAGTTCACCTGCTCGGCCTGAAGCAGCGCATCCTCGATGACGACCGTGACCGCATGATTGGGATCATTGGCGGCGGCGAGCAGCGTCACGGAGCCCGGTAGCACGCCCAGCTTTTCGAACAGGGCCTCGGCCGAGCCGAAGGAAAGCCCCCCGCGCGCGCCGATGAGGCCCCGCAGGGCCTTGAGGTCCACGGGCGTCTCCTCGCCGAGCGTGACGAGGAAATAGGTTTTCTTCGCGTCCCGCAGGAACAGGTTCTTGGTGTGCGCCCCGGGGATATCCCCCCGGTGCGCCTTGGATTGCACCACCGTGTGCAGCGGCGGATGGTCATAGGTGCGGGCCTCGATGCCGTTCGCCGACAGGAGGTCCAGCAGGTCGTCCGGCGACAGCGGCATGGGCGCTCAGATCTTCTGGTTGTACTCGCCCACTTCCGGATGGGTGCGCAGGACGCCATCCACCGCCTCGAACATCTCCCGCATCCGCGCTTCGGAGACCGGGCTCTCCACCACCACAACCAGTTCCGGCTTGTTGGAGGAGGCGCGCACGAGACCCCAGGAGCCGTCCTCGGTGGTGACGCGTACGCCGTTGACCGTGACGAGGTCGCGGATCTTCTGGCCGGTCACCAGGGCGCCCTTCGCCTCCAGGTCCTGGAAGTGCTTCACCACCTTCTCGACGATGCCGTATTTGGCTTCGTCCGCGCAGTGGGGCGACATGGTGGGCGAGGACCAGGTCTTGGGCAGCGCCTGGCGCAGCTCTGAGAGCTTCTTGCCGGGATTGCGGTCCAGCATGTCGAGCACGGCGATGGCGGAGACGAGTCCATCATCATAGCCGCGCCCGATGGGTTTGTTGAAGAAATAGTGGCCGGACTTCTCGAAGCCCACCAGAGCGCCGGTCTCGTTGACCCGCCGCTTCATGTAGGAGTGGCCGGTCTTCCAATAGTCGGCCTTAACACCCAGCTTGATCAGCTCGGGATCGGTGGCGAACAGGCCGGTGGACTTCACATCCACCACGAAGGTTGCGCCGGGATGCAGCTTGGCGAGATCGCGGGCGAGCATGACGCCCATCTTGTCGGCGAAGATTTCCTCGCCTTCGTCATCCACCACGCCGCAGCGGTCGCCGTCCCCGTCGAAGCCGAGCGCCACGTCCGCCTTGTGGGCGAGCACGGCGTCGCGCATGGCATGGAGCATCTCCATGTCCTCGGGGTTCGGATTGTATTTGGGAAACGAGTGGTCCAGCTCGGTGTCGAGCGGGATCACCTCGCAGCCCAGCGCCTCCAGCACCTTGGGCGCAAACGCCCCGGCGGTGCCGTTGCCGCAGGCGCAGACCACCTTGATGGGGTGCTTCAGCTTCGGCCGATCGGTGAGATCACGGAAATAGGTCTGCGGAAAATCGTTCACGAACACATAGGCGCCGCCACCGCGCAGGTCGAACTTCGCGCCGAGCACGATGTCTTTCAGGCGGGTCATTTCGTCAGGGCCGAAAGTCAGGGGGCGGTTGACGCCCATCTTCACGCCCGTCCAGCCATTGTCGTTGTGCGAGGCGGTCACCATGGCGACCGCCGGCACATCCAGCGCGAACTGCGCGAAATAGGCCATGGGCGACAAGGCGAGGCCGATGTCGTGCACCTTGATCCCCGCCGCCATGAGGCCGGAGACCAGGGCATATTTGATGGAGGCGGAATAGCCGCGGAAATCGTGGCCGGTCACGATTTCGGGCCGCACACCCATCTCATGCATCAGCGTCCCAAGGCCCATGCCCAGGGCCTGGATGCCCATCAGGTTGATTTCCTTCTGGAACAGCCAGCGTGCGTCATATTCCCGGAAGCCCGTGGGCTTCACCATGGGCTCGGACTCATACGCATAGGTGTTGGGAACGAGGGACGGCTTGGGCGTCGGGAACATGAACGGCCTCTCCGCTGGGCGGGACTTGATGGCGCAAGCCCGATAGCACGGAATTGCGGCGCGCAATATGCGGCGCAGCCCAAGCTCCGTGCGGGTTCGGCATCGCCTCCGCCACAATGCCGCGCGCCGCGACATGGTTCCGCTCAGGCCGAGAGGATTAGCAGAACCTTGTGGGGCGAGTGAGGTTGCGCCAATCTGAGAGAAAGGTGCAACCGGGAGGCCCCGCATGTCCACGACCCTTGGCATCAAGGTGGATGAGGCGTTGAAAGACCGGTTGCGGGCGGCGGCCGAACGATGCGGGCGCACCCCCCATTGGCTGGCGAAACAGGCCATCCTCTCCCTGCTGGACACGCTGGAGGCCGGCGGGGCGCTTAATGCCTTGACCGGTGAGACGGAGCTCGCCGATCTGCTCTCCGCAGCCCCGGCGGGGCAGCCGTTTCTCGATTTCGCGCGCGCGGTTCAGCCTGAAACCGTCCTGCGGGCGCGCATCACGGCGTCCTATCGCGCGCCGGAGGAGCAGTGCGTGCCGCCGCTCCTGGCGGAGGCCGGGCCGGCCGCGCCGCAGACCACCGCCCGCGCCCGCGCGCTGGCCGAGGCGGTGCGGGCAAAGGCCGGGCGCGGCGCGGTGGAGGCGCTCATTCATGAATATGACCTCTCCAGCCAGGAGGGCGTCGCGCTCATGTGCCTCGCCGAGGCGCTGCTGCGCATTCCCGATCGGGCGACCCGCGACGCGCTGATCCGCGACAAAGTGGGAAAGGGCGATTGGGCGGCCCATCTCGGCCAGAGCCGCTCGCTGTTCGTGAATGCCGCCACCTGGGGCCTTCTGGTGACCGGCGCGCTGACCGCGACCTCCAGCGAGGCGGGCCTCTCGGCGGCACTGACGCGTCTTGTGGGGCGGGGCGGGGAGCCCGTGATCCGCGCGGGCGTGGACATCGCCATGCGCATGATGGGCGAGCAGTTTGTCACCGGACAGACCATTGCCGAGGCGCTCGCCAACGCCCGCCGCATGGAGGCCAAGGGCTTTCGTCACTCCTACGACATGCTGGGCGAGGCAGCGGTGACGGCGCAGGACGCCCAACGCTATTTCGAGGCCTATGAACAGGCGGCCCATGCGATCGGCACCGCCGCTGCGGGACGCGGCATCTATGAGGGGCCGGGTATCTCCATCAAGCTTTCGGCCCTCCATCCGCGCTATCAGCGCGGCCAGCGCGAACGGGTGCTGTCGGAACTGCTGCCGCGTGCCGCCGCTCTGGCGCGCATCGCCAAGACCCATGACATCGGCTTCAACATCGATGCCGAGGAAGCGGATCGCCTGGATCTCTCCCTGGACATTCTGGAGGCGCTGGCCCTCGATCCCGCCCTGGCGGGGTGGAACGGCCTCGGCTTCGTGGTCCAGGCCTATCAGAAGCGCGCGCCCTTCGTGATCGACGTCGTGATCGATCTCGCCCGCCGCTCGCGCCGCCGCATCATGGTGCGCCTTGTCAAGGGCGCCTATTGGGATGCGGAGATCAAGCGGGCGCAGACCGAGGGGCTCGAAGGCTTCCCGGTCTATACGCGCAAAATTCATACCGACGTCGCCTATCTCGCGTGCGCCCGCCGTCTGCTGGCGGCGCCCGAAGCGGTGTTCCCGCAATTCGCGACCCACAATGCCCAGACCTTGTCCGCGATCATGGACCTTGCCGGGCCGGACTATTATCCCGGCCAGTATGAGTTCCAGTGCCTCCACGGCATGGGTGAGCCGCTTTATGAGGAAGTGGTGGGCCGGGACAAGCTGAACCGGCCGTGCCGCATCTATGCGCCGGTTGGTACCCACGAGACGCTGCTCGCCTATCTGGTGCGGCGCCTGCTGGAAAACGGTGCCAATTCCTCTTTCGTGCACCGTCTTGCTGACCCCGCCTGTCCGCTGGAGGAGCTTGTGGCCGACCCCGTCGCCGAGGCCGCTGCCCTCTCGCCGCTGGGCGCGCCGCATCCGCGCATCGTCCTGCCGCGCGATCTGTTCGCGGATGGACGGCGCAATTCGGCGGGCCTTGACCTGTCCAACGAGCAGCGCCTCGCCTCCCTTGCCGTCTCGCTGCTCGCCGGCGCCCGCGCGTCCGCCGTTGCGGCACCCATGCTGGCGGGAGGCGCGCGCAGCGGGACGGAGCGGGCGGTGCGCAACCCCGCCGATCTGCGGGACGACGTGGGGCGGGTCATCGAGGCAACGCCGGACCTTGCCGCCGAGGCGGTGCGCGAGGCGGCGAGCCTCGGCGCCACCTGGTCCGCCACCCCGCCCGCGCAGCGCGCCCTGTGCCTGCGCCGCGCCGCCGATCTGCTGGAGGCGCGCATGCCGGCCTTGCTGGGGCTGATCGTCCGCGAGGCGGGCAAGACGCTGCCCAATGCGGTGGGCGAAGTGCGCGAAGCGGTGGACTTCCTGCGCTATTACGCAGGGCAGGCCGAGAGTTTCGACAATGACACCCACCGCCCGCTCGGGCCGGTCGCCTGCATCAGCCCCTGGAATTTTCCCCTCGCCATTTTCACCGGCCAGGTCAGCGCGGCGCTGGCCGCGGGGAATCCGGTCATCGCCAAGCCGGCGGAGGAGACGCCGCTGATAGCGGCGGCGATGGTGGACATTCTGCACGCCGCCGGACTGCCGCCGGGCGCCTTGAGCCTGTTGCCGGGCGACGGGGCGGTGGGAGCGGCGCTGGTGGCGGACCCCGGCATTTGCGGTGTGCTTTTCACCGGTTCCACCGAGGTGGCGCGCCTCATCCGCCAGACCCTGTCCGGGCGGCTCGGGCGGGATGGCCGCCCCGTTCCGTTGGTGGCCGAGACCGGCGGCCAGAATGCGTTGATCGCCGATTCCTCGGCCCTGCCCGAGCAGGTGGTGGCGGATGTCCTCGCCTCCGCGTTCGATTCGGCGGGCCAGCGGTGCTCGGCGTTGCGCGTGCTGTGCCTCCAGGAGGAAACGGCGGAGCGCACGCTCGCCCTGCTACGCGGCGCGCTGGACGAATTGGTGGTGGGCGATCCGGCGGTTCTGTCCTGCGATGTCGGTCCGCTCATCTCGGCGCCGGCGCGCGAAACCGTAACCGCGCACATCGACGCGCTCGCCGCAAAGGGGTGCCGGGTCACCCAAGCGCCGCTTGCGCCGGCGTGCCGGCACGGGATTTTCGTGGCGCCGACCGTGATCGAGATCGACGATATCGCGCAACTGACGCGGGAGGTGTTCGGCCCGGTCCTGCATGTGGTGCGCTATCCGCGTGCGGAGCGGGCTGCGCTGATCGCGGCCATCAATGCCACCGGCTATGGGCTCACCTTCGGCCTCCACACGCGCATCGACGAGACCATTGCCGAGGTTTCGGAGCGCATCGCTGCCGGCAATCTCTATGTGAACCGCAACATGATCGGCGCGGTTGTGGGTGTTCAGCCGTTCGGCGGTTGCAATCTCTCGGGCACCGGCCCGAAGGCGGGCGGGCCGCTCTATCTGCGCCGGCTGCTGGCGGTGAAGCCCGCCTTTTCCTCATTGCAGGCCGAGCGCGCCGCCGCCGCCCTCGCCTTCGCGGAACATCTCGCCGCGCGCGGTGAGGCGGGCGCGGCGGACCGCTGCCGGGTGCTGGCGCTGCGCGGCGCGCCGGGGGAGCCGGTGCGCCTGCCCGGGCCGGTGGGGGAGGAGAATCGCTACAGCCTGCATCCGCGCGGAACGGTCCTTTGCCGTCCGGCAACCGCCCTTGGACTCGCCCTCCAAGTGGGCGCGGCGCTGGCCACCGGCAACCGTGCGCTTGTGGAGGCGCCCGCCGGCCTGCGGGAGGTTCTGGCCGCTCTTCCCGCGCCGCTCATGGACCGCGTGCGCCTCCTGGACGGCGCGGGGGAGGGTGCGGAGTGCGACGCCATCCTGTTCGAGGGCGACAGCGACGCCCTTCTGGCCCTCGACCGGGAGGCGGCGCAGCGCGAGGGCCCCATCGTCGCGGTCCATGGGCTCGCGCCGGGCGAGGTTGTGGCAGGCGCGGACTATCCCCTGGAATGGCTGTTCCACGAGCGTGTGGTATCGACCAACACGGCGGCAGCCGGCGGCAATGCCAGCCTCATGGCGCTGGTCTGACCTCGGGGCGCCGTCAGCCCCAATTGTCGTTCACGCGGTGTCGCTCGCGGCCCGTGCGTTCGCCATGGCTTCGGCGAGACCCCGATAATGGGCCATCTGCCAGGAGGCCCAGAGTTCGAACTCGTCCACGAGGCTCGGGTCCATCCGGGTCAGGCGGCCAGGCGGCGCGACGCTGAACCATCGTTCTCTTTGTGCCTCGTTGAACAGATTGCCCACATGGGCGGCGGAAATGCGAAAGCGGTCCGCCAGCGCCTTCTGGGTGAGCGGCAGCGGCACCCCGCCCTCGATCGCGCTGTAATGAGCCGCCATCACCGCGCATAGGACCAGATAGCCGCAATCGCGACGGGCAAAGCCGAGGACGCGGGGAAAGGGATCGATCAATGTGCCGTGGGCCAGCACGAAGGCGGCGGAGCGATAAACCAGCTCCCCCTGCGCCTCCGGCCGCCCGGCGATGAATCCGCACAGGTCGGCGCCCTCGAGGCGGCCCGCCGCCGACAGGAACCCCAGAGCCGAACCGGCGACCGCGCCGATGACCATGTCTGCAGGGCGCAGCAGCTTGGAGCGCCGATCTTCCGGCGCGTCCTCGCTCACCACCAGTTTTCCAGCTTTCAGGGCCGCCACGAGGCCGGCGGTCTGTCGCGGGCTGGAGGGAACGAAGCGTTGGAGTGCGGTGAGCGTGGGGAGGGGGCCGTCGGCGAGGCGCCACCAGAAATAATTGTGAATCAGAAGGTAGCAGACCATGTACCGCGCGAACTGGTTGAACAGTTTCGCGAACGGCCAAGCGTCCGCCGGCGCGTCCACCATGCCGGTACAATAGTCGCGCAGCGCGGCCTTGAATCCCGCATGGGTGCGATACTGCAAAGCCAGAGCGTCCGTGTCCGCGTCCGGCGGACGGTGGAACATGCCTTCGGCCTCAGATAATGATGAACATGAATTCATGGCAAAACGCGTCTATGCAAAGTTTGATCTTTCTTGCCGCACTTCCTGCCCGAAAGATACGCCAGCCCGAAAGACGGAGCGCGTCCCGGGTCTATCTGTCGATGCGCGCGCGCCGGGAGGATCGTCACGGTCCAAAGGGCGCGGGCGCAGGATGCGGGTCGGAGCACAAGATCCGGTTCGCGCCTTCCTCATCCCCATTTGACTGAGCGCGTCGGGCGGCGGGCCTTTTTGCAGATCCCATGCCGGACGGTGCCGAAACACGAAGGGTGCTGCCATGTGTGAGTCACACGGGTTCGGATTGTCGCGGCGCGGCTTCATTGTGGCCGGAGCGGCCGCCGCCTTGTCGGGGGGCGTGGCGTTGCCGGCGTTCGCGCAGGGAGCCAACACCGCCCCTCCCAATGCCATTTCGCCCGACGCGGCCCTCAAGCGGCTCATGGACGGGAATGCGCGTTACGCCGCGAACACGCCCGACCAGAAGGATTTCACGGCCGGACGCGCAGCGCGCGCCTCCGCTCAATATCCGTTCGCGGCGATCTTGAGCTGCGCGGATTCCCGCGTCGCGCCGGAACTCGCCTTCGATGAAGGTCCCGGCGAGTTGTTCGTGGTGCGCCTCGCCGGCAATTTCGTGAATGATGACGGGCTCGCGAGCCTCGAATATGGCGCGAAATTCCTCGGCACGCCGCTCATCATGGTGCTCGGCCACACCAATTGCGGAGCCGTGGATGCCGCGATCAAGGTGCTGAAGGACAATGCCAAGCTGCCGGGTCATCTTCCGGAACTGGTGAATTCCATCAAGCCGGCGGTGGAAAAGGCCAAGGCGGAAAAGCCCGCCAACCTTCTGGATGCCTCCATCGCCGCGAATGTCGCGCTGAATGTGAACCGGCTGAAGACCGCCAAGCCCATTCTGTCCAAGATGATCGCGGACGGAAAGGTGAAGGTGGTGGGTGCGGTCTATGACCTTGCCACCGGCAAGGTGAACCTGATCGGCTGATCCAGTTCACGCGGCGGGCCGGGTGCGGGGCGCCCGGCCTTCCCCTGTTACGGGAAGAAGCGGCTCAGGCCGCTCCTTCCACCACCACCATCCAGCCGACCCCAAACCGGTCCGCCGCCATGCCGAAGGCGGGGGAAAAGAAGGTGGGACCAAGCGGCATCTGCACCTGGCCATCCTCCGCCAGCGCATCGAACAGCCGCTGGGCCTCGGGCACACTCTCGACTGCGAGAGAGATCAGGACACCCTTGAATTCCGGGCGGCCGGAGCACATGCCGTCCGAGAGCATGAGACGGCTCGCGCCGAGGCGCAGGCTCGCATGGAGGATCTTGTCCCCCGGCATGGGCGGCATGCCTTCGCCCCCCGCGCACGCGCCGTCCGGCATTTCCGGCGCCTCGCTGACGCGCATCATCATTTCGACGTCGGCCCCCAAGGCGCGGACATAGAAGTCGATGGCCTCTTCCGCCCGACCTTCGAGCATGAGGTAAGGATTGGTCTGCATTTTACCGTTTCTCCTGGCATGGGATGGGCGGCCGAGGATCGCTTGCAGGCAATCCGCACGGCCGAAACTGGTCCGGCGGCGCGGCTCAGGACCGCGGGGCGGGCGACACGGCGGACAGGTGGAAGGCTTCCCAGATGTGCCCGTCCGGATCCTCGAAAGTGCGCTGGTACATGAAGCCGAGATCGTTGGCCGCATTGGGCTCGCTGCCACCGGCTGCGAGCGCCTTGCTCAGGAGCGCGTCGACGGCGGCGCGGCTGCCGAGCTGGAGGGCCGTGATGCACTCCGTGACGGTGCGGGCATCCGCGAGCGCCTTGTGGGTGAAGCCGGCAAAAAAGCCGGGCGTCAGCAGCATGGCGTGGATGTTCGGCCCCAGAACAAGGCATGCCGCCTTGTCATTGGTGTAGTTCGGGTCGAAATCGAAGCCGAGCGCGCGCCAGAACGCCGTGCTGGCATCGAGATCGGCGACGGGAAGATTGACGAAGATCTGCTCGACCATGCGGCCCCCTTGTCCGGCGGGGAAGTCATTTCCCCCGCCGAGATGAAGACGGGGCGGGACGCGGGCAACCGACATCACGGCGAAACTTTTTCGCCTCAGCCGCGCACGATCCCCAGCGTCTTCATGCGCGAGGCCAGCGTCGTGGGCTTAAGCCCAAGTTGTTCGGCCGCGCCGCCGGGACCGGACACCTTGCCGCCGGAGGCCGCCAAAGCGGCGAGAATGCTGGCCTTGAGACGCGCGCGGCGTTCCTCCTCGGTCTCCAGGCCGGGCGGGATGGCCAGGGCGGCGGGCGGCGGCGGGGGACGGTCCATGGTGGGCAGGTCGATCAGCACGCGGCCGTTGCGGGCCAGGATGATGCCCCGCTCCATCACATTCTGAAGCTCGCGCACATTGCCGGGCCAGTCATAGGCCGTGAGCCGGCGCATATCGCCTTCGCTCAATTGCATCGGCCCTCCCGCCGGCTTGCGCAGGGAGGAGAGGAAATGCAGAGCCAGCAGCGGGATATCCTCGCGCCGCTCGCGCAAGGGGGCGGACTCCACCGGCATCACGTTCAGGCGATAGAACAGATCCTCGCGGAAGCGCCCCGCGCGCACTTCGCTGCGCAGGTCGCGATTGGTGGCGGCGATGATGCGCACATCCACGCTGCGGGTACGCTCCTCGCCCACCCGCTCGAACTGGCCTTCCTGGAGCACGCGCAGCAGCTTGCTCTGAAGCTCCAGCGGGATTTCCCCCACCTCGTCGAGAAACAGCGTGCCCCGGTCCGCCAGTTCGAACCGTCCGATCCGGTCACGCAGCGCGCCGGTGAAGGCGCCCTTGGCGTGGCCGAAAAATTCGCTCTCGAACAATTCGCGGGGAATGGCCGCGCAATTGACCCGGATCAGCGGCCGCTCGCGGCGCTCGCTCGCCTCGTGAATGGCACGGGCGATCAGTTCCTTGCCGGTTCCGCTCTCACCGGTGACGAGGACCGTCGCGTCCGTGGGTGCCACCAGTTCCACCTGGCGCAGCACCTTCTGGATGGCTGCGGAGCGGCCGATGATGCCGCGATGGCTGCTCTCGGCGCGGATTTCCTCCTGGAGATAGGCATTCTCCAGCTCCAGCCGCTTGCGCAGGCTGTCCACTTCGTCGAGCGCGGCGCGCAATTGCTCATGGGCCTCGCGTTTCTGGGTCACGTCGCGGAACACCACGACGGCGCCGATCAGCACGCCGCGATCGCGCAACGGTGTGGAGGTGTATTCCACCCAGACCGGCTTGCCGGAGCGGTGCCAGAACACGTCATTGTCGACCCGGTGAACGATGCCGTCGCGAAAGGCGGCATAGATCGGGCATTGCTCGTGGGGAAAATGCGATCCATCGGGATGGTGATGGTGGACCATGGCGTGCATGTCGCGCCCGATCAGTTCTTCCGCCGTCCAGCCGAGGATCTGTTCCGCCGCCGGATTGACGAACGTGGTCTTGCCCTCCGTGTTCACCCCGTAAATACCCTCGCCGACCGCGCCGAGCAGAAGGCGGTTCTCCCGCTCGATGTCGCGGAACACGCGCTCCACCCGCTGCCATTCCGCGACGCCCTCGCGCATGAAGCTCTCTGCATCCGCATCGATATCGCGGCGGGCCCGGGCATCAAGGTCGCACAGAGTGAGGATGAGGCGCGCCCCGCGCGGCGTGGTGACGATGGAGCCACCGCACTCCACCCGCAGGGACGTGCCGTCCTCCCGCCGAGGCGCGAGCGAACGCGTCCAATAGGCCCCAAGCTCTTGCACCGCCTGGGTGAAGACCACCAGCGCGGAGGCCTGGCCCGGATGCAGATCGAAAATCTGCATGCCCTTCAAGCGTGCGCGGTCATAGCCGGTCAGCCGCGCGGCGGCGGCATTGGCGTCGAGAATGGCTCCGGTGTCGAGGTCTATGGCGAGTTGCGCTTCGATCCCCGCATCAAAGGCGGGGCCGAAGGGGCCGATGTGGGACAGCGGAGTTGGGGCAAGGCGCGATGCGGGCGGCATGGATGGGTCCGAGATTTACGAAAAATCGTAAGTCAGATCCGAATTCTCGTAAATAACGAAATTTCGTAAGTTCTGCCGTGTGGTCCCCTTGGCGCCGATGCTTGTGTTCCGCCTCATCTGCGGCCCTGGCACACCTCTTGCGTAACGGAAAGGGACCTTCCCGAGGCCCGAAGGGCCCATCCTTAAGCGAGGCGGTACATGGCGAGCTTCGACAAATTCCGGCGCGGTTCCCGCTTCTTCTCCTCCTCCTGCTCGTGCGGCGAGCATGGCTCGCAGAGCGAGCACGACCTTGCGGCCAACATGACCGGCGGCGAGGAAGAGCGCTATTCCAGCTTCGTCGAAACCGCCGTGATGCGGGCGCTGTTTCCCCACACGCCGAGCCGCCGCGCCTTCCTGAAGAGCGTCGGCGCCTCCACCGCTCTGGCGGCGGTCTCCCAATTCCTGCCGCTCGGCGATGTCACGGACGCCTTCGCCCAGGGCTCGGGCGCGCTGGAGAAGAAGGACCTCAAGGTCGGCTTCATCCCCATCACCTGCGCGACCCCCATCATCATGGCGCACCCGCTCGGCTTCTATTCCAAGCAGGGGCTGAATGTGGAGGTGGTGAAGACCGCCGGCTGGGCGGTGGTGCGCGACAAGACCATCAACAAGGAATACGACGCCGCCCACATGCTCTCGCCCATGCCCATCGCCATCTCGATGGGTCTCGGCTCCAACCCGATTCCCTTCTCGGTGCCCGCCATCGAGAACATCAACGGGCAGGCCATCACGCTGGCGATGAAGCACAAGGACCGGCGCGATCCCAAGGACTGGAAGGGGATGAAGTTCGCCATTCCCTTCGACTATTCCATGCACAATTACCTGCTGCGCTACTACTTGGCGCAGAACGGCATCGATCCCGACACCGACGTGCAACTGCGCTCGGTCCCGCCGCCGGAAATGGTGGCGAACCTGCGGGCGGAAAACATCGACGGCTTCCTCGCCCCCGACAATATCGCCCAGCGCGCGGTCTATGACGGGGTGGGCTTCATCGACATCCTGTCCAAGGAAATCTGGGACGGGCATCCCTGCTGCTCCTTCTCCTCCAGCCGGGAATTCGTCACCACGAATCCCAATACCTATGCCGCGTTGCTGCGCGCCATCATCGATGCCAGCGCCTATGCCCAGAAGCCAGAAAACCGAAAGCAGATCGCCGAGGCCATCGCCCCGGCCAATTATCTGAACGCTCCCGTCACGGTGCTCGACCAAGTGCTGACCGGCACTTATGCGGACGGTCTTGGCCAGGTGAAGAAGGACCCGAACCGCATCGCGTTCGAACCCTTCCCCTATGACAGCTTCGCCATCTGGATCCTCACCCAGATGAAGCGCTGGGGCCAGGTGAAGGGCGACGTGGACTATGCCGGCATCGCCAAACAGGTCTTCCTCGCCACCGAATGCGCCAGCGTGATGAAGGACATGGGCCTCGCCCCGCCGGCCTCGACCAAGACCATCGTCGTGATGGGCAAGCCGTTCGATCCCTCGAAGCCCGAGGCCTATGTGGACAGCTTCGCCATCAAGCGGATCTGACCCATGTCGCTGCCTCTCAATGTGCGCGCGGCGCTGGTCTCGGTTCTGCTGCTGGCAGGGTTCCTGCTGGTCTGGCAGGGCGCCACCGCCGGCTTCGGCGCCTCCTCCGGCGGGTTGCCCGCCGGAATGGACCCGGAATATGCCAAGCTGATGGGGCTGACCGCCACGACCGGGAAATCGGCCATGCCGAGCCCGGTGGATGTGGGCGGGCAGCTTCTCAAGCTCCTGTCCGATCCCTTCTATGACAAGGGCCCGAACGACAAGGGGCTCGGCATCCAGCTCGCCTATTCGCTGGGCCGGGTGCTGCTGGGCTATGGCATCGCGGTGCTGGTGGCGGTGCCGCTCGGCTTCCTGATCGGCATGTCGGCCCTCATGAGCCGTGCGCTCGACCCCTTCATCCAGGTGCTGAAACCCATCTCGCCGCTCGCCTGGATGCCGCTCGCCCTCTACACCATCAAGGATTCCGGCATCTCGGCCATCTTCGTCATCTTCATCTGCTCGGTCTGGCCGATGCTGCTGAATACGGCGTTCGGCGTGGCGAGTGTGCGCAAGGAATGGCTGAACGTCGCCCGCACCCTGGAGGTGGGGCCGCTGAAGCGCGCCTTCACCGTGATCCTGCCGGCGGCGGCCCCCACCATCCTCACCGGCATGCGCATTTCCATTGGCATCGCCTGGCTGGTGATCGTGGCGGCGGAGATGCTCGTGGGCGGGACGGGCATCGGCTACTTCGTCTGGAACGAGTGGAACAACCTCTCCATCACCAATGTGATCATCGCCATCCTCATCATCGGGGTGACGGGCATGGTGCTGGACCAGATCCTCGCGGCCGTCGCCCGGCTCGTGACCTTCCCGGAGTGAGGGCGATGACCGACAGCCGCTATGTCTCCATCGAGGGCATCGCCCGCCGCTATGCCGCGCCGGGCGGGCGCACCACCACGGTGTTCGAGGACCTTTGGTTCTCCATGAACAAGGGCGATTTCGCCTGCATCATCGGCCATTCCGGCTGCGGCAAGACCACGGTGCTTAATATCCTCGCGGGGCTCGATGCCCCCGATACCGGCGCCGCCATCATGGACGGGCAGGCCATTGAAGGCCCGTCTTTGGACCGGGCGGTGATCTTCCAGGGGCATGCGCTGCTGCCCTGGCGCACCGTGCTCGGAAATGTGAGCTACGCCGTCTCCTCCCGCCATCGCCGCTGGAGCGCGGAGAAGGTGCGCGACCACGCCATGCGCTTCATCGAGCTGGTGGGGTTGAAGGGCTCCGAGCACAAGCGGCCCTCCGAGCTATCGGGCGGCATGAAGCAGCGCGTGGGCATCGCCCGGGCGCTCTCCATCGAGCCCAAGATGCTGCTCATGGACGAGCCCTTTTCGGCGCTCGACGCGCTGACGCGCGGCACGCTCCAGGACGAGGTGCGCCGCATCTGCCTGGAGACCGGGCAGACGGTGTTCATGATCACCCATGACGTGGACGAGGCGATCTATCTCGCCGACCGCATCGTGCTCATGACCAACGGACCGCAGGCCGTGGTGGCGGAGATCGTGGAGAACCCGTTGCCGCGGGACCGCCGCCGCCTGGACATCCACAAGCAGCCCGACTTCTACGCGGTCCGCAACCACCTCATCGACTTCCTGGTGGAGCGCTCCAAGACCTTCAAGAGCGCGCTGCCGGAGGGATACGACCACCGGCACCCGCCCGTGGTGCGCCCCACCGGCGGCTTGGTGCCCCCGCCCGACGGCGACGCGCGCGCCGCCTGATCCCCCTTTTCATTCCCTTCAAAGCCCAAAGGAGAGACGCATGAAGCGCGCCGACCTCACCGAGAAGATCCTCGACATCAAGCGCAAGAACGGCTGGACCTGGAAATACATCACCGACGAAATCGGCGGCATGTCGCCGGTGATCGTGGTGGGCGCGCTGCTTGGCCAAATGAAGCTGGTGAAGCCCCTCGCCAAGGCGGCGGCGGAACTCTTCGGCCTGTCCGAAGAGGAAGAGCGGATGCTGAACGAGGTGCCCTATCGCGGCATGCCCATGCCTCCGAC
Organism: Pseudomonadota bacterium; assembly: GCA_040755535.1. Classification (GTDB taxonomy): domain Bacteria; phylum Pseudomonadota; class Alphaproteobacteria; order Rhizobiales; family Xanthobacteraceae; genus Aquabacter. The sequence continues at coordinate 3,525 of JBFMAV010000029.1, read as the reverse complement.
CGACCCGCTCATCTACCGCTTCTATGAAATGGTGATGGTCAATGGTCCCGCCTGGAAGGCGCTGATCGAGGAGGAGTTCGGCGACGGCATCATGTCCGCCATCGATTTCGACATCGACATCTCGCGCCAGGAAAATCCCAAGGGCGACCGGGTGAAGATGACCATGACCGGCAAGTTCCTGCCCTACAAATATTACGGCGCCGAGCAGGGCACGCCGGAATACGGCTTCAAGGAAGCCTGAGCGCGCAGGCCATCCGGGCGGATTTCGCCCCCCTCCCAAATCCTCCTCCGCAAGCGGGAGAGGGCTTTCGAACTCCACATGGGGCGGCCGCGTTCTCTTGCGCGTAACAGGTTCCCTCTCCCGCTTGCGGGGGAGGGAAGGGCAGACGCGGAGGGGAAAACGCTACAGTGACCAGAGCTGCCTCCCTGCGTGCGTGACCGCGTTGGGCGCTGCTCTAATTCTCCACCAGCGCGAACCTGAGCAGAATCGTTCGCTGCAGGGCGCTGAAATTGTCGTCGGAGACGATGGTGAACAAGGTCTCGCCCTTGGCGTTCACGTTCACCGACAGGCCTTCCATATTGTCGATCTCGAAGCCCATGTCGGCGGTGATCAGGATTTCGCCCTCCAGCACCGCGCCGGGCTTCACCTGTGCGAGCGGGAAGCGGCGAAGCTGCATGGCGACGCCGACGGATGGCGAAAAGCTGCGCTCCAGAAGATAGAGGGTGCCGTCTGGACCGAGCGCCGCATCGGTGCCGCTGAAGACGCCGGATTTGCGCACTGTGAATGCACCGGGCGTGGGACCGGATATGATGAACCCGGGAAGATTGTCTTCGGCCTTCGCGCCCTGTTCGCCGATCGCGATAAGTGCCCCGGTCATGGGCGGGCCGGGCACATAGACCAGGGCCTCCAGCCCGAGATTCTTGCGCAGCGCCTTCACGCCGGGGGGCACGGGCACGGGAACGCCCGTCTTGCCCAGCGGGTTTGGTCCTGGGTAGGACCACAATTCGTTGATGTCCTCGAAGGTCACATAGACCGCGTCGGGGGCGAGCGCCAGCGCCTCCGCATCGCCCCGGCCGCGCGTCGCCTGGACACGGCCCTTTTCGTCGAGCATCGCGGCGGCCATCACATCGTCGAGGCCCACCGGGCGGTCGCCTTCGGTTATGAGTCTGCCCTTCAGGAACAGGCCGGCATCGGTGAGCGCGAGAAACCCGCCTCCCTTGGGCTCCAGAACGAAGCCCGAAATGCCGCCAAACCCTGAAAAATCCGACGACAGCGTCATGCCGCCGCGAAATTCCAGCTTGCCGAAGCGCGTGTCCTGGGATTGCGGACGGAAGGTGGCGATCGGGCGCGCGGTCACCGTGATGGGAAGCGGCTCGATGGGATAGGCGTCGGGCTTGTCGAACGCGTGGAGCGCGCCCGCGAACAGGCCGGCGAATGCCAGCCCAAAGCCCGTGAGCGTGACCATCTGTCGTCGCGAGAGCCCCATCATGCCCCTCAATGCATCCGGTGGCGTGCCGGGGCACGCGCGGGGGTCTCGGAGAAGAGCTCGGCCAGCTTCTCCGTCATCACGCCGCCCAGCTCTTCCGCGTCCACGATGGTCACGGCGCGCCGGTAATAGCGCGTCACGTCGTGGCCGATGCCGATCGCGATCAGTTCCACCGGCGAGCGTGTCTCAATGTCGGAGATGATGTGGCGCAGATGCCGCTCCAGATAATTCCCCGCATTCACCGAGAGGGTGGAATCGTCCACCGGCGCGCCGTCCGAAATCATCATGAGAATCTTGCGCGCTTCCGGACGTCCGAGCAGGCGCTGGTGCGCCCAATCGAGCGCCTCGCCGTCGATATTCTCCTTCAGCAGGCCCTCGCGCATCATGAGGCCCAAATTGCGCCGGGCGCGCCGCCAGGGGGCGTCCGCCGATTTGTAGATGATGTGGCGCAGATCGTTGAGCCGGCCCGGATTGGCCGGCTTGCCCGAGGCGAGCCACGCCTCGCGCGATTGCCCGCCCTTCCAGGCGCGCGTCGTGAAGCCGAGCACTTCCACTTTTACCCCGCACCGCTCCAGCGTGCGGGCGAGAATGTCGGCGCAGGTGGCGGCCACCGTGATGGGCCGCCCGCGCATGGAGCCGGAATTGTCGATCAGCAGCGTGACCACCGTGTCACGGAATTCGGTGTCGCGCTCGCGCTTGAAGGAGAGGGCGGCGGTCGGGTCCGTCACCACGCGCGAGAGGCGGGCGGGATCGAGCACGCCTTCCTCCAGGTCGAACTCCCACGCGCGGTTCTGCTGCGCGAGAAGGCGCCGCTGGAGCCGGTTCGCGAGGCGGGAGACGACGCCTTGGAGATGGGAGAGCTGCTTGTCGAGATAGGCGCGCAGCCGGGTCAATTCCTCGGCGTCGCACAGATCCTCGGCGCGAACCTCCTCGTCGAATTTCGGCGTGAAGGCGTGATATTCCGGAGCGGTCTTGTCGGCGCCCTGCGGGGTGCGCGGCTGCCAGGGCTGGGAGGCCTCGTCCGCGTCGCCCATCTCGGACTCGTCGGGCATTTCGGCCGGCGGCCCCGCCTCGCTCTCCACCGCGCTTTCGGGAAGGGTGTCGTCGGAGAGTTCCGCTTCCACCTCGGTCGCGCCCTGCTGGCTTTCGTCCTCGCGGGTGTCGCCATCCTCGCCGGCCTGCTCCTCGCGCCCGTCCGTCTTGTCGTCCTGCTCGTAATCGTCGTCGCTTTCCAGCGCGGAATCCTCGCCCATTTCAAGCGAGGAGAGCAAATCGCGGGAAATCTGGCTGAACGCCTTCTGGTCATCGATGCTGTCGGCGAGGCGCGACAGATCATCCTCCGCGCGCGCCTCGATGAAATCACGCCATAGATCCACGATCTTGCGCGCATCGGGCGGGGGCGCCTGGCCGGTCAGGCGCTCGCGCACCATGAGCGCGACCGCATCCTCGATGGGCGCGTCCGCGCGGTCGGTGATGTCGGCATAGGGGCCACGATGATATTTGTCGGCCAGCATGGCGCTGAGATTGCGCTTCACGCCTTCCATGCGATTGCCGCCCAGCGCCTCGACGCGCGCCTGCTCCACGGCATCAAACACGGCGCGGGCCACGTCGCCGGTGGGCGCCATGCGGCGATGGACGCTTGTGTCGTGGCAGGCGAGGCGCAGCGCGAGCGAATCCGCATGTCCCCGCAGCACCGCCGCGTCATGGGCGGAGAGGCGGCGCGGCGGCTCGGGCAGGCGCACCCGGTCGGGGCCGAGGCTCGGCCGCTCGGCCGCGAACGTCACGTCGAACTCGGAGACGCCGGCAATGGCCTTGAAGCAGCCCGCCACCGCGCGCTTGAACGGCTCAATGGGCGCTTCCTTGGGGGTGGACTTCGCGACCTTGTTGGACGGGGGCGCCATGGCTGCACCATCTGTTGGGCGGCCCGCCGCGCACGGCGGGCGCCTCGCGTTCCGGGACCGGCCGCCCCGCGGGCGGCCGTGGCGCTCAGGTGAGCGCGACGTTCACGGAGCTTTCCGCCAGTTCCTGGCCAAAGCAG
>JBFMAV010000028.1:0-49380 GCA_040755535.1 Pseudomonadota bacterium | reverse complement strand
AGTCCGGCGACCGCGCTGCGCAGCCTGGAGGCTCCGCGCGGACGCCTCTTGCCACCCACAACCACCAAGGCTCAAATCAACCCAGGACTCTCGTTATGGCTGGATGAGAAACGGGGGTCACGTCACCGACAGCGTGACGGTCACGATTCCCTATCTCGAAGCTCGCAGCGTCGGCGGCGGCCTGATGACGCTCGGCCACATCGTCTTCGCAATCAACGTCGCCGCTATCCTTCTTCCGCGCCGGGCAATGGCCGCCGCAAAGGTGGTGCCCGCAGAATGAACCGCTATCTCCCTCTTTCCATTCTGGCCCTCGGCATTCTCGCTTTCGCGACCCTCATGCTCGTCATCGCGCCCGGCATCCAGATCAGCCGGCACGACATCCCGCCGGAGCTCAAGCCTTATACCGAGCAACAATTGCGCGGGCGCGAGGTCTATGTCTCGCTCGGCTGTGTCTACTGTCACAGCCAGCAGCCGCGCTCGCCCGACCAGGCGCCTGACGGCGTGCGTGGCTGGGGCCGGCCGGCGATTGCCGCCGACTACACCTACGACCGTCCGCACCAGCTCGGCACGATGCGCACCGGACCGGACCTCCTCAATGTCGGCGCGCGCCTTCCCTCGCGTGACTGGCATCTGACCCATCTCTACCAGCCGCGCGCCATCTTCGACTGGAGCATCATGCCGGCCTATCCCTTCCTGTTCGAAGAAAAGGGGGCGGCTGCGCCCGGCGATGTCGTCGTCGCCCTTCCATCGGAATACGCGCCGAAATCCGGCGTCGTGATCGCCAGGCAGGAAGCGCTCGACCTGACGGCCTACCTGCAATCGCTCGACCGGACCTATCCCGCGCCCGCCAACGCGCTGCGCGACGACGGCTACAACCGTCCGGAGGGCGCGCGATGACGGCAGACAAATCTCCCCGCAAGGACTCTGCCGGACGGCCCGACGAGAACTTCGAGCCCTACGAGCTTCATGGCAAGATGCCATGGCCGCTGATCGCTATCGCCGTCGGCCTCGGCATCTGGGGCGCGGCGACGCTGTTCGACACGCGCGAGGATGTCGCGGCAGCGCGCGATGAGCGCATCGCGGAAAGCCGTGTGGCGACGGGCGCCGGTACGGAGCCAGGCTCCGCGCTCTTCGTCGCCCGCTGCTCGACATGCCACCAGCCTGACGGCATGGGCGTGCGCGGCGCTATTCCCCCGCTCGCCGGCTCCGCCTTCGTCGCGCAAGGCCCCGAGCTCGTCTCGACGATCCTGTTGCGCGGCATCGATGGGCCGATCCGCGTCGGCGATCACAATTTCAACGGCCACATGCCGAGCTTCGCCAGCGTGTTGACCGATGTCGAGCTCGGCGAACTCGCGACCTATGTGGCGCACCGCTTCGGCAAGTCGTCCGAAACGATCGAAGCGGCAGCCGTCGCGAAGCTGCGCGGCGAGCTCGCGGACGAGGGCAGCTTCAAAGGCGGGACGGAGATCGCGTCCTCAACCGCACTCGAACTCGGCAGTCAGCCCCCCTTCGTGGAGCAGACTGCCGTCTCCCTCAGCCCGGACGTCTCCGCGATGATCTTTACCGGGCGCGGCGAGCAATGGGCCTGCGCGAGCTGTCACGGCGATCTAGGCCAGGGCAAGGAAAACGTCCCGCGTCTGGCGGGCCTTCCCGCCGATTACATCGTCAAGCAGATCGACGATTTCCATAGCGGGCGTCGCCAGAACGAATCCATGAAGATCGTGGTGGCGTCGCTGACCGACGAGGAGAAGCGCCAGCTCGGCGAATACTATGCCGGCCTGCGCGTACCTTCTAACGCCAAACCGGAACTCGGCGGCAATCTCGCGCGCGGCGAGGCGCTGGCGTTGCACGGCGACTGGAGCCGCAACGTGCCTGCCTGCTTCTCCTGCCACGGACCCTCGGGCTTCGGCGTCTCGCCGGAGTTTCCCGCACTCGCCGCCCAGCACGCCTCCTACACGGCAAGCCAACTCGCCGCTTGGGTCGGTGGACAGCGCAACAATTCCTCGCTCGACCTGATGGGACGAATTTCCCGCGCGCTCTCCGACGCCGATCGCAGGGCGGTCGCAGACTATCTCGCCTCGCTTCCCCCCGTGCCGGCAGGAGAAGACGCCAAGATTGCAAAGATCGGAGAACGGCCATGACGGAGCCTGTGCAAAGCGTAAGCGCAAAACCCGCCGATCCCCAGAAGGGACGCATCGCGCGAATGTGGATCCATGCGGCCGGAGCGGGCCTGATCGTCGCCGCGCTCGGCGCACTCGCCTATGAGAGTGGTTTCATTCCGGGTCGACAGACTGCGCAGGACACCGCTGGCCATGCGACCGCCGGCTTCTTCCAGCCACCGACCGACGACCAGATTCCGAACGACCAATTCGGTGCTGCTGTCCGGCGCGGGCAGGCGATCTTCATGAACACCTCGACCAACGCCTCGCAGTATGTCGGCAATGGCCTGTCCTGTTCGAACTGCCATCTCGGCGCCGGCCGCCAGCCCTTCTCGGCGCCTATGTGGGCTGCCTGGGTCCAGTACCCGAAATACCGGTCGAAGAACAAGCAGATCAACACCATGGAAGACCGTGTCCAGGGCTGCTTCACTTTCTCGATGAATGCCCAGCACTCGGTCAACGGCGGCCCGCCGCCGCATGGCGACGACATCTATCGCGATCTCGAAAGCTATTTCTTCTGGCTGGCGACCAACGCGCCGACGAACAAGGAGCTGGAGGGTGTCGGCTTCGGCAAGGTTGCCAAGACGGAGCTCGGCTACTCCCCCGAACGCGGCGCGCAGGTGTTCGCGGCCAATTGCGCCGTGTGCCATGGCGGTGACGGACAGGGCCAGAAGGACATCAACGGGCGCTATGTCTTCCCGCCGCTCTGGGGCGCCAGTTCCTATAATTGGGGCGCCGGCATGGCGCGCATCGACACCGCGGCCGCTTTCATCAAGCACAACATGCCGTTGTCGCAGCCCGGCCGACTGACCGATCAGGACGCCTGGGACGTCGCTGCCTACATCAACAGCTTCGAGCGCCCGAAGGATGCGAGACAGAAAGGCAAGACGATCGAGGAAACACGCAAGCAGTACCACGACGGCGATCAGATCTACTACGGTCAGACCGTCAACGGGGTGCTGCTCGGGGTGGGCACGCCGGATCCGGAACGTCCGGTCGGCGCCGTGGACTGAGTGCCGTGCGCCGCCTGTTCGGCGTCAGTGGCATGGCTTGCGGCGGCTGCGCGCGCGGGCTGGAACGGCAGATCGGCCGGCTGGAAGGGGTCAGCGCCGTCGGGGTGCATCACCTGACCGCGTCAATGCTGGTCGATTGGAACGCGGAGCGGCTCTCCGTTGACGACATTGCCGCCGCTGTCTCACGCGCCGGTTACAGGCTGATCGACCGCCACCGGCCCGAGGAGCTCTCGGCGATCCTCACAGCCGATATAAGCCGCCTCTCGCTGCGCCTTGCCGTCGCCGTCATGTCGGGGATGTGGTCGATGGCTCTTGCCGTCGTGCTCTACGTCTCCGTTCTCGATCCGGACGTCGCGTGGTGGATCGCGCTCGGGTCCGGTCTGCTGGCCCTGCCGGTTGTCGCTTGGGCGGGAGCCGACATCTTCTGGATGGCTGTGCGATCGATCCGCCTGCGCGCGCCCGGCATGGACCTGCTGATCGCGCTGGGCGCCGGCGGCGCCTTCCTCCTTTCCATCGCCTCGCTCGTCTCCGGCTCCTCCCATGTCTGGTTCGACACAGCGACGATGCTGATCACGCTTCTTCTGGTCGGGCGACTGCTCGACTCCACCACCCGTCGCGGCGCCCTCGATGCGCTGAAGGCGCTCGAGGACGCGGCCGCTGAAACCGCCGTCAGGCGTACGGCGTCGGGAGACGAGGTGGTCCTGTGCGCGCAGGTCGGAATCGGTGATCTCGTCGTCATCGACGCCGGAATGACTGTTGGCGTCGATGGAACCGTGCGGGAGGGCGCGACGCTGGTCGACCGCGCCGTGTTGACGGGCGAGAGCCGGGCGATTCCCGTCGAGGTCGGGCAGCGCGTCGAGGCCGGCTCCGTCAATCTCCAGCGGCGCATTGTCGTCGCGACCGACCGTGCGTTCGGCGACCGCGATCTCGACCGGATGGGCGGAGCGATCGCGATCGAGCTTGCCCGGCGCGGCGCGGCTGCCTCACGCGCCGATCGTCTCGCCGCCGCGCTGAGCTGGGCAATTCCTGCGCTCGCGCTGTTGACCGCGCTCCTGACACCGCTGTTTAGCGTCACCCCGCAGGATGCCGTCCTCAGAGCCTTGACCGTGCTGGCGGCGGCCTGCCCATGTGCGTTGTCGATCGCCGCTCCGCTCGCTCAGGCGCGCGCGGCCAGCATCGCCGCGGCCTCTGGCCTACGTTTGCGTAATCCCACCGCCTTCGAGGCGCTCGCCCGTCCGAAGACTGCCATCTTCGACAAGACCGGCACCTTGACCCATGGACGCCCCATCGTGGTCGACGTTGCTCCGGCGTCCGGCTGGTCCGAAGCCGAAGTTCTGCAAATCGCCGCGCGAGCGGAAACCGGAATCGACCACCCGCTGGCGCGCGCGGTCGTCGATCGGCACGGCCGGGAAGAAGGGGCGGGCGGGACGCGTCTGGAGCGGGGCGCCGAGGCGCAGGATCACGCCGGACACCGCATCGCTGTTCACGGAATTGAGCGCGACGACGGACTGACCTCGCTGGCCGTAACCCTGGACAGTATCCGCATCGCGACGCTCGCCCTGGCCGATGCCCCGACCAGTGACGCGCGGGAGACGCTTGCCCGGCTTCGAGCGCTCGGCGTTGAGACATGGATCGCCTCGGGAGATGCCGTCGGGCCGACTCTGCGGATCGCCGACGCGCTCGGCGTTCCGCACGACAAGGTGCGTCACGGCTGCACGCCGGCCGGGAAGGCCGAACTCGTGAAGGCCTTGGCCTCGCCGGTCCTGTTCCTCGGCGACGGTGTGAACGATGCCCCGGCACTCGCCGCCGCCGATTGCGGGATATCGGTCGCGGGGGCCCACAGTGCCGCAGCCCAGACCGCCGACGTGGTGATTGTCAGAGGTGGCATTGGCCGGCTTTTGACCGGGATGAACCTTGCGCGCAGCACCGCATCCGTCACACGACAGAATCTCGGCCTCGCCCTGGTCTACAACCTCGCCGCCATTCCTTTCGCAATCTTCGGCGTCTTGTCTCCATCGCTGGCTGCACTCGCTATGCTCGCGAGCTCCTTGTCGGTCGGTCTCAACAGCCTCCGACTGACCCTGCCGCCCGCTACGGCGCCCTCATCGGCAGCCGAGGGACCGCCCGCGAAGCTCTCGGACGCACCAGCAAGCTAGCGGCGTCATCATATCGCGATCACGCGGCCAGGACTTGTCACCTTAGCGGGCGGGTGGCGGAAATAGGCCTCCAGGGCCTCGATCGCCGTGACGGACATCTGGCCCCGATCACGCCCAAAACGGCCGGGCACTCCCTGGGCGGTGACGAAGGCAACGTCATAGGATGCATCGAGGTCGAGCTTTTGGTCCCCGACGAAAATCTCCGCTATGCGGGTTCCGGATGGATTTTCGATCTTTGCCAGGATCGTCAGGCCGCAGAAGCGCTTCACGTAACCGCTCATCTGGCCGAAGGGGTCTGGCGAGAACGTCCGTTCCAGATTCTCCTCCATCATCATGCGAATTTCCTCTCCTTTGAGGATCACCGTCGAGATCGGAGGATTGACCGGTATCATGTTCCACAGATCGCTCAGCCTGACAGGGCCAGGCACGACCGGAGCGCCGTAACGCCAGCCATTCGAGAAGGCGATTTCCCGGCCCGAGGCGTTGCAGAGCGCCGCCAGGAGGACGTCGTCCATCGAGCAGTCAAGGATCGTGTTGCGATGCAGGGCGGCATCCACGCTGCCCACCGCGGTGGCCAGGTGGTCACGCATGGGTGACACCACCGCCTCGACCAAATCCGACATCATGGGATCAGGATCAATCGTCTCATCCATGGCGACGAGCTCATGCCGTTCGACCCGGACCGTCCCGCGCTCGACGCCGAGATCCAGACGGCCGACGAAGGCGCCATGACAACCAGACTGGATGATGGTTGCTCCATTGACGACGATCGGCTTCTCAAGCCGGTCATGGGTATGGCCACTCAGGATGACATCCAGCCCATCTACGAGTCCGGCGAGCTTGATATCCTGTGGCAAGCCGAGATGGGACAGGACGACGATGAGATCAACCCGTTCCTTCTGACGGAGCCTGCGAATCTCGCGCGGCAGCTCCTTGTCTCCGTTCGTGAAGCGTAGCCCTTCGCTGAAATGCGGCGGCATCGTCTTGTCGAGGATCGTCGCCGCGATTCCGACCACTCCGATCCTGACCCCGCCACGCTCTATAATGCGCGACGGGCGAAATGGGCGACGGCCGGTCTTCAAATCAAAGCAGTTGACCGCCAGCACCGGGTAGTCGAGGCGCTTTGCCAGCGCCCTGAAATGCGCCGGCCCCCAGGCAAACTCCCAATGTGCGGTCATGGCGTCGATGCCGAGCGCATTGGTGAGCGGTACCAGCGCCTCGCCTCGCGAAGAGACGGCCGCGTAGGTCCCATGAAAGGTGTCGCCATTGTCCAGCGCGACGACGGCGTCGGGACGTTCCGCTCGAACCTTCTTGAAATATCCCGCGATCCGGGCGTAACCGCCGAGCATCGGAAAGCGCGGCGTCGCGCCGTGCCAGATCAATTCTGGATGCGGCTCCACATACCCATGCGTGTCATTGATTTGAAGAAGCGTTATACTGCGCTTTGACGATGCACCCATTTTGCCCATCCTTTCCGGGCAACGCGCCACCGGATGGCTGAGTGCTTGGCTCACGAGCTTAAGGCTGGCTTAAGGCAATGCGGACTGGTCAGCGAATCCGGGCGAAATTCGCGGCGCCGCGCACGATGCCATTCCGCTCGGAGCGGGCTTCCGGCCTGACCATGTTCAGGAGCGCCCGCTCCGGATCTCCGGCCCCGAACACGGCTTCGATGCTGCGCACGCACAGAATGACCGACTCGTCGGCTAGGCTGTAATAGACCTGCTTGGCCTGGCGTCGTGTCGTTACCAGCTCGGCCTTGCGCAGTTCCGCAAGCTGCTGGCTAAGGGCAGGCTGGCCGATTCCAGAGGCCATATCGATTTCGGTTACGGATTTTTCCCCGTCCAGCAGGAGGGACAGGATCATCAGCCGTTGAGGCTGAGCGAATTTACGCAGTTTGTCGGCCGCGACATCAGCCTGCGCGCGCGACTGCCACAGGGTTTTCATGCCTCTCTCCGGCAGAACCAGTCGGTTTCCTGCTGTGTTTTTTCATTCGCCGGCAAGAGCAGCGGCTGGCCCGGTTGCCAATCCGCCGGGGCGAGCTTGTCTCCTGAGTGGGCAGCCTGCAACGCCGTCACCATCCGCAGCATCTCGTCGATCGAACGACCGATCGTCAGGGGATAATGCGTAATCGCACGGATCACGCCCTCCGGATCGATGAAATAGGTCGCCCGCACCCCTGCGCTGTTCTCGGCGGCCTCGTCGATCATGCCGTAGGCACGACCCACGAGCATCGACGGGTCTTCGATGACCGGGAAGGGGATCTCGACCGAGAAGAGCTCGCGGATCGCTCGGGTCCAGGCGAGGTGCGCATAAAGGCTATCCACCGACAATCCGACCAGGGCGCAGTCCAGCGCGGCGAAACGGTCGTGCGCCTTCGCCAGCGCCACGAACTCCGTCGTGCAGACCGGGGTGAAATCCGCAGGGTGGGAAAAGAAGACAAGCCACCGGCCCCTGTAGTCGGAAAGCCGGAGCGCTCCTTGGGTCGAACGTGCCTCGAAGTCGGGAGCGGGGTCGCCCATCCGCAAAGCACTGGGATACGTGGTCACATTGTCCATTCGTAAAGCGGTCTCGCAAACGTCATTCACCCACTATGTCGCACGGCGTTCGGGTTGACGCAAGACGCTTACATAATTACATAGTTCGACAATAACATAAGTGATTGGCGTGCCGTGGTGGCAAATGCTGCCGTTGTCGAGCTGGGCGTGCCCGATCAAAGCTTTCAGGAAGCCCGACAATGAACGTGAAGCTCGGCCGCGGAGCGGAGTTTCAGTACTCGACGGGTCGGCTGTTGTTGGCGGGCGGCGCGTCGGGACCCGCACCTCTGCTCAATCCGAGGAAAACCGCGATGCTCGACGCCCTGCTGCTCGCCAGAATCCAGTTCGCCTTTACCGTCAGCTTCCATTTCATCTTCCCGGCTTTCTCCATCGGCTTGGCGAGCTACCTCATGGTTCTGGAGGCGCTCTGGCTGAAGACCGGCAATGGGGTCTACGCCAATCTGTACCGGTACTGGCTCAAGATCTTCGCACTTGCGTTCGGGATGGGCGTCGTATCGGGGATCGTCATGTCCTACCAGTTCGGCACGAACTGGTCGGTCTTTTCCGACAAGGCCGGTCCCGTCATTGGTCCGTTGATGGCCTACGAGGTGCTGACGGCCTTCTTCCTTGAGGCCGGCTTCCTTGGCGTGATGCTCTTCGGCATCAACAAGGTCGGGCTGAGACTGCATTTCGTGGCGACCTGCATGGTCGCGCTCGGCACCTTCATTTCCGCCTTCTGGATTTTGTCGGTCAATAGTTGGATGCAGACGCCGACCGGCTTCGAGATCGGCGCCAACGGCCAGTTTCTGCCCGGCCCGAGCTGGTGGGCGATCGTTTTCAATCCAAGCTTCCCCTATCGCCTCGTTCACACCGTCATCGCCGCTTACCTCACAACGGCGTTCGTGGTCGGCGCGGTCGGCGCTTGGCATCTTCTCAAAGACAAGACGAATCCCGGCGCGCGCAAAATGTTCTCCATGGCGATGTGGATGGCGGCGATTGTCGCGCCGATCCAGATCTTCGCCGGCGATCTGCATGGCCTTAATACGCTCGAGCACCAGCCCGCCAAAGTGATGGCGATGGAGGGGCACTACGACAGTCATCCCGAAGGTGCGCCGCTCATCCTGTTCGGTATCCCCAACAGCGCCGAGAAGCGCGTCGACTACGCCCTTGAGATTCCGAAGGCGTCCTCCCTCATCCTAAAGCACGATCTTAATGCGCCCCTGGCCGGACTCGACACGATTCCCGAGGATCAGCATCCGCCGGTTGGCGTGGTCTTCTGGTCCTTCCGCATCATGGTTGCTCTGGGTTTCGCGATGCTGGGGCTCGGCCTTTGGAGCCTCGCCGCCCGGTATCGCAAACGTTTTTACGATTGGCCGTTGCTACATCGCGCTGCGATCGCAATGGGGCCGAGCGGTTTCGTGGCGGTGATCGCCGGCTGGGTCACAACCGAGGTCGGGCGTCAGCCTTTCACAGTCTACGGCCTGCTGAGGACGGCGGAATCGGCGGCGCCCTTGGAGGCACCCGCTGTCGCCGCCTCATTGGTCGCGTTCATCGTCGTTTACTTCGCGGTTTTCGGCGCGGGGACCTTCTACATTCTGAAGCTAATGGCCAAACCACCGCAGCCCCACGAGACAGCCGATCCGTCGGGTGGAAAGCCTATCCGCGCCGCCGGCATCACCCCGGCAGTGGCCGTCGAAGGGAGAGCGTCGTGATGATCGATCTCACCATCATCTGGGCAGCGATCATCGCTTTTGCCGTGGCAGCCTATGTCGTCATGGACGGGTTCGATCTCGGAATCGGTATCCTGTTCCCGACGTTTCGCGTTGGCGGCGAGCGCGACCGCGCCATGAACAGCATCGCGCCGGTTTGGGACGGCAACGAGACCTGGCTAGTTCTCGGCGGCGGCGGCCTGATGGCCGCGTTCCCGCTTGCGTACGCAATCGTGCTTCCGGCCCTCTACGCTCCGCTCATCGCAATGTTGCTTGGCTTGGTATTTCGCGGCGTCGCCTTCGAATTCCGGTGGCGTGATCCCGGCCATCGACGTTTCTGGGATATAGCCTTTTGCGGCGGGTCGGTTGTCGCCACTTTCGCTCAGGGGATCACGCTCGGCGCGCTTCTTCAAGGCATCCATGTCGAGGGCCGGGCCTATGGCGGCGGCTGGTGGGACTGGCTCACCCCGTTCACCCTTCTTACGGGTGTCAGCCTAATGTCGGGATATGCACTGCTCGGAGCGGGGTGGTTGATCTGGAAGACTGACGGCCCAACGCAGGCCCATGCGCGCAAACATGCTCGCATGCTCACGATCGCCCTTGTCGGGGCAATCGTCGCTGTCAGCACGGCGACTCCCTTTCTCGATGCCAGCTATTACCAACGTTGGTTCGGCTGGCCGGGTGTGCTCGCCGCGGCCCAAATGCCTCTGCTCGTCGCCATTGCCGCATTTATTCTCTGGCGATCGATCGACCTCGGCCGTGACTGGCTGCCGTTTGCGATGACGCTTATCCTGTTCGGTCTCTCGATGGCCGGGCTGGCGATTTCGATCTGGCCCGATGTGATCCCCGGCCGCGTTTCGATCTGGGATGCCGCCGCGCCCGAACGAAGTCAGGTCTTCATGCTGATCGGTGCGGGCCTGCTCGTCCCGGTTATCCTGGCCTACACAGCCTGGGCCTATTGGGTCTTCCGAGGCAAAGTCGATGAAACCGGATACCACTGACAAGGCTTTGCCGAAGCTCTGGAAACGTCTGATGTGGTTCGCCGCCATCTGGCTTGCCAGCGTCCTGGTGTTGACGCTGGTCGCTTTCGTTATCCGAGCGGTTCTCAAAACCTGATGCAGACTCAGGGCGTCTACGCCGCGACCATCGGACCATTTGGCTGCAATATCCAGATGTACCGTTGGTTCAATCCGCGGAAAGTCATGCAATAGGGATCGCTCGAAAATCATGATCCATATAGCTATTTGCCGATCTCACTGTCTCCTTTGCCGAGGGTTCCTCCTTTAAGCTTGCGTTAAGTTTGAGATGTTGCCTCGGGCGATTGGAAACGGGGGAAGGACGTTGAAGCCCGGCAAAATGATCGCCCGCCGAAGCGCGTTGCGGACCATCGCGAACTCGGCTGCTCTATTAGGGGCGGCGGCGCTTGGGGGCTGCCAGACCGACATATTGGCGAGCGCCAGCACTAAGGCAACCGCCCCTGTCCCGAGCAGGCTGCGAGCAGAAATGGCAACTCTGAACATGGAATTTGGGTCGCCGATCCTCCTGCGCGTATTCAAGGTGGAAGCCGAGCTCGAAGTCTGGAAGGAAGATCGCAAAGGCCGCTTCGTGCTCCTGAAAACCTATCCAATCTGTAAGTGGTCAGGAGATCTCGGCCCGAAGATCACGGAAGGCGACCGGCAGACGCCGGAAGGCTTTTATGACATCACGCCGGCGCAGATGAACCCGAATTCGGAGTATTATCTGTCGTTCAATCTCGGCTTCCCGAACGCCTTCGATCGTGCCCATGAGCGCACCGGAACCCATCTCATGGTGCATGGCGATTGCTCTTCGCAAGGCTGCTACGCGATGACCGACGCGCAAATCCTGGAAATCTTCGCACTCGGCCGGGAGTCCTTCTCCGGCGGACAGAGATCTTTCCAAGTGCAAGCTTTCCCGTTCCGCATGACCCCCGCCAACATGGCCAGGCATCGCGGAAACCCCCACATGCCGTTCTGGCGCATGCTCAAGGACGGCAACGATCATTTCGAGGTGACGCACCGCCCACCTAAAGTCGATGTCTGCAATAAACGCTACGTGTTCAATGCGTTCGCGCCAGGAGATGATGCCATTCAGTTGAAATTCGATCCATATGGCGAATGCCCGGCCTATGAAGTGCCACCGGAGATCGCTCAGGCGGTGCGGAAAAAGCAGCGCCGTGATGACCAGGAGTTCGAGCAACTCGTCTCGCAGGGCGTGGAAACTGCCCCGATCAAGAGCGGGCGCGATGGGGGAATGCACCCGACTTGGGTCTCAAAATTGCGCCCGCGAGAAATTATCGATGAGCACGGTAATCTCAAGCTAGTCGTTAGTAAGACCGACTTCAGCCGATAATTCCTGGCAATCCTTCGCGTCGACTCGATGGACGTGGCGCCGAAGTTCTGGCAACATTTATGCTGCCGTACGAAAAAGCAAGTTAAGATGGGTGCATGCTCCCGCAACCATCTTTGCTGGCGTCGATCGCAAGTTATGATCGACGCCGGTCCCCGCAACCATCTTTACTTGCTCGGGGCGCAAGTGAAGATTAGATCCTGCCCCCGCAACCAACTCAACTTGCGATCGGCCCGCCCCTCCGGCGGGCCTTTTGCTTTTGAGCGATACCGCGAGGATTTCCGCCAGATCGCCGCGCACGTCGATCTGAAGCTCTCCCTCCTCCGGCGTCAGGATGATCTCGCGCACCAGCGAGCGGATCACGTCGGCCGCCGCCATGCGCTTGGCTTCTGAATCCTCCTGGAGCGCCGCATACAACTCGTCGACCTGGACGTGATAGTGGTGGGCCATGTTCGGGTGCAGCAGGGGAGGCGGCTCCTCGGCCTCTTGAAGGAATGCCTTCAGCTCCCTCTGGCGGCTTTCCAGATCCTTCATCTGCTTCATCATGCGGGTGGGCGCGTCATCACTGCCGGACGCCATGATGAGCTTCATGAGCTTATCCAACTCCCGGTCGATCTTCTTGATCTCGGCCTCCGCCGCATCGATCGACGAGCGTCCGTCCATGCGGAGCCGGTTCATCTCACGGGTGAACTCGTCGCAGAACTCCTTGAACAGCGCCGGGTCCATCAGGTGATGGCGCAGCGCGTTCAGCACCCGCGCTTCGAGCTGGTCGCGGCGGATGTTTTTGCGGTTGTCGCAGGTGCCCTTGTTGCGGGCCGTCGAGCAGCCGACCAGATCGGCCGAGATCATCGAATAGCCGCCGCCACAGCAGGCGCATTTGGTCAGGCCCGAGAAGAGAGGTATTTGGGGCGACGGCGTTCCCGGAAGTGGTTCTCGGTCTCGCCGTCGTCGCTGTGGTTCCGTTTGACCGCCCGCTGACGTTCCTTCACCGATTGCCAGAGGTCGTCATCGAGGATGCGCAGTTCGGGCACGTCCTGGGTAATCCATTCCGATTCCGGATTCATCCGCGCCTGGCGCTTGCCGGTGTCCGGGTCTTTGAGGAAACGCTGGCGGTTCCAGATCAGCTTGCCGACATACATCTCGTGTTGAGGATGCCGTTCCCGCGCTTCGGATTGCCGTTGATGGTTCTGAAGCCCCAGTCACCGCTACCCGGCGCGGAGATGCCGTCCTTGTTTAGCTCGAAGGCGATCCGCTTCGCCGATTTGCCGGTGGCGTAGTCGCGGAAGATACGGCGGATCACCTCGGCCTGCACCGCGTTGATGGTCCGGTCGCCGCGCACGGGCTCGCCTTTGCCGTCGAACTTTTTCACGACATCATAGCCATAGGCGTTGCCGCCGCCCGATTTGCCCGCCTCGACGCGGCCGCGTTGACCACGGCGCGTCTTGTCGGCCAGATCCTTTAGGAACAGCGCATTCATCGTGCCCTTGAGGCCGACATACAGATGTGTGACCTCGCCTTCCGACAGGGTGATGATCTTCACGTCGGAATAGGCCATGCGCTTGAAGAGGCCAGCGATGTCCTCTTGATCGCGTGACAGGCGGTCCATGGCCTCGGCCAGCACCAATCCGAACCGGCCGCGTGTGGCGTCGGAGATCAGCGCCTGGATGCCGGGGCGCAGCAGCGAGGCGCCGGAGATGGCATGGTCGGTATATTCCTCGACGATCTGCCAGCCCTGCTTCTCGGCATGAAGGCGGCAGATGCGGAGTTGGTCGGCGATCGAGGCGTCGCGCTGATTGTCGGATGAATAGCGGGCGTAGATCGCGACCTTCACGATGCTCTCCTCACGAATGTCAGGAGCGCGGCAGGCGGCGTTCCTTCATCTGTTCCTCGTAGAACTCCCGCGCCGCACGGCGAGCGAGCAGGCGTGCCAACTCGACCATGCGCGGGTCGGGGCCATCGCCGCGCCGAGCGAGCGTCAGTTCCGGCTCGACGAGCCGAAGTGCACTCTTTTGCTTTGGGCGGTTGCCATTGTCCATCGTTGCGCCGTTCGAAGCCGATTGCAAGGTGATCGGCTTCACGATCACAGTGGTCGGAGGTATAAGCAATCGAAATCACCGGCGAATATTTGGCGAAAACCGGCGCTGTTAGAGTAGGGCGCGGATAGTCCGCCGCGCCGCGTCGCGCATTGGCAGATGGAAATGACCGCCCCATTTCGGGCTCATGTGCCAATCGTTGAGGTCCGTTCTGCATTGAACTGCCTCCCGTGCACCCTTCGCCTTGCCCATTGACGAAAATGGGTCTATATATCTGGTTATATCACGGAGGGTCGCGATGGGCAACGCCGCACAGACAAGGGCAACGAGGAACTACCGCGCGCGTCTCACGCAGCGCGGCTTCACGCGTTTCGAGATCATGGCGCTGGAGACTGACCGCGACCTGATCCGTTCGCTCGCCAAACGTCTGGCCGAGGAAGGGCCGGAAGCGGAGCAGGTGCGCGCCGCAGTGAAGACGGTTGTGGCGGGTGAGCCGCCCAAGCCGGGCGGCATCCTCTCGGCATTGCGTCGCTCGCCGCTGATCGGTGCCGATCTTGATCTGTCGCGTCCGCGCGAGGAAGGGCGCCCGGTGGATCTATGAGTGTCGAGCTGTGACGCGCTATCTTCTCGACACCAACATCATCAGCAACGTCGTCAAGCCGCAGCCTTCGGAGCAGCTGCTGGCCTGGTGGGCGAAGCAGCGTGACGAGGATCTGTTCATCGCCTCGCTGACGGTCGCGGAAATCCGGCGTGGCATCCTTGAAAAGCCTCGTGGCAAGAAGCGTGACGCACTCGATGCTTGGTTCACCGGGACGGAGGGGCCGCAGGCGTTGTTCGCAGGGCGCGTACTGCCGTTTGACGACAAGGCCGGGCTGATCTGGGCGCGGTTGATGGCGGACGGCAAGGCCGCTGGCCGCCCGCGCAGTGGTCTCGACATGATCGTCGCCGCCGTCGCCGGCGCCAATGACTGCGTGGTCGTCACCGACAACGAAAAGGACTTCGCCGGCATCAAGTTCATCAATCCTATTCGCGAGATGAGCTAATGCGAGCAAGGCCCTTCTCACGTCCTACGCTGATTGCAGCGGTCGAATTGCTCGAAGGCCACAGCCAGGCGCGCTTCAATCAGATGGTCCTTCGGCTCGGCCTTGAAGACGAAATCGGCTCGGGGACGGCGGTCAGCGTTGCCAAAAAGTGCGATATCCTGGGGCGTGTCATCGTCCAGCGCTCGGAACAGGTGCTCGACACGTTCGACGGCACTATGACGCTCGGCGAAGCGGTAGTGCGTGAAGCCGTTCAGCTTCTCACCTCCGAACTGCGGTTTCCGCGCGATATCGCGCTCGGACGCGGCCTCGCCCGCGATGGTTATATCGTCAGCTTCGATGAATATGGTCGCCATCCGAAACTGCGGGCGGCCTTACCCGATGAGGTCCAGCTTCCGGAGACCGACGACGAGGTCAGATGTGTGACGCTGGGTAACCTGCTGCGGCGCCGCAATGGCGGCTAGATCGTCGAACAGGCTCTCCAGAAAAGTTCGAAGCTGGCTGTTGCTACCAAGCCGATGCGGATACGACCATCGACGCCACATCCGATCACGGAGTTGTCGACAACCCCTTCGCTGACCTGCTCTATGATTGCTCGCGCTCTTGCCTTGAATTTTTCACCGGCAACGGTGAGGCGCACGCCGCCATTATGGCGCTGGAAGAGCGACACGCCGAGTTGGTCTTCCAGATCGCGGATGCGGCGACTAACGGATGACGCTTGGATGCCGAGCGCAGTGCCAGCTCTGCGGAAGCTGGCGTGCTCTGCGGCTGCCAGAAAGCAACGCAGGTGTCGAAGCTCTATCTCATTGCGCTTCGGCACCATCGCGTTGCTCATACCCTGTCGAGTTTTTGTTTTGCCGCGATGTCTGCTTCCGCCGGACTCGCCACAACCATCATCGGGATGCCAAATGCTCTCTCTGCCATTGCCGGCTGCGCTTTGACGGCCATCCGCTTCAGATCGTTTTCCTCGATGCTGATGAGCGCCTTGCAAATCGCGCTCGCGAAAGCGTAGCCTCGGCTTTTGATGAGAACCTCACGCGAACGCGCCGCATCTATACGTAGCGCCGGAGGCAGGACCGTCGTCGTCGGTGCCAGCATCACACGAGACACATTTCCTCCGCCTGTGCGTCGTGGGTTTTCTGAAGAACGGCATGGGTTCCTTCGACCGCGTGTCGCATCGCATCCGGCAGCGTCGCCCCTTTCGCCAGATGCGCGGCTATAAGCCCGGCGAGCAGATCACCTGTGCCACAAGGACGGATCGGCAGGCGCGGCGTGGCGATCCGAAGCATGTTGCCCGCCTCGCACAAGCCTGTCTCATACAGGATTGTCTCGACCTGAGCGGATGCCGTGTCGGTGAGCGTGCAGCCAGTTGCAATCACCGCCGGACAACCGCGGTCGGCGATCTCCTTGCACGCGGCAAGCAGATTGCCGGCATCGCGCGCCTTACGACCGGTCAGATATTCCAGCTCGAACGGATTAGGGGTGATGAGCGAGGCCAGCGGCACGAGCTGGTCGCGGAACAGTTCCGCCATGCCGTCCGCGACGAACACCCCGAGATCATCGTCGCCGATCACCGGGTCACAGAGATAAATGAGGCGCGGGTTGCGCTTTCTGGCATCCACCACGAAATCCCTGACCCGGCACGCAATCTCGGGCGAGCCGAGATAGCCTGTGAGGAGCACTGCAGCGTGCTCGACCAGTCCGCGTTCCTCCACGCCACGCAGGAGATCACCGACCAGACCGGCGTCGAGAATCTGGCCCCGCATCGTCGGATAATGGGGATGATTGGACAGGAGCGCGGTCGGAACCGCCGCGACCGTCACGCCCTTGGCCTGCATCGGATAGACGGCGGCGCTGTTGCCGACATGGCCATGAACGACCTGGCTCTGGATCGAGATCACCAGCATCACGCCGTCCCCGCAGCGCCGGGCCAGTAATGAGAATCGGGCAGCGGTCGGGGACCGAACACCGCCTGTCCGACGCGCACGATGGTCGCGCCTTCCTCGATCGCCCATTGATAGTCGCCGGACATGCCCATCGACAGATCGGCGAGTGCATCGCCTCGCGGGGCGTCCTGCCGCGCCCGGTCGCGAACGTCGCGCAGCAAACGGAAGCAGCGCCGCACCTCGGTTTCGTCGGGCGTGAAGGTGGCGAGCGTCATGAAGCCTTTGAGGCGCAAGGTGTCGAACGCCGCCAGCTCCTTCAGAAAGGCTGGCACATCCCCGGGGGCCAGGCCGAACTTGCTGGTTTCGCCGGAGGTGTTGACCTGGACCAGCACATCGAGTCCGCGCCCTAGAAACTGGAGCTGCTTCTCAAGCGCCACCGCCAGCGACAGACGGTCGAGCGACTGCACCTCATCGGCGAAACGCAGCACCTCCTTGACCTTGTTGCTCTGGAGATGGCCGATCATCGACCAGCGAACCGGCTCTCCCGCCAGCGCTTCTGCCTTGCGACCGCCTTCCTGCACCTTGTTCTCGCCCAAGTCGGTCTGCCCCGCGCGTACCGCTGCGAGAATGTGGGGCGGTTCGATGGTTTTTGTCACCAGGACAAGGCGGATCGCATCGGGTATGCGGCCGGATCGCACCGACGCTTCGGCGATCCGGCAGCGAACGAGGTTCAGATTGGCGACGACCTCAGACATGGTCGGCACCTCCGAGCGGCCAGCGATCGGTCAGAATGCGGACCCGGCTTTGAATCGATGGGTCCGCAGAGCGCCCCTGGCGCAGCGCCCGCAGACCACCGAGGATCAGATCGCCGACCTCCCGGAAGGCGGCCTCATCGAACCCGCGCGACGTTGCCGCCGGCGTGCCGAGCCGCAAGCCGGAGGTGACGGTCGGCGGGAGCGGATCGAAGGGAATCGCATTCTTGTTGGCGGTCAGCCCATAATGTTCAAGCGCCTCCATGGCGGCCTTGCCGGTGAGGTCGAATGATCGCAGATCGACGAGCAGGAGGTGACAATCCGTGCCGCCGGTCACAAGTCGAAGCCCGCCATCGGTCAATGTCTGTCCCAGTGCCTTCGCGTTAGCGACCACGGCTTTCGCATAGTCGCGAAACGCTGGTTGCAAGGCTTCGTGAAAAGCCGCAGCCTTGCCCGCGATGACATGCATCAGCGGACCGCCTTGTGTTCCGGGGAAGACCGCCTTGTCGATCTTCTTCGCGAGCGTCGGATCGTCGGTAAGGATCAGGCCACCGCGCGGGCCGCGTAGCGTCTTGTGCGTGGTCGAGGTGACGACATGGGCGTGCGGCAGCGGATTGGGGTAGAGGCCCACCGCGATCAGCCCGGCATGATGAGCAATATCGGCGACCAGCCACGCGCCGATCGAATCGGCGATCATCCGCATCCGCGCGAAATCGATCTCGCGCGGATAGGCCGAGCCACCAGCGAAGATGAGTTTTGGCCGCTCCTCATGGACCTGGCGTTCCAGCGCGTCATAGTCGATCCGCTCATCCTCGGGACGGACCTTATAGGCGGAGACCGCGAACCATCGGCCCGACAGGCTGACAGGCGACCCATGGGTGAGATGACCGCCGCAGGCGAGATCGAGCCCCATGATCCGATCACCCGGATTGAGCAGCGCGAACAGGACGGCGATATTGGCGTTCGCCCCGCTATGGGGCTGGACATTGGCATGTGCCGCGCCGAACAGTCGGCAGGCGCGGTCGATCGCTAGTTGTTCGACCCTGTCAACCGCCCCGCAGCCGCCATAATAGCGCCGCCCCGGATAGCCCTCGGCATATTTGTTGGTGAGGATCGAGCCTTGCGCGGCGCGAACGGCGGCGCTGACGAAATTCTCCGAGGCGATCAATTCGATATGTGCGTGCTGCCGTTCGGCTTCCTGCGCGATGGCGAGGCCGAGATCCGTGTCCATCGTCCCCATCATGCCCGCACCCTTTCCAGCCATTCGGTCAACAACCGGCGCGCAGCATCCCGCAAGGCTGGGCCGAAGCGGGCGGCATCCTCGCGCAAGGCGACGGGATCTATCCGCGCTCCGTCAAGTTCGCTGGCATGGCCGACCAACCAGCGCTCGATCCCGGCACAGGCATCGACTTCGGGGTGGAATTGCAAGCCGAGCACATGGCTGCCGAGCGCGAAGCCCTGCGTGGCGCAAACCGGCGTGGTTGCCAGCGACGCTGCCCCTTCAGGAATCTGGAAGGCATCGCCATGCCAATGCAGCACGGCAACGCCCTCCAGATGCCGGAGCGGCGAGGCCCGCCCGGCCTCGGTCAAGCTCAGTTCCGAGAAGCCGATCTCCTTGCTGCCGGTCGGCGCGACCTCTGCGCCCAGCACTGACGCGATCAGTTGCGCCCCGAGGCAGATACCGAGCGTCGGGCCGTTTTCCTTGAGCCGGGCTTCGAGGATGCGCTTCTCGTCGACGAGGAAGGGATAGGCGTCGGTCTCATAGACTCCGACCGGACCGCCCAGCACGATCAACAGATCGGGCAGCAACGGATCGAGTGTCCAAAGCTCGTGGACACCGACATCGTAATAATGGATGCGATATCCGGCGGCGGTCAGCACCGCCTCGAATGTCCCCAAATCCTCGAAATGCACGTGCCGGATGGCGACGGCCGTTTTCAGCATGGCGGGCGCACCCGTGGCCATATCGGTTTTCCTTCTGAAACCTTTTCAAGCGAAGTGACGGCCGGTGCGCGTGAAGAAAATGCGGCGAACAGTCCTTTCAACGCAGCCTATTGCCGCCGTCCTCCCATCATGCAATAGAGCAAGTCCGGCCTAGCATTAAGTGCCGGTTTTTGAATTTACTATAGGCCGGATGGGCAAGCGCGCGGACATCAGCATCGAACTGCCGGAGGACGGCGCACAGCCGGTCTTTCTCGCCATCGCCGCATCCATTGTGGGCGAGATCGAACGCGGACGTCTGAAACCGGGGGATGCGCTGCCCGGAACGCGGACATTGGCGGGCAAACTCAAGGTCCATCGTAACACAGTGGACGCTGCCTTCCATGAGCTGACCATGCAGGGCTGGCTGGTGGCCAAGCCCTCGCGCGGCACCTTCGTCGCCGAAGATCTGCCCGAGACGCCGAAATCCCCAAATAAGGTACCGCGCCGGAACCCCGTGCGCGGAGCGACCGGCACCACGCGCCCGCCAATCCTGCATATCTCGGACGGTGCCGCCGATCCCCGCCTCATGCCGCGCACCGAGCTGGCGCGGGCCTTCCGCCGCGCGCTCTTGTCTCCCGGCTTTCTGGAGCAGACGAGCTATGGCGATCCGCGCGGTGCTCTCGCGCTGAGGGCGGCGCTGACGGACTATCTCGTTGCAGAACGCGGCGTGACAGCAGCGCCCGACGACCTGATCGTGACGCGCGGCAGCCAGATGGGCCTGTTTCTCGCCGCCGCCGCGATCCTCGCCCCCGGCGAGACGATCGCGGTTGAAGAGCCTGGTTATCCGCTCGCCTGGGCGGCGTTCCGCGCCGCCGGCGCGCGCGTGATCGGCGTCCCCGTCGATGCGCAGGGAATCGACATCGACCGGCTGGCGGAGATCGCGGAGCGCGAACCCGGCCTGAAGGCCGTCTACGTCACGCCGCACCACCAGTATCCGACCACGGTGACGCTTGGTGCCGGACGGCGCCTCAAGCTCCTCGATCTGGTCCGTCGCCACGCACTCACTCTTATTGAAGACGATTACGATCATGAATATCGTTTCGAAGGGCGGCCGGTATTGCCGCTGGCCACACGCGCCGGGCCAGACCTTCCTGTCATTTATCTCGGCTCACTGTCCAAGCTGCTCGCGCCCGCCGTCCGCCTCGGCTATGTCGTCGCACCACCGGAAGTCCTCCGGCGGATGACCGACCGGCGCGAAGCCATTGATCGCCAGGGCGACATTCCGCTCGAACAGGCGCTCGCGAGCCTGATCGCCGACGGCGACCTGCGCCGCCACACCCGCAAAGCGCGCAGCGTCTATACCAGGCGTCGCGATCTGATGGCCGAAGAAATCAGCCGAACGTTGGGAGAGTCTGTAACCTTCGACCTGCCAGCCGGCGGCCTCGCGATCTGGCTGCGCCTGCGTGCTGGCTTGAGCGCGGAAACATGGGCGGCCAACGCAGCGCGCTCCGGTCTTTCCATCATGCCGGCCCTGCGATTTGCGCTTAATGCAGCGCACGCCCCCGAAGCGTTCAGGATCGGCTATGCGAATTTCGATGAAAGCGAATTGAAGCGAGCGGTTTCTCTGCTGGCAAAGACGAGGCCAAATCCTCCAGGATAAACTCGCGACGATCCCTTTCCCGCGTTAGCGCCAGAAACTCCAACGCGCTACGCCGCAGCACGAAAAAGCAATTTGAGATGGTTGCTTGCCCCCGCAACCAACAAGAAGCGATGTTCCTCGCAGCATGGTGGATTGAATTAAGGCCGCCCTCGGGCGGCCTTTTTTCGTTTTGGGGTCTATTCTCGTCGCGGGCCTTACCCGGCCTCGCTGGCCTCGGTGCGCGCCGCCTTGCGGGTGGCGAAGAGGAAGGCGGCGGCGAACACCAGCGACAGAAGCAGGACGATGGTGGGCGCGGGCGCGCTGTCCAGGAAGAAGGACAGATAGACCCCGCCGAAGCTGCCGAGGGCCGCCACCAGCACCGACACCGCCAGCATGGGGCCGAAGCGCCGCGTCAGCAGGAAGGCGATGGCGCCCGGCGCGATCAGCATGGCGATGGAGAGGATCAGCCCCACCGCCTGAAGCGCCCCCACGATGGTCAGCGCGATCAGCGCCAGCAGGCCATAATGCAGCAGCCCCACCGGAAGCCCCACGGTGCGGGCCTGCGCGGGATCGAAGGCGTGCAGCAGGAAGTCCTTCCACTTCAAGCCGATGATGCAGGTGGTGAGCGCCGCGACCGCCGCCGCCCCGCCAATATCGGCCCAGGACACGCCGAGCATGTCGCCGAACAGAATATGGTCGAGATGCACCTCGCTCTGGATCTTCACATAAAGGACCAGGCCGAGTCCGAACATGCCGGAGAACACGACGCCCATCACCGTGTCCTGCTTGATGCGGCTGTTGTCCTTCAAAAACCCCGTGGCGACGGCGCAGAACATGCCGGCCGCGAAGGCGCCGATGGCGAAGGGGATGCCGACGATATAGGCGATCACCACGCCGGGAAAAATGGCGTGGCTGATGGCATCGCCCATGAGCGACCAGCCCTTCAGGACCAGGAAGCAGGATAACAACGCCATGGGGACGGCCACCAGGACGGAGATGATCAGCGCATGCACCATGAAGTCGAACTGAAACGGTGCGAGCAGGGGGGCGAGCGCGGTCATGTGGCGCTCTCCAGGGCCTGCGCCGCGCGCCGGCGCGCCGCCAGCATGCCGTGCTTGGGCGCGAAGACGAAGGCGGTGAGGAAGATCAGGGTCTGAAGCACCACGATGATGCCGCCCGTCGCGCCGTCCAGGAAATAGCTGGCATAGGCGCCAAGGAAGCTGGTGAGTGCGCCGATGGCGACCGCGATGGCGAGCAGGCGCGGAAAGCGGTCGGTGAGCAGATAGGCGGTCGCCCCCGGCGTCACCACCATGCAGATGACGAGGAACGCCCCCACCGTCTGCAAGGCCGCCACCGTCGAGGCGGAGAGCAGGGTGAAGAAGAGGATTTTGAGCGCCGTGGGCTTGAGGCCGATGGAGCGCGCATGGCTCTCATCGAAGAACACCACCATCAGGTCCTTCCATTTCGCCAGCAGGATCGCGAGCGAGACGAAGCCGATCACCGCGAGCTGCAAGGTGTCTTCCGGCGTGATGGCGAGGATGTTGCCGAGCACGATGGTCTGGATGTTCACCGAGGTCGGCGAGAGCGACACCATGAACAGGCCGAGGCCGAAGAAGGACGAGAAGATCAGGCCGATGATGGCGTCTTCCTTCAGCTTGGTCCGCTGGTTCAGGAACAGCATGGCCGCCGCCGCGAGCGCGCCGGAGAAGAAGGCGCCGATGGAGAAGGGCAGGGCGAGCATGTAGGCCCCAGCCACCCCGGGCACGATGGCGTGGGACAGGGCATCGCCGATCAGCGACCAGCCCTTGAGCATCAGATAGCAGGAGAGGAAGGCGCAGACCCCACCCACCAGGGCGGACACCCACATGGCATTGACCATGTAGCCATAGCCGAACGGCTCGGCGAGCAGGGCGCTCATGGGCGCGGGTCCTCGCGGCTCATGCCGGCGCGGGTCGCCGCCTTGCCGTCTTCGAGGAACAGCGGGCGCTCGTCGTCGGTGAGGACCCCGACCGGCAGGGGGCGGCCGGTGCCCGCCTCGTTCAGCACGAAATGGCGCAGCACGCCGCCGAAAGTTCGCTCCAGATTGGCCTGGGTGAAGGTCTCCACCGTGGTGCCATAGGCGAGGATGGTGCCCTTGATCAGGATGGTGCGGTCGCAGAATTCCGGCACGCTGCCCAGATTATGGGTGGAGACCAGCATCACCCGCCCCTCGGCGCGCAATTCCCGCAGCAGGGTGATGATCTGGTCCTCGGTCTTCACATCGACCCCGGTGAAGGGCTCGTCCAGCAGGATGACGCGCCCGTCCTGGGCGAGGGCCCGGGCGAGGAAGACGCGCTTCTTCTGCCCGCCGGAAAGTTCGCCGATCTGCCGCCTGCGGAACTCGCTCATATTGACGCGCGCCAGCGCCTCGTCCACGGCCCGGCGATCCTCGGCGCGGGGAATGCGCAGAAAGCCCATATGGCCGTAGCGGCCCATCATCACCACGTCCTCCACGAGGACCGGGAAGTTCCAGTCCACATCCTCGGACTGGGGCACATAGGCGACGAGGTTGCGCTTCAGCGCCTCGGCGACGGGCAGGCCGAGCACGCGGATCTCGCCTTTGGCCAGCCGCACGAAGCCCATGATGGCCTTGAACAGGGTGGATTTACCCGAGCCGTTGACCCCCACCAAAGCGGCGATGGTGCCGGTGGGGATCTCGAAGCTCGCGTCCTTCAGCGCGGTGTGGCCATTGCGATAGGTGACGGTTGCTTCCCGCACGCGGATGCCCGCGCCGCCGTCCAGGGGCACGGCGGCGGCGGGAGGAGCGAAGGGCGCCGTCATTGCGTCAGCCCTTCGGACAGGCCCTTGGCGATGGTGTTCGAGGTCACGGTGAGCAGGTCCACATAGGTCGGCACCGGCCCGTCCGCCTCGCTCAGGGAATCCACATACAGCACGCCGCCATAATGGGCGCCGGTCTCGCGGGCCACCTGCTTTGCGGGTTTGTCGGAGACGGTGCTTTCGCTGAACACGGCGGGGATCTTGTTCTTGCGCACGGCGTCGATCACCTTGCGGACCTGCTGGGGCGTGCCCTGCTGGTCGGCATTGATGGGCCAGAGATAGAGTTCCTTGAGGCCGAAATCCCTGGCGAGATAGGAGAAGGCGCCCTCGCTCGTCACCAGCCAGCGCTTGTCGGCCGGAATGCCATCGAGCTTCGCGCGAATGGGCGCGATGGAGGCGGAAATCTTGCGCTTATAGGCCTCCGCATTGGCCGTGTAGGTCTGCGCATTCTTCGGATCATATTTCACGAAGGCATCGCGGATGTTGTCCACATAGATCAGCGCATTTTCCGGGGACATCCAGGCATGGGGATTGGGCTTTCCCGAATAGGGGCCTTCCGTGATGCTGAGGGGCGTGACGCCCTGCGAAACCACGACGCCGGGAACGTCCTTGAGGCTCTGGAAGAACTTCTCGAACCACAATTCCAGGTTCAGGCCGTTCCAGAGGATGAGCTGGGCATCCTGCGCCCGGCGGATGTCCCCTGGCGTTGGCGCATAATTGTGGATCTCGGCGCCGGGCTTGGTGATGGATTCCACGATCGCCGCATCGCCCGCGACATTCTTCGCCATGTCCGCGATGACCGTGAAGGTGGTCACGGCCTTGAATTTCTTTCCGCCCGTATCCTGGGCGGCGGCGCTGGATGCGCCGACCGTCGCGAGGGCCAGCGCCCCCACAATCGCGGATACAATGGTGCGTCTCACCTGATCGGGCACGGTCGGTTCCTTGGCGAGCTTGAAGCAAATGGGCATGCCTCTGTTTATCGCAATTGCGAATGAGTTGCAATAAGCGGGTGGTGGGGTCGGATCTGGAGGCTGCGGGTTGTCGCCTCCCGGATTATAATCAGAAATTGTATTTTTGGTTTGATTGCCGTCTCTGTGCGTCGGTGTCTTTCCGTGCAGCGTGTTCGCTGTCGGATGCACATCATGAAGACTTTGCGATTCTGATTGTGACAGTGCAGTTGCTTATATGAAAGATTATGAAATAAAACTGAGACTTTATAGTTGCTTGCGGTGTGTTAGTGGTTTGGACATTGTTGCCGAAGGTATTGGGCGGGGCGTCCCATTCGGCGAGGTGGCGATTGCGGGGGAGGGCAGCATGGAATTGCACCGTGCGTTTTTGTCGGGCGTGAGTGTCGTGGCGCTGGCGGTGGGGCTTCTGGGGCTTCCCTCGGGACCTGCCTACGCCGAATCCGTCTCCCTGCGCACCACCAGCGGGCAGGCCGGCCGGGATGCCAAGGCCAAGCTCGTCGGGGAGAATGACTATTCCACGTCCGGAACGGCAGCCGAGGACATCACCGTCCGGTCGAACAGCTTCACCACCTACCAGCCCGTGACCAAAGGTCCGGCGGTGCACCTCCAGTCCATAGGTGGCAAGGGTGGCGACGGCAGCGATTATGCCAGCGCCTGGGAGGCCGGTTCCAAGGGGGGGAATGGCGGCGATCTGCTCCTGGTGCAGAACGGCGTGCTGCGCGGCAAAGGAAATCAGGCCGCGGCTACGTCCCTGATCCGTCTTTATTCGCTGGGCGGCAATGGCGGCTATGGCCAGACCGCCGTCGGCGGCGGCGGCCGGGGCGGCGCCATCTCGCTGACCCAGAATGCGGACCTGATCGCGGAAGGTAACAATTTCGCAGCCATCTGGGCGCATTCGGAGGGCGGGCAAGCCGGCCGGGGCGGTATCACCGGCGCCCGACGTGACGGGCAGCCCGGCGGAGACGGCGGGAAGGTGACGGTCAGCGTCGCGTCCTCCGCGCTCATTTCGACCAAGGGTAGCAATGCGCCTGCGATCATTGCCGAATCTTTCGGCGGGCGGGGCTCGGAGCGCGGGTCGGGCACCTTCTATTCCGAGCCCTATGTAACGGACGGTGGCTCTGGCGGCACCGTCAGCTTCACCAACCGCGGCACCCTCTATGTGGACGGCGCGAACTCCCCGGCGGTGCTGCTCCAGAGCATCGGCGGTGCCGGCGGCTTCCAGGGCCAGTCGGGCGGGCGTCCCGGCGGGCATGGCGGACCGGGTGGATTGGTGGAAGCCACCCAATGGGGCAGCATCCACACCAAGGGCGATAACAGTTTCGGCCTCGTCGCCCAGTCGGTGGGCGGCACCGGCGGCAAGGGCGGCGACGGTTTCTGGGGCGGCGGGGCCGGCGGCTCCTCGGTTCGTGGCGGGCCGGTGAATGTCACGAACTACGGCCTGATCTCCACCGAAGGGGTGGGGGCGACCGCGCTGGTGGCCCAGAGCGTCGGCGGCGGCAATGCGCTGGATGCCTTCCAGACCGGCCCCATCAAGGCGGGCGCGGCATCGGTGGGCGGCGGCGCGGGCGGCAAGGGCAGCTGGCTCGCGGGCGGCGGAGATGGCGGCTCGGGCGGCGTGGGCGGCACCGTCACCGTGGCCAATGGCGGCAGCATCTACACCAAGGGAGAGGGCGCCTATGGCATTCTCGCCCAGTCCATCGGGGGCGGCGGCGGGGCCGGCGCAAACGCCAACATCTATTCCTTCGGGGTCGGCATTGCGCTCGGCGGAAATGGCGGTGGGGGCGGGAACGGCGGCACGGTGCGGATTGAATCCGCACAGCCGCGGCCCTGGGATCCGAGCTATCGCGCGGGTGGCGTGCCCATCATCCAGACCGAGGGCGACAAGGCCTCCGGCCTCGTTGCGCTCAGCGTGGGCGGCGGCGGCGGTGTCGGCGGGTCGGCCTCGGCCAAGACCGCAAGCGCCGTCTTCTCGCTGACGGTCGCCGTGGGCGGCTCGGGCGGCGCGGGCGGCTGGGGCGGCGTGGTGGATGTCACCAATGCCTCGCTCATCTCCACCTCCGGCATGGAGGCCATCGGCATCCAGGCCAAGAGCGTGGGCGGCGGCGGCGGCAATGCGGGCAATGCCAGCGCCTATTCGGTGACGGCGGCCCCGCCCAATACGCCCGCGGTCGCGATCAATTTCGCGATGGGCGGCAAGGGCGGCAGCGGCGGCTCCAGCGACACCGTCAGCGTCACCAACACCGCCGGTGTCATGACCAGCGGCGGCTCCAGCGCCGGCATCGAGGCCATGAGCGTGGGCGGCGGCGGCGGCTCGGGCGGGGCGGCGGATTCGGTGGCCGACCTGCTCAGCCTCTACGCCAATGTGGCGGTCAATCTGAGCGTGGGCGGAAACGGCGGCGGCGGCGGCAATGGCGACACCGTGAGGGTGCGCAATACCGGCAAGTTCGCCTCCTTCACGGCGCCCTCCGTCCAAGGCGGGTGGACCGGCGGGCAGGTCATCACCCACGGCAATTTCTCCAACGGCATCACGGCCATGAGCGTAGGCGGCGGTGGCGGCGATGGCGGGACGGCGGATGCCTCGTCCGCTGCCGGCGTGTCCTGGAAGGACAAAAGCAAGCCGGCCTATGCCTGGGTGCCCGATGGCTATGGTTCGGTGAAGGAAGCGGCGGGATCGATCATCAAGGCGACGGTGCCGACCGCTGACGCCATCACGGTCAATTCCAAGATCGGCGGATCCGGCGGCAAGGGCGGGTTCGGGCGTCTTGTGGACGTGGGAAACAGCGGCCTTGTCCTGACCACGGGCGACAATTCCAAGGGCATTTTTGCCCAGAGCATCGGCGGCGGCGGCGGGCGGGGCGAAGGCTTTTTGTCCAGCGGCAAGGGCGGCAAGCTCAGTGTGACGGCCAATCTCGGCGGCAGCGGCGGCGATGGCGGCGCCGGCGGCTTCGTGAAGGTGGTGAATGAGGCGGGGGGCCTGATCCAGACGCAGGGCGCCGGATCGGTCGGGGTGTTCGCGCAATCGGTGGGCGGCGGCGGCGGATCGGGCGGCGCGCTGGCGGCCAAGGAATCCAAAATCGCCCCGCCTGCGGGCACCACGGGCACCGACACCACCGCTGCCAATTACCTGTTCAAGATTGCGGACACGGTGTTCGCTTCCAACGATCTGGTCGCGAAATTCGTCGGCGATCCAAAGAAACAGGACGACGTCAAGAAGTATCGTTTCTTTGATGCCAAGGGCCCCATGCAGGAGCGGATCGCGCTCGCCAAAGATGCGCTCAAAGGCCTGAAGGCGCTTCTGGAAACCGACAAGTCGGCGCTCGACTTCCTGATTCAGTCGACCATCAACGCCGAGATCAAATACATCACCGGAGAGCTGAAGGACACGATCAAGGAAAGCTACAAGAAGAGCGGGGGCGTGAAGAAGGAATATGTCGACCTCGCCATTACGGCGACCGTGGGGGGCTCCGGCGGGGACGGCGGCGCGGGCGGTAACGTGAATGTCGACAACAACGGCTCCGTCATCACGCTCGGCCAGAACAGCTGGGGCATCTTCGCGCAGTCGGTGGGCGGGGGCGGCGGCGTCTCCGGTTCGGCCACGGCATCGGCCGACAACACCTGGAACTTAAATCTTCTGATCGGCCGGTCGGGCGGCGACGGCGGCAAGGGCGGTGACGTGGGGGTCACCAATACCAGCCTCGTTTCAACCCAGGGCGCCGGCTCCATCGGCGTGTTCGCGCAGTCGGTGGGCGGCGGCGGCGGCGTGGGCGGCGGTGCCACCAGCGCCAACACTATGAGTCTGACGGGCAACGTCACCATTGGCGGCAATGGCGGGAAAAGCTCCCCTGGCGGCACCGTGAGCGTCAAGAATACAGGCACCGTCACCACCCAGGGCCGCGAGGCCCATGCCATCGCGGCCCAGTCGGTCGGTGGCGGCGGCGGTGCCATGATCATCAGCCGGGCGGACCCCGGGGCATCCTCCAACCTCGCCACTTCGGCCGAGGAGAAGGAAGCCCTCGATGCTGTGGACGCCATCCTCAAAATGCTGGGCAACAGCCAGAGCGGCAAGGTGGTGGACAGCGCCACGGGTCTCGCCGGGCCCGCCATCACCCTCGGCCTCGGCGGCAACGGTGTGGGGGGTGGCGATGGCGGGATCGTGAGCGTCGCCCATTCGGGCCTCATTGAGACCCATGGCGCGGGCGCCTTCGGCATCTTCGCCCAGAGCGTGGGCGGCGGCGGCGGCATGGGCGGGGATGCCAGCGACACGGGCGTCCTCACCATTTCTTCCCTGTTCGGCGGTAAGGGCGGCGTTGCCGGGAATGGCGGAAAGATCTTCGTGACCCTGGGCGACGGCGCCCAGATTTCAACGGCCGGCGATTTCGCCAGCGCCATTTTTGCTCAATCCATCGGCGGTGGCGGCGGATATGGCGGTCTCGGGGCGTTCAGCACGGCACCCGGCGTCAAACAGGCGGTGATTTCCGACACCCAGACCAGCGGCAGGGGCGGCGACATCTCCATCACCATGGACAAGACCGCGGCGACGGCCAAGGGCATCGAGATCTTCACCAGCGGCAATTATGCCCATGGCGTCCATGCGCAGAGTCTGGGCGGCGGCGGCGGCACCTATGCCGACGTGAACGGCAATCTTTTGTCCAAGCCCAGCGGCGGCGAGACCCGTCTCGCCGTGAAGGGCTCGGGCGGCGCCATCGACATCAATCTGCGCGGCCAGATCAGCGTGCTCGGCACGGGCGCATACGGCATATATGCGCAGAGCGGCGTGCAGGACACGCTCGGCGCCCTGGATCCCCGCCGCGACGGCGGGACCATCACGATCCGATACCAAGGGTCCATCTACAGCGGCGGAAATGGCGGCGCCGCCATCCGCGTCGAAGGTGGCGACAACAATCGGTACAACGAGATCGTCCTCGCCAGCGGCAGCACAATCACGGCGCTGTCCGGGTCCGCCATTCTCGGCACCTATGGCCGCGAATTCGTCACCAATGAGGGCAGCATCTACGGAAACATCAATCTCGTGGACGGTTACGCCGACCGTGGCGAGCAGAATGTCTTCTCGAATTTCGGCCTGTACCACACCAATGCGTCCGGCACGGCGGATCTCGGTAAAAATGGCGCGTTCTTCAATAATGGTGTGGTGGCGGTGGGCGGCCGGAACAGCATCGGCACGACCACGGTGCGCACGGGCGTCTTCACGCAGGCCCCCTATGCCACACTCGCTGTCGATGTGAATTCCACGGTCCTGACCAGCTATCCCAAGAGCGATCTCCTCGTCATTCGCGGCGATGCGGACCTCTCGGGCAAGGTCGGCGTCAACGTGATGGGTGGGCTGCGCCCGGAGAATTTCCGCATCATCACGGCGACCGGCTCGCTGCGGGAAAACCTGACCGCCTCGGGCCCCGAGGCGGCGCCCTTCGTCTGGCGGACGATCCGCAACGGGAACGCCATCGAAATTCGCCCGGACGCGCGCTTCGTCCCCGTCCAGGGCTGGGCCACGACGGACTCTGAGCGCTCCATGATGGGCTATCTCCAGAGGGCCTGGGCGGCGGGCGCCGCCGATCCCGAGATCGCCGGCCTGTTCGGCGCCTTCGCGGGTGTCGAGAGCGCGGCGGAATATATGGAAGGCATCGACTCCCTTGTGCCGGACGAGTCCTCGTCAAGCCTCACCTCCCAGACCATCAATGCCCGCACCTCGCTCCATGCTTCATTGAGCTGCCCGGTCTTCGAGGGCTCGGGCACCTTGATGCAGGAGAGCAACTGCGCCTGGGCGCGGATCATCGGCACCTGGACCGACCAGACCTCCAGCGCGGATGCGGCCGGCTATAATCAGACGGCGGTCACCTATCGGGTGGGCGCCCAGCGCGAGGTGGTCGAAAATTGGTTCGTCGGCGCCACCATGGGCTTCACCCAATCCTGGCTCAACGACGCCGGGGGGCTGTCGAGCACGGAGGGCAACGGCGCGGACGCCTCGCTCTCGCTGAAGCACCAGAACGGACCCTGGCTGTTCGCGCTCTCAGGCCATCTCGGCTACGGCAATTACGAAACCACGCGCACCATCGTCACCGGCGACAGCGCCTTTTCATCGCAGGGAACCGCCAATGTGATGACTGCCGCCGCGCGATTCCGCGGCAGCTATGAGTTCGTTCAGTCCAACTGGTATCTGAAGCCCTATCTCGACCTTGATCTGCTCTACACCTACATGCCCGGCTACCAGGAAAACGGGATCGGGCCGACGCTGGAGTTCTCCTCCGCCTCTCAGGTGAATTTCGCGGTCAGCCCGAATTTGGAAGTGGGTGGGCGTGTGGACCTTTCGCCAAGCCTGTGGCTGCGCCCCTACGCTTCGGTGGGCATGACCTGGTTCGCCAAGGACAGCCTGCCGGTCGACGTGACCCTCGTTGAGGCGAGCGACGCCATCGGTACCTTCACCACGGCCGCGACCATCCCCAGCACCTTGCTCAATCTGGCTGGCGGTGTTCAGCTTTTCGATATGCGCGGCTATGAGGTGCGGGCCGAATACAAGGCGGATATCGGCGACAATTATCTGTCGCAGGAATTGAGCGCGCGGTTCGCGGTGCAGTTCTGAGCGTAGAGGACGTATTTCTGAAGGCGTGAATTGCGGGGGACGTTAATGGCCACGGTTCTGGAAAATTCCACATTTCTTGATCGAACAAGCTATCACACCACGTCCGCCGCGGACCCGATCGCGGCCTATGGGATCGATCCCTCGACCGTTCATGTGGGTGGATCGGTGCAGGTGGCGTTGACGCTGGCGCGGGCCAACGATCCCACGGAACTGCTGAACATGTGCTGGGCGGACCGGCAGAAGGCGCTGGCGCAGCTCAATGCTTCCGGCGAACTGTGGAGCGCCTATGGCGCCAACCAGGCAGAGTTCGACGCCGTCGTTGCCGACCTCCATGCCATGGGCATCACGGTGCTGGGCAACGCCAGCGGCGCTTATGGCTACGTGACGTCCGCCGAGTCGCGCACCATCTGGGTGGAGCTGGACGCCGCGCAGTTCCAGACCGTGTTCGGAACGCAGCTCCTGCGGGGAACGGACACGCCGGGCGGTGGGGAGATGACCTTCTGGGAAGGCAATCTCTCGGTTCCGGACGGGTGGAACATTGACGGCCTGTGGGTCATGTCGCCCGCGATTCCCGCGGTCGCCAATCTGGCGGGCGATGTTTCCGTCACCCTTCCCGAGGGGGCGCAGAGCATCGGCAATTCGTCCACTCTGCCATGGCCGGAACGCTCGCTCAGCCCGCAGCAGGTGCAGCAGCTTTATAACTTCCCGGTCAACGCCGCGAACCTTCCCACCGGCACCATCGCCCTGATCGAGCCCGGCATTTCCGATCTGCTTCCGGCCGATTCCACCAGCACCTTTCAGCAACTGCTGGACGCCTACCGCAGAGATCTCGGCATCACAGCGCCGGCGGACTATTACACCGTTGGTCCGGCAATGCCGGCTTATGACAACGACCTGGCAGAAGAACGCTCTATGGACGTCGGCATCATTGCCGCCGGCGCTCCCAACAGCCGCATCGGCATCTACGCCGGCCCCACCACATTCAATTCGTTCCAGCTCGCCATCTGGGACATGATCAACAATCCCGAGATCGTCGCCTCCTCCTTCTCGGAACTGTACAAATCGGCGGGGGGATCGCCGTTCCACACCGCGTACGAACAATTGATGATCGACGCGGCGCTGCGAAACATCACCATCTACAACGCATTGGGCGACGGCGGATCGGGCGACGAGATCGCGACCGGCCTGCCGAATTCCGATTCCAACATCGGCTCCGCCTATGTGATCCAGGTCGGCGGGACATCCACCAGCACGGCCAACATCGCCCCCACCGACGCGACCCTCGTGGATGTGCTGACCGAGCTTGAGGCCGGAGACCTGGGGACCATCTGGCGTCTCGTCGCCGGCGGGCTGAAGGACGTCGATGCGCGGGGCAATGCCTTGGTCATCGAGACCGTATGGAACCAATATGTGGTCGAGGGCTTTGAAGGCCCGGCTTACGCCCTCAATGCGGCGGGCTCCGGCGGCGTCGACACATCCCGCCCCACGCCTTGGTATCAAACCGACTTCGGCCTCTCGCCCCTCACGGCTGGTCCCAATCCTGAAACCGGACGCGGCGCGCCGGATGTGTCCGCCGTATCGGGCGGCAACCTCTCGTTCCTGGTGCCCAACGCGCCAATGACCGGCTATGCGGCCGGCGGGGGCACCAGCGCCTCCTCCCCGTTCTGGGCGACAGCCTCGGCCCAGCTCGACGCCATCCTGGTGGACCAGGGCCTGCCGCACCTCGGCTACTTCAACGACCTGCTCTACCAGGTGGCCGCCATCTCCCCCGGCGCCTTCAATGATGTGACCTTCGGCAGCATCATCTCGACCTATTACGAAGGCGGTCCCTATTCGACATACGACAAGCAGAAAAATCCCATCACCATCACGCCCACCGGCTTCGGCTATGAGACCGCGCCGGGCTATGACCTCGCCACAGGCCTGGGGTCGCCGAACCTGACGCTCTTGGCGCGGAGCCTCTCGGCCGTGGTGCATACACAATGGTGGACGTCCGAGAGCACGGACATGCTGGCGGGCGACGCGGGCGCCGGATGGTCCAGCGCCGTGGACCAGAGCCTGCTGTTCCAGCCCATTCTGGGCTCGGACCTGGACTGGACACTGTCCATCGGTGGCAGCGCAATCTCGTTCTCCGGCGCGCAATCGGCAAGCTATGCGTGGTCCAACCAGTTCGCCCAGCAGAGCCTTCAGGCGGACTTCTCCGCCGAGATCGTGACCATGTTCGATCGCTACGCCCACGGCATGGTCTTCCAGACCGATCTGTCGGCCGCCGAGGACCTGGCCATCAGCCTTGGCGCGAGCATGGCGGACCAGCCGCAGGCGAATTTCACCAATCCCTACGGCTTCGTGGATTTTGTCTCCGAGGCGGATGCGAGCGCGATCCAGGTTGCGCGGCCGGTTGCGATCGCCGCCACGGCGGGCGGGGCCGACGACATGGAGGTCGTGGTCCGCATGCGCCAGAACGGCATGAACGACCTTTCCGTGATGTTCTACAAGGTGGACGATTTCGCGGGCACGGTGAACGGCATCGCGCCCGGACAGGCCGGCTATGAGGCGGCGACCAGCCTTGCGGCCTATCAATCGGCTGCGGGTGGCACCTGGATCGATGGCGCGGGCTATGGCGCCTACAGCCAGACCGCCATCACCGGCGTCGATATGGGCGATCTCGTCGCCATGAAGCTCTTCAACGGCACCGACACCTTCTACGCCTTCGCCCCGGCGAACGAAGAGGTGGACGGCCAGGCGGTCGGCCACATCTGGAACTACGGTCTCAACACCTGGGGCTGGGAAGACCTCTATGGCGGCGGCGATCTGGATTTCAACGATCTGGTCGTCCAGTTGGACTTCACCAGCGCGGCCGGCAGCGGCTGGCTGATATAGGATCATCAGCCAACCGCACCTCCCCATGCCCGGCCGCTCGGCCGGGCATTTGAGCGGGATGAAATCAGATCGGCACGTGCTTTAGCCGCGCTCCAGACGCGCCTTGCCGGCGAACACATAGCCGATGCCGCGAGCCGAGCGCAGCGGCAGCAGAAGGCCGCATTCGCGCTCCACCTTGCGGCGCAGGCGGAACACCAGGACATCCAGCCCGCGCCCGTCCGTGTCCGATTCGCCCTGCGAGCGCGGCGTCAGGAGCGCCCCGCGTGTCGCGGGCTGGCCAGGCGTCGCCATGAGGCTTTCCAGCAGGTGCTTCTCGGCGGAGGTGAGCGCAATGGCGGCGCTGCCCGGCGCCTTCAAGGTCCAGTGGCGGGTGTCCAGCACCCATTCGTCGCTCTCGATCGCGGGGCGCGTGGGCTCCGGCCCGCGCAAGCGGCGAGCCAGGTTCCGGATCACCATTTCGAGTTCCACCGGATCGGCGGGCTTCACCAGATAATGGTCGGCGCCGGCGGCGAGGCCCTGGAGCCGGTCGTCCCGCATGGAGCGTCCGGTGAGCATGATGAGGCCGGTCGGTCCCTGATTGCGGACCATTTGCGCCGCCTCGATGCCGTCCATGCCCGGCAGGTTCAGGTCCAGGATGACCACATGCGGCGCAAAGGCGGCCAGCATGTCGGCGAGCTGCTCCGCGCTTCCGGTGGACCGCACATCGAGGCCGACATCCACGAGATAGCCATGCAGGCTGTCGCGCAGGTCATCGTCGTCTTCGACCATGAGGATCTTGATCTGCATCCCGCTACGCCTTCAACGTCTGCGCGCGCGTGGGCGCGCTGCTTTCCAGGTTGCGGTGGCGGGGCAGAAGAACCATGAAGGTGCTTCCCTTTCCCGGCGCGCTGTCCACGCTCACCTCGCCGCCGTGCATTTCCACCACCCGCCGCACGATATGCAGCCCGATGCCCGCGCCGGGGCGCGAGCTGGCGGTGGGAGACCGGTAGTAACGCTCGAAGATCGCGTCGTGCTCCGCAGGGTCGATCCCGCGGCCCTGATCGGACACGCGAAGCCAGACATGATCCGCGTCTTCCCCGAGCGTGACGAAAATGTCGTCCTCGCTGTGCTTGAGAGCATTGCCCACGAGATTTTCCACCACGCTGCTGAGCAGCACCTGGTCGCCCATCATCCGCGCCTCGGGAATGCCGCCCACATGGATGGCGCGGGCGCTCTCGGCGGCTCGGTCGCGGCACAGGACGCGGGTGAGGAGGGCGAGGTCGAGCGGGCCCCATTCCAGGCGCATGGAGGCCCGGTCCACCAGATCCTCGGTGAGGAACGTGTCGATAAGCGCGGAGAGGCGCGCCACGGCGCGCACGATCTTCCCCGCCTCCTTGCGCAGCCGGTCGTTCATGACGTCGGAGCCGCGCTCGATGATGGCGATGGCCGCGCGCACGGTGGCGAGCGGCGTGCGGAATTCGTGGCTCACCATGACCAGGAAGTTGCGCTGCTCGCGCATGGCGACGCGCAAGGCCGCCTCCGCCTCCTTGCGGGCGCGGACTTCGGCTTCGAGGGCGGCGGTCCGCTCGGTCACCGCCCGCTCCAGGTCCTGCGCGTTGCTCTGGGACGCGGCGAGCAGGCGGGATTGAAGGGTCCGCCGCTCGCGCATGCCGGCCCGCAGCGCCGCCGCCAGGCCCCCGAACACCGCCGCCATGTGGAGGATGCCGACGGTCTGGTGGCCCCATTCCTGCGCCGCGCCGGGAGGCGCGATGCCAAGCACCACCAGGGCAAACCAGAAGGTCGCGATGGCATAACTGGTGAAGCCCACGAAATACCACCAGGCGGCCGGCTCGCGGCGCCACACCCGCAGCGCGGCGAGCACCGGAAGAAGGCCGGCGAAGATCAGAACGCCCAGCATCAACCCCGGCGCCATGACCGGGTAATAGCCGAAAGCCGACGCCACAATGCCGATCCCGGCGGTCGCGCCATAGGCGGCGATGGCGTGCCCCAGGAGGCGCAGCCGGCCGGGCGGGCAGAAAATGGCCCGCATCATGAAGGATCCGGTCATGATGGATGCGCATCCGATCATGCCCTGCATCCGCAGCAATGTGGCGGGCGCGACGCCGTCCAGGATCAGCGGCAGGAAGCCGCTGTTGGCCAGGAAGTTCAGCGCCGTGGTGCCCACATAGGCCCCGTACCAGACGAAAGCGGCGCTGCGCAGCCATTGGCCGAACACGAGCGCGCCGATGCAGGTGATGGCGGACGCACCGAGCGCCAGCGAGACCAGCAGCACGTCCAGCGTAAGATGGCGTACGAAAGCGGGCAGGCGCCAGAGCACCGGCTTTGCGCTCAGCGAGCGGGCGCCCGAAATACGCAGGTAGATGTCCTCTTCCCGCCCAGCTTCCAGCACGAGGCGCGCCATCAGCGTGTTGGTCTGAAGGTCGCGCGCGGAAAGCGGAAGCAAGCCGCCCATGCGCTTGTGCACCACGGGCGCGTTGCCGCTGTCCGGATCGTCGGAATCCGGCGCGTAAATGTCCACGGTATCGGTATAGGGCGCGTTGATCGCGAGGTACCACGTCCCGGCGCCCTCCGGCGTCGGCTTCACCTGGACGCGCAGCCACCAGGCGCCGGTCGCGGAGTAGCCGGCGTTGAAATCGCCCGGCAGCGGCGTGAAGACGCTGGGATCGGCATCCAGGGCCTCCATGGTCGCGGTGCCGCTCTCATCGCGAAACACCGAAAGATGCCCGGCCAGCGGCACCGGCCCCGCAGTCCCGCCCAAGGCGAGAACCCGATCCGCCTGCCGGTCTGCCTGCCCCGATCCCGGCTGCGCCCACAGCGCGAGCGCAAGACCACAACAGGCCAGCACGGCCAGAACGATAAAGGCCATCGCCGGAGACGGGTGCCGCCCCCTCCACGCACGACGCGCACTCATTCCTGCTCGTCCCGCGCCGCACCGGATGGGGCGGATGTCGCGTGCAGGCGCGTCTGGGATTGAAAATGGTGCAGGGCAGGGCGACTCATTGCGGTGAAATTAAATGTAAGAAAAGGATGCGTGATCTTAAGCGTTATATTGCAGCATTCAGGTCGTTTGTCGAACACCCATCGGCATGGTTGTACTGGATTACACGGGTTTTGCCTTGGATCCAACGCGCAGACACGCCAGAGAGGGATGGGCGGCAGGCTCCGACCAACGGCTGTCGAAGAGAAGCTAAAACTTGACTATAAAACTCTGCCGGGCGCGGGGCTCAGGCGCGGTGGGGGATGGGCGTGAGGCGCAGGCCGTCCGCGGGTGCGGCTCCTGCGGCAGTCAGCTCGGCCGGGCGCCGGACAGGCACGGCGCGGAGGCTGTGGGGGAGGGCGCAGGCATCGAGCGACAGAGCAATATGAAATCCGCCCGCCAGCGGCATGCTCCAGCTCATCCATTGTCCCCGGGCCGGCAGGCTGTGCCGCACCACGCGCAACGGGTCCAAGGCGCAGCAGATGGAGCGCGGATCACCCGCGAGGCCGCAGCCTGCCGCCTTGAGCAGGCTCTCCTTCAGCGTCCACAAGGCGAAGAAGAGGGCGGTCCGGGCGGCACCCTCCAGGCTCGTCCAGGCTGCCAGTTCCCGGGCGCCGGACAGAAGGGCGGCGGTTTGGGCACTGGCCCGGGCGGCGACCACCGCTTCTCCATCCACGCCCACGGCACCGCAGCCACTCACGGCGACCACCGCCAGCCCTTCGGCATGAGACAGGCTGAAATCCAGCGGACCGGCGTCCTCTGGCATCGGCTTGCCCTGCGGGCCTTGGCGAAACCGCCAGTCAGGAGGCGGGCGCTGCGCGCGGAAGCGGCTGAGCGCGAACCGGGCGAGGCCGTGCGCGACCACGAAGTCGCGCTGCGCCAGGGGGGGCAGCCGGGCGGCGCGTGCGCGTTCGGCCGCGTCCAGGGGCGTTGCGAAAGCCTCCATGTCGGCGGGCGCCAGATGGCTTGTTTCGACGAAGAACAGCTCCACCGGCGCGCGGCGCGCTGACGTCACAGCACAATGTCCCCGCTGACCAGGCCATAGGCCGCGACCAGCGCCGCCAGCAGGATGATGACAGCCGCTCCAGCCTCGCGCCCCGAGAAGAGCCTGGTGCGTTGCTCGCGCCGCACCATGATGAACAGCGCCGTGCCCGGCGCGAACAGCAGCGAGGAGAGCAGCAGCAGCTTCAATCCGCCGGCATAGATGAGGCCGGCCGCGCAGAAGGTGGCGATGCCCGCCCGCACGAGGTCGAGACGGCGGGCCTGCGCCTGCCCCTCATAGCTCGCGCCGCTCCAGGCCAGGGAGAGGCCGAACGCGGCGACGAAGAGATAGGGAATGAGGGCGGTGGCGCTGGTGAGGTCCACGAAGAAGCGGAATGCGGATTCCGCGAACAGGATCAGCAGCAGGAAAACCTGGGCGGCGAGCGTGCTGGCCCAGATGGCGGGCGCGGGCGCGCCGTTGCGATTCTCGCCCGCCAGCACGCGCGGCATGGTGCCGTGCTTGGCGGCGCTGTAGAGAACTTCGGCGGCGAGCAGGGACCAGGCGAGGAACGCGCCGAGCACTGACACCAGGACGCCAAGGCTCACGAAGGCGGTGCCGGCATCGCCGATCACGGCCGAGAGCACGCCCGCGACCGACGGATTGTGCAATTGCGCCAGCTCCGCGCGCGGCATCACGCCGTAGGAGAGCACCGTCACCAGCACGAACAGGCTCAGCACGCCGAGAAAGCCCAGCACGGTGGCGCGGCCCACATCCTCGCGCCGCCGGGCAAGGCGCGAATAGACGCTCGCGCCCTCGATTCCGAGGAACACGAACACCACCACCAGCATGGTCTGGCGGACCTGCTCGAAAATGGCGGAGAGCGAGGGCGTCGCGCCGCCGAAAATGTTCATCTGAAGAAGGTCGGGACGCGCGGAGACGCCGACGATCACCAGGAAGGCGGCGAGCGGGACCAGCTTCGCCACGGTGACGATGGTGTTGATGGCCGCCGCCTCCTTCACGCCGCGCAGCAGCAACACATGGAAGGTCCAGAGCAGCGCCGAGGCGCCCGCGAGCGCCGGCAGCGTGTCGCCATCGCCGAACATGGGCACGTAGCTGCCCAGCGTGGACATGACCAGTACCAGGAAGGCGACGTTGCCGAGCACCGCGCTCGCCCAATAGCTCAGCGCCGCGATGAAGCCGGCATAGGGGCCAAAGCCCGCTTGGGCATAGGCATAGATGCCGGCATCGATGTCGGGCCGCCGCAGGGCCAGGGCCTGGAACACGAAGGCGAGCATGAGCATGCCCGTGCCCACCAGTCCCCAGGCGATGAGCGCGCCCAGAATGCCGGTGGCGGCGCCGAAGGCCTGGGGCAGGGAGAAGATGCCCCCGCCCACCATGGAGCCCACCACGAGGCAGGCGAGGGCGGCGAGCGAGAGCGTTCCCGCCTGCGGGCCGCCGGGAGAAGGGGGGGCGCCCGCGGGCGGAGGATGGGTCATGGGTCCCGTCTCGGATCGTCCGGCGCGCGCTGCCGCGCGCCGGGATGCGGGGTCAGTGAGGCTGAGCGGGGGCGCCGGCCCAGCGGGTGTGGGGCGGGATCGCCTCGCCCTTCATGACGATGGTGAGCACACCCAGTTCGGCATAATCCCCGACCTTGGTGTCGTAGAGCACCGTGGTCAGCGCGCCGATGGACACGCCCTTGCCGATATCGATGCGGCCGATCTTCATGACCCGGTCCTCGAACAGGTGGGTCTGGAGATTGGACGTGGCATTGATGCTGGCGAAGTCGCCGATGGACACGCAGTCGAACTCGGTGATGTCCGTGCTGTCCATGAACACGCCCTCGCCGATCTTCGCGCCGAACAGGCGCAGCGCCCAGGGCAGCATGGGGGTGCCGCGGAAGGCATCCAGCAGGATCTTGCCGGCGGTGCCCCAATAGAGCGTGGTCATCGCCTCGGTGCGCAGCGCCCACCAGGACCACAGGCCGTGATTGCCCGGCTTGTAGGTGCCCATGACCAGCCACTTGATGGCGAGCACGATGCTGGCCAGCACGAAGGAGCAGGCAATGCAGGCGGCGATGAAGGTGGGGATGAATTCGCCCCAGCTTTCCGCCGCTTCCAGCGCCGGGAACAGCACATAATCGGCGGTCACCGTGCCCACCAGGATGAACAGCATGGTGGGCAGCGAGGCGGCGAACAGTTCGAACACCGCGCGCAGCGCCCGCCGCCAGAAGGGCGGGCGGAAGGTCTGGTTGACGTCCGCATTGTCGAACCGCTGGCGGCCGGGCAGGCGGATGGGCGGGCTGCCGAAGCGGGTCTCGCCGGGCAGCATGGGCTCGTTGGCCGGCGGCTTGGACTTGATGCCGATCAGCGCGCCGTCCGGGATGGTGGCGCCGGGCGGCAGGACGGAATCGTTGCCGATGAAGGACTGGTTGCCGACCCGCACGGTCTTGGTGGTCATCCAGCCGCGCCGCACATCCTCGTCGCCGAGGGTGACCTCGTCGGCGACGAAGCACTTCTCGCCCACTTCGATCGTGTCGTAGCGGCCCGCGAAATTGGTCGCGATCTCCGTGTCGGGGCCGATCTTGGCGCCCATCAGGCGATACCAGGAGCGCATATAGATGGTGGAGAACAGCGAGGAGAGGCTTTCCAGCATCACCTCGGCCGCGAGCGCCACGGTCCATTTGCGCATGTAGAAGCCCGAATGGATCGAGCAGGTGCCCGCCGGCGAACGCGGCAGGACGATCCAGCGGATCGCGGTCACCAGCATCACCGTGCCGAACATCATGATCATGGCGGTGGGCCAGGCCAGGATGGGCAGATACCACTGGAAGCCGGTCAGTTGCTGGAACACGTCGTCATAGCGGTCGAAGACGTAGAAGGCG
Source organism: Pseudomonadota bacterium (assembly GCA_040755535.1). Lineage (GTDB taxonomy): Bacteria > Pseudomonadota > Alphaproteobacteria > Rhizobiales > Xanthobacteraceae > Aquabacter. Next base: position 8,069 of record JBFMAV010000028.1, on the reverse strand, counting down.
GGGAAGATGGGCAGCAGGCTGATGGCCGGCATGGCCACCAGCAGCACCGCATAATAAAGCGACTGGAGCGCCTGGATATGAGCCTGCGGCTCGGGCGCATAGTCCGGCCAGGAGGCGGGATTGACGTGGCCCACCTTGGCGCCGGGCGATCCGTCCCACATTTCATAGGCCGGGACGCGGGCGCCTGGCAGCAAAGCGGTGAGGTCGGCAAGTTCCGCGCCTTCCCCGATCTCGGTGTCATGGGCAAGCGCGCAGGAGGTGCCGATATAGGCGTCCTTGCCGATCACCACGCGGCCGATCACCAGTTCGTTGCCGATCACCTCGGCATTGCCGATGCTGACCTTGGCGCCGATGGTCACGTCGTCGCCGATTTCCATCAGGTCGAGCGCGCCGGCATGCAGGCCGCTGATGGTCACGCGCTTGCCGACCTTGGCACCGAGCAGGCGCATGGTGGCGGGGGCGAGCGGCGTGCCCTGCATGAGCCCCAGATGGGTGAACTCGATCAACTGGCGGGCCAGCCACCAGCGGAAGAAATAGAAGCCCCACAGCGGATAGCGGCCGGGGGTGGCGCGCCACATCACGATGCGCTTGCCCACGATGCCCAGAATGCTGATGCCGAGCGTCACCAGCATATAGACGCCCATGAGCTGGACGATCTCGTACCAGTGGATGACATCGTCGATCGATATCATCTCGTAGGTCACATAGATGGTCAGCCACGGGCCGGTCAGGGCCAGCAGCAGCAGCGGTGTGCAGCACAATTGCGCGATGCCGCAGATCACCCGCCGCGCCATGGGCGGGGGCGTAAAGGACAGATCCAGCACCTTGCGCGGGCCGCTTGCCCTCTCGCGCTCCTCCAGCCTCGCCGCGATGGCGCGCAGGGTGCGCAGGCTGTAGAGGTCCTCCAGCGTGATGCTGGGCAGGCTCGGATTCTGGCGCACCGTCGCCAGGAAGGTGGCGGCGAGCAGCGAATGGCCGCCGAGATCGGCGAAGAAGTCCGCGTCGAAGGGGATCGACTGTCCCGGGAACAGCGGCTTGGCGGCGGCGAGCAGCGCCGCCTCCATGGGCGTTGACGCCTCTTCCTGCTCCTCGGCCTCGGCCGGTGCGCTGAGCGGGGCGACTTTGAGCGCCTTGCGGTCCGCCTTGCCCGAGGTCAGGCGCGGCAGCACTGCCATTTCCTCGAAATGGGACGGGACCATGTAGGGCGGAAGCGTCGCCTGCAGCGCGGTGCGCACCGCCATCCGGTCGAACGGCATGCCGGCTTCCGGCACCACGAAGGCGACGAGGCGGTCGATGCCGTCATCCTTGCGCAACACCACGGTGGCCTGCGCGATGCCCGGCAGGTCGGACATGCGGGCCTCGATCTCGCCCAGCTCCATGCGGAAGCCGCGCAGCTTCACCTGGTCGTCGATGCGGCCATGGAACAGGATGCGGCCATCCTCGGTCACGCTCACCGCGTCGCCGGAGCGATAGAGCACCGGATCGAGGCCGTCGCCGCCGAACGGATTGGCGATGAACTTTTCCGCCGAAAGCTCGGGGCGCTTGAGATAGCCGCGCGCGACGCCCGGCCCGCCGATGAGCAACTCGCCTTCGGTGCCAGGGCCGAGCAGTTGCATCTGCTCGTCAACCACATAGCAGCTGTAGTTGGGGATCGGCCGGCCGATGGTCACCGGCCCGTCCAGGGTCACCTCGTCCACGGTGGCGACGACGGTCGCTTCCGTGGGACCATAGGAATTGAAGACGACGCGTCCCGGCTTGCACCAGCGGGCCTTCACGGAAGGCGGGCAGGCCTCGCCGCCGAGGATGATGATGCGCAGGGAGGGGATGTCCTGGGGCATCATGGCGAGCAGGGTGGGCACCGTGTCCAGCACGGTCACGCCCGCCCCCGCCATCAGAGCCGGAAGGGCTTCCACTTCGCCCAAGACCCGCGAGGAGGCCACGAACAGCGTCGCGCCCACGAGATAGGGGACGAAAATCTCCTCGAGCGACAAATCGAACGCGATGGAGGCCCCCTGGAACACCACGTCGTCCTGGGTGAAGCCATAGACGGCATTCACCGAGCGCAGCAATTGGCCGATATTGCGGTGCTCGATGACAATGCCCTTGGGCTTGCCCGTGGAGCCCGAGGTGTAGATGGCATAAGCGGGATCGTCCCGCGTCAGGCCCTCCGCGCGCAGGTCGAGGGCGGTCGCGTCGCTGCTCTGCGCCAAGAGATCAAGGCAGGTCTCGGCCGGGGCGGGCAGGGCGCCCTCCAGCTTGCCCTTCGTCACGGCGTCGATGATGACCAGCTTCGCCTCGCAGTCCGCAAGGCATTCGCCGATGCGGTCCGGCGGCGCGTCCATGTCGAAGGGAATATAGGCCGCCCCGCTTTTCAGGATGCCCAGCAGCGCCACATGCAGGTCCAGCGAGCGCGACATCCAGATGCCGACGAAGTCGCCGGGCCGCACGCCTTTGGCGCGCAGCGCATGGGCGACCCGGTTCGCGCGGGCGTCCAGTTCCCGATAGGTGACGCGGTCGTCGCCGAAGATGATCGCGATTTTGTCCGGCACCCGCGCGGCGGTTGCCGCGAAGATCTCCGGCAGCAGTTCGTCACGGATGAGCGTGGGATCGCGATGGCCGATCAGGACTCCAATGCGGTCCGCGTGCGTGGCAATATTCATGCGCGACAGTGCCTTCCCACTTCTTGCGGAGTCGATAAATCCGCTCCGCCCGAATCCGCGTTCATAAAAATGTTGCGCGGTCGCCCCCCCGCGCCGTGGTGCGATCAACAGATAAACAGACCCGATGAGGGCGGCAATACCAAAAAGCGGGCAGCATCTATTACAGAATCTTACGTGTACATCTTCTCCGGAGCACGCCGCACGCCAACCCGCCGGCCGCGAGCCGATGTCCTGGCTTAAGCATGAACGGTGACGCCGGACCGGACCCCAGGGGCTCTGCAATGGCCGTCCGGCCGCAGGCCAACCCCGCCCGGGAATTCGGCGTGTACGCGGCCGACGGGCGAGCCGCTGCGTCGGATGGCGCACGGGGAGGGGCGCATTCCGGCGAAGATCTCCATCGGGGTCCTGGCACCGCCGGGCCTGCGTGCGCTGGGGGATGTGATCAAGGCGCCGATCCGCATCGTCACGGGTGGCCTGGGTCACTGAGGCGGCGCGATTCTTCTTTTCTTTGCTGAGGCTTAGCTATTAAATCCCTGAGCCGCGCACCTTGAGTTGGGTGCGCAAGCCGTGCAAGCTTGCACCCGTTCGCTTGGGCGGGAGCGGGCGGGGCGATGCGCGGCGTTTGGCCGTTATTCACGGAACCCGGACCGGACCTTGGCTTCTCGTGCCGCGTGGAGGAAACATGTCCAGTTCGACCGTGCGTTCCGTTACCTATGACCTGCTCCGCCAGTTGGGCCTGACCACATTCTTCGGAAATCCGGGCTCCACCGAGGAGACATTCCTCAAGAATTTCCCGGCCGATTTCACCTATCACCTGGCCCTTCAGGAAGCCTCCGCCATCGCAATCGCGGACGGCTATGCCCAGGCCACCGGCAAGCCGGCCATCGTCAATGTCCACACCGCCGCCGGGCTCGGCAATGCCATGGGCAACCTCATCACGGCGAGCCTCAACAAGACCCCGCTCATCGTTACAGCCGGCCAGCAGACCCGCGAAATGCTGCTCATGGAGCCATGGCTGACCAATGTGGACGCGACCCTGCTCCCGCGCCCGTGGGTGAAGTGGGCCTATGAGCCGGTGCGCGCGCAGGACGTGCCGGCCGCCTTCATGCGCGCCTACGCCACCGCCGTGCAGGCGCCCGCCGGACCGGTGTTCCTGTCCCTGCCCCTGGACGACTGGGACAAGCCCTGCGCCGGCCCCGCCGTGGTCCGCACGCTAGGCCATCGCGTCGCCCCGGATCTCGACCGGCTGAAGGAATTCGCCGACCTGCTGTCCGGGGCGAAGGCGCCGGCGCTTATCTTCGGCGCGGCTATCGACCGGGGCAACGGCTGGGCCGACGCGGTGGCGCTGGCGGAAAAGCTCAACGCCACCGTGTTCGCGGCCCCCGCCAGCGAGCGCGCGCCGTTCCCCGAGGACCACCCGCTCTATGTGGGCGGGCTGCCGTTCGCCACTGGGCCGCTCTCCAAGCGCCTGACGGGCCATGACGTGGCCATCGTCATCGGCGCGCCGGTGTTCCGCTATTATCCCTATGTGCCCGGTCCCCACCTGCCCGAGGGCTTGCGCCTGCTGCACATTTCCGACGATCCCGCCGAGACCGCCCGCGCGCCCGTGGGCGACAGCCTGGTCTCGGACGCGGTGCTCGCCACCCGTGCCTTGGTGGAGATGGTGAGGCCCTGCGCGCCCAGGGCCATGCCGGCGCCGGTGCCTCACCGCATGGCGCCCCATCCCGCCTGCCATCCCCATGAACCGCCCGGCGGCAAGGACGGCGTGCCCACCGCCGCCGACGTGTTCGCGGCGCTGGCGCAGGTGCGGCCGGACCATTGCGTGATCGTGGAGGAATCCCCCTCCAACCTCGCCGATCTGCACCGCTGGTGGCCCATCACCGAGCCGCAGACCTTCTTTACCTTCGCCAGTGGCGGCCTTGGCTGGGATCTGCCTGCATCGGTGGGCATCGCGCTCGGCGAGCGGGATTCGGGCCGCAACCGGCCGGTGCTCATGGTGGTGGGCGACGGCTCCTTCCAATATTCGGTGCAGAGCCTCTACACGGCGGCGCAGTGCAAGCTGCCCATCGTCTTCATCGTGCTGCGCAATGGGCAATACGGCATCCTGAAATCGTTCGCGGTGCTGGAGGAGACCCCCGGCGTGCCGGGCCTCGACATTCCCGGCATCGACATCGTGGCCCTCGCCAAGGGCTATGGCTGCGCCGCGGAGCGCATCAGCGACCTCGACGTCCTGAAGGCCACGGTGAAGGCCGCCTTCACCGCCGATGGCCCGACCGTGATCGAGGTGCCCATCACGGCGGACGTCCCCCCGCTGCTGTGAGCGGCGGTCACGGATCGACCAAAGTCTGGTACCACTTCTGCCCCCGGCGGGTCCCCTCGCCGGGCGGCGCCCGTCGGGGCCGCGCCATTTGCGGAGGAGTGCCATGGACTATGTGAAGCTCGGCCGAACCGGCCTTGATGTGTCCCGCCTGTGCCTCGGCTGCATGAGTTTTGGCGAGCCGGAGCGCGGCTCCCATGCCTGGACGCTGCCCGAGACCGAGAGCCGGCCGCTGATCCGCATGGCGCTCGATCTCGGCATCAATTTCTTCGACACCGCCAATATGTATTCGGACGGGTCGAGCGAGGAGATAGTCGGTCGCGCGCTGAAGGATTTCGCCCGGCGCGAGGAGATCGTCATCGCCTCGAAAGTCTATAACCGCATGCGCCCCGGCCCCAATGGCGCGGGCCTCTCCCGCAAGGCGATCCTGACCGAGGTGGACGGCAGCCTGAAGCGGCTCGGCACCGACTATATCGACCTCTACCAGATCCACCGCTTCGACCATTCCACCCCCCTGGAGGAAACGCTGGAGGCGCTGAACGACGTGGTGCGCGCCGGCAAGGTCCGCTATCTCGGCGCCTCCTCCATGGCGGCGTGGCAGTTCATGAAGGCGCTGGGCATCAGCGAGCGCAAGGGCTGGGCGCGGTTCGTCTCCATGCAGAATTACGTGAACCTGCTCTATCGCGAGGAAGAGCGCGAAATGCTGCCGCTGTGCCGCGCGGAGGGCATCGGCGTCATTCCCTGGAGCCCGCTTGCGCGCGGCCGCCTGACCCGCGACTGGGACGAGGTCACCGCCCGCTCGGAGACCGACGAGGTGGCGCGCCGTCTCTATAGCGTGACGGCGGAGGCCGACCGCAAGGTGGTGGAGGCGGTGGCCGCCATTGCGGCGGCGCGCGGCCTGCCGCGTGCGCAGGTGGCGCTCGCCTGGGTGCTGCGCACGCCCGGCATCACCGCGCCCATCGTGGGCGCCACGCGCCCCGGCCATCTGGAGGATGCCGTCGCGGCCCTCTCCGTCACGCTGTCGCAGGACGAGGTGGCGGCGTTGGAAGCCCCTTACGTGCCCCATCCCGTCCTGGGATTTTCCTGAGATCATGATGTTCGTCACACGCCGCTTCTTGCTCGCGGCTCCGGCCGGCGCCGCTCTGCTGCTCGCCCGGCCGCTGCGGGCGCAGGACACCTTCGCCGCCATCGAGGGCCGCACCGGCGGGAGGCTCGGCGTCGCCATCCTGGATGCAAGCGGCGCGACGCGCGCGCTCCATCGTGCCGAGGAGCGCTTTCCCATGTGCAGCACGTTCAAGCTGCTGCTGGCGGCCTGCGTGCTGAAGCGCGTGGATGAAGGACGCGAGCGTCTCGACCGAAGGATCGCCTATTCCAAGTCCGATCTCGTCACCTATTCGCCCGTCACCGCGCCCCAAGCGGGGGAGGGGATGAGCGTTGGGGATCTGTGCGCCGCCACGGTGACGCTCAGCGACAATACGGCCGCGAACCTCCTGCTCGCGACCTTGGGCGGACCGGAGGGGTTCACCGCGATGCTGCGCGCCATGGGCGATCCAACGACGCGCCTTGACCGCTGGGAAACCGCCCTTAACAGCGCCGAGCCGGGCGATCCGCGTGACACCACCACGCCGCTCGCCATGGCGCGGGACATTCGGGCGCTGGTGGCCGGCCCCTTGCTCGCGCCGGCGTCGCGTGCGCTGCTGGTGGCGTGGCTGGAAGGCTGCAAAACCGGCGACAAGCGCCTGCGCGCCGGCCTGTCTTCCTGGCAGGTGGGCGACAAGACTGGGACGGGCGATAATGGCACCGTGAACGATGTCGGCTTCGCCCGCCCGCCCGGCGCCGCGCCGGACACGCCGCCGCTCATCCTGTGCGCCTATCTCACGCAGTCGCGCCTGGACACGGCGGGCAGCGAGGCGGCGCTCGCCTCGGTGGCGCGACTGGCGGCGGCCTGAGCCCTCAATTGCGGCACAAAATCGAACACGGCGCGCAAAAGCCGTGGAACCGGCGGCTTAACGGCGGGTTTACCCTGTCGAGAGCGCATGATGCGCAAGACACTTCAAGGAGCACGCCGCCATGGGTTCGATCTCTCGGGAAGTCGCCGCCGCCTCCGTCCGCATCGTCATCGGCACCACCGAGCGGGAAGTGCGCTCGCTGAAAGAGGCCAAGGGCTTCCTGAAGGAGCACCGGGCCGGCGCTCTCGCCGAATTCATCCTGGCCGACATCGATCCCAAGGCGCCCGGCGCGCTGGTCGCGTTCGGCCGCAAGCTGGAAATGATGCGCGCGGCGCTCTGATCCTTTTCAGGTTCTTATTTTCAAAAGGCCGGGCCGCGTGCCCGGCCTTTTTGCGTCACAGAACGGCGGCGCATTGGGCGCCGAGAAGCGCGGCGAGGAACAGACTGCCGTCGTGAAGCGCCAAGGCGAGGCGGCTTTGGTTGCCCCGCTCGCGCAGCCAGCCGGTCGCCCCGATGGTTGTCGCTGACCACCCGATGCCCGACAAAACGAGCGACAGAGCCGTCAATTCTGGCTGCTCGCTCAGCAGGCCGAACAAGAGCGCCAATCCACAGACCGCCAGCCCGCGCGCCGCGATGCCCTGCGCCGCCATGCGGCTGCCAAGCAAGATGAGCGGCACGGCCGGCGCATACATGGCGAACACATGCAGGGCAATAAAGCCGAACACCGCGCCTTCGCCGACCCCGCATTCCACGAGCTTCAGCGGCGAGCCGCCCATCAGAAAGGCCATTGAAAACCAGGCTGCCGCCGCCGCCAGCGTTGGCGCGACCATTCGGCCGAGCGGGACGGCAGCGCCCGTCGCGGCAAGGCTCACCGGATCGGGAGCGAGGCGGACGGCGACGGCGAGCGCGGCGGTGTGCGCGAGGGCTGCGAGCAGGGCGCCTCCCACCAGGAAATAGGGCGCCATCATCTGCTCGGCCCCGGCCATCAGCGCGGGACCCGCCACGGCGGCAAGAAGGCCGCCGGCCAGCACGCCGGCCGCCGCCGCGCCGGGCTTGGTGGAGGCGGCGGCGGCTTCGTGCCGGTAGAAGAAGGAAAAGCCTTGCGCCATGCCGAGCCACAGACCGCCGATGCAGGCGAAGGCG
>JBFMAV010000027.1:0-50795 GCA_040755535.1 Pseudomonadota bacterium | reverse complement strand
GCCCAGGGCCACAGCGCCAATGAAGGCCATGGCGGCTCCAAGCTTTAAGAGATCGAACGCAGATCCGAAGGTCACGATCCTTGTCCTCTTCCCGGCCGATCTTCCAATCAAGCTTAACAAAGACCAGCGCGGAGCAAAGAAAATAAATCATTGCATTGCGGTAGCGTGTTTAATGCGCTGCGGCAGGCGGGTGACAAAGAAGGTGCAAAAACAAGCAGCGGACTGCTGACGCGCCGCACACCGGGACACAAAAAATCTTTGTGGCCGTTACCCCAGAACACGTTCCAGCAGGGCCGCCACCAGGAGAGCGTCGCGGTCGCGGCCGAAACGGCCGACCACCTGCACGCCCACCGGCATGCCGGCGGAGTCGCGAACGTCCGGCACGGAGATGCACGGTGTCCCCATGAGCGTCCACAGGCGGTTGAAGACGGGCGAGCCGGTGGTGTCCAGGCATGGCGGTGCCGCGCCGGGTGCCGCGAAGGTGATCAGCGCATCCACCTCGCAAAACACATCGCCCAGCCGCTGACGCGCGCGCTTCGCCAGACGCCGCGCGGTGTCATAGGTCTCCACGTCCAATCCCGCCGCCGCTTCAAGATGCGCACGCAAACCGGGCGACAGACGCTCTCTGGCCCGGTCGAATTCGTCCGCCAGCGCGATCCAAGCCTCGAAGTCCTGGATCGCGCCATGGATTCCATCCGCCGCTTCAAGCTCTTCCGGCAGGTCGAGGTCATGCACGCGGGCGCCCGCGCGGGACAGGCCAGACGCGGCGGCATCGAGGGCGGCGTGGGCCGCCGCGTCGGCGCTGGCCGCGCGCGCCGTGCGCACCACACCAATGCGCGGCGCATCCGCTCGCTGATCGCCGATATCGAGGTCGCGCCCGGTCAGCGCAGCGACGAAATGGGCCGCGTCCTGCACCCGCGCCGCGAACACGCCCATCGTGTCGAGATGCCAGGAAAAAGTCTTCATCCCCAGCGTCGGCAGGTTGCGGAACGTGGGCTTGTAGCCGGTCACGCCGCAGAATGCGGCCGGCCGGATCACCGAGCCACCGGTCTGGGTGCCGATGGCGAGCGGCAGCATGCCGGCCGCCACGGCTGCGGCCGAACCCGAGGATGACCCGCCGGGCGTGTGTGTCGGCCGATGGGGATTGCGCGTCTTGCCGGGGAAAAGGTGGGCAAATTCCGTTGTGACCGTTTTTCCGAGCAGGATGCCGCCGGCCCGGGCCACCTGGCGCACGATGGGCGCGTCGGCGGCGGGGCGATGACCCGCATAAATCGGCGAGCCATATTGGGTGGGCAGGTCCCGGGTATCGATGATGTCCTTCACGCCCACGGGCAGGCCGAAGAGAGGGCCGCGCGGCCTTTCGGCGGCCTTGCGTCGGGCCGTCTCTTCGTCCAGGGCGACGAAGGCACCGATTTCGGGCTCCTTGGCCGAAATCGCCTCAAGGCACATCTCCAGAACCGCGGCGGAGGTCAGACGGCCGGCCTGGATGTCCAGGGCGAGAGTGCGGGCATGAAGCATGAGTGCATCCGAGGCGAGAGGTCAGTCCCGATTTGCACGCCCGCCGGCCGGGTGCAAGCGCCGCCCCGGGGCATGGATCACCGCCATTGCTCGACGCCATCAGCAAATTCCATTTGTCCGTTCGGCGCGGGCGCGATAGCTGGCCTGTAGCTCCCCTTCAGGTTCGGGCCGGCCATGAACATCCTTTCGATCCAGTCGCATGTGGCCTATGGGCACGTGGGCAATTCCTCTGCCGTGTTTCCCCTTCAGAGGCTCGGTGTGGAGGTCTGGCCCATTCACACCGTCCAGTTCTCGAACCACACCGGCTATGGCGCTTGGCGCGGGCAGGTGTTCGACGCGGGCGTGATCGGCGATTTGATTCGGGGCATCGAGGAGCGGGGACGGCTCGCCTCCTGCGACGGCGTCCTCTCCGGCTACATGGGATCCGCGGAGATCGGCGCGGCCATCCTCGATGCGGTGGCGCGGGTGCGGGCGGCCAATCCCCGCGCGGATTATTGCTGCGATCCGGTCATTGGCGATGTGGGGCGGGGCATCTTCGTGCGCTCGGGCATTCCCGAGTTCATGCGCGATGCTGCGGTTCCTGCGGCGGACATCATCACGCCGAACCAGTTCGAGCTTGAACTGCTCTCCGGCGCCGAGGCGCGCACCCATGCGGCGGCGGCGGCGGCCTGTGACCGGCTCCATGCGCGCGGCCCGAAGGTCATTCTTGTCACCTCGCTTCATACGCAGGAAACGCCGGCCGATTCCATCGATCTGTTCGGGTCAGGGCCCGATGGGCGCTTTGTGTTGCGCACGCCGCGGCTGGACGTGTCGCTGAACGGGGCGGGCGATGCCATCGCCGCGCTGTTCTTTTTTCATTTCAAACGGTCGGGCTCCACCGCCGAGGCCCTGGCAGCAGCGGGATCGTCCATCTATGGGGTGCTGAAGCGCACGCACGAGGCGGCATCGCGCGAGCTTCTGCTTGTGCAGGCCCAGGACGAGTTCATCAGTCCGACGATTCGCTTCACGCCTGCACCGGTTTGAGGCCAGAATGGCCCGCGCGCCGCGCCGTACGTCAAAGGCCGGACGGCGATCGCCGCACGAACAAGGATAACGCGCGTCCCTCTCCACATGGTAAGGGGGCGCCAGGACGAGGAACCCGGACACGCCATGCCGCGCCGTTATGTGACGCTCGATGTCTTCACCTCCCGTCCCTTCGGCGGTAATCCCTTGGCAGTCGTGCTGGATGCGGCGGGCCTGGACGACGCGGCCATGCAGCAGATCACCCGGGAGTTCAATCTCTCGGAAACGGTCTTCGTGTTTCCCCCGCGCGATCCCGCTCACCGCGCCCGAATCCGGATCTTCACCACGGCGCATGAATTGCCGTTCGCCGGGCACCCCACGGTCGGCACGGCGGTTCTGCTGGCGCTGGAAGATCGCACGGCGTCCGGCTCCTTCCTGATCGAGGAACCGATCGGCGTCGTGAGATGCGAGGTGTCTTCGGTCGATCCCAAGACGCGAAAGGGCACGGCGACCTTCACGGTGCCGCGCCGTGCGGGCCTGGAGCCGGTGGAGATATCCCGGCGTGATTGCGCCGATGCGCTGACGCTTGACACCAGCGATATCGGCTTCGACGCCCATCGCCCGGTCGTGGCCTCCGCAGGCGTGCCCTTCCTGTTCGTGCCGCTGGCCAATCTCACGGCACTTGCCCGTGCCCGGCCCGACGAGGCCGCCTTCATCCGCAGCCTCGGGTCCTATGGGGAGGCGCTTTATCTCTACACGCCTGACGAAGAAGGGGACGGCGACTACCGCACCCGCATGTTCTCTCCCGGCCTCGGCACAGAGGAGGACCCGGCGACCGGCGCCGCAGCGGCGGCCTTCCCCGCCGTGCTCATGGATGCGGAGGCCCGCTTGGAAGGGCATCACCGGGTGCGGATCGACCAGGGTTTCGAAATGGGGCGCGCCAGCCGTATCGACCTTGGCTTTCGCATCGCGGGCGGCGAATTGAAGGAAACCACCATCGGGGGCAGCGCCCTGGTTGTGGCGGAGGGCATGCTGCATTTGTGAAGCTCTCGGTTCCGTGAAGCGCGCGCGGGGCCGCGGCCCCCTTGGCGAATGCGAAGGCGGCCTTATGTCTTGTGCAGCGCGGCGACCTCCGCCGCGAGAGGTCCGAGGAATTCCATGTCCGAAAAGCATGCATCGCTGTTCGATAGCTTCCGCCTTGGCGCGATCACCCTGTCGAACCGTATCGTCATGGCCCCGCTCACGCGCAACCGCGCGGCGTCCGGCTTCGTGCCCACGGACCTGACCGCCGACTATTACGCGCAGCGTGCCAGCGCCGGGCTGCTCATCACCGAAGCCTCGCAGGTTTCCCAGCAGGGTCAGGGTTATCAGGACACGCCCGGAATTTATTCACCGGAACAGGTCGCCGCCTGGCGTAAGGTGACGGACGCGGTCCACGCCAAAGGCGGGCGCATCTTCATCCAGCTCTGGCATGTGGGACGCGTTTCTCACGTCTCTCTTCAGCCCGGAGGCGCGGCGCCTGTGGCGCCTTCGGCCATCACCGCCAAGACCAAGACCTTCGTCAACAACGCCTTCGCCGAGACGTCCGCGCCGCGCGCGCTGGAGCCCTCCGAGATCCCCGGGATCATCGCCGATTATCGCCGCGCTGCCGCCAACGCCATCGCGGCGGGATTTGACGGCGTCGAGGTCCATGGCGCCAATGGCTACCTGCTCGACCAGTTCCTGCGCGACGGGGCCAACAAGCGCACCGACGCCTATGGCGGCTCCATCGCCAATCGCGCGCGCCTGCTCCTGGAGGTCATGGATGCGGTGATCGCCGAGATCGGCGCAGAGCGCACCGCCGTCCGCCTGTCACCCGTGACACCCGCCAATGATCTGACCGACAGCGATCCCCAGGCCCTGTTCAATCACGTCGTCGAGGAATTGGAGGCGCGCCATCCGGTCTACATTCATGTGATCGAGGGCGCGACCGGCGGCCCGCGTGACGTGGCGCCGGACTTTTCCTTCGCGGAGCTGCGTAGCCGCTTCACCGGCGCCTGGATGGTAAACAACGGCTACGACCTGGCCCTGGCCGAAAAGGCCGTGGAAAGCGGCGCGGCGGATCTGGTCGCCTTCGGCCGGCCCTTCATCTCCAATCCGGATCTGGTGGAACGGCTCAAGCGCGGCGCGCCGCTGAACCCGCTCGATCAGGCGACGCTCTATGGCGGCGGCGCCAAGGGCTATACCGACTATCCGGTGCTGGAACCGGTCGGGTGAGCGCGGGCGCGACCCGCATCCGCCGCCTGTCCCGCCTCGACCTTGCGGTCGGGGCGGGCGGCTGGCCCGAGGTCGCGCCGTTTCGACCGGAGATCGACGCCGCCTTCGCGGCGCTCACCGCCACCAATCCGCACATTTGGAACGGCCGCATCCTGTTGCTGCGCGATCACGAAATCCGCGAGCGAACGCTGCACGGCGCCTGTATCGAGACGGATTTCGCCGCCTTCAATTGGTGGCGCAAGCGGGGGCGCGACGATCTGGGCGTGAAGAACATCTTCGGCTTTGCCGCCGTGGAGGGCGCCGATGGCGCCTTCCTCATGGGCGTCATGGGCGACCACACCGCGTCCCCGGGGCGCATCTATTTCGCCGGCGGCACGCCCGAACCGCAGGATGTGGTGGACGACCGGCTGGATTTGCGCGGGTCCGCCGTGCGCGAGATGCGTGAGGAAATCGGCTTGTCCGAGGACCGCGCGGACGAGGCGGACGGCTGGGATCTTGTCGAGCACGGCCTCTATTTTGGCCTCATGCGGCGGATGCGGTTCTCTCGCCCGGCCGCCGCGCTCGCCGCCGAGGCCCGGGCGTTTCTGGCGCGCGAGGTCATGCCGGAGCTCAAAGACGTGCACATCATCGCCTCGGAGCAGGACATCGTCAGCGCTGTGGTGCCCTTCGCTGCCGACTATGTGCGCTGGCGGTGGGCCGAGGGGTGACGCATCTGCTTGTGCGATGATCGGATTTCCGCTATCTGCTCAGGTCTTGAGAGTAGCTGAGAGCGAGCCGCACGCCGTGTCGTCTAACCTGACGATCTGCACTGGTCACGCCTCCCGCACCGCTGCGGTGCCGGGACACGCTCTCCTTCTGCGCGCGCTCCTTCTCCTTAGCCGCCCCTGAGGGCCGGCCGGGCGCCTGCGCCTGGGCACTCAGGGGTCGCCTGCGAGACACAGACACCGCATCCCGGCCAGTCCCCCCGCGCGAGACGGCCGACGACTTCGAGAAGGACGCCTTTCATGACCATGACCTCTGATTCGACCACCGCTCCGGTATCGGAGAAGGACCGCGTCATCATTTTCGATACCACGCTGCGCGATGGCGAGCAGTGCCCCGGCGCTTCCATGACCTTCGAGGAGAAGCTCCAGGTCGCCGAACTCCTGGACGAGATGGGTGTCGATATCATCGAGGCCGGTTTTCCCATCGCCTCGGTGGGCGATTTCGAATCGGTGGCGGAGATCGCCCGACGCGCGAAGAATTCGGTCATTGCCGGCCTCTCTCGCGCGGCGCTGAACGACATCGACCGTTGCGCGGAAGCCGTGAAGCAGGCCCGGCGCGGGCGCATTCACACCTTCCTGTCCACCTCGCCGGTGCACATGAAGTACAAGCTCCAGAAGGAGCCCCACGAGGTTCTCGAGATGATCGTCGCGTCGGTGACCCGCGCGCGCAATCATGTGGAGGACGTGGAATGGTCCGCCGAGGATGGCACCCGCACGGAGATCGATTTTCTGTGCCGCTGCGTCGAGGCGGCGATCAAGGCGGGCGCCACCACCATCAATATCCCCGACACGGTCGGCTACACCACGCCGGAGGAATATGCCCGCATGTTCCGCACCGTGCGCGAGCGCGTGCCCAATTCCGACAGGGCGATTTTCTCCGTCCATTGCCACAATGACCTCGGCATGGCGGTGGCCAATTCGCTGGCCGGCATCGCCGGGGGCGCGCGGCAGATCGAATGCACGGTCAACGGCATCGGCGAGCGGGCCGGAAATGCCGCCCTCGAAGAGATCGTGATGGCGATCAACGTGCGCGGCGATGTGCTGCCCTACAGCACGAGCATCGACGCCACGATGCTGACGCGCGCCTCCAAGCTCGTCGCAGCCGTCACTTCCTTCCCGGTGCAGTACAACAAAGCGATCGTTGGTCGGAATGCCTTCGCCCACGAGAGCGGCATCCACCAGGATGGCATGCTGAAGCACACCCAGACCTATGAGATCATGACGCCGGAGAGCGTCGGCGTCTCCAAGACGTCCCTGGTGATGGGCAAGCATTCCGGCCGCGCGGCCTTTCGCGACAAGCTGAAGACCATGGGGTATGAACTGGGCGAGAACGCGCTCAACGACGCCTTCACCCGGTTCAAGGACCTCGCCGATCGCAAGAAGGTCATTTATGACGAGGACATTGAGGCGCTGGTTGATCACGAAATCGCCGCCGCCGGTGATCGCGTGAAGCTGGTCTCTCTCTCGGTCATCGCCGGAACGCGCGGTCCGCAACGGGCCACCATGCGGGTCGAAATGGATGGTCGCGTTCTCACGGAGGAGGCCGAAGGCAATGGCCCGGTGGACGCCACCTTCAACTGCATCAAAAGCCTGGTGCCCCACACGGCGCGGCTCGAACTCTACCAGGTCCACGCGGTAACCGAGGGCACCGATGCTCAGGCGGAGGTGTCTGTGCGGCTCGAAGAGGATGGCAAGGTGGTCACCGCCAAGGCGGCGGATCCTGACACCCTGGTCGCATCCGCGGAAGCTTACATTACCGCATTGAACAAGCTGAGCCGTAAGCGCCAGAGCCTGAATCCCCAGGCCGCCACCGGCTGAAGATCGCTGCGGGCTGAAAGGCTGGCGGCGGCTGACGTACGACCGGCCGCATCGTCCACCCGGCCTCATGCCGGGGCATCAAGATCCAGGAGCCGGACCGCAGGGTCCGGCTCTTTTTTTGATCGCCGGGCCAACCCGATGGAACGGCGCGGACGCCGGAACCAGTGGAACGGCATTTCACTTTCCGCTCCCCTGGACCTTCTCCCGGGCAGGTAACAATAAAATCGATCAAATCTTCGGCGGAATTGTGCAATGCAATATAGTTGAGTTCATGCCAAAGTTATGTCTCGTGCACAGAGTGTGGGCTTGACGGACGCCATCGGGATATTCTTGAAGTGAGATGGGCGGAAGCTCGAATGGATAATGAGCCGTCCCGAGGGCTCCAGGAGGTTGTCATGAAACTTAGGCATGCGGTCTTGGCGCTTGCGGCCCTTGCGGGCCTCGCCAGTCCCTCCGCGCAGGCACAGCAGGCGTACCCGAACCGGCCCATCACCATTATCGTACCGTTCGCAGCCGGCGGTCCCACCGATACAGTGGCGCGCCTCATCGGTGAATCGATGACCCACACGCTCGGTCAGCAGGTGCTCATCGAAAATGTGGGCGGCGCCGGAGGTACCCGTGGCGCCGGTCAGGTGGCGAAGGCGGCTCCCGATGGATACACGCTGCTGATTCACCATATCGGACAGGCGACGTCCGCTTCGCTGTATCGCAAGCTGCCTTATAACGTTCTCACCGATTTCGAAGAGGGCGGCCTCATCACGGCGGTGCCCATGACCGTGATCGGAAAGTCGAACCTGGAGCCGAAGACTCCGGCCGCGCTCGTGGATTACATCAAGGCCAACAAGGATAAGGTCACGCTCGGCAATGCCGGCGTCGGCTCGGCCTCACATCTGTGCGGCATGCTGCTGATGTCCAAGGTGGGCGCGTCGATGACCACCGTGCCGTATCAGGGCACGGGCCCGGCCATGAACGATCTGGTTGGTGGTCAGATCGATCTGATGTGTGACCAGACCACCAATACGACCGGACAGATCAAGGCCGGCAAGGTGAAGGCCTATGCCGTGACCACCGACGGACGCGTGAAATCGCTGGGCGACGTGCCCACGCTGAAGGAAGCGGGCCTGAAGGACTTCGAAGTGTCCGTGTGGCACGGCCTCTACGCGCCCAAGGGAACGCCGAAAGAGATCATGGACAAGCTCAACGCGGCGCTCCAGACCGCCTTGGAGGATCCCAAGGTGATCGCGCGCTTCGCTGATCTTGGCACCGAGCCGGAGCCGAAGGATCGCCGCAGCCGTGAGTTCCACGACAAGTTCCTCGCGGATGAGGTGGCCAAGTGGAAGCCGATCATCCAGGCAGCGGGCATTTACGCGGACTGAAGCGCGCGCGGCCTTCGACTTGGGCCCCCTGCGCTCCGGCGCTCGGTGTTTAAAGTTTCAGGCGGGTGTTACTGCACCCGCCTGTTGCATTTCGTAAGGTCAGTCATGGTCCCTGACGATTCAAGCCTTCACACTCTTCCGCAGCGGCATCGCTCTATTGTGGGCGAAATCGCAACTTTTGTTCGACTTTCGCATGATAGTCAGTATGGTCCCGGCCGGGCTGAAGGCCCAGTGGACGAGGCGGGCGCCCCGGCTCGCCAAAGCTCCAAAAAATCAGTCTCGGGGGGAGGGAGTCGATGAGTTTCATACGCAGTCCTAAGGACGTTCTTGCGGGCTTGCTGTTCATCGCGCTCGCAGCGTTGTTCGCGTGGCAGGCCAATCTGTTGCCGATGGGAAGTTCGGTCCGCATGGGCCCCGGCTATTTCCCAATGATCCTGTCCGGGATGATGGGTGTGCTGGGTGTCATCGTTCTGATCAACGGGTTCCGCTTCCATGCTGAGGGCGCAACTGGGATTGCCTGGCGCGGACTTATCCTTCTCACCCTGTCTGCGCTGTTCTTCGGCGCCTTCCTGAGGCCCCTCGGATTCCTTCCGGCTCTCGCCGGCACGGTGTTCCTGAGCGCGCTCGGAAGCCAGAAATTCCACCTCGTGACCGCTCTGGCCATCACGGGCGTCATGGTGGTGTTTTCCTGGGCGGTCTTCATCTGGGGTCTCGGCTTGCCGATCCAGCTGATCGGCCCTTGGCTCGGCGGATACTGAGGAGGCCAGCGTGGAACTCTTTGATAATCTGGCGCTCGGCTTTTCCGTCGCCTTCTCCCTTCAGAACCTCCTGTACTGCTTCATCGGCTGTCTGCTCGGCACATTGATTGGCGTTCTGCCGGGCCTTGGCCCGGTCGCGACCATCGCCATGCTACTGCCGATCACCTTCGGCCTGCCGCCGGTCTCGGCGCTGATCATGCTCGCCGGCATTTATTACGGTGCGCAATACGGTGGATCGACCACGGCCATCCTGATCAACCTGCCCGGCGAATCTTCGTCCGTGGTGACGGCGCTCGACGGGCACCAGATGGCCAAGCAAGGTCGCGCGGGGGCCGCCCTTGCGACCGCCGCGCTCGGGTCGTTCTTCGCCGGCACCGTTGCGACCTTCCTCCTGGCCCTTTTCGCGCCGCCGCTCGCGGATCTCGCGCTCAAGTTCGGCCCGCCGGAATATTTCGCCCTCATGGTGCTCGGCCTGATCGCCTCGGTGACGCTCGCCTCCGGCTCCATCGTCAAGGCGCTGGCGATGATCGTGCTCGGCCTGCTGCTCGGCCTGTCCGGTCAGGACATTTATACCGGCACGCCGCGCTTCACCTTCGATGTGCAGGAACTGACGGACGGGTTTGACTTCGTCGCCCTGGCCATGGGCGTATTCGGCATCGGCGAGATCATCCGCAACCTTGAGGACGAGAAGCAGCGCAGCCTGGTGGCGGCGAAGGTTTCGAGCCTCATGCTGACCAAGGATGAGTTCAAGCAGATCATCGCCCCGGTGCTGCGTGGCACGATCCTGGGTTCCGCGCTCGGCATCCTGCCCGGCGGCGGCGCCATGTTGTCGTCCTTCGCTTCGTATTCCATCGAGAAGAAGATCTCGAAGAACCCGAAGTCCTTCGGCAAGGGCGCCATCGCCGGTGTCGCGGGCCCGGAGAGCGCGAACAATGCGGGCGCGCAGACCTCCTTCATTCCCATGCTCACGCTCGGCATTCCGTCGAACCCGGTGATGGCCCTTATGATCGGCGCGCTGATCATTCAGGGCATCACTCCCGGTCCGAACGTGGTCACCGAGAAGCCGGACCTCTTCTGGGGCATCATCGCCTCCATGTGGATTGGCAACCTCATGCTGGTGCTGCTCAACCTGCCGCTGATCGGCATGTGGGTCCGCCTGCTGACCGTGCCCTATCATGTGCTTTTCCCGGCGATCATGGCCTTCTGCTGCATCGGCGTGTACAGCGTGAACAACAACACCTTCGACGTGTACACCATGGCCCTGTTCGGCGTGGTCGGATACGTGCTGGTGAAGTTGGATTGCGAGCCCGCACCGCTGCTTCTGGGCTTCGTCATCGGGCCGATGCTGGAGGAATATCTGCGCCGGGCCATGCTGATCTCGCGCGGCGATCCCATGGTGTTCGTCACCCGTCCCATCTCCGCGACCCTGCTGGCTCTGGCGGCGATCGCCCTGGTGGTGGTGCTTCTGCCCTCCGTCAGCAAGACGCGTGAAGAGGCCTTCCGCGAATAAGCGGGGCGGCCAGTCCAGGTTCGGATCGGGGCGGGAGCAATCCCGCCCCGTTTCTATTGGACGCTCCATGCGGCGCGGCACGGCCGAGGACAGGCCGCAAGAAAGCCTGTGGATTTCTTTTCTTGGCACGCTGGACACCACCGGGAGGCGATGCTACACGACCACCTCCTCACGGGGCGATGCCCCGAAGGGCGCATAGCTCAGTTGGTAGAGCAGCTGACTCTTAATCAGCGGGTCCAAGGTTCGAGTCCTTGTGCGCCCACCAAAATCTCCCTCCCGGACACACTTGGTGGTTTTTTTGATTGCGGTCGCGCTGCGGTCGGCGGTCCGGCCGCGGTTCGCTTGACGCTCAGTGCGGACTTGATACGCTGCCTTTGAGTGGCTCCGTACCGTTCCGTCATGCCCCGTGTGGGCTGACTGTCCTCCGTCGATTCGGTTGGGCGTGCCCGGACGCAGATCGCTCCTTTTCCCACCATACTGAATCCGTCCCTGGGCGTTTGCGACCCGCGGATGACTGGAACGCGACCATGACTCATCCAGACCAGGATGAACTGGCGGCAGCACCGGTGTTCGACGCGGGCCATATGGGCTGCGGCGAACTGGTGATGCTTCTGCGCATGCGCCTTAAGGCGGATCCTGGCCGGCTGTTCTGCGTGATCGCGTTGGATTCCGGGGCTCCGGAAGACCTGCCGGCCTGGTGCCGTATGACCGGCAACGCCCTCGTGCACCATGACGCAGCCGCTGCTCGTTACTGGATTCGATCCCGGCTCCAATGGTGATCCCAATCAAAAATGTTCAGGAGAGACAGATGCCCGGAAAGTTCGTCGTATCCATCAGCTGTGCCAGGAACGACACCGACAAGGCCACGGTGGGCTTCGTGATCGCAAACGCCGCCGTCGCGTCGGACAAGGAGACCGTCGTGTTCCTGTCCATCGAGGGCACGCGTCTCTCCCAGGCCGGCTATGCCGATGACATCCACGAGGAGGGCTTTGCTCCGCTCAAGGAACTGATGACGAATTTCGCCGCGGCGGGTGGCACGATCTATGTGTGCTCGCCCTGCTTCAAGAAGCGTGGCCTGGACGAGGACAATCTGGTGGCCGGAGCCAAGATCGTGGGCGGCGCCAAGCTCGTGGAATTCATGGGAGAGGGCATTCCCTCCATCAGCTACTGAACCCGAGCGGCCGGAGGAGGGCGCCATGATTCCCGTGTGCAAGATGGCTTTCGTCAGCCTCGTTGCCGTCCTCGGCTATGTGGGACTCTCCTTCGTGCTGTTCCGCATGCCGGACACGGCGCAAGCCGCTATCGAATGTGGCTTCCTGCCCGAGGAATATGTCGCCCAGGGCACGCTCACCTATCAGCGGGGTGAAGCCTTCATCATCAGCTTCCTGCGCAAGGACGAGTATTTCACCGCCGGCACCGTGGGCGTCGCTGCGGCATTCGCGGTGTTTGCGCTTGGGATCGGCCGACGCAGGGGTGGTGCGGCATCGGCGGGATTGGCGGCAGGCGGGGGCTTGTTGGCGGTTTCGGCCTTGTGCGTGAGCTGCCTTGCGCCCGTCCTTTCCGTTGTTGGGCTCGGCCTGGTCGGCAGCCTCCTGGCGGGCGTGCCAAAGGGGCTCCTGTTCCTCAACACCGTGCTGCTGACCGGATGGGGCACGCTCTATCTTTCCAGGCGCGCCACCGCCTGCCCGGTCCCCGAGCTTCGGGAGGCCGCCATGCCTACCCCCCATTTGTCGCGGGAGGCGGGCGCCTGAGCCACCACGCGCTTCCGGCCCGGCGCAGGTATGGACCGGTCAACATAAGAAGAACCGGAAGGGAGACCGCCATGAGATCCGCTCTTGCCCACGGGATGCTCGCCGTCGCGCTCGCGCTGCCGATGGCCGCGCACGCCGCCGATCCCGCCAGCCTGCTGACACCGGCAAAGCCGGGATGGCCGCTGGCCCATCCCATCGCCGCCAGCCCCATTGCGCCGCCGCCGTTTTCGCTGCCGGCGGAGCGGGGCGTTCGGCCCGCTTATGTCCCCGGCCTGCCGGGCCTGCCGCAGGGGCGGGCAGTGACCGATGATTTCGGCCGCAAGCCGCTGAAATATGACGGTGTCTTCATCCGCCAAAGCCGGGTCGAGAACGGGGAGGTGGTCATCCCGCCTGGCGGCCTCTTCTATCTGGAAGACACCTGGGGTGGCGAGGTGGCGCTCCGGGGCGAGCAGGTCCCCGTGCTGTCGCGCCTGCCCACCTATATCGACTACGACATGACCATCGTGATGCAGGAGAACGTGACCATTCCCGCTGGAGGCGCGACCGTGGTGGGCGGTCAGGTCTACCATTATTACGCCAGCGTCGGTCACGAGAAGATGTTCAACCATTCGCTCCACGTGCGCACCATCGCCGGGACCGACTGGGAATGGGCCTTCGGCGCGCCGGAACTGTCCGCCACCGAGACCAATTGGTGGGGCAATCGCTTCACCCAGCTCTACAATCAGGGCCAGGCGCGCGAGATGTCGCCCAAGCAGCTCACCTTCGACTGGCTGTCCGGCGTGCGCATGGACCGTCTTCTCTTTGCCGAGGAAAAGGTCTTCGCCGGTCTCGCCGGCAGCGGCGACGCCTGGACGGTGGGCGGCCGCGAACTTCGCGTCGCGGCGGTGGACGCTGCGGCCGGCACCGTCACGCTGGACCTCATGCAGAATGGCACGGTCAAGGCGTCCAAGACCCTCGGTCCGGTTCGCGCCGATCTGCTCATCGAGGACACCGAGGCGCGCAAGGCGCTGGTGTTTGAGGAGGGTGACATGGTGGCCTTCCTCTCGCCTTGGCCCACCGCCTTCGAGGGGGACAAGGCCAATCTCAAGGTCCATGGCAAGGCCTTCAGCCTCACCTACGGCAGCGACTATGCGCGCGATCCGCGCTTCGCGGTCTATCCGGTCGGCTGCCCGACCGGGCACAATTTCGGGTTCATGCTGGTGAACAAGGACGAGATCCGCCTGAGGCCGGGCAGCAGCTTCAAGGGGCCGGAAGGCTATTTCAGCATCGTCGTCGACGCGGTGGAGGCGGGCGCCGTCACCGCGTGGCATGTGGAGGACGGGCAGGGCAACCGCTCCATCAATCTGGGCGGTCCGCAGGTGGCCAATGTGGATCTGGTGCTCGGCCAGGGCCGCGTCGCGGGGCAGGCGATCCTGAAGGATGTGGGACGGGCCATGCTGGCGCGCAGCTATGAGACGGCCGCGCGGCTGGAAGCCTCGGCTGCCCCCGCCGGCCAGAAGGCTGCGGCTGTGCCGACCCCACCTCCTGCGGTCGCGCCCACGCCTCATCCCGTGGAGGCCGCCTTTTCGCCAGCGCTGGCGGTCGCGGTTGGCGTCATGGCTGTCGGCGCTGGCGCGCTCGGCTTCGAACTGGGGCGGCGGCGCAAGAGCTGACCTGCCTGCACCGGCCCTGTGACAAAGCCCCGGCAGACCCTCAAGGGATGCCGGGGCCATCAGACTGAGGACGACCCATCATGCTCGAACCTGTTGCCGCCCATGCCCATCCCCCGGACGTGTCCTTCGATGGCGGCGACATGGATTGCGGCAACGGTCTTCTCTTGTTGATCCGCAAGCATATCGATCCCCTGCCGCGCGGCGGGCTGCTGGAAATCCGCTCCACGGAAATCTCGGTGGACGAGGATCTCCCCGCCTGGTGCCGCCTGACCGGCAACGAGTTCGTCTCCTGGACCAAGGTGAAAAAGCAGCGGTCCTTCCTGGTCTGCAAAGGCGCGCTGGCCGAGCGGTCGGCCGAGCCCGTGCGCCCACGCGTCGAGATGCCGGCTCCTGCGCCGACGCCCCGCCGTAGGGAGGCGGTGGAGGCGCCTTCCCTTCCGCCGCTCGCTGTCATGGGGATCGGATCCTGGCCGCGCCCACGCTGGATGATCGAGGCGATGCACGCTTTCGTGGAGGGCCGATTGTCCGAGGCGGCGTTCCAGGACACCGCCGACGATGCGGTGCGCCTCGCCGTCGCCGCCCAGGAGAAAGCGGGCGTGGATGTGGTCACCGACGGCGAGCAGCGGCGCGACAGCTATGCGAGCTTCGTCGCAAGCCGCCTCGACAATTGCCAGCTGATCCCTTTGACCGATCTCTTGCCGCTGGTGGACCACCCGGAGGAGTTCGAAGCGGAATTGCGTGCCCTTGATATTCCCGCGGGCGACGTGCGGCACCCCGCCGTGTTCGGCAAGCTTGGACGCTCGCGCCCATTGGTTGCCCACGAGGTGGACTTTGCGCGCACCCTCACCCAGCGGCCGGTGAAGGTCGCCTTGCCCGGTCCCTATCTCCTGACCCGCACCATGTGGATGGAGTGCATCTCCGATCGCGCTTATGCGAGCCGGGAGGCGCTCGCCGCCGACATCGTCGCGGTTCTGCGCGAGGAGCTGGCGGACCTGATGGATGCGGGGGCGGCGCTTGTGCAGTTTGACGAGCCGGTTCTCTCCGAGGTGGTGTTCTCGGGCGCCAAGTCCAAACGCTCCTTCATGTGCGGCGCCTTGTCGGAATCCCTCGGACCGGACCACGAACTCGCCTTTGCCCGCGACCTTCTGAATGCGGTGCTCGACGGTGCGCCGCGCGCACGCACCGGCCTTCATGTCTGCCGGGGCAACTGGACGCCAGACGAGAGCGTCGCGCTCGCGGGCAGCTATGCGCCGCTGGTTGACATGCTGCGCCAGGTAAAGGTCGGCGCCTATCTGCTGGAAATGTGCACGCCCCGCGCCGGAGAGATGGAGATTCTCACAGCCCTGCCGCAGGACGCCCGCATTGGCGTCGGCGTGGTCAACCAGAAAGACCCGAAGACCGAGGCGGTGGAGGAGGTGGCCGCCCGCATCCGCCATGCGGTGGATCTGTTCGGGCGCGAGCGGGTGCTGCTCCATCCCGATTGCGGCTTCGCCACCTTTGCCGACAATCCCATCTGCTGCTCGGGTTCGGCGCAGGACAAGCTGTCCGCCATCGCGCGAGCGGTCGAGCAGGTGAGGTAGAACGCAAAAAAATGCCCGGACCAAGGTCCGGGCATGTCTTTTCAAGCAGGACGTCAGTGGACGTCCGCCGCCTGCGGATGGACCGCAGGAGCCGCGTGGACGCCGTGCTGAACCAGCGGGCGGTTGCCCGAGAGCTTGCGCAGCAGCACATAGAACACCGGCGTCAGGAAGATGCCGAAGACCGTCACGCCGATCATGCCGGAGAAGACCGCGACGCCCATGGCGTGCCGCATTTCCGCGCCGGCGCCGATGGAGGTGACGAGCGGCACCACACCCATGATGAAGGCGAGCGAGGTCATGAGGATCGGCCGCAGGCGCAGCCGGCTCGCCTCGATCGCGGCCTCGACGGGATTTCGTCCGGCAAACTCCAGTTCCCGGGCGAACTCGACAATCAGGATCGCATTCTTCGCGGACAGGCCGACGAGAACCACAAGGCCGATCTGCGTGAAGACATTGTTGTCTCCGTTGGACAGCCACACCCCGGTCATGGCGGCGAGCAGGCCGGCGGGCACGATCATGATGATGGAAAGCGGCAGGACGAGGCTCTCATACTGGGCGGCCAGCACCAGGAAGACCAGGAAGATGGCCAGCGGGAACACCCAGACCGCGGAGTTTCCGGCCAGGATGTCCTGATAGGTGAGTTCGGTCCATTCGAAGCCGATGCCCTTGGGGAGGGTTTCGGCCGCGACCCGCTCGACGGCTTGCTGCGCCTCGCCGGACGAATAGCCCGGCGCCGCGCCACCATTGATGTCCGCAGTCAGGAAGCCGTTATAGCGCATGGCCCGCTCGGGACCGGCGACCGACTTCACCTTCAGCAAAGCGGACAGTGGCACCATTTCGCCGGTCCGGGAGCGCACCTTGAGCTGACCGACATCCTCGGCGCGGGCGCGATAGGGCGCATCGGCCTGGACGCGGACCGTGTAGGTGCGGCCGAACTTATTGAAGTCGTTCACATAGACCGATCCGAGATAGATCTGCATGGTCTCGAACACATCGGTCACCGCGACGCCGAGCTGGCGCGCCTTGGTGCGGTCGATATCGGCATAAAGCTGAGGCACGTTGACCTGATAGGAGGAGAACAGCCCGGCAAGTTCCGGGGCCTGCCGCGCCTTGGCGAGGAAGGCCTGCGTCGCATCGTTGAGCGCCTCATAGCCGAAGCCGGCCCGGTCCTCGATCTGCAGCTTGAAGCCGCCGATGGTCCCGAGCCCCTGGACCGGAGGCGGGGGGAACATGGCCACCATGGCATCCTCGATGCCGGCGAACTTCTTGTTGAGCTCCAAAGCGATGGCGCCCCCCGACAGGGCCGGGGAAGTGCGCTCCTCGAACGGCTTCAGGCCCACGAAGACGATGCCGGCGTTGGAAGAATTGGTGAAGCCGTTGATGGAGAGGCCGGGGAAAGCAATGGCGCTCTCGACGCCCTCCTGCTTCAGCGTGATGTCGCTCATGCGACGGATCACATCTTCCGTTCTGTCGAGCGTCGCCCCGTCCGGCAATTGGGCGAAGCCAACGAGATATTGCTTGTCCTGCGCGGGCACGAAACCCGGCGGCACGGTGCGGAAGAGCAGCGCGGTCAGGCCGAGAAGCACCACATAAAGGCCCATCATCAGGGCCTTGCGGCCAATCACCGCCTTCACGCTGGCGCCGTAAGCCCGCGAGCCGCGGCCGAAGCCGGCATTGAAGCCGCGGAACAGCCAGCCGAGCCCGGCGTCCATGATGCGGGTGAGCCGGTCCTTGGGTGCGTCATGCCCCTTCAGGAGCAGGGCGGCGAGGGCGGGGGAGAGGGTGAGCGAGTTCACCGCCGAGATCACCGTGGAGATGGCGATGGTGAGGGCGAACTGCTTGTAGAACTGCCCCGTTAGCCCGGTGATGAAGGCGAGTGGCACGAACACCGCGACCAGCACGAGAGCGATGGCGATGATCGGGCCGGAGACCTCCTGCATCGCCTTGTAGGTGGCCTCGCGCGCGGAAAGACCTTCCTCGATGTTGCGCTCCACATTCTCGACCACGACGATCGCGTCATCCACCACGATGCCGATGGCGAGCACCAGGCCGAACAGGGTCAAGGCATTGATGGAGAAGCCGAACACATACATGACCGCGAATGTGCCGACGATCGAGACCGGCACCGCGAGCAGCGGAATGATCGAGGCCCGCCAGGTCTGGAGGAACAGGATCACCACCAGCACCACCAGAAGCACAGCTTCGAGCAGCGTATGGATCACCGCGTCGATGGAGGCGCGCACGAACTGCGTGGTGTCGTAGACGATTTCATAGTCCACGCCCTCCGGCATGTTCTGCTTGATCTCCTCCATCACGGTGCGCACATCATCGGCGATGCGGATGGCGTTGGAGCCCGGCGCCTGGAACAGCGGCACCGCGACAGCGGACTTGTTGTTCAGCAGCGAGCGCAGGGCATAGTCCGCCGCGCCAAGCTCGATGCGCGCCACATCCCGCAGGCGCACCACCTCGCCATTGTCACCGCTCTTCACGACGATGTCGCCGAACTCCTCCTCGGTCTGGAGGCGCCCCTGGGCGTTGACGGACAATTGCAGGTCCAATCCCGGGAGGCCGGGCGAAGCACCGACGACGCCTGCAGCGGCCTGGACATTCTGGGCGCGAATTTCATTCACGATGTCCGTGGCGGAAAGGCCGTGCTCGGCCACCTTCTGCGGGTCCAGCCACACGCGCATGGAATAGTCGCCCGAGCCGAACAACTGGACCTGACCCACGCCGTCAATGCGCGCCAGCCGGTCCTTCACATTGAGAACGGCATAGTTGCGCAGATACGTCATGTCATAGCGCCCGTTGGGCGAAAGCAGATGCACGACGAGGGTGAGGTCCGGCGATGACTTGACGGTCGTCACTCCCAGTTGCCGGGTCGCTTCGGGCAGGCGCGGCTCGGCCTGGGAGACGCGATTCTGCACCAATTGCTGCGCCTTGTCGGGGTCAGTGCCGAGGCGGAAGGTGACGGTGAGCGTCATCAGCCCGTCCGTCGTGGCCTGGCTGGACATGTAGAGCATGCCCTCGACGCCGTTGATCTGTTCCTCGATGGGTGTGGCCACCGTTTCGGCGATCACCTTGGGATTGGCGCCGGGATATTGGGCGCGCACCACCACCTGGGGCGGCACCACTTCGGGATATTCCGAGATGGGCATGACCCGCATGGCGATGAGACCGGCGAGGAAAATCAGGGTCGAGAGAACACCGGCGAAGATCGGTCGGTCGATGAAGAACTTGGACAGGTTCATGGCATCCTCCCCGCGTGGGGGCATGGTGAGACAAGCCGCCCCCGCCGGCGCGCGAGCGCCGGTTCCCTCGCCAGGGCGAAGGCGGGATCGGAAAAATGGGACAGGGGCGGGAGGGGCGGACGCCAGACGAGTGCCCCTCCCGAATCCTCCTCCGAAACGCGGAGGCGGACGTCGGTGCATTCTTCGAACGCGGCGCCGAGGGGCCGCGCGGCCGGCCTGCGCGAGATCAGG
Source organism: Pseudomonadota bacterium (assembly GCA_040755535.1). GTDB lineage: Bacteria > Pseudomonadota > Alphaproteobacteria > Rhizobiales > Xanthobacteraceae > Aquabacter. The sequence continues at coordinate 31,331 of JBFMAV010000027.1, read as the reverse complement.
CCCGCACGGGTCAAGCGGACAGGAGGCGCTCCCGGGTGCCGGCTTCAGTGCTGCGCGACTTCGCTCCGCTCGGCCGAGGCGGTTCGCGTCGGCTCCATGGAGACCATCTGGGGCGCGACACTCGCGCCGGGACGAATCCGGTGCAGCCCGTTCACGACGATCTTTTCGCCGGCCTTAAGGCCCGAGGTGACGATCCGCAGCCCGTTGACGGCCGCGCCCAGGGAGATTTCGCGGTACATCGCCTTGTTGTCGTCGCCCACGACCATGACGAATTTCTTGTCCTGGTCTGTGCCCACGGCCCGCTCGGTGATGAGCAGCGCAGTTCCCGTGTCGGTGCGGCCCATCCGCAGGCGGACGAACTGGCCCGGTATGAGCCGGCCGTCCACATTGTCGAAGATCGCGCGGACGCGGACCGTGCCGGTGCGCGGGTCCACCTGGTTGTCGATGAGCTGGAGCTGGCCCTGGTAGGTCTTCGCCTGGCTCATGTCGTCATCGACCGCCGTGCTCATCTGGACCGGGATCCTTTCCACCGGCAGCGACTTGCCGGGAGCGGCGGCGAGACTGCGCAAGGCCCGCGTCACCACTTGCTCGTCGGCATTGAAGGCCGCGTAGACCGGATCGACGGACACCAGCGTGGTCAAGGCGGTGGAGGCAGGCCCGGCGGCGATCAGGTTGCCCACCGTGATCTCGCGCTTGCCCACCCGCCCGGAGACCGGCGCGCGGACCTGCGTATAGGACAGGTTGAGCTCGGCCGTCTGGAGGGCGGCCTGGGCCGCCTTGAGATTGGCCAGAGCCTCCTTGGAGGCATTGACCCGTTCGTCGAGGTCGCGCTGGGAGACGGTGCGGCTGTCGAACAGGCGCTGCCCGCGCTCAAGGTCCGCCTTCACCAATGCCACCCGCGCCTCGGCCGCCGCGACCTGCGCCTGCGCGCGGTCCACCTCGGCCTGATAGGGAGCGGGGTCCACCGTGATCAGGAGTTCGCCCTGCTGGACGAGGTCTCCCTCGCGGAAATGGATCTGCTGGATGGCGCCGGCGACGCGCGCGCGCACCTCGACCCGCTCCACGGCCTCCAGGCGACCGGAAAACTCATCGAACACCGGCGCCTCGCGGGATTCGACGGTCGCCACCGACACCGGTACCGCCGGGGGGGCGGAGGCGGCAACCGGGTCGGCGGCACGTGCGCCGGCATGCGGCCACACGTAGGGGACGGCCAGTCCCGCTCCGATGATCAGAGCGGCGAGGGCCGGAACGAGAAGCCGGCGATACCGGCGCGGCGCGGGAGATGAAAAAGGAGAGTGGGATGCGGACATGACGGTCGTCCTTGAAAATCAAATGCTGTTCTGACGGGCCGGACGCTTGGCGGGCCCGGTTCGTGTTGCTTCGAAAAAAGACCTGACGACAGGCGTCAGGAGGCTGACGCAATCGCGATGGGGGTCGGCCTCCGCATCGAGAGTGCAGGGCCAGCCGGTGGGCGCGGGTACGACATGCTGGCGGACGGCGACACCCGCTTCCGCCAATCGCTGGGCATAGGAGAGGGCTTCATCGCGCAGAGGATCATCCTCGGCGGTGATTACGAGCGCGGGAGGAAGCCCGGCCAGACGGCGCGCGGTGAGCGGCGCGGCATAGGGATGATCCGCCTTTTCGGCGGACCCCAGATACGCCTGCCAGCCATCGGCCCATTTGCACCCCACAGGACCGGCCTCCGCCATGCGCAGCGAACAAGTGGCGAGGCTCGCGTCCAGCATGGGGGACACCAAAATCTGGCCGGCCAGCGCGGGAAACTGTTGATCACGCGCCATCATGGCGAGCGCAGCGGCCAGGTTTCCGCCGGCTTCGGCGCCGGCGACATAGAGCTTGGACGCCTTGCCTGCGATCCGAGCGCGGGCCTCGTGCGCCCAGACCATGGCCTCGTAGGCGGCCTTCAGGGGAATGGGAAAGGGATGCGCGGGGCCATAAGGATAGTCCGCCGAGACCACCACGGCGCCCGACGCTGCCAGCAGGCAGGCCACCTCGGCACCGCTTTCCAGAGATCCTTCATTGAAGGCGCCGCCATGGAGTTGCAGGACGACGGGTGCGCCGCGTCCGGCGCTGCCCGCGCCATAGACGCGAACCGGCATGGCGCCGGCTACGCTTGTCTCCACCGTATGTGTCGTCCAACCGGTCGACATTCTGGCACCCGAGGCTTGCCGCGCCCTGCGGCTTTGTTGCGATGCAAACAGATAGTCTTTTCAGCTGAACCCAATAAAGTGTCCGTGCGTAACATCATTGTTTCCATATGTGAATAATAGGGCGTTGAACCGGCGGAGTCAGCGGGCAAATGGATCAACTGGCCGCAATGCGGGCCTTCGTGCGGGTGGTTGAGGCGGGCACCTTCACGCGCGCGGCGGACCTTCTGGAAATCCCCAAGCCAACCTTGACCAAGCACATCCAGGCGCTTGAAGCGCATCTGCGCACCAAGCTCCTCAACCGCACCACGCGCCGCGTGACGGTGACGCCCGACGGGGCCGCCTATTACGAACGCGCGCTCGCGCTGCTCAATGACCTGGAGGAGCTCGACGGTTCGCTCCGCACGTCACAGGCATCCCCGCGCGGGCGGCTGCGCGTCGATATCAGCCCCTCCCTGGCCATGCTGCTGCTGATCCCGGCCTTGCCGCGCTTTTTCGACCGCTATCCCGATATCCAGGTGGATCTCGGCGTCACCGACCGGTCAGTGGATCTGGTCGGAGAGAATGTGGATTGCGTGGTGCGCGGCGGCGACCTTGTCGATCCCTCGCTGATTGCCCGCCGCATTGCCGAAATCCCCATGACCACCTGCGCCGCGCGGCCTTATCTGGCGCGTTACGGCGCGCCGACCCATCCCCGCCAACTGGAGGAGGAGCATCGGGTCGTGCGCTATTTCAATGCGCGGACGGGGCGTTTCCTGCCAATGGAATTCGTGCGCGGGGATGAAACGCTGGAGATTTCCGGCAAGTATCTGTTCGCGGCCAATGAAGGCAATGCCTATTTGACGGCCGGGCTTGCGGGTCTTGGCATCCTTCAGGCGCCCGCCTTCATGCTACGCCAATACATGCGGGAGGGAACCATGGTTCCCGTCCTCACCGAATGGACGACCGAGGCCCTGCCCATCTTCGTGGTCTTCCCGCCGAACCGCCACATGTCCGCGCGCCTGCGCGTCTTCGTGGATTGGGTGGCGGATCTGTTCGCGAAGAGCGACCTCATTCAGTTTGACCCCGCCGCCGAGGCGCACGGCCTCTGAGGCGGGTGCTTCCCTGGGGCCGTCGGGCTCCAGGGAAGCACGTGGGTCAGGCGGCCGCCGAATGGTCCGAGCAGGTGGCTTCCACCGCCTGCTCCAAAATGGCGAGCCCTTCCGCGAGGGTGTCATCGCCGATGGTGAGCGGCGTCAGAATGCGGATGACGTTCGCGCGCGTTCCGCAGGACAGGAGGATCAGGCCCCGCTTTTCCGCTTCCGCGACGATGCGGCTCGTAAGGGCAGGCGCGGGCGACTTGGTGATCCGGTCCTCCACCAGTTCGAACGCCACCATGGCGCCGAGCCCGCGCACATCGCCGATCGCCTCCAGACCCTGGCGCCGCGCGAGCGCCTGCAGGGTGGAGGTGATGCGCGCGCCGATCCGGGTCGCGCGGTCGCACAGGCCCTCCTCGGCGATCACGTCCAGAACCGCGTGGGAGGCCGCGACCGCGAGCGGATTGCCGCCGTAGGTGCCGCCGAGCCCGCCGGGATGGGCGGCCGACATGATCTCCTTCCGCCCGACCACGGCCGAGAGCGGAAAGCCGCCGGCGAGGCCCTTCGCGAGGGTGATCAGGTCCGGCTCGACGCCGGCATGTTCGACCGCGAACATCTTGCCCGTGCGGCCCATGCCCGCCTGGACTTCATCGGCGATGAGGACGATGCCGTGGCGGGAGGCAATCTCCCGCAGTTTTGCAAGGAAGTCGAAGGGCGCCACATTGAACCCGCCTTCGCCCTGCACCGGCTCAACGATCAACGCGGCGATCCGCTCGGGATCCACATCCGAGGCGAACAGACGTTCGATATCGGCGATGGCGTCCTCCACCGTGATTCCGAGATAGGCGTTCGGAAAGGCCGCATGGAAGATCTCGCCCGGGAAAGGACCGAAATTGCGCTTGTAGGGCATGACCTTGCCGGTCAGCGACATGCCGAGCAGCGTGCGGCCGTGGAACGCTCCCGAGAAGGCGAGCACCCCCGAGCGGCGGGTGTAGGCGCGCGCCACTTTGATGGCGTTCTCTACGGCTTCGGCGCCGGTGGAGACGAACATGGCGCGGTTCTCGCCGCCCGTGGGCGCGATGGCGTTGAGCCGTTCGGCAAGGCTCACATAGCCTTCATAGGGCGCCACATGGAAGCAGGTGTGGGTGAAGGCTTCGGCTTGGGCCGCGACGGCCTTCATCACCTTGGGATGGCGGTGCCCGGTATTGACCACGGCAATCCCGGCCGCGAAATCGATGAAGCGTCGCCCGTCCACATCCCAAATCTCGGAATTTTCCGCGCGCGCTGCATAGATTTGCCGGGTCGCAACACCATCCGCGACCGCAGCCTTCTGGCGCTTCATGAGTTCTTCCGTGTGCGACATGACCGGCTCCTCTCTCCATTCATCCTACGCGTGCACGCTTCGGCATGCTCCAGCTGAGCTGAGGCGGCCGCATAAGGTCCAGTAATATCCTACCCGGGCCGAAAAGCGGCGGCCGAGTGGCTGGACCGCGCCATCCAAGCGGTTCTCCGCCGCAACCGCACGTCCGCACCATCACGAGGGGACGGTCGCCTGGACCGACACTTGGAACAAGCGTCCACCGACGGGCTTTCCTTGAAGCGCATGTTTCACCTGCGCTGCCCCCGCCAAGTCGCGCTCGGAGGAACATCATGGGCCTTCTCTCCCGATTATTGTCCCGGTTCGGCGAACAGGACCAGCCGGACGCACGGAAACAGGACGCCGCGTCCGCGCATCTGCACACCGCACCCGCGGCGAAGCCTGCGGACGAAGTTGCGCCCGGCACGCCCGGAAGCGGGGAGGGGTTGTGCCCCGATTGCGGTGGAGATGGGCGGCTCGATGGCGCTCCGTGTCCGTCCTGCGCGGGAACCGGCGTCACCATTCAGGGCGTGGGGGGCGGGTGACCTTCACAACGGACGGAGAAAAACGATGTCGACAGGCCATTCCTCGCCACCCCCAGGTGCCGGAAAAGCTGCGATCCTGGTGGTGGGCGTGGTCGCGGCGATGATCCTGGCGATCTTCGTCGGGTTCAATCTCAACCACGCGGACACGCTGAAGGACGAGCAGTCCGGCCATGTGGAGCGCCGGGACGCCCCGCAAGGGCCGAACGACCTCCAGCATGCCCCGCCGCCTCAGCCGCCCGGCGAAGGGTCCCCAAGGTAAAGCGTGCAGATTTTCCCGGATCCTTCACGAGCGTCCCTTTGACGTCCCCGTCGCGACTGGGCCAATCCTCTGATCTCTTTCGAGATCGGCACTCTGGCGGTGTAGGGTAAACCCGCGCTAGAGCTTTCGGGCAAGCGCGATGAGACGACGCGGCGCACGTGCCGAACCGCTCCTCCGCGAGGCGGGAAATGATGCGGTGATCGGTACGGGGCGGGGAGGGAGGAGATGCGGCGGCAGCTGGTGCGGACGTCGGCGACGGTCTTTGAGGACCTGACGTCTTTTCCCGTCCTCTCGCATTTCTGGCAGGCCAATCTTGCCGGCTGGCTCTTCATCTCGGTGCTCGGCTTCATCACCCGGGGTTTTTTCTTTTCAGATCTCGGCAGTGCCCTGGTCCGCACCGCGGTGTTCGACACCATCGGCTTCAGCCTGACTTGCCTGGTGCATCTGGCCATCCGCCGGCGCGTCGGGTTGCCCATGTCGGCTTTCACCGCCATCCCCATCGCCTTCGCCATCGGGGTCACGGGAGCTCTGATCCAGCTCGGCGTCGCGGAAATCCTGGGCGCACTGGATCTCATTCCTGGTGAGTTCGGTCACGCTGTGAGCGGCCGGTACACGCCGCTGATGTACTACACCTTCATCTTCACCGGGTGGACGCTGGCTTATTTCTGGCTCATGGCCGACCATGCGGTGCGCGCGGCAAAGGTCCAGCGCAGCGAGGCGGAATCCATGGCGGCTCGGGCGGAGCTTCAGCAATTGCGGATCCAGCTCGATCCCCATTTCCTGTTCAACGCCTTGAACACAGTCACCGTCGAGATCCCGGATCGCCCGGACATCGCTCTGGAAATGACCCGGCGCATTTGTGACTACATGCGCTATAGCCTGGACCATCAGGCCCGCTCGGTCTGTCCCCTGTCCGATGAGATCGACGCGGTGCGCGCCTATCTGCGCATTCAGGAACTGCGGTATGATGGGCGCCTCGCCTGCACCGTCCGCCTTCAACCGGAAGCGGGCGATTTTCCCGTCCCGCACCTCATTCTCCAAGGGCTCGTGGAGAATGCCGTCAAGCACAGCCTGGGTCCGGATACGCACCAGCCGCTGCCGATTACCGTCGATGCGCGGCTCGACCAGGGGCGACTGTCGATTGTCGTGACTAATCCCGGCACCTATGTACGATGTCTACGGGCGGTTCGGCGTGGGTCTGGACCTGATCTCCCTCGCCAAGGCGGTGAGCTTGCGCGCGGAATATGACGGGAGCTTCTCCAGCAACACCACGCGCCAGATGGGGACCCTGCGCCTCTCCGTCGGATTCTAGAGCACTTTCCGATCAGGCTCTAAGCTCTTGAAGACGAGGCAGGGGAAGCGGTCCAAATTGTGCCCTCATGACGCCGGATCACTCGGGAGGCCGCGCCCTGGCCTCCGTGGTGGCCTCCGCTAATCGGCCGGGCTCCCGCTTCCAGGCCGGCCCCAGCCTGGCGCTGAACGTCGACCTCGAAGCCCAAGTGGGCGACAGCTCTTCCACGCTTGGCGCAACCGGCGCCCTGCGTTTTTGTGAAGCGAGACCGGGCGGAAACGCCGCGCAAATGTGCCCCGCCTGGAACGGGTGGGCACCGCACGAGCGTGGTGAAAGGCCTGATGTGCGCCTATCGCTCGCGGCGCACATGGTCCACGAGAGCTCTCAGTTTCGGCGCGAGGTTTCGCCGGTTCGGGAAGTAAAGAAAGAAGCCTGGGAAGGGCGTGCAATAGGGCTCCAGTACGGGCACCAGCGCCCCTGAAGCCAGATAAGGCGCGAAGGTTTCCTCCATTCCGAAGGTAATCCCTCCGCCGGCACAGGCCGTGCGGAGCATGAGCCACATATCGTTGGTGGTGAAGTGCGGATTGACGCTTACGTCGAAATCGCGCCCATTTTCGTAAAACTCCCATCGGTAGGGCGCCGTATGCGGCGCCGGCCGCCAGCCGATGCAGCGGTGGCGCGCAAGGTCAGATGGGTGGGCGGGAGCCCCGAAGCGCGCGAGATAGGAGGGAGCGGCGACCGCCAATTGGCGCTGGTCGCCGGTGACAGGGACCGCGATCATGTCCTGGTCGATGACTTCCCCCAGCCGTACACCCGCGTCGAATCCCTGAGCGACGATATCGAACTCCTCGTCCGTGACCGTCACGTCCAGCTGAATCGCCGGATAGGAGTCAGCGAAAGACGAGAGCAGCGGGCCTGACAGAAACCGCTCGGCGATGGAGGAGACAGCGAGCCGCAGCAGGCCACTCGGCGCCGAGTGCCGGTCCGCCGTGGCGTCCATGGCAAGCCCGACCTCGGAAATGGCTGGCGCCACGCGTCGATAGAGCTGCTCTCCCGCTTCGGTGAGGCTGACGCTGCGGGTGGTGCGTAGAACCAGGGCGACGCCAAGGCGATCTTCGAGCCGGCGCAGGGCCTGACTCACCGCTGGACGGGTCACGCCCAAATGCTCGGCTGCGGCCCGAAAGCTCCGAGCTTCGGCGACCGCAAGAAAGACCGAAAGTCCTGTGAGGTCCACTGTCATTGGTTAGCTGAATTTACCACGGAAGTTCCGATTGGGGAAATTGTCTGCTCCTCATGCTTTCCTTAGGTTAGCCTCATCAGACGATGGTGATGCGAAATGAAACTCGACTCTTACAAATTACTCGGACGTTCCGGCCTGCGCGTGTCGCCCCTTAGTCTCGGTACGATGACATTCGGCTCTGATTGGGGATGGGGTGCGGACAGTAATGACGCGCGACGCATATTTGATTTGTACGTTGATCTCGGGGGAAATTTCATCGATACGGCGGTCAATTACACCAATGGATCTTCGGAAAAATTGGTCGGGGCCTTCATGTCTGAGAAGCGCGAACGCCTGGTGATCGCGACCAAGTTCACGATGTCGCGTCGTCCGGGCGATCCCAATGCGGGAGGCAATCATCGGCTCAACATCATCCGTTCGGTCGAGCAGAGCCTTCGGCACCTGGCCACCGACCGGCTCGATCTGCTCCATTTGCACGGTTGGGACATGACGACCGCAGCCGACGAGGTGATGCGCGCCCTCGACGATCTCGTGCGGGCGGGCAAGGTCGTCTATCTCGGCATCTGCAACACACCGGCCTGGCGCATCGCCCAGATGCAGACTCTCGCGGACCTGCGCGGCTTGTCGCCCTTCGTCGCGTTGCAGATCGAGTACAGCCTGCTGGAGCGGACCGTGGAGCATGAGCTTCTGCCGATGGCGCAGGCCCTGGGTCTGGGCGTCCTGCCCTGGTCGCCCCTGGCGGGCGGGGTGCTTGCGGGAAAATACAATCGGGCGGATGTCTCCGATTCACGGGAGGCGACGGTGTCCGACACCCGCAAAGGCGTGATCGCGGCCTCCGGCCATCTGACTGAGCGGGCCATCGTCGTCGCTGAAACGGTTCGCGCCATTGCCGAAGAAGCCGGCGTGACGGCCTCGCAGGTCGCTCTTGCCTGGACTTTGACCCATCCCGCGGTGGTCTCTCCGATTATCGGCGCGCGCACACTGGAGCAGGCGCAAGAAAATCTCGGCGCGCTTGACCTGGTGTTGAGCCCCGAACAGCGCGAGCGCCTCGATCGGATCAGCGCGCCCGAGCCGATTTTCCCGGCCCGCTTCGTGGATCGGCCGCTGTTTCAACAATTGGTCTTCGGCGGAGCTGAGGTTAACCGGCGGGGGTGAAGCTCCTTCCCCTTCATGCCCCTAGGAGAGGATATTCCATGACCATCACGACGTTGCCGCGTACCCTGGCGAGTGCTTTCATCCTCGGCGCAATCTCTAGCGCCGTGCTTTCGCCGGCCCTGGCGGATACCGGCGGCGCCACAGCCGACAAGATCGCCGTCCAAACGGAGGAAGCAAAGAACGCGGCCATCGTGCGCGCCGCATTCGACTCCTGGCGCAGCGGTGGCAACGTGTTCACCGCCCTGCTCTCCGATGACATCGTTTGGACCATTGCCGGGTCCGGTCCGGTGGCGGGCACCTATCGGGGGATGAAGGACTTCATCGACCGCGCATCGGCCCCGCTGGTCACCCGTCTCGCATCGCCCGTGGTGCCCGACGTGCGAGCCATCTGGGCGGACGGGGACCGGGTCATCGTCCGGTTCGACGGGACCGCCACCACCACATCGGGCGCGCCCTACCGCAACCAGTTTGTCTGGATCTTCCGCATGCGCAATGGCAAGGCGGTGGAAGCGGAGGCCTTCCTGGATCTCGCCGCCTACCAGCAGGTCGTCGACAACAACGCCCCCCGCGCCCAATAGCAGCGCCGGGAGGCTCTATGTCATTGTCTTGAAAGAGAGAAGGCCCCTCAAATAGATGGGTCACATCCGCTCCGAGGCCGTCGCGCTAGGCGCGGCGGCCGATGTCGGTCATGCGTGCCACGCGTCGTGCGGCAAGATGATGGTCGCCCCCGACGCCAAGGTCACTTTCGAACCGCCCAGGCTGTTCCATACCTCCGCCGTGAGGCTGCCGCCTGAGAAGTCCTGAAAGTCGCCCGTCGCGTTCGTCAGCGGGCGGGCCGCCGTATAGGTTTCCAGACCCACGGCATTGTCGGTTTCGAAATAGAGATAGGTCTCCGTGCGGTCCACAGCGCCGTCCCCGTCGAAATCGAAGGTAAGGCGCAGTTGCGTCCCGTTGGCGACGCCGGTGCCGGCATCGACCGGCAGGTTGAAGGCAATCCGCCCGCCATTATAGCCCCCATGGATATCCTCGACGGTCAGCACGAGCGCGTCGTGGGGCGTATCGACATAGCGCCCGTGGCCCGCGCTTTCGATCTCGAAGGCGGAGGCGGTGGTCAGCGTGACGCCGTGCGCGGCAGTCGAGACGAGAAAATCGCCGTCGGTCGGTACCTGAGGCTCGGGCTCGGGCGTCGGCTCGGGCGCTGTCCCCGGCGAGGACCCCCCGCTGAAGGTGAACGGCAGGTCGAGGGACGAGGCCGCGAGATCCACCGCCATCTGGTGGGTTCCTATGGCCGACCAGAGGTCCACCTTCACGGTCCCGCCCACCAGGTCCTGAAGCCGTGCGCCGGTGACGGACTTGAGGCCCCAGCCATTGGTGTAGGTCTCCCATCCGCTGGTGTCGTTCGTGGCGAAATAAGCGTAGGTCTCCACGCGATCGATGGTCCCGTCGCCGTTGAAGTCGTAGGAGATGGCGGCCTGGACCGCATCGCCCGCGCCCGAGCCCGCATCCACCTTCAGCAGGAAGCCCGTTGCCTGCCCGGCCACGTGCTGGGCCGTGAGGTTCTCAAGGGTCAAGGTGGTCGCCGCGTGCGGCGTGCCGTCATGGTTCGTGCCCCCGGCTGCCGCAAGCAAGACGGTCCCGCGGGCGGGATCGAAATCCACGACGCCGTCCACCAGGACAAGACCGTTGCCCATCACGTCCGGAGTAGGCTCCGGTTCCGGGTCGGGTTCAGGAACGGGGTCCGGGTCGGGTGTCGGGCCGGGCCCGGTTGCGGCCGCTGCGAAGGGCAGGTCCAGGACGGAAGTCGCGAGGTCCACCTTGACCGCGTGGGTACCGAGCGCCGTCCAGAGTTCGACCCTCACGGTGCCGCTGGTGAAGTCCCGCAGCGCGCCGCCCGTGACCGAGCTGAGGCCAAGCGCCCCGCCGTAGGTTTCCCAACCCGTCACCGGATCGGTGGCGAAGTAGCGATAGGTCTCTACCCGATCGGCGATGCCGTCGCCGTCGAAATCATATGAGATCGCTGCCTGCACCGCGTCGCCGGCGCCGCCTGCATCCACTTTGAGCGAGAAGGCGGCGGATTGTCCGGCCTCGTAGCGGGCGGTGAGATTGTCCAGGGTGAAGGTGGTGGAGGCGAATGGCGTGCCGTCCTGGTTCCGGCCCTGCGCCGAGGCCAGGGTGACAACGCCGCGGTCGGGATCGAAGCCGATCTGTCCGCCGGAGAGAATCAGGCCGTCGCCCGTCACCGGGATTTCCGGCTCGGTGGGGGTCTCGGGGTCGGTGGGCGTCTCGGGGTCCGTCGGCTGGCCCGCGCCGTCCTCGAAGCTGAAGGGCAGATCGAGGGAGGACGCCGCCAACGCCACGGTCACCGCATGGGTGCCGAGCGCGGTCCACATCTCCACCTTGACCGTGCCGCCGTCGAGGTCGCGCATGGCACTTCCGGTTGCGGACTTGAGCCCCCAGTTCGCCCCATAGGTCTCCCAGCCTGAGACCGGGTCGGTGGCGAAATAGCGGTAGGTCTCCACGCGGTCGATGACGCCGTCTCCGTTGAAGTCGTAGGAGATGGCGGCTTGGACCGCATCGCCTGCGCCCGCCGCATCGATCTTCAGCGAGAAGCCGGTCGCGGACGCGTCATAGCGCCCGCTGACGCCGGAAATGGTGAAGCTCGCGGGCGCGTGCGCCGTTCCGTCATGGTTCGCGCCGCCCGCCGAGGCGAGGGTCACCGTGCCGAGGGCCGGATCAAAGGCGAGGGTGCCGCCGGACAGGATGAGCCCGGCGGTATCGGGTGCCGGATCGGGGTCGGTTCCAGGGTCGGTGCCCGGATCCGTGTCGGGGTCCGGCTCGGGATCGGTCCCCGGATCGGTCCCCGGTCCCGGCTCGGCGCTCGTGTCGCTGGAGAGGTCGAAGACCGTGACCTCGCCGTCGCGCAGGGTGCTCATGGTCTCGGGCGCGACGGTCAGCGCAACGCCGTCCGTGAAATGCACGACCAGGTCCGATGTCCCGGTATTGTAGGCGACGTAAGTGTTGATGCCGTCCTTGGCAAATACGGCATGGAAGGGCGTATCGGCCCGGATGTCGGAGTTCAGCGTGCCGAGAGCGGAGAGGGAGGCGATCCAAAACAGCGTCTGGGCGTAAGAGCCCGAGCCGCCCTCGTTCAGGCTGTAGTTCGGGTCGGCAATCAATTCCGCCAGGGCCTGGTCGGGATTGGCGAGGGCGAGATAGCTCCACTGGATGTTCTTCCAGTAGCGCGGCGCCCCGCCGCTCTCCGCAGCCATTTCCGCGTAGTTCGCGAGGATTTCCGCCTGCTCGGTTGCGAGGTGCAGGGAGGTGGCGGCGCTGAACGGCATGAGGTTGATGCCGTGGATGCGCTCGGGGTCGTCGCTGAACCATGTGGTGTGGCTGCCGCCGTCGCTCCACACCATGCCGAGGGCTTCGTAGGGGAATTCGTCCGGGAAGACGGCATCGTCCACGTCGAACCAATATTGCAGCACTGCAGCGCTTTCCATGGAATGGAGCGCGATGCCGAAGTCCCGCAAGTCCTCGCGGTCCGTCACGGCGCCCCAAAGGGCGACGGCGGCGGCAAAGTTGAGGGATTCAGACGAGGATTCCAGGTTGTTGCCGGAGGCGAAGGCCGCATGGCCTGAGGCCCAGCTATGGCCCGCATACGGGTCGAGGCTGCGCAGATAGGGGAAGAGATCGCTGTCGCGGTCCGTGTTGGCCACGTCCGCGATCAAAAGGTCCACCATGCCGCCCCATTGGTTCTGCGAGGCCCAGGCAGCGTCGAACATGCCGACCGTGGCGGCCGCCTGAACGAAATAGCCGTAATGGAAATTGTGGTCGTTGAGCTGCTTCTCGCTGTCGAAGCTCGCCGGATATCCGATCAGAGTGCCCCATTCCTCATTGTAGACGAAGTGCTTGTCCTCGCCGGCACCTGCCGTGAACCAATCCTCCAGTTCGGCCTTGATCACCGCGAGATAGATGTCGCGGATTTCGATCTCGCCGATCTGGTTGGCGATCTGCGCCAATTCCGCGAGCCGGCCCAACTCCTTGCCGGCGGTGTAGGTGTCCTGGAACGGGATCTTGATGGAGCGGCTGTTCAGTTCCGTGACATCGCTCAGAAGGTACTGGCGGATCAGGCCCGCATAGGTGCCGTCCAGCAGGGGCAGGACCGGCAGCATGGGGCTCGCGGCATAGGTGACCGTGAAGTCCGAATCTTCCGCGAGCTTCATCTCACCCTTCGCGGAGACGTAGCTGAAGTCGGTGAGGTTCTCGTCCGTGTTGATCCACTGGTGGCGGTAGAGCGCGGTGAGCGGGTCCTCGCCGGTGGACGTTGTGACGGAGAAGGTCTGAGTGACGGTGTTGGTGGCCGCGTCATAGTCGAACGCCACCGTGCTGTCGGTCACCACATTGTCCGCGTGGACCGCGAAATACTGGAGCGTCTCCACCGATTTTTCGGGCAGAACGGCGACAGAAAATGTCTCCGCGCCACCGAGATCGGACTTCAGCCCGGTTTCGGTCATGACCCAGGTGGTGCCTGCCGGGCCGAAGATGCCGTAATGCACGCCCTGGATGGAGACGCCCACCACGCCGTCGGAATTGTACCAGACCTCGCCTTTTCCATCCCAGGACAGGTTCTCCTGGGTATTGCCCATGACGTCGGCGCTCGCCGCCGTGCCGGCGACAGGGGACAGGGCGGAGGGCATGTCAGGAGTGGCGCCGGAGCGCAGATAAAGGGTTCCGGCGGCTTCGCCGGAAGCCGTCAGGCCGGAAAAGGGCAGGGTGATCCTGGAGGGATTGGCCTCGCCTACGGGCGTATCCGTTCGAACGGCCGGGCTCCCCTCGCCGATGGCGTTCCAGATTTCCAGCTTGACGGAGCCGCCGGAGAAATCGGCCATGGCGCCGGTGGCCGAGAACAGGCCCGTGCCCTGCGTATAGGTCTCCCATCCCGCGCCGGCATCGGCGGGGAAGTAATTGTAGGTCTCGATCCGGTCGAACTTTCCGTCGCCATTGAAATCGTAGGAAATGCGAACCTGCGGGCCGTTGGCGATGCTGCTCCCGGCGTCGATGGGCAGCGTGAAGGCCGTCGTGCCGCCGGTGAAAGCGCCGGTCAGGCCGCCCACTTCATAGACGAGCGGCATGATCGGATTGCCGACGCGGCTGATAGGGGCGGCTTCCAGCACGTCGATGACGGCCGCGCCTTCGCCGCTCCGGGTGAAATAGACAAACGGCAGGCCATGGCCAAATGTAGCGTCCATGCCGCCATTGCCATCTCCGTCGGCCCAGTTGGCCGTCACGGTCCAGTCTCCGTAATCGGAGACCGTGACGGTGCCGTTCCCCAGGTCCTCGAAGCCCACATGCAGGCCGGGCGAGAAGAAGTACTTGTACTGGATGTTGTCCTCGACCTGCAGGCCGGGTCCGTCAATGTAGGTGACCTGGGACTGGTAGCCAATCTGGACGCCGCTCCTGTCGGCTTTCAGTGCCATGGGATCGGCATAGAGCGGGGCGGATGTGGCGGATTCGAAGTAGTTGAAGACGAGCGAAGACCACCAGTCATTGGTGGGCACCGGCGCATTGGCGGCCTCGCCGCTGACGAGAGGAATGGCAGGCGCGCCGTTCATGGTCTGCGGCGACGCAGCGCCTTCGGGAACAACAGTGGAATAGCTACCCAAGCCAATTTTCTTGACCGACATGGCACAAACCTTCGTCTCAAGGCCGCGAATATGGAGCGATGCCGTTCGGGATGGCACATGCCATCACCGCCCGTGGACTGGTCATGACCAGTGGGCCGGCTAGTGCTGCCAGATCTCGCTGAAATAGGCCTGAGAGGATTTGCGGGTCTGCATGGGACAGTCAGTGCACGCTGGGTTGCCGACGGACAGAAATATGAGCGTCGCATCGACGAACCGTGCGTGTCCGTGCGAGCGGGGGCGTTCCACATACAGAGAGTGCGCCGGTCGAACCGGGACGCTTTAAGAAGGTACAATGAGAACGCCAAAATGGAGACGCGAAACTTCACGCAGCAGCGTCACCTTTGCGTGAGCGTTGCATTTCCTTTGGGCGCCGTGGGCAGTGGCCAGGGGCCTGGCTTCAGCAAAACGGGCCCTTCGCACGGTCTGATCCATTTCCATGCGGGCGTGGCTCTGGATACAGAATGAATTGCCAGCGAATTCCCATCTGCGATCTATCTGTTGCAGAAAAATGTCGTCCATTTTTGCACGCGCAGCGGCAGATGATCCGGGCAGCGAACCATCGTTCGCGAAGAACCAAACGCTCAAACGAGGGCAATTGCCGGTTTTACGTGCTTGAAGCGCCGCTGCGCGACCGGCTATAGCTGCCGAAACGCCGTAGCCTACCCCGTGCATGGACCGGCGACGCAGGGCGCCGCTGGGGTGTCTATGCCGGCATTTTGGAGCCGGCACAAAGGCGAGAGAGAACGTCGCGTGGAGACCTCTGTTCGCAGCCGATCATCCGATCCAAAGCCGCCGCAAGCGCGGGAGGACGACCCGCGCGAACGCATCCTGCTGGCGGCGCGCGAAGTCTTCCTCGAACAGGGTTTCGAACTCGCCACGGTGCGGGAGATCACGCTGCGCGCGGGCGTGAACGTCTCCGCCATCAACTATTATTTCGGCTCAAAGGACGAACTTCTGGCGGCGGTGCTGGACCGCATCATGCAGCCCTATACCGAAGCGCGGGTCAATGCCCTTGCCGCGGCTGAGGCCGCCGCCGCGCCGTCCGCTGCGCCGCTGTCCGCCATCGTCGAGGCGCTGGTGCGCCCGATGGTGGAACTGAGCCGGGACGAGGCCGGCAGCCGGCCCCTCACCCGCCTCATTCAGCAGATCCGTGCCCGTCCGAGCGAGGGCACCAAGCGGTTCTTCGTGAGCCGCGTGGACCCGGCCGTATTCCTGTTCATCGACGCCTTCCAGCGGGCGCTGCCGCATCTCACGCGCGCGGACATCTTCTGGCGCTACAATTTCGCGATCGGCGCGGTCATGCAGGTGCTGATCGATTCCGATCCTGCCACCCATCGCTTGAAGCGGCTCTCCGGCAACCTTTGTGATACCGAAAGCGACGAGCGGATCATTGCCGAGGTGGTGGCGTTTGTGAGCGGCGGCTTCTATGCGCCATCCGCGGCAAATCTGACAACGCCACCCGTCTGAACAGGCCGCCCAGGACCTCGTCGTCGGCCCCTGAGTGCTGCCCATTCTGAAGGCATGTGTGCGCCCTTCTTTTCAGCGGCGTGACGCTTGAATGACATTGACTCGGCACCCATTCAAATTACGTTTCAAACATTGATTGAAATGGGAGATGAGGCATGTCGGGCACACTGGCCAAGATCACCGGGTCCTTCGTTGCGCTGGTGACGCCCTTCGACAAGGCGGGACAGGTGGATTTCGGCGCCTTCCGCGAGCTTCTTGCCTGGCAGGAAGCGAACGGCACCTCCGCCGTGTTGATCATGGGCTCAACCGGCGAAGTCTCCATGCTCTCGCAAGACGAGCGCCGCAAGGTCATCGTCGAAACCGCGAAGATGAAGACGCCGGGCATGCCGCTCTTCTATGGCTGCACCGGCAACAACACCGAGACGACCATCGACAATGTCCGATTTTCCAAAGACAATGGCGCGGACGGTGCGATCCTCGCGGCTCCCGCTTACATTTGCGCTCCGGAAGCGGACATAGAGGGTTATTTTCTTGAGGTGGCGGACGCCACCGACTTGCCCCTCGGCATTTACAACAATCCGCCGCGCGTGAAGAGCGACCTGCACTGGGATCATCTGCTGCGCATCTTCAAGCATCCAAACTATGTGATCCATAAGGAGTCCACCACCCGGGTCGGGCAGGTCGCACAGATCCTCGCCGCGCGCCCCGACGTGTCCGTGATGTGCTGCGACAGCCCCAATCTCGGGCTCGTCGTCCCCACCATGAGCCTCGGCGGCCATGGCACCGCGAACATGGGCGGCAATATCGCCCCGGCGGAAGTGGCGATCATGTCGCGTCCCTGGGGCGGCTATGCCGAGGCCGAGGGCTTCCGGGACACCTATCTTGAACTCCTGCCGCTGCTGCACTTCAACTATTCCGCCATCAACCCCGTGGCTGTGAAATCGCTCATGAAGGCGGTGGGCTTGCCGGTGGGTGATTTGCGCCGCCCGCTCACGGCGCTCGAGGGTGAGGCGCTGGCGCGCGGCATCCGCATCGTGCAGGCGCTGGGCCTCGACAAGAAGTACGGCTGGAAGATCGCGCCGGCTTCGGCCGTCGCGGCCTGAGGCGCGGACCCATGGATCTCGGCATTTCCGGCCGCACCGCTTTGCTTACCGGCGCCAGCCGGGGCATGGGCCACGCTGCGGCGCTGGCACTGGCGGGGGAGGGGGTTCATCTTACCCTCGTCGCCCGCACGCCCGCACGGCTGGAAGAGGCGGCGGCGGATATCCGCGCGCGGACTGGTGCCGACGTCGAGGTGGTCGCCGCCGACATCACCACGCCCGAGGGACGCGCCGCCGCGCTTAAGGCGTGCCCCAGGCCCGACATCCTTATGAACAATGCGGACGGCGAACTGCCCGGCGATTTTCGCGACTGGTCCCGTGCGGACTGGATCCGCGGTGTCGACCGGATGATGCTCACCCCCATCGAAATGATCCGCCTCACCGTGGATGGAATGATGGAGCGCGGCTTTGGCCGCATCGTGAACATCGTCTCGCGTTCGGTGAAGATTGCCCAACCTGAACTCGGCCTCTCCAACGCCGCCCGCTCCGGCCTGGTGGGGTTCGTGGCGGGACTGGCGCGGCAGACGGTGGCGCGGAACGTCACCATCAACAACATCCTGCCGGGCATCAGCGCCTCCGATGGCCAGCGTCAGCATGTGGAAGAACTGGCGCGCAGCACAGGGCGGCCCTTCGCTGACATCTGGACGGAGCGGGCGCGGCAGAATCCGGCGGGACGTTATGGCGAGCCTGCGGAAGTGGGTGCCTACGTGGCCTTCCTGTGCTCCGCGCAGGCCGGCTTCGTCACTGCGCAGAACCTTATGATCGATGGCGGGCAATATCCGGGCACTTACTGAAGGGCGTGAGGCAGCTTTGGCCGAGCGATCACGAGCTTGAACGTTACGGGGTAGGCCCCGCCGTGGGGCCGCAACGCATTTCACAGGAGACGTGGCATGAAGGCTTTTCGCTTCCTCTTGCTCGGCGCCGCGCTGATCGCGCCGCTGGCACCTGCCATGGCGCAGGAATATCCCGACCGTCCCGTCACCCTGGTGGTGCCCTATCCGCCGGGCGGGTCGGTCGATGGTGTGGCACGCGCACTCGCCAGCGCACTCTCGCAGAAGACCGGAAAGCCTTTCGTGGTGGACAACCGCGCTGGCGGCGCCGGGGGCGTGGTGGGAACCAATGAAGTCCTTAAAGCCGCTCCGGATGGGTATACGCTGCTGCTGAGTGCCTCGATCCATGTGGTGACGCCGCTGATCAACAAGAACGTGCCCTACAATCCCATCACTGATTTCACGCCCATCGCCGAAGTGGCGGAAGGTCCGCTGCTCATCACCACCAATCCGAGCGTGAAGGCGAACAATCTCAAAGACTTCTTCGCCCTTGCCAAGGCCGACCCCGACGGCTTCAATTTCGCCACCTCGGGCTATGGCTCGGCCGGTCACCTCGCCGTCGAGATGCTGAAACAGAAGACCGGCGTGACGGTGGACGTGATCGCCTACAAGGGCGGCGGGCCGGCCCTTAATGACATGATCGGCGGCCAGGTGCAGCTGATCGCCGATCCCATGCTCTCCTCGCTGCCTTATGTGAAGGGTGGTCGGCTCAAGGCTCTTGCCGTCACCAGCAAGACGCGCTCGCCGCTTGCGCCCGACGTGCCCACCGTGGACGAAGCCGGCCTTGGTCCGTTCGAGATGGTCTCCTGGTATGCGGTGTGGGGACCGAAGAATCTGGATCCCAAGGCCACCGTCTATCTCGACAAGGCGATCTCCGAGGTGGTGAACGGCGAGGAGTTTAAGCAAAAGCTCACCGTGTTCGGCTTCGAGCCCAAGTATCGGGACAGCAAGGGGCTGCTTCAGTTCGAGACGGAAGAGACGAAGCGCTATGACGCGATCGTCAAGGCCGCCAAGATCACCGTCGAGTGACGCACATGCGGGGGGCGGAGAGCCAGAGCAGGGAAGGGGGCGAAGGGCGCCCCCTCGTGGGGACGCACTGGGGGCTGTATCGTCACGCTCCCGGCGGCGCTCTCTCTCCCTTCGAGGGCGATCCGGCTCCCGCCGCCCTTGGGCTCCCCCTGCCGGAGGACCGGCTCGCTCCCTGCCGCATCCTGCGCCCCGCCGTCCGCCGCTCCTTTCTGGAGCTGGGGCCGGGCCATGGCCGGCGCGGCGCGGAGCCTTTCGTCGAAGTCTCATGGGACGAGGCGCTGGACCTCGCCGCTTCAGAGATCCGCCGCGTGCGCGACGTCCACGGGAGCACCGCTCTGTATTCCGGCTCCTACGGCTGGTCGAGCGCGGGGCGATTTCACCATGCCCAGAGCCAGCTCAAGCGGTTCTACAATTGCATCGGTGGCTCCGTTCGCTCTGTTCAGAGCTACAGCTATGCGGCGGCGGAAGTGGTCCTGCCGCATGTGATCGGCACGCTCGACGGGCTGGTCACCGGCCACACGCCCTGGGACGAACTCGTCGGCCATGCCGAGCTGATCGTCATGTTCGGCGGAGCGCCGCTGCGCAACGCGCAGGTGAGCGCCGGCGGCATCGCCCGGCATGAGACAAAGGCCGGCCTTATCGCCTGCCGCGACACGGGCGCGGCTTTTATCAATGTGAGCCCCGTTAAGGATGATGCCGCGGCGGCGCTGGAGGCGGAATGGGTGGCTCTGCGGCCCACCACGGATACTGCGCTGCTGCTCGCGCTCTCCCATGTGCTGGTGACCGAGGGCTTGCATGATGCGGACTTCCTCGCCTGCTACACCACCGGCTTTGAAACCTTCCGTGCCTATCTGACCGGCGAGACCGACGGCGTGCCGAAATCCCCGGGTTGGGCGGCCGACATTACCGGCATTGCCGCCGAGCGCATTGTCGCACTGGCCCGGCGCATGGCGGGCCGGCGCACCTTTCTGATGATGGCCTGGGCGCTCCAGCGCGCCGAGCATGGCGAGCAGCCCTATTGGGCGGCCATTGCCCTGGCGAGTCTTCTTGGGGGCATCGGTCTTCCGGGCCGGGGCATCGGCTTCGGCTATGCCAGCGTGGGTGGCGTCGGCACGACGCCTGCGGCCATCAACTGGCCCGCGCTTCCCCAGGGAAAGAACCCTGTTTCAGATGCCATACCGGTGGCGCGCATCGCGGACATGCTGCTCCATCCCGGCGCGCCCTACAGGCATGACGGGATCACCAAGTCCTATCCGCACATCCGCCTGGTGCATTGGGCGGGCGGCAATCCCTTCCACCATCATCAGGATCTGAATCGGCTGGTGGACGCCTGGCAGCGGCCGGAGACCATCATCGTGCACGAACACTGGTGGAACGCTCACGCCCGCCATGCGGATATTGTTCTGCCCGCTGCCACCTTCCTGGAGCGGGATGATCTGGTGGCCAGCGGCCGCGATCGATTCATCGCCTATTCGCAGGCGCTCGCCGCCCCGCCGCCGGAGGTGCGCACGGATTTCGATATGCTCGCCGGCCTTGCCCACCGGCTTGGAGTGGAGCAGGCCTTCTCCGAAGGGCGAGATGCGGCCGGATGGCTGCGCCACCTTTATGCGCAGACGGCGGCGGTGGCCGGCTCCAAAGGCATCACGCTGCCCGACTTTGAAGTATTCCGCGCGGCGGGGATGGCAGAGGTGCCGGCACGTGCCGGGCCGAATGCCTTGTTCGCGCCCTTCCGCGCCGACCCCAAGGCGCATCCCCTGAATACCCCATCCGGGCGCATCGAGCTGTTCTCGCAGCGGGTGGCCGGTTTCGGCCAGCTGGATTGTCCCGGATATCCCGCTTGGCTGCCGCCGGTGGAATGGCTGGGCGGTCCGCTCGCGGCGCGGTTTCCGCTGCACCTTCTCTCCTGCCAGCCGGCGGACAAGCTGCACAGCCAATGGGATCACGCCTCGCCTTCGCGCGCGACCAAGGCGCGTGGCCGCCAGCCGCTGCGCATGCACCCGTCCGACATGGGCCGGCGCGGGCTGCGCGACGGGGATCTGGTGGAGGTGACGAGCCCGCGCGGGCGTTGCCTCGCCATTGCCGAGCAAAGTGATGGCCTTCTCGCCGGCGTGGTGCAGATGGCGACCGGCGCTTGGTTTGATCCCATGGAGCCGGGTGTTCCAGGATCGCTGGAGTGCAACGGCAATCCCAATGTCCTCACGCAGGACCGAGGCACGTCCTCCCTCGCGCAGGGGCCGAGCGCCAATTCCTGTCTCGTTGAGGTTCGCCGCTTCGAGGGGTTGCCGCCACCCGTCCGGGCCTATGATCCGCCCGTTTTCGTTCCGCGTCGTCCGTTCTCCAGCCCTTGCCCTTCCGAGGCCCTGAATGTCGAAGATCAATAAGGATGTCGCGGCGGGGCTGCTCTTCCTCGCCATCGGGCTGCTTTTCCTCACCAGCGGCTGGATGCTGCCGTTCGGCACCTGGCGCAAGATCGGACCGGGCGGCTTTCCCACCATGGTCGCCGGCCTTTTGGCGTTGTTCGGCCTCGGGATCGCGGTGAAGGGGCTGATCCGGAGGTCGGAGCGCCTCGATCTGTTGTCGCATCCCCGCGCGCTCCTGGCGGTTCTGGGGGCGCTGGTGGTGTTCGGCCTCCTGCTGCAGGGGGTGGGACTGGTGGCAGCGACGCTCGCGAGCACGTTGGTCGCCGCCTGCGCGGTGCGGCCGCTGCGGCTGGTGCCCATGGCGATTTATGGGGTGCTCGTGGGCAGCGGATGCAGCCTGCTGTTCGTCAAGGCCCTTGGCATGCAGGCGCCGGTGGTCGGCCCCTGGTTCGGTTTCTGAGAGGGGACGCCATGGATACCTTCAGCTCCATCCTCCTCGGCTTTCAGCAGGCGGTTCTGCCGGTCAACGTGTTCTGGTGCTTCGTGGGAGCGATCCTCGGGACGCTTGTGGGCGTGCTGCCGGGACTTGGGCCGGCGGCGACCGTCGCCATACTCCTGCCCTTCACGGTCGGGCTCGATCCCGTCACCTCTCTGATCATGCTCGCCGGAATCTATTACGGCGCGCAGTATGGCGGCTCAACTACCGCCATTCTCCTCAACTTGCCGGGTGAAGCGTCCTCGGTGGTCACCGCCATCGACGGCTACCGGATGGCGCGGGCGGGCCGCGCCGGGGTGGCGCTGGCCACAGCCGGCATCGGCTCCTTCGTGGCCGGGACCATCGCCACCTTCCTCCTCTCCTTCTTCGCTCCCGCGCTGGCGGAGTTCGGCCTGCTGTTCGGGCCGGCGGAATATTTCTCCCTTATGGTGCTCGGCCTGCTCATGTCCGTGGTGCTGGCGCGGGGCGCGCTGTCCAAGGCCATCTGCATGGTGTTCGTCGGCATCCTGTGCGGCCTTGTGGGGCAGGACGTGCAGACGGCGGTGCCGCGCTTTAATTTCGGCCTTCAGGACCTCTCCGGCGGCATAAATTTCGTCATCGTCGCCATGGGACTGTTCGGCATCGGCGAACTGGTGCGCGACCTGGAAAACCCCGAGGCCCGCACCGTCATCAAGACATCGCTGTCGTCGCTGGTCCCTTCGCGGGAGGATTTCCGGCGCATGATCATGCCGATCCTGAGGGGGACCGGTATCGGCTCGGTTCTGGGTCTTCTGCCGGGCAGCGGTGCGCTGCTGGCGGCCTTCGCTTCCTACGCGGTGGAAAAGCGCGTGGCCAAGCCACCGGAAGGCATGGGCAATGGTGCCATTGAGGGCGTGGCGGGACCGGAGAGTGCCAACAATGCCGGCGCGCAGACCTCCTTCGTCCCACTCCTCACTCTAGGCCTCCCCGCGAATGCGGTGATGGCGCTGATGGCCGGCGCACTGATCATGCAGGGCATCCCGCCAGGGCCGACGCTGATTTCGGAGCATCCTGACCTGTTCTGGGGCGTTATCGCCTCCATGTGGATCGGCAATGTCATGCTGCTGGTGTTGAACCTGCCGCTGATCGGGATCTGGACACGCCTGCTCACTGTGCCATTCGCCTATCTCTATCCGGCGATCCTCATCTTCTGCCTCGTGGGCGCCTTTTCGCTCAACAACTCGATCTTCGACATCTGGCTGCTCGCGGGCTTCAGCCTGCTGGGCTACGTGTTCGCCAAGCTCCAGTGCGACGCGGCGCCTCTCATCATGGGCATGATCCTCGGTCCGCCGCTGGAGGAGAACTTCCGCCGGGCCATGTGGGTGGCGAAGGGCAATCCCTCGACCTTTGTCACCCGCCCCATCTCCGCCGTGCTGCTGATGGCGGCCGTGCTGCTGCTCATCTTGCTGCTCATGCCCAAAGTGGGCTCGGCCCGCGAGGAAGCCTTCCAGGAGTGACGGCCCGGGCGCGGTCGCGTTCCGGCGGTACGGAAAGAAGTCATGTCAGCTCCAACGCGAGAACACGTGGTCGTCATCGGGGCCGGCATCGTCGGCGTCAGCAGCGCCATCGCCCTGCTCAAGGCCGGGCACCGGGTGACCATATTGGAGCCGGCCAATCCCGGCGGTGAACAGGCGGCAAGCTATGGCAATGGCTGCTGGTTGAGCCCGGCCTCCATCATCCCCATGTCCATGCCGGGCATCTGGCGCAAGGTGCCCGGCTATCTCCTCGACCGCGAAGGCCCGCTCACCATCCGCCTGCGCCATCTGCCACGGCTGGCGCCCTGGCTCTGGCGGTTCCTGAAGGCGGGCTCCAGCGTCGAGAAAGTGGAGCGCACCGCCCGCGCCCTTGCGGGCCTGCTGCGCGATGCACCCGCCCGTCACCGGCAACTGGCGCAGGACGCTGGCAAGCCGGACCTCATACGCCAGGAGGGTCTGCTCTATGCATATCCCGACCGCGCGGCCTTCGAAGCCGACTCGCTCGGCTGGCGGCTGCGCCGGGAGAACGGCGTCGCCTGGCGGGAACTGGAGGATGACGCGCTTCATGCCTTCGAACCCAGCCTCAGCCCGCGCTATCGCTTCGGCGCGCTGGTGGAGGCGGGCGGCCACTGCCTCGATCCGGGGCATTATGTGGCGGCCCTTGCCCGCCATGCCCGCGCGCTCGGGGCGACGCAGCGGCCATTAAAGGCGCTCCATTTCGTCATCTCATCCGGCCGCCTGATGGGCGTTGTCACTACCGAAGATTGCATCATTCCGTGCGATCGGGCGGTGATCGCAGCGGGCATCCGATCTCGCGCCCTCGCCGCGCAGGCGGGCGACCGCATCCCACTTGAGAGTGAGCGCGGCTATCATGTGGAGATCGAGAACCCGCTTGTGGCGCCCCGCGTGCCCGTGATGCCGTGCGACGGCAAGATGGGCAATACGGTGACGCGCGGGGGCCTGCGGGCGGCGGGGCAGGTGGAACTCGCCAGTGTTGACAGTCCGCCCGACTGGGCGCGCGCCGCCATCCTGCTACGTCAACTCCTGGAGACTTATCCCGGGCTTGGCGAAGAGCCCTCGCGGCTCACCGTTCGCCGCTGGCAGGGGCATCGGCCCTCTACCCCGGATGGATTGCCGGTCATTTCGAAAGCCTGCGGATGCAGCGATATCATCCATGCTTTCGGCCATGGCCATGTGGGGCTCGCGGCAGGACCGATGACGGGCGAACTGGTGGCGAGCCTGCTGACCGGCCGTCCCGCGCCCATCGATCCCGCCCCGTTCTCCGCCGCCCGTTTTCGTTGACCTTCCTGCCTGGACCTCTCATGACCCATTCCTGCGCGCCCTGTCCGCCCATCACGCCCCTGCCACCCTGCGAGGATCGGGAATGGACCCGCCGGGCCATTGCCCTGCTGCGCGGTGACGGGCGCCGGTCTGCCGACACCCATTTGGTGAAGCCGGTGTTCAAGGGGCTGAAGGGCATCTCGGTCTATCTGAAGGATGAATCGACGCATCCCACGGGAAGCCTGAAGCATCGCCTGGCGCGCTCCCTGTTCCTCTATGGCATCTGCAACGGCAGTATTCGGCAGGGCACGACCCTGGTGGAAGCCTCCTCCGGCTCCACGGCCGTCAGTGAAGCCTATTTCGCCCACCTGCTGGACCTGCCCTTCATCGCGGTGATGCCGCGCACCACCAGCCAGCAGAAGATCCGCGCCATCGAGCATTTCGGCGGGCGCTGCCATTTCGTGGATGCCCCCTCGGAGGTTTATGTGGCGGCGGCGCGCATCGCGGCCGAAGCCAAGGGGCATTATCTCGACCAGTTCACCTTCGCCGAGCGCGCCACCGACTGGCGGGGCAACAATAACATCGCCGAATCCATTTTCGACCAGATGCAGGGCGAGCCGGATCCCGAGCCCGCCTGGGTGGTGATGAGTGCTGGAACCGGCGGCACCAGCGCCACCATCGGCCGCTATATTCGCTACCATAACAAGGCCACCCGCATGTGCGTCGTGGATGTGGAGCACTCCGCTTTCTACGCCTCCTATATGAGCGGGGACCGGGATGTGACGTGCCCCACCCCCTCGCGCATCGAGGGCGTCGGGCGTCCACGCGTGGAGCCGTCCTTCATTCCCGGTGTCGTGGACCACATGATCAAGGTGCCCGATGCCGCCTCGTTGGCGGCGATGCACGTGCTCTCGGAACGTCTGTTCCGGCGGGTGGGCGGCTCCACCGGCACGAATTTTTACGGCCTGTGCTGGATCGCGGCGGCCATGATGGCCGAGGGGAAAACGGGGTCGCTCGTCACGCTGATCTGCGACAGTGGCGACCGCTATGCCTCCACCTATTATGACCCCGAATGGCTGGCGCGGACAGGGATCGACATCCGCCCCCACAAGGAGCGGTTGGAGGGCTTTCTCGACACCGGCGACCCGCGCCTCATGGATGCGGCCTGAAGTCTTGGAATCATGCCCGGGTCAAACCCGGGCATGACGGTTCAGCGAGCGCCCTCACTTGCCGTCTTTGCGCGCGGCGATGATGGCGGGACAGGTGCTTTCCGAGAGCGGGCGGAAGGCCTCGTCTCCGGGCAGGGTCGCGACGAGATCGTACAGATCCCATTCGCCCCTGGAAGCGCCGGGGGCCTTCACCTGGAACACGTAGAAGTCATGGACCATTCGGCCGTCCGGGCGCAGGCGAGCATTGCGCACCACGTCGTCCTTGATGGGCAGGTCCGCCATCTTGGCCACCACCGTTTCCGCATCGTCGCTCTTCGCGACGGCGGCGGACTTCAGATAGTGCAGCACGGAAGAATAGACCCCGGCGTGGATGGCGGACGGGATCTTGCCGGCCTGCGCCTTGAACCGCTCCGAGAAGGCGCGGGTGCCGTCATCCAGGTCCCAGTAGAAGCCTTCCGAGAGCAAGGTGCCCTGCGCGGTGGCGAGGCCCACGCTCTTCACGTCCAGCGCGGTGAGGAAGAAGGCCACGAGCTTCTGCTTCGACCCCATGATGCCGAACTCGCGCGCGGTCTTGATGCCGGAGACGGTGTCGTTGCCGGCATTGGCGAGGGCGATGATATCGGCGCCAGAGCCTTGCGCCGCCAGCAGCGGCGAGGAGAGGTCAACCGCCGGGAAGGGATGGCGCACGGAGCCCAGGAACTTGCCGCCCTTCTTCGCGACCACGGACTTGGTGTCCGCCTCCAACTGGTGGCCGAGGGCATAGTCGGCCGTCACCAGATACCAGGAGGTGCCCGGCTGAGTGAGGCGGTTGGCGATGCCGGCAACCTGCACATATGTGTCCCACATCCACTGCACCACGTGGCCGGGCTGGCAGGCGTCGCCCGTCAGACGTGCGGTGCCACCGGGAAACAGGGCGACGCGGTTCTTCTCCTTCACCAGCGGCGCGATGGCGAGCTGAATGGAGGCGTTGGACATGTCCGCGAGAACATCGACCCCGTCCTGGTCGATCCATTTGCGCGCGGTGGCGGAGGCGATATCCGCCTTGTTCTGATGGTCGGCGGAGACCATCTCGATCTTCATGCCCGCGCATTCGGTCTTCAGGCAATCATCGATGGCCATCTGGGCGGCGATGAGCGAGCCCTTGCCCGTGATGTCCGAATAGACGCCGGACATGTCAGTGAGCACACCCACCTTGACCGTCCCGTTGGAGATCTCGGCGGCGGCGGGCGAGGCGGCAAGACCGACACCGACGGCGAGCGCGAGGGCGCGGCGGCAGATTTGTGACATCATCAAATTCCTCCCTTTTGTTTTCTGTTCTGTGCTCACCAATGGGCCATGGGCAGCCCCGCCACGGGTGAGCGGAATGTGGGAATGCGCGTGCCTCTCAGGCTGCCCACATGAACGGTGCGCAGGTCCGACCCGCCGAAGGTGAGGGACGCGAACCACGGCGCGATGGTGCCGCCGCAGGCGAGCATCATCTCGGGTGTCGCGGCATCCGCCGCGAAGGCGGCCATGAGGGCCTTGCCTGCGGCGCTGCCCTTGTCGTCATCCAGCAGGATGCGCAGGTCGCCCTGCGGCGTAAGCGCGAAGATGCGGTCCGTCATGACATGAGTGCCCCACAGATTGCCGTGGGCGTCGAAGGCGATGCCATCGATGAAGGCGCCATGGTCGGAGGGGCCGAACACCTCCCGGTCGGTGAGGTCGCCATTGGGCTGC
Source organism: Pseudomonadota bacterium (assembly GCA_040755535.1). Classification (GTDB taxonomy): domain Bacteria; phylum Pseudomonadota; class Alphaproteobacteria; order Rhizobiales; family Xanthobacteraceae; genus Aquabacter. The sequence continues at coordinate 3,618 of JBFMAV010000027.1, read as the reverse complement.
ACCCTGAGGCGGGTGATGCGCCGCCCGCAGGTTTCCGCCACATAGAGCCATTCCTCGCGTGCATCGAGGCGGATCTCATTGGTGAAGCGGAAGCCGTCCGCGACAATGCGCAGGCGCCCCTCGTCATAGAGCGCGATATAGCCGTCGCTCACATTGGGGCTCATGGCCCGCATCCAGTTGCGGATGCGGGTGGAGATGGTCAGCCAGATGCGACCGCGCCGGTCGCGCAGCACGAAGTTCACCTTGCCGATGGGTGCGCCGTCGATGCTGTCCGCCAGCACGCGGGACTGTCCCGCGCGCGTCATCAGTTCCAGCCGGTCGGTGCCGAAATTGGAGATGAGGATGTCGCCAGTCTCCGCGAAGGCGAGGCCGTTGGGCAGGGTGCCCGTGACGAAGCGGGTTTCCTCGTCCGCCGCATCGGCAAAGGCCGTGGCCTCCTGCTGGGCAATGAGTGTCTGGCTCCCGTCCGGCCGGATATGCACCACGCCGCCCCGCGCGTCGGCGCTCCACAGGGAACCATCGCGCTCGGCGAGGATGCATTCCGGTCGCTGAAGCCCTTCGCCCACGAAGCGCAGCGTGGCGGGGTCGACCTCGAAGCCGTCGAGGGGATTGGCCATGGTCAGAAGGCGACCCGGTCCGCGCCCTTGAGGTCGAGCATGGCGCGCGCCTCGGCGGGGGTGGCGATCTCGTGGCCCAGTTCCTCCAGGATGCGGCGGATCTTGGCCACCTGTTCGGCATTGCTGCTGGCAAGCTTGCCACGGCCGATGAACAGGCTGTCCTCCAGCCCGACGCGCACGTTTCCGCCCATCATGGCGGCCTGCGTGGCGAAGGGCATCTGGTGGCGGCCGGCGGCCAGCACGGACCAATGATAGTCCTTGCCGAACAGCTTGTCGGCGGTGCGCTTCATGAACATGAGATTGTCCATGTCCGGCCCGATGCCGCCGAGGATGCCGAAGATGAGCTGCAGGAAGACCGGCGGCTTGAACCAGCCCTGGTCCAGGCAATGGGCGAGATTGTAGAGGTGGCCCACGTCGTAGCATTCATGCTCGAACTTGGTGCCGTGCTCCTCGCCCAGCATCTTGTAGATGCGCTCGATGTCGCCGAACGTGTTGCGGAAGATGAAATCCTTCGTGCCCGTGAGGTACGGCTCTTCCCATTCGTGCTTCCAATTGGAATACCGCTTCGCCAACGGGTGCAGGGCGAAATTCATCGACCCCATGTTCAGCGAACACATTTCCGGCGCCGCCTGGAGCGGCGCGGCCAAGCGGTCTTCCACCGTCATGTTGAGGCCGCCGCCGGTGGTGATGTTGATGACCGCGTCACAGTTCTGCTTGATGCGCGGCAGGAATTCCATGAACACCGCCGGGTCCGGCGTCGGGCGCCCATCCTTCGGGTCGCGGGCGTGCAGGTGCAGGATTGCGGCGCCCGCCTGCGCGGCGGCGATGGCCTGCTCGGCGATCTCGCTTGGCGTGATCGGCAGATGGTCGGACATGGTGGGCGTATGAATGCCGCCCGTGACGGCGCATGTGATGATGACCTTACTCACGGCCTGTCTCCGGAAAAAAGAAGGGTCAATCGGGGAGGATGGCGACGGCGCGGGTCCAGCCGGCGGAGGCGGCGCGCACCTTCACGGGGAAGCAGCAGAGCGTGAAACCGGTGGCCGGCAGGGCTTCCAGATTGTGGAGCTTCTCGATCTGGCAATAGCCCTTCTCGCGGCCGGCCTTGTGGCCTTCCCAGATGAGGCTCTCGTCATTGGTCTGGGCAAACCGCCGGGCGGTGGCGCTGAAGGGGGCATCCCAGCTCCAGCCGTCGGTCCCGACAACGCGGATGCCCTGGTTCACCAGATGCAGCGTCGCCGCGCGCCCGAAGCCGCAGCCGCGGTCCACATAGTCGGGATCGCCATAGGCACGTCCCGCCGCCGTATTGGCGATAACGATCTCGAACGGGCTGAGGCGGTGGCCGATGCGGGCGAGCTCGGCGTCGATCTCGTCCGGCGTCACCACATGACCGTCCGGCAGGTGGCGGAAATCCAGCTTCACGCCGGGGCGGAAACACCAATCGAGGGGAATTTCGTCGATGGTGATGGCCCGTACACCGCCATCCATGGTGGGGTGATAATGCCAGGGGGCATCCACATGGGTGCCGTTATGGGTGGAGATATGGGCCGTCTCCACCGCCCAACCCATGCCCTCCGGCAGGCGCTCCGGGGTCAGGCCCGGAAACGCGGCGGCCAGCGCAGGGGCGGTTTCGGCATGGGCCTGATAGTCGATGCGCACCCGCTGGAAGGGCGGGTCGGCGGCGACGTCATTTTCGAGCGGAATCGAAATATCGATAAAGCGTGGCACGGGCAGGCATCCTCCCCGATGCGGTTCGCCCGCACCGAATTTTGGACATTCGTACAGCTTATTGTACGATCGTACAAGTAGGCATGCTGGTGACCCACTGGGGCTGTGCGGGCCGGAGAACTTGTGCGCCTGCCGCCGAATCACGCTGTAGTTGGGTTATGGAGACGAAGACACGCAAAGCTGCGACCCGCGCGGTGCGCCCTGAAGCCGGGGGGGAGGCCCCGCCGCGTGCGCGCCGGTCCAAGCTTGCCCCCGGCGAGGCGAGCCGTCCCGACCGGCGCCAGGACATTCTGGAAAGCGCGGAGGCCTTGTTCGCGGAATGGGGCTATGCCGCCGTATCCGTGCGTGACATCGCGGCCCGCGCCGGCGTGCCCGTCGCGCTGGTGGGCTATTATTTCGGCCGCAAGCCGGAACTGCTGGCCACCATCTTTGAGCACCGGCAGGCCAATCTTGAGGAGCGCATTTCCAGAATCCGAGCGCTGGCGGTGGCGCGGCCGGAAGACGCTCAACTGGAGCAGATCGTGCGCGCCTGGGCCGAGCCCGTTGTGCGCCTGCATGCGTCGTCCAGCGGCACGTCCTTCTCGCTTCTCGTGGCGCGCACCGCCTGGGATCCGGGCCCCGAGGCCACCGCCATCATCGAGCGCTTCTATGACCCCTTGGTGGCCGCCTTCCTCGAGACGCTGCGCACCGCCTTCCCGGATTGCCCGCACGAGCGGCTTCTCTGGGCTTATGAATATGCCGTAGGCGCGCTGCTGATGTATGTGGCCGACAAGCGCATCGAGCGGCTCTCGGAGGGGCGCGCCACGGCGGGTGATCCCGCAGTCTTCGAGGATTTCGTGCGCTTCGTGACCGCCGGCTTCACCGCCATGTGCCGCTGAAGACCGGCCCCCCGTCGATGCGGCGGGGAAGGGTAGGGGAGCGACGTCGCCCTTCTGAGTGCGGGCGATGATGCCGGTGCGGACATACCCGAGCGTTATCCCACTGACAGCCCCCGGAAGGCGATGGCGGGTCACGCGTGGCGCTATGCCGCTTCGTGTTGCTCACCACCTGACCCGCAAGCTGGCAGAGGCGCCGACCGTGGAATAGCTCTCGGAAATCTGCGCATCGAAGCTCGCCGACAATAGGGTGTTCTGACTGGCCAGGAATTGCAGGCCGGCATGCAGGTCGAGGGCGTTGCTGACCGTTGGGATGGCGGTGCCGGAGAAGGTGAGGTTGGGCAGTTCGGCGAACGAGCGCGGCACGTCCCGGTTCGGGCTGAAATCGTGCATCCACG
>JBFMAV010000026.1:0-52170 GCA_040755535.1 Pseudomonadota bacterium | reverse complement strand
CTCGTCACCGAACCAAAGGTGCCGGTGAGCTGGCCCGTGGTGGTGAGGATGGCGTAGCTGCTCTGCGCCGCATAGACGCCCGGCTCCGCGACCACCAGAACCGAGGCCCCGTTATGGATGGTCACCGTCCCCGTCGCGGTGATGAGATCGTGCTGGCCTTGGGGGGTGACGTCCACCTGGTAAACTGACCCCGCGGCAAAGGTGGCGGCGCCCGCCACGGAGATGGTCCCGGGCGAGTATCCCGGCGCCACCGCGCTTCCCGCATTCAGGATAAGACCGCCAATGGTGCCGGAACCTTTAAGAACGGCCCCGTCTCCCAGGGTGAAGAGTGACGTGCTCTGCGAGCCCGGGTCCAAAACCAGTGTCGCATCGGTGATGGCGATGGGGCCACTATAGGCGTTCGCCGTTTCGAACACGAGGGTACCGCCCCCCGTGATCGCCAAGGTGCCGGTCCCTGTAATGGTGCCGGGAAAGACATATCGGTCGGAGCGGTTGAAGATCAGGGTGGCATTGTTCACCACATTGCCGACGATTGATCCCGTCGTGCCGCCATCGCCGATCTGCAGAGTACCCGCGCTGATCGTGGTGCCGCCCGTATAGGTATTGGTTCCCGTCAGGATCAGCGTGCCCGCGCCCTCCTTCGTCAGGGATCCTCCACCCGTGATGTCCCCGGACAAGGTGAGGCTGGTGGCGGCGGCTGTCGAAAACGTGCCGCCTCCCATGCCGAGGCTGACCGCGCGGGCCGATTGGAAGCTCGCGGTCGTCGCCAACCGGCCCCCAATGAAACTGAGCCCGCCGGAGGCCGCGCCGAGGTTAGCGTCGGACGACACCTGCAGCGTGCCCGCCGAAAGCACCGTGCCACCGGAATATGCATTGGTGCCGGACAGGACAAGGGTGCCGGCGCCAATCTTCGTTAGGGCACCGGCGCCGATTATCGACGCGGAGACCGCCGCGACGGTGTCCGCGCCCTCGGTCCAGAGCCGTCCGCCGGCGCCGGGATCGAGGCTTCCCGCCGAGGCCTGCAGCACATAGCCGGACGTCAGGAATTCCAGCGTCCCGAAGGTCTGGAGTCCCACCACATCGACGATCCCCGCCGCGCCCGAAAACACCCCCGTCTGACCGCCCCAGGGCGCGGTCCCGCCATTGGGATCGAGCCAGGGACTGGTGCCGGTCCAGGTGCCGGCGCCGCCGCGCGCGGTCCCGTTCGCGCTCCAATATTGCAGGGTGGTGCCACCCGAGCCCGTCACCTGGACATCCACCGTCTGCGTGCCGATCTCCAGCGCGGCTTCGGTCGCTCCGTCGCTCGGAACGGAGCCGAGTGCCAGACCGTTGTCGGTCAGCGTGCCCGCGCTGGAGAAGATGCGATAGACGCCGACGCCATAGCCCGGCGCACCGGTGACGTTCAGCGTCCCGTTCAGCGTGAGATCCCCGGCCGAGGCGCCGGTCACCGAAAACAGGGCATTGCTCGCGGACGGCGTACCGAGGCTGACGGAGGTTGTGGCCCCGCTTTCCAGCAGCAGCGAGCCTGCCGACAGCCCTCCTGAATCTTGTCCGGCCGAGAGGACGCCCCCGCTGCGGACCGTCACCGCTCCCGTCACCGTCCCGCCTGCCGCGCTGAGGATCGCCCCATCGCCAACCGACAGCGATCCGCCGAGCGTCATGGACGAGGCGCCGCTTCCGTCGCCCAGAACCAGGGTGCCGGCCGCAACGGTGCCTTGGCCGATAAAGGCGGCACTTGCGCCCGTCAGACGGAGCTCGCCGGTCCCGGCCTTGGAAAACGCCCCGGGACCCGCGAGGCCACCCGCAAGGGTGACGGCCTCGCCCGCGCCAACCAGGACGGTGCCGGTGGCCGAAGCGGCAATGGTCACGGACTGAGACAGTGAGAAGGACCCGGTGGCGCTCAGCGTGCCGCCGACACCTTCGAACCGAACATCCGCATCTGCGAGCGGGGCGGCGGAGCCGATCGATAAGGTCGGTCCCGTGCCGCTCGCATTGGAGAGCACGAGGCTGCCTGAAAAGGTGTTGCTGCCGCTCAAGCCGATTGCGCCCGAGCCGAGGACGTGCACCTCGCCGGTGCCGGAAATGGTGCCGGTATAAGTGTTGGTGCCGTTGGCGACGACGGCGAGCACGGATGGCTCGGCGCCCGCTGTGCTCAATTCTACGTTCGTTGCAAGATGGGCCGGCGTGGCGAAGGATGACGGGTCTGTGGTGCCGACGGAAACGGATCCACCCGCCATTCCGTTTCCGATCAGCAAGCCCCCCGGCAAAGTGCTCGTGCCCATCAGAACCAGCGTGCCGGACGTCGCGTTCTCCCGAAGGACGGTCAGCGGGCCATTGCCCGACGCACCGTTCGCCAAGGTCACGGTGTCGGAGGCCGAGGGCAGCGCGAGCAGAAGGGTTCCGCCACTGACGCCGACCGTCACCGTTCGCGCGGTCTGAGTGGGCGCCGTCACGCGCAGGGCGCCGCCATCCAGGGTCAGGCTGGAGGCTTCGCTGCCGAGCGCCGCGAAGCTGGAAATGGACAGGGTTCCCTGCGCGAGGGTCCATGGCGTCTGCGCCGCATTGGTCCCGGTCAATGTCCAGGTGGCGCTCCCCGTTTTCGAGAAGGCGGCGAAGCCCGAGAGCAGAGACTGGTTCGCGGGCAGGTCGAAGCTGGCGTCCGTGGCGCCGCCCAGCGCGAAGGTGTCGGAACTGCCGGCATGGGTAATGCCACCCGTCAGGCTCGGCTGGCCATCCGGCCCGGCCCGCCATTCGAGCGTGTTGGCCGAACCCGAAAAAGCGATGGCCGCGGCGACGATGCCGTCCGTACTCGTGCCGCCGCTCACCGAGGTCGTATTCGCCAGTACGATGGTGGCATTTTGGGCGCTGATGCCGGCGCCACCCGCGCCAGGCGTGCCCGAGCCGCTGCCGCCGCCATTACCCCCTGTGATGGACTGCGCTGACGTGTTGTCGATGACAAGTGACACCCCTGCGTCACCCGCAGCGGTAATGGCGATTGCGGCGGCGCCATTGACATTGGTCTGGGAGGAGCCGCCGCCCGTGCCGCCCAAGACAGTCGCTTCGGCCAGTGTGACGGAGACATTCGTTTGGGAACCCGCTTGTATCAGCAGGCCTGCGGCACCCGCACCGCCCGCGCCGGGAAAGACCACCGGCGAAGCGGTCCCGCCCGCTCCGCCGTCGCCGCCGTCACCCCCTGAGAGGCTGGCCGATGTCAGCGACGCCGTAACGCGGGATTGAGGATCGGCCGTGATGAAGACGGCTGCAGCGCCGTCACCCCCTATGCCGCCGCCCTGGCCGCCGCTCCCGCCACCCCCTCCCGAGACACTGCCGGTCAAGGTGAAACCGATCTCTCCCGCCGCAGGCGCCATGATCGACAGTCCCACGCCACCGCTCCCGCCGGTTCCTCCGAGGGAATATTCATCTTCCGCTTCCGATCCTCCGGCTCCGCCGAGACCGCCCTGCAGGGCGGCGCTCCCAAAGTTGAGAGCGAGAGTCGTCTGGGCATCGGGCACGCCGAGAACGACCATGCCCGCGCCGCCAGCGCCGCCATTTCCGTTCGGTGCGTCCGCCGCGATCGCATGCCCACCCTGTCCCCCTGTGCCTCCGATCAAGCCGGAGGACGTCGTGATGGAGAGGGTCGCGGTGCCGGTTGCGCCGCCGACAACCAGAGCGGCGCCGCCATTTCCTGCAAGACCGCCGCCATTGAAGGCGTCTCCACCCCGGCCGCCATCGCCGCCAAGGACGTCGAGCGTGAGATCCGCCGTGCCGCCAACCTCCGAAATCCAGACACCGACGCCGCCGGCGCCGCCCGAACTGCCGAAGGAGATGCCTCCGGTCAGGCTCCGGGTACTCAACCCGCCATTCCCGCCGGCACCGCCGGCCCATCCGGACAAGGTGGCGGGCCCGGTGACCCCGGTCAGCACGGCGCCATATCCCCCAGCGCCACCGCCTCCGCCCGCCGCTACGTCCTTCGCCACCCCCATGCCCGTTCCGCCATGGCCGCCATTGCCGCCCAAGAGGCGCCACCCGTTCTCCTCGGCGGCGCGCGCATCGGCCAAGGTCCCGACCAGGGCGTGGGCGCCGCCGCCGCCGCCGCCGCCACCACCACCCGAGGTAAATATGTCTCCCCAGCCGCCATCCCCGCCGTTATAGGCATTCTGATCGTCAGGATTGCTGGCCACGCCGCCTGACCCACCGCTACCGCCGCCGCTTCCGCCGCCTGCGCCGCCGCTTCCGCCCGAAACGCCCGCGCCGCCGCCACCGCCGCCGCTGTCGGTGGTCGCCGCGGCAGATCCGGTGCCACCACTGGCACCGGTTCCCAGAACCGTCGATGCCCCTCCGGTACCCCCGCTGGTCGTGGGATCAGATCCGCCCGCGCCGCCTTGGCCTGTGACCTGCTGGGCGTGCGCCGCCGAGCAGCCGAGCGCGAGAATGAGAGCCGCCGACGCCAGGAGTGCCCACCGCCGCGCGCTGAGGGGGGACATGCAATCGCCAAGACCGTTCTCCTGGGTCCACCACGTCATTCCCGCTCCCCCGCAGTTAAACGGATCGATGGTCGATCGAGCCGTGCGGTTTCTATGTGCATCTGTTGGTGCGCGCGCGCCAAGATCACTGCATGGCATTTTTTAGCTCAATGCAGCACGCCCGCCGGTACCGTGACGGTTCTCGGCTGCCCAAACAGGTGCGCGCCTTGCCGCGGTGCTGCTTGCCCATTCTTGCCTGTGCGAGCTTAGCCGCGCACGAGATCCTGGGCGCGGGGCGAGAGCGGGCAACCTTGTTCGGCCAGACGCCGAATCGCAGCGCGGGCGGTGTCGCGATTGGCCGTGTTTCCGGTGAAGCTCACGGGAGAATCGGAAAATTCCAGCACGATGTTCGTGGTCGCCACCGTCTCGCGATAATCCACACGTGACACTGCGGCATAGGGCTTGCGCCGGGTCTTCAGGACGCGGCAGGCGAGATGGTCCGCATGCAGGATCAAGCTTGGCGCGAGGTCGCTGGAGGCGAAGCTGATCCAGGGCATGCCCTTCCATCCCGAGAAGGCGGCGACCAAGGGCACGCCGTCTCCCCCCGCGCGCGGCGCGATGCGATCCGTCTGCGCCCGTTTCCACCGGCCGCGCAGGTGCAGCGTCAGCCCGGCCGTGAGGAGGCTCAGAAGCAGGAGGGCAAGGGGAAGGAAACCCCATCCGGCTGTCTCGCTCATGCCCGCGGCTCTGGGGCTGTGTCCCTCACGGCGGTGCTGCGCCGGTGCACATGGATGGGCATGTCAGGCTGAACCCCGCGCCGGACGAAGGGGACGGCACGCGGCTCCCGCGCTCCGCTGGACGCGCCGCCCGTTTCGCGGTCGCCTCAAGCCCCAAGCTGAGCGCAAACCGGCCTTCTGCGTCAAGCCGCAGGGCATGAATCTTCGGGCGCGGCAGGGGGGAGGGGCGAGCGGCGAGATAGGACGCGCGCAGAACCGCAGCGCACGACCGTCACATGTCTGTAACGGGGCTTGGCTATCGAAGCTGTGAAAACGGTTACATAAAGCGGAACATCCCTTGGCTCGTCCCGTCACCATTCGCACCGTCGCCTCGCGCGCCGGCTGTTCCATTGCCACGGTGAGCCGTGTGATGAACGGCACCGGGCCGGCGAGCGCGGAGGTGGAGGCGCGGGTGCGGGCGGCCATGGCGGAGCTGTCGTTCCGCCCGAGCGAGATCGGCCGCGCCCTTAAATCGCTGCGGACCCGCACGCTCGGCGTCGTCATTCCAAGCCTCACCAACCCGGTCTTCGCCAGTTCCGTCGCAGGCATCGAGGCGCAGGCGCGGGCGCGCGGCCATGTCCTGCTGGTGACCGCCACCGATTATGACCCGGCCCGCGAGCGCGAACTGGTGGACACGCTCATCGCCCAGAGCGTCGCCGGCCTTGTCCTCACCGTGGCGGACCCCGACGACAATCCGACCCTCGACCATCTGGATGCCGAGGGCATTCCCTATGTGCTCGTCTACAACGAGCCCAAGCGCACCGGGCGCGCCGCCGTCACGGTCGACAATGCCGCCGCCGGCGCCGCTCTCACCGCGGCGCTCCTGGAGCTCGGGCATGCGCGCATCCTGTTCGTGGCCGGCCGCTTTTCCACCTCCGATCGCTCGCGCCTGCGCCATCAGGGCTATTGCGCGGCCATGCGGGCGGCCGGGCATGAGCCGCAACCGGTTCTGGAACTGGATTATCTGGGCGATGCCGACGCCCATCGCGCGGCGCTCGCCGGCCTGCTGAGTTCCCCCGCGCGCCCCACGGCCCTGGTCTGCTCCAACGATCTGCTCGCCCTCTCCATCACGGCGGCGGTGCGCGACATGGGGCTCAGCGTGCCGGGCGACGTGTCCATCGCCGGCTTTGACGGCATCTCCATCGGGCGGCTCGTGTCCCCCGCGCTCTGCACCATCGACCAGCCCACGCGCCGCATGGGCGAGCGGGCGGTGGAGCGTCTGTTCGACTTGATGGACGCCAAGGGAGGGCTGGGCGTTGAGCACCTGCCCTTCCATCTGCGGCCCGGCGGCACCATCGCCGCCGCGTCGCCCCCCACCCCAAGGCCGGCTTAGGACCGCTTGGTCCTGCCCCTAGCTGATCACCCGCGTAGCCGCGTTCCCGGGCTCGCATGCGCGCGCCCTTCCGCGACCAATTGGAAAGACCTCTGGCATGAAACTCTCCGCCTTGAAGAGCCTCGTCGCCGCGCCGCTGCTCGCGGCCGTCCTGTTGCCTTCCGCGGCCCGCGCCGCGGACGCGATCTGCTACAATTGCCCGACCGAATGGGCCGATTGGGGCCGCATGCTGAAGGCCATCAAGGCCGATACCGGCGTGGAGGTGCCCCCGGACAACAAGAATAGCGGCCAGTCGCTTGCCCAGCTGATCGCCGAAAAAGCGAGCCCCGTGGCGGATGTCGCCTATCTCGGCGTCACCTTCGGCATCAAGGCGAAGGAGGCCGGCGTCACCCAGCCCTACGAGCCCAAGCACTTCTCCGAAATCCCCGCCGGTCTGAAAGACCCGCAGGGCAACTGGTTCACCATCCATTCCGGCACGCTCGGCCTTTTCATCAACAAGGATGCGCTCGGCGGCGCGCCGGTTCCGGCCTGCTGGGCCGATCTGCTGAAGCCCGAATACAAGGGCATGGTCGGGTATCTCGACCCCTCCAGCGCCTTTGTCGGCTATGTGGGGGCGGTGGCGGTCAATAACGCCCTCGGCGGATCGCTGGAAAACTTCAATCCCGGCATCGACTATTTCAAGAAGCTCGCCGCCAACCAGCCCATCGTACCGAAGCAGACCTCCTATGCCCGCGTGGTCTCCGGCGAGATCCCGATCCTGTTCGACTATGACTTCAACGCCTATCGCGCCAAATATAGCGAGAAGGGCAATTTCGCCTTCGTCATTCCCTGCGAGGGCAGTGTGGTCGTGCCCTATGTGATGACCATGGTGAAGAACGATCCCCACCCCGAGGCGGCGAAGACGGTGCTGGACTATGTCCTCTCCGACAAGGGCCAGGCCATGTGGGCGGCGGCCTATCTGCGCCCCGTGCGCGACGTGCCCCTGCCCAAGGAGGTGGCGGAGCGGTTCCTGCCCGCCACCGACTATGCCCGCGCCAAGCCGGTAGATTACGCGAAGATGGAGAGCGTCCAGAAGGGCTTCTCCGAGCGCTATCTCGCCGAGGTGAAATGAGCCCCCGTCCCGCGCTGCCATCGCGTGGCGGCGCGGGACCTTACATGTGTTTCGGAGATCCGCCATGACCAGCGCCGACCGGCTCGCGCGCCTCATGCTTCTGCCCCTCGGCGCCTTCGTGCTCGCCTTCTTCCTCCTGCCCCTGGTGCGGGTGGTGATGGTGGCGGGGCAGGGGCCGGACGGGGCCGGCGAATATCTCACCGTGCTCACAAATCCGCGCCACCTGTCGACGCTGATTTCCACGGTCCTGCTGTCCGCCGGGGTCACGCTGGCAACGCTGGCGATCGGCGTGGTCGTGGCGCTCTTCCTGGTGCGCAACCGCTTCTTTGGGCGATCCCTTCTCATCTCCATGCTGACCCTGCCGCTGGCCTTTCCCGGCGTGGTGGTGGGCTTCATGATCATCCTGCTCGCCGGCCGGCAGGGGCTGATCGGCGGCCTCACGCAGAGCCTCGGCATGGGCAAGCTGGTGTTCGCCTATTCCATGGCGGGGCTTTTCGCGGGCTATGTCTACTTTTCCCTGCCGCGCGTTCTGGTGTCGCTGATGGCGGCGGCCGAGAAGCTCGACCCGGCCCTGACCGAGGCCGCGCGTTCGCTCGGGGCGGGGCGGCTTGCGGTGTTGCGGGACGTGACGTTGCCGGGGCTGGCGCCCGCCCTCATGGCATCCGGCGCGATCGCTTTTGCCACAGCCATGGGCGCGTTCGGCACCGCCTTCACCCTTGCGACCCGCATCGATGTGCTGGCCATGACCATCTATACCGAATTCACCCTGGCCGCGAACTTCTCCAGCGCCTGCGCCCTGTCGCTCGCGCTCGGCCTGATCACCTGGGGCGTGCTGGCGGCGACGCGCAGCTTTTCCGGCTCCGGCGTGGCCGCAGCGGGGTGAAGAACATGCGTGCCTCTCCCCTCGTTTTCCTCTTCCAACTGGTCGTCACGTTGCTCGCGGCGGCCTTTCTGGTGGTTCCAGCTGTGACCTCCATCCTTGCGGGCGTGACAATCAACTATTTCCAGGGCCTGCGCTCGGGGCTGACGCTGGATTGGGTGGCGCAGGTGTGGGGCCTGTATGCCCCGACCATTTTCCGCTCCATCGGCATCGCGCTCGCAACCCTCGTCGTGACGCTGGTGATCGGCGTTCCCGCCGCCTGGGCACTGGTGCGCAGGCCGAGCCGCCTGACGCGCGTGGTGGAGGAGATCGTGACCCTGCCGGTGGCGATCCCGGGCCTCGCGCTCGCCCTCGCGCTCATCCTCGCTTATGGCAGCGTGCGGGCCTTCCGCGCGAGCGATGCGTTCATCCTGGTGGGCCACGTGCTCTACACGCTGCCCTTCATGCTGCGCTCTGTCATGGCGGTCCTTGCGGCGGTGGATGTGCGCACCCTGGAGGAGGGTGCGGCCAGCCTCGGTGCCTCGCCCTGGCAGCGCTTCATCCAGGTGGTGGTCCCCAATGCCCGCCCGGGCATCCTCGCTGGCTCGCTGATGGTGGTGACGCTGTCCATCGGCGAGTTCAACCTCACCTGGATGCTGCATACCCCGCTCACCCAGACCCTGCCCGTGGGGCTCGCGGACAGCTACGCCTCCATGCGCCTTGAGATCGCCAGCGCCTATACGCTGGTCTTCTTCCTGATGATCGTGCCCCTGCTGCTGGCGATCCAGTTCGCCGGCCGCGAGCGGCGCGCGATCCAGCGGAAAGCCCGACCCTGATGCCGATCCCCGCTCCCGCTCCCCACGGCGCCGCCATCACACTGAAAGGATGCGCCAAGACCTTCGCCGACGGCACCCGTGCCTTGGAGCCGCTGGACCTCTCCATCGCGGCCGGTGAGACGCTTGTGCTGCTTGGCCCCTCCGGCTGCGGCAAGACCACTACGCTGCGCCTCATTGCCGGGCTGGAGACGCCGGACGCCGGCGGCACCATTGCCTTTGACGGGGCTGACGTGACACGCCTGCCCATCGAGAAGCGCCATGTGGGCATGGTGTTCCAGTCCTACGCCTTGTTCCCCAACATGAGCGTCATCGAGAATGTCGCCTACGGTTTGCGGGTGCGGGGCGTCGCCCGCACGGAGCGGCTGCGCCGGGCCACAACCGTTTTGGAGATGATGCGCATTGAGGCGCTGGCGCAGCGGCGCATCGATCAATTGTCCGGCGGCCAGCGCCAGCGCGTCGCATTGGCCCGTGCGCTGGCGGTGCGCCCGCGCGTGATCCTTTTAGACGAGCCCCTGACGGCCCTCGATGCCGCCTTGCGCGAGCATTTGCGCGCGGAGATCGACGCGCTGCTGCGCTCGCTTGCCATCACCGCCATCTATGTCACCCACGACCAGGCGGAGGCGCTGGCCTTGGGCGACCGCATCGTGGTGATGCGCCAGGGGCAGATCGCCCAGATCGGCACCCCGCGCGACGTCTATTTTCGCCCCGCCGACGCTTTCGTGGCCGACTTCGTGGGCATCACCAATCGCCTGGAAGGTTCGGTGCGGGCCGGCCGATTGGAGACGGCGGCGGGTGTCATTCCCCATGGCGGCGCCGACTGCGCCACGGCGGTCATCGCCTTCCGTCCCGAAAGCGCACGCCTCACGCCGCCGCACACGGCGCCCCTTCGCTTCACCGTGGCACAGGTGCATTTCCTCGGCGCCCGCCAGCGCGTGGTGCTCACCGCCGGCGCCAGCCGCGTGATCGCGGAGGCCGACCCTCACCTCGCGGTGTCGGTCGGAGACGAAGTGGGCCTTTCCATCGATCCCTCCTGCCTCGTTCCGGTGTGAGCCCCATGCTCCTCGCCCAGATGACCGACACCCATATCCGCGCACCCGGGAGCCTCGCCTACGGCATCGTGGACACCGCCGCTTTCCTGGAGCGCGCCGTGGCGCATCTGGCGCGGCACCCGGCGCGACCCCAAGCCATCCTCATGACCGGCGACCTGACGGATTTTGATCGCGGCGCCGAATATGAACGCTTCAAGGCTCTTACGGCGTGTTTGCCGATGCCCCTGTTTCCCGTTCCCGGCAATCATGACAGCACCGCCGGGCTCGCCGCCGCCTTTCCAGAGCTGGCCGCGCGCACTGAGGCGGGAAAGTTCAATTATGTGGTGGAAGCGTTCGAGTTGCGTCTCGTCATGCTGGATTCCAGCGTGCCGGGCGCGCCGCACGGAGAATTGGGCCAGCCCACGCTGGCGTGGCTGGACGCCACGCTCGGTGCGACGCCGGATCGGCCGACCCTGGTCGCGCTGCACCATCCGCCGTTCGCGACGGGCATCCTTCACATGGACGTCCAGAATCTCCGGGACGGAGCGGCCTTGGAGGCGGTGATCGGGCGTCATCCCCAGGTGCGCGCCTTGGTCTGCGGCCATGTGCATCGCACAGTGTTCACCAGCTTTGCGGGGCGGCCAGCCTCTATTTGCCCCTCACCGGCGCACGCGGTCAGCCTTGATTTCAATCCGGCGGGACCGCCTGCCTTCCGGATGGAGCCGCCGGGGCTGCACCTGCACCGCTTCGCGGACGGGCGGCTTGTGACACATTTCGACTTTATCGGCGCCTATGACGGCCCATACCCCTTCTTCGATCCGGCCGGAGACATGCTGGACGGCACATCTTGAAACTAAAGGGCACCCACGGGTGCCCTTCAGGCATATCAGGCCGGCAGAACAATCACCTTCGTCTTGACCGGCGTGCGGTTATAGAGGTCGATCATGTCCTGGCTGAGCAGGCCGACGCAGCCGCTGGTGATGCCATTCCCGATGGTCTCGGGATCGATCGTGGCATAGATGGTGTAGAGGGTGTAGACGCCGTTCTGGTACAGATGGAGCGTGCGCGCGCCCAGCGGATTGTCGAGGCCGCCCGGCATGCCACGGGCATATTTCGCAACTTCCGGCTGGCGCTTGATCATTTCCGGCGGCGGGGTCCAGGTGGCCCACTCGCTCTTGCGGCCCACATAGGCGTCCCCGCTCCACAGGAAGCCGGCACGGCCCACATTTGCCCCGTAGCGGGTCGCCATCCCGTCTTCCTCGATGCGGTAGACGTAATAATTCTTCGGATCGACGATGATGGTGCCGGGCGCTTCCTTGGTCTCGTATTTCACCGTCCGGCGGAAATATTTCGGATCCACCTTGCTGATGTCAGCCGCGGGGATCGGGAACTTCTCGCTGGGCACGGGCCCATAGAGTTCCTTGGCTTCCGCGAGCGTCATGCCGTCGGTGGAAGCGCAGCCGGCAAGGCCGAGCGCACCGAGGCTCGCCGCGCCGAGCAGAAACACGCGGCGGCTGACGGGATCTGCGCCGCTCGCTTTGTTCATCGTGCCGGCACCGGCGTTCCGATTGTCCATCATCATGTATCGGACTTTCCGTATCTGCCCCACGCGCGGTCTTCACCCGGCGCGCCCTTGCGGAGCGGAGATTGCCGCCCGGCGGCGCCGCTGGCAAGCACAGGCTTTCAGCAACCCTGCGACGGACAATCATCGCCTTGAAACGGCGAGGCGCATCCGATCAAAGGGGAGGGGAAAAGAGATGGTGCCCAGGGCCGGAATCGAACCAGCGACACTGCGATTTTCAGTCGCATGCTCTACCAACTGAGCTACCTGGGCGCCGACGCGGTCTCGAAAAACCGTTCGGAGCGGCGTGTATAGAGAAGTCGATGGCCCCTGTCCAGAGCCGCGCGGCATGAGCGATGCGGGCCGCGCGGGGCGTTTGAGGGGTGTCCTGTAAGTTTTTGTCTTGTCTGAGAAAACCGCATCCGGCCGGTGCGTCTAGGCCTGTGGAATATGGACCGGCAGGGGCGCGATGGTCCGGATCTCCTCGTCCAGCGGTCCGCCGTCCCGCCACATGAAGATGGCGAAGGCGGCGGGGTCCAGCGTGGTCAGGGGCGCATGCCATGTTCCAGGTGCGAATGTGATGCCTTGGCCCGGCCCGGGCAGGAAAGCGCGGACGCGGGACAGGTCTGGCCCTTCGTCGCCTCCCGGCGCCACCACCACCAGCCAGCGCGCGGGCGCCAACGGCAGGAAGCTCTGGCTGGAGAAGGCATGCCGCTCGATGATCGTGATTTCCGGCACGCCCGCGACGGCCGCGCCACGCACGATGGAGAGGCTCGCCGGCGCGTCGGCGCGCAGATTTGCGAGGCTGGCATCAAAATAGTCCCGCCGGCCGGGCATGTCGGGCGCGGCCAGCACCTGACCGAAGGGTGCAAAACCCGCCTGCGTCAAGGCTTCGGCCCGTATCCCGCTCACGCCGCCACCTTGGCGAGGGTGAGCACGGTGTGGAGCAGCACGTTTGCGCCGGCCGCGCAGTCCGCCTTTTCGGCGGATTCCGCCTCGTTATGGCTGACGCCGTCCTTGCAGGGCACGAAGATCATGGCGGTGGGCACGATGTCCGCCAGCGAGCAGGCGTCATGTCCCGCGCCGGAGACCATGGCGCGGTTGGGCAGGCCGAGCTGCGCCGCGGCGCCGCGCACGGCTGCAATGACGGCCGGATCGAAATGGGTGGGCGGCTTGCGCCAATTGAGATCGAGGGCGATCTCCACCCGCCGCCGCGCGGCGATCTGCGCCACCTTTTTCTGAAGCGCGGCGTGCAGTGCCTCCAGCGTGTCCGCCTCGGGGCTGCGGAACTCGGCGGTGAAGGCGATGGCGCCGGGAATGACGTTGCGCGAGGGATTGGCGATGACACATTCGCCTACCGTGCCCACCGCGTTCGGCCCATGCTCCAGGGCGAGCGCCTCGATGGCGAGCACGATTTCCGAGAGGGTGGCGAGCGCGTCGCGGCGCAAGGGCATGGGCGTCGAGCCCGCATGGCTCTCGAAGCCGGTGATGCGCCCGTCATACCAGATGATGCCCTGGCCGTGCTCCACGACGCCGATGGTTTTGCCCTCGGCCTCCAGGATCGGCCCCTGCTCGATATGCAGTTCCACGAATCCGGAAAAAGGCTGCGCACCCACCGTGGCGGAGCCGCGATAGCCGATGGCGTCCAGCGCCTGCGCGACGCTCACGCCCTCGGTGTCCGTGCGCGAGAGAATGTCGGCGACCGTGAACTCACCCACATGGGCGAGCGAGCCCATGAGGGCGGGGGCGAAACGGGAGCCTTCCTCATTGGTCCAGTTGCACACGCAGAGCGGCGCCTGCGTCTCGATGCCGGCATCGTTCAGCGTGCGCACCACTTCCAGCGCGGCGAGGGTGCCGACGATGCCGTCGAACTTGCCGCCGGTGGGCTGGGTGTCGAGGTGCGAGCCGAAGCCGAGCGGGGCGAGGCTCGTGTCCTTGCCCGGACGGATGGCGAACATATTGCCGAGTTCGTCCACCTGCACCGTGAGGCCCGCCCCCTCGCAGGCAGCGCGGAACCAGTCGCGGACCTTCTTGTCCTCTTGGGAAAGGGTGAGACGGCGCACGCCCCCCTTCTCGGTCGCCCCGAAGCGGGCGGTTTCCATCAGCGTGTCCCAGAAGCGGTCGGCGTCGATGCGAAGGTTCGGCAAAGCGGTCATGCGGGCTCCGGGACACTCTGTTCGGCGAGAATGCAGCGCGCGAACCGGCCCGGCCCGAGATCGATCCGGGGGGGCAGGGACTCGCGACAACGCGGCTGCGCGAAGGCGCAGCGGGGAGAGAAGGAGCAGTTTGTGGGCGCGACGTCCAGCGAGGGCGGCGTGCCGGGAATGGTCTCCAGCCGCGCCCCGCGCTTCGCACCATGGACCGTGGAGGCGAGAAGTCCGCGCGGATAGGGGTGGATGGGCCGGCGCACGATATCCGCAAGCGATCCGCTCTCCACGATCTGGCCGGCATACATGACCGCCACGCGGTCGCAGATCTCGATGGCAACGCCGATATCGTGGGTGACGAAGATCACCGACATGCCCATCTCGCGCTGCAATTCGCGCAGCAGCAGGAGGATCTGGATCTGCACGGTGGCATCAAGGGCGGTGGTGGGCTCGTCCGCCAGCAGGACCTTGGGTTTGCAAGCGAGCGCGAGCGCGATCATGGCGCGTTGGCGCATGCCGCCGGACATTTCGTGCGGATAGGCGGCCAGCCGACGCTTGGCCGAGGGAATGCGCACCAGTTCGAGCATTTCCAGCGCCCGCGCCATGCCCTCCGCGCGGCTCTTGCCCTCATGGCGTACGACGCTCTCCGCGATCTGGTCGCCGATCGTATAGACCGGGTCCAAAGCGAGCGCCGGCTCCTGGAAGATCATGGAGACCACCTTGCCCCGGAAATCCGACAAGGCGGCGTCCGACAAAGCGAGCACGTCCTGCCCGGCGACGCTGACGCGGCCGGAAATCTGCGCCTTCTTGCGCGGAAGCAGCCGCATGAGGGCACGCATGGTGACGCTCTTGCCCGAGCCGGATTCGCCCAAGAGGCCCAGCACCTCGCCCTGGCCCAAAGAGAGGGAGACACCGTTCACGGCATGGACGGTTCGCTCGCCCGTGAAGCGGATGGTGAGGTCCTCGACGCTGACGACCGGGGCGGCGGGGGAGGGCGTGTTCATCACGGCAGCTCCGGCATCTGGAGGTGAAAGTCGCTCTCGCGCTGGAAGCCGGCGCCGAGGGTGACAAGATCGGCTTCCCCGAACGGGCGGCCCATGAGCTGGAGGCCAACCGGAAGACCTGAGTTGGTAAAACCGGCGGGAATGCTCACGGCGGGCAGGCCGAGATAATTCACCGGGCGGGTGAAGCGGGTGAGGCGCTGGATCATGGCCTCGGCATTGGGCGCGCCGCCGAGATCGGTCTCTGCGATGGTGGGCGCGGGCATGGGGGCGGCCGGCGCCAGCACCGCGTCGATCCCCTTTATCGCCTCCAGATGGGCGGCGAGCGCCGGCCCGCGCCAGCGCAGGGCCTCGAGATAGGTGACGGCGGGAATGGCAAAGCCGTTCTCGATGCGCGCGCGCACCTGGTCACCATAATCCTCGGGCCGGCTAGCAAGCCCCTGCGCATGGAAGGCGGCGGCCTCCGACAGCAAAATGACGGTCGAGGCGGCGGACAGCGGCGGCTGGTCGGGGAGGCGAACGGGCACGATGCGTGCGCCTGCCTGGGCGAACAAGACGATGGCCGTGTCCATGGCCTCCGCCACATCGGCATCGAGGTCATCCACATAGAAGCTCTCGGGAATGCCGATGGTGCGGCCCGCGAGCGGCAGGCGGGTTGCGGCGCCATAATCCGGCACCGGGCGGGTGGCGCAGGTGGGGTCCGCCGGATCGGCGCCCGCCATCAAAGCGAGCAGCAGGGCGCAATCCTCCACCGTACGGGCCATGGGGCCGACCGTGTCGAGGGATTGGGAGAGCGGCATCGCCCCCGCGCGGCTCACCAGGCCCACCGTGGTCTTGAGGCCGGAGACCCCGCAGAAATGGGCCGGGAGGCGGATCGAGCCGCCCGTGTCGGAACCGAGCGCCGCATAGGTAAGGCGCGACGCCACCGCCGCCCCGGATCCGGACGAAGAACCTCCGGTCACATGGTCGGGATTCCAGGCATTGCGGGCCGGGCCATAATGCGGGTTATGGCCGGTGGGGCCAAAGGCGAACTCCACCATGTGGAGTGCGCCAAGCCGCACTGTGCCCGCGTCCTTCAGGCGCTGGAGCGCGGTGGAAGTGACGGGCGCGACAAAGTCGCGGCGCAGGTTCGAGCCGCACGTCACCACATGGCCGGCATCGTAATACATGTCCTTGTGGGCGAGCGGCACGCCGTGCAGTGGGCCTTTCACATCGCCCCGCGCGAGCGCCGCGTCGGCGGCGTCCGCCGCTTTGAGGGCGCCCTCGGCCTCGATGGAGATGAAGGCGTTGAGGACCGGCTGCGCCCGCGCGATGCGGGCGAGGCAGGCCTCGGTCGCCTCCCGCGCGGAGAGGCGGCGTGCGCGGATGGCGGCGGCAACCTCGGTCAGCGATAGGAGAGCCGGGTCGTCGATGCGCGCAGGGGCGGGCGAGTGCAGCGTCATTCTCCGTCCTCCTGGCGCTGCACGCGCTGGAAGGTGGCGGGCTCCAGATCGAGCGGCAGCGTCCCGGCGATGGGCGCGAAGGCTGCCAAGGCGGGGGCGATCGCGGTCACGATGCGGGCGGCCGTTTCGGGCGAAAAGTCGAGGCCGGCGGTGGTGGCGGTGGCACGCACCGCCTCTGCGGTGAGGGGCGCTGTCATGCGGCCTCCAGCGCAGGCGCGCGGCTGTGGCCGGAGCCGGGAGTGACCATGTGGCAGGCGGCGAGATGGCCGCTCGCCTCCACGGGCGACAAGGCCGGGACGGTTTCGCTGCACACCGCTTCCGCGAACGGGCAGCGGGTGTGGAAGCGGCAGCCGGCGGGCGGGTCGATGGGGTTGGGCGGATCACCCGAGATGGGCGGCTCCAGGGTTCGCTCGTCCGGGTCCATGGCGGGCATGGCGGCCAGCAGGGCGCGCGTATAGGGATGCGCCGGTCCGTCATAGACCGCATCCACCGGCCCAAGCTCCACCACCTGGCCGAGATACATGACGAGGACCCGGTCGGAGATGTAGCGCACGACGTTCAAATCGTGGCTGATGAAGAGATAGGTGAGCCCGAATTCGCGCTTGAGATCGGTGAGCAGGTTCAGCACTTGCGCTTCCACCGATTTGTCGAGCGCGGAGACGGCTTCATCGAGGATCACGAGGCGCGGCTTCAAGGCCAGTGCCCGGGCGATGTTCACGCGCTGGCGCTGCCCGCCGGACACTTCATGGGGATAGCGGTTAGCGAACACTTCCGGCCGCAGACCCACCTTGGTCAGCAGGTCACGGGCAAGGGCGCGCGCGTCCTTGTCCGATACGCCGTGGACCTTCGGCCCGAAGGCGATGCTGTCCTCGATGGTGAGGCGGGGATTGAGCGAGGCGTAACTGTCCTGGAACACCATCTGCATGCCGCGCCGCAGATCCCGTAGGCTCAGCGTCTCGCCCACCAATTGCCCGTCGAACAGGATGTCCCCGGCATTGCGGGGCATGAGATGCATGAGCAGGCGGGCGGTGGTGGATTTCCCGCAGCCGCTTTCACCCACGATGCCCACCGTCTCGCCCTTGCCTACCTGGAACGAGACATCGTCCACGGCGCGGACGATCTTCTTCTCGGCGAACAGACCGCCGCCGATGGGGAAATGCTTGGTCAGGCCCTTCACGTCGAGCAGAGGCTGGGCGGCGCCGCCAATATCGGCGATGGGTTCGAGGAGCGTCGTCAATTGCGGATGTCCATGGCGCTGCGCAGCCCGTCGCTGAGCATGTTGAAGCAGATGGAGACGGCGAAGATCATCACGCCCGGCAGCGCGGCGACGCCGGGATTGACGTAGATGGCGGTGCGCAAGGTGTTGAGCATGAGGCCCCATTCGGGCTCCGGCGGCTTGGTGCCGAGGCCGAGGAAGGACAGGCCGGCCGCAAGGATCATGGAGACCGAAATGAGGCCGGTGGCATAGACGAAGATCGGGCCGAGCACGTTGCCGAGCATATGCACCCGCATGATGGTGAGCGGCCCGGCCCCGGAGGCGCGCGCGGCATCCACGAAGTCGAGATTGCGCACGCTGGTCGTCACGCTCTCGGCGACGCGGGTGATCTGCGGGATGAAGACCACGGTCAGCGAGACGATGGAATTGACAATGCCGGCGCCCAGCACGCCCGAAATGGCGATGGCGAGGAGCACCGAGGGAAAGGCGTAGAACACGTCCACCGTGCGCATGATGGCAGTGTTCACCTTGCCGCCCGCATAGCCTGCCACGAGCCCGAGGCACGTGCCGATGGAGAAGGCGAGGATGACCGGCAGAATGCCGATGAGCAGCGACAGGCGTCCGCCATAGATGAGGCGGGCGAGCATGTCGCGGCCAAGCTCGTCGGTGCCGAGCGGATAGCCCGGCGTGCCGATGGGGCGCAGGCGGCGAATCATGGAGCCCTGGTAGGGGTCCGCCAAATGGAGGAAGGGCGCGAAGATGGCGGCGAGCAGGATGGCGAGCAGGATGATGGCGCAGACCACGCTCACCTTGTCGCGCATCAGGCGGCGGCCGACGGTCGCCCAATAGCCCCGCGCCTTGTGAACGGGTGCGGCTTGAAGGGAAGCGTCGCTGGCGGTGGTCATGGGCTCAGCTCCGCTTGATGCGTGGATCGATGGCGGCCTGCGCCACGTCCACGAGCAGGTTCAGGAAGACGAAGAACAGGGCGAGCACCAGAATGGTCCCCTGAAGCAGCGGCAGGTCGCGCTGGAAGATGGCGGAGTTCAGGAGGAAGCCCGTTCCCGGCCAGGAAAACACCGTTTCGATCAGGATGGAGCCGCCGAGCAGATAGCCGAGCTGGAGGCCCATGACGGCGATGGCGGTCGGCGCGGCATTCTTCACCACGTGGCGGAACACCTGCCGCTCCAAAAGACCCTTGGAGCGCAGCGCCTCGACGAAATCCTGCGAGAGGATGTCGCCGGTGAGCGCGCGCACGGTGCGGGTGACGATGCCCATGGGGATCACCGACATGGTAACGGCGGGCAGGATGAGGAAGCGGATATGCTCCCAGTTCCAGGCCCAGCCGCCTGGGCCCGCACCGACCGCCGGCAGCCAATTGAGCATCACCGAGAAGATGATCACGAGCACCATGCCGAGCCAGTAATGGGGCACGGACACGCCGGTCACTGCGATGCCGGTGGCGAGCTTGTCGATCCAGGTATTGCGGAAATATCCGGCGATCAGGCCGAAGAAGACGCCGAGAATGAAGCCGATGAGCGAGGCGGTGACGGCCAGGATAAAGGTGTTGCCCACCGCCCGCATGACTTCGGTGAAGACCGGGCGTCCAGTGGCAATGGAGGTGCCGAGATCGCCATGCAGCGCCTTCCAGATCCACAGGCCGAATTGCACCGGCAAGGGCCGGTCGAAGCCGTAGGCGGTGCGCAACTGGGCGGCCAGTTCCTGGGAGGCGTCGGGCGGCAGCACCGCCACCAGAGGATCGCCAGGGGTGATATGCACCAGGAGGAAGCACACCAGCGCCACCGAGATCACGATCGGGATCACGTAAACGATGCGTCGCAGGACATAGATCAGCACGGGCCGGACACCTCAGCGCGGGAGGGGGACACGGGGCGCGATCCGCCCCGTGCCGTCTTGATCAGGGGGTGACCGTGATGGGGGAGAAGTCGATGAACCAGCTCTTGGGCTGGATCACCCCCTTCACCTTCGGCGACATGGCGCGCGGCCCGACGTCGTGGGCGACATAGAGGAAGGCCGCGTCGTTCACGGAGGCGGCATGCAGCGCGGCCAGCGCCTTGTCCCGCTCGGCGGGATCGAAGGTGGAGCGTGCGGCCTTTACCAGTTCATCGAACTTGGGCTCGTTGATATAGCCCCAATTGTTGGAAACTGGCGGAGCCATGCCCGACTGGAGGAATCGCACCAGGGCGAAGAAGGGGTCCATCGCCGCATAGGTCACATTGATGGAGTTGGAGCCGTTGGCGGTGGGGTCCTTCGCGCCGCGCCGCCAATTGGTGAACAGCGTGTTCCACTCGATCACGTCCAGCGACACGTCGAAATAGCATTCGGCGAGGGCCTGCTGGAGATACTCGTTCATGGGCAGGGGCATCATCTGGCCCGAGCCGGAGGCCGAGGTCTGGTTCTTGACCTTCAGCTTCTTGTCGGGGCCGAAACCGGCCTCCTTCATGAGCTTCTGGGCTTCCTTCACGTCGTACTTGATCTGGAAGGTGACGTCGCCGCGCCAGGGATGGCCGGGCTCGAACGTGCCGGTGGCGGGCACCATGAGGCCGCCCAGCAGCCCGTCTTTCATGCCTTCGCGGTCGATGCACAGATTGGCCGCCTTACGCACCCGGATGTCGTTCCAGGGCGAGCCCTCGATGCGCGAGAATTGCCAGGGCCACACATGGGGCTGTTCGTTCTGGTAGATCTGGAAGCCACGCTGCTTCAATTGCGGCAGCGCATCCGGAGCGGGCGCCTCGATCCAGTCCACCTGCCCGGCGAGGAGCGCGGCGGTACGGGCATTGGCCTCCGGCATGGGCAGGAGGACCATCTTGTCCGTCTTGGGAACGCGGGCCTTGTCCCAATAGGCGTCGTTCTTCGCCAGTTCGAGCCGCTCGCGCGGAACGAATTTGGTCATCTTCCACGGTCCGGTGCCGGACGCGTCGGCGGCGAAGGCGGTCCAGGCGGCAGCGGCCTTGGCCTTGGCATCCGCACCCTCGGCCTTGTCATAGAGCGCCTGCCACTTGGCGGGGCTGACGATGAACAGGTTGGTGAGATTATAGGGTAGGAAGCTGTCCGGCTCCTTGGTCACCATCTCGACCGTGAGGTCATCGATCTTGCGCGCCTTCACCAAGGTCGGCATGCGCGAGGCGGTGACGCCCACCTGGCTCGCGTCGAATTGCGGGGCTTCCTTGTTCAGCACCTTGTCGACG
Source organism: Pseudomonadota bacterium (assembly GCA_040755535.1). GTDB lineage: Bacteria > Pseudomonadota > Alphaproteobacteria > Rhizobiales > Xanthobacteraceae > Aquabacter. The sequence goes on along the minus strand of JBFMAV010000026.1, from coordinate 31,191 downwards.
TTCCACACCACCGCGTCAGCGGTGAAAGGCGAGCCGTCATGGAAGGTCACGCCGGGGCGCAGCTTGAAGACCCACTTGGTCTTGTCCGCATCGTCCACCTTCCACTCGGTGGCAAGGCCCGGCTTCAGCGTGCTGGCCTTCTCGGCGGACGACAGGTCCCAATTGACCATGCCGTCATACATGGTGAGGCCGGTGAAGCGGTTGCCCTCGAAGCCCTGGTCCGGCTGGCCGAGGGTGCGTGGAATGTCCGCGGCGGTCATGCCGATGCGCAAGGTCGATTGCGCGCTGGCGATCGAGGGCACCGAGAAGGCGGCCGCCGTAACCAGAAGGAGGGCCGCGCCGGCGCGGCGTCCCTGGCGGTGGGCAATCTTGGAAATCGGCATCAGGTGACGTCCCCTCTGTGAGCACGGGAGGGGACCTAGCAACGTGCGTGCCACCCGGCGCCGCTGGCCTCGGGGGCACGGCTGCGTTCGATGACGCAGGGGAAAATACAACCCAAAACGTCATCATTTTGTCGGTGAAATATCCGGTATGCTCAATTTGTATGCAAATGAACGTCGGTGCCGCTTTCGTGCGCGCCTACCGTCCGGGCATTCTGGAGCCGGCGGGCGCTGCCATCCGCCGTTCCTTCGCCCCCACACCCAAAAACTCGATCTGTTTCAATAGGCAGGGCGGAAGGAAAGCCGAAGGAGGACACTCCGACGGCGCCGCCCGAGGTGCCCGCTGGATGTGCAGCGCCGTTGCGACCCCCGCCACGGCGCGGTCAGGCGGCGCGGATGGCCGCTACGAAACGTTCGACGCGCGCTTGCAGAGCCGCTGCTTCCTGCGAGAGGTGCGTGGCGGCGCCGAGCACCTGGCCCGCGTCCGTGCCGGTGGCAGAGGCGCCGGCCTGCACATCCGTCACATTGCTGGACACTTCCGCCGTGCCGGCAGCCGCCTGCATGACGCTGGAGGCGATCTCGCGGGTCGCCGCGCCCTGCTGGTTCATGGCTTCCGCGATATCGGCGGAGATGGCGTTGATCTCCTCGATGACCGTGCCGATCTCCTGGATGGCCTCGACCGCGTCGCGCGAGACGTCCTGGATTTCCTTGATCTGCGAGGAGATGTCGTTGGTCGCCTTGGCGGTCTGGTTGGCGAGGGACTTCACCTCCTGCGCCACCACCGCGAAGCCCTTGCCGGCTTCGCCTGCGCGCGCGGATTCGATCGTGGCGTTGAGCGCGAGCAGATTGGTCTGCTCGGCGATGGCGTTGATGAGGCTGACGATCTCCGAAATCCGTCCGCTGGCAGCCACCAGGCTCTGCACCGTCCGGTCCGTCTCCTGGGCAGAGGCGGCGGCGCGCTCGGCCACGGCCCGCGAACTGTGGACGCGGTTGGAAATCTCGCCGATGGAGGCCGCCAGTTCCTCGGAGGCGGCGGCGACGCTGCGCACATTGGCCGAGGCCTGTTCGGCGGCAGCCGCCGCGCCCTGGGCGTTGCGGGCGCTGGCATCGGCCGTGGTGCTGAGCGAAGAGGCGGTGCTCTCCAGCTTTCCCGATGCGCCCGACAGCAGGCTAAGGACGCCGGTGATGTCCTGATTGAAGTCCGCGATGAGGCGCTCAATGGCTTCGCTGCGCGCCCGCTGGGCTTCGGCGGCAGCGTGTTCCTTCGCTTCCAGCTCTGCGCGCTGGATGCCGTTCTCCTTGAACACCTGCATGGCCTGCGCCATGGCGCCGATCTCGTCGCGCCGGTCAAGGCCCGGGATCGGGGTGGCGAAATTGCCCGCCGCCAGTCCGTTCATGGCCTGGGTCATGCGCGACAGGGGGCCGCCGATGGCGCGGCTCAGCAGAACCTGAAGGAGGATGACCGTCAGGATGGCCACGATGGCGGTGGCAATGGCCGCCGTGATCCGCAATTGCGTGAGCGCCTCATAGGCGCGCGCGGAGTCGATCGCGACCGCGATCTTCCATTTCGCGCCGTCCAGGCCCTCTAGCGGGCGGAAGGTGACGAGCATGGTCTTGTCGCCCACCTGCGCATGGGAGATGTCGGTGGTCATGGGGGGAAGTGCGGCGCCGAACAGGTCGGTGAGTGGCTTGCCCACGAGCGCCGCGTCAGGGTGGACGAGGATGGTGCCCGTGTCCGACACCAGGAAGGCATAGCCCGCGCCCTCGAAATTGATTGCGCCGAGCCGTTCCTGCAAAGCCGTGATGAAGAAGTCGCCACCCACCACGCCGGCCAACTGGCTCTGCACATAGACGGGGACGGCTGCGGTGATGACGAGCTTCTTGGTGGTGGCATCCACATAAGGCGGGGTGAGGACGGGGCCGCGCGCCGTGTCCGCCGCCTGATACCAGGGGCGCTTGCGCGGGTCATAGCCGGCCGGCATGGTCTGCACCGGCGCATTGTGATGAACGCCCGCATTTGTCCCGAAATAGACGCCCTTGAACTGGCGGAGCAGGACCGGATTGTCCAAAAGGGTCGGTGCAGTGTCAGGCGCCTTCGCGATGGCGTCCGCCACTTCCTGCGTCAGCAAAAGGCGGCCGGCGAACCAACTCGCGACCGCGTCCGAGGCGAGCAGGCTGGAGGCGGACAGCTTGGCGTCGATCTCGCGCCGCATCAGGCCCTGCTGGTTGATGTCGATGGCGGCTGCGAAGACGACGAAGGCGATCACCACGCCGGCGGAAACGGCGGTGATGATGCGCCGCATCAGCGAGCCGTGACGGACCGGTGCAGCCGGTGCGGGGCTCGAAGCGGTCGGCGCGGCGCCGCGCAGGGGTAGGGCCTTGGAACCAAGGTCAGCGGACACCATCGACATCGCACACTCCCAAGTCTCGGCGCCGGGCCACAGGCCGTCGTCCGATCCATCCGTTTCGGCCTGCGTTATTGCGCCGCCGGGGCGAAGGTTTCGTGAAGCAACCGGCCGCGTCGGGGCGGCAGATCTGTGTATCTTTTGCGTTGATATATATAGATAATTTATAAAAAGATCCAAAATGGAACGATTGTGCTCGAAAATGAAAATTGATTTGGATCAATTTCGAGGCCGCCGCGCGCTGCGGCAAAAGCGTGTCTATGTCCGATCTTAATGCTGGCTGCGTGTCCCGCCTTAAGTCCGGCATGCGTGGCGCGAGGAGCGGGCTGGCGGCGACACGGTGGCTCCGTTGGCACGTCTCGTGTATAAGCGCCCGTTCCGGCGCAAGGAGATACGCCGCAAGACCAACCGCCAGATCTGGCCGCCTTGCGGTCCGGAAGGACCAATGGAGAGAGTGATGCCAACCCGTCCCGTTTCCGATCGCACCCCGAGCGCCGAGACCACTTCTCGCCGCGCCGAAGGCTGGCGCCCGGACACGTGGCGATTTTATCCCTCCGTCCAGATGCCGTCCTATCCGGACGCGGCCGACCTCGCGGAAGTGGAGCGCAAGCTCGGCACCTATCCTCCGCTCGTGTTCGCGGGCGAGGCGCGCCGCCTGAAGGCGGAACTCGCGAAGGCCGCGCGCGGCGAAGCCTTCCTGCTCCAGGGCGGCGATTGCGCCGAGAGCTTCGATGAGCACAGCGCGGACAATATCCGCGATTTTTTCCGCGTGTTCCTGCAGATGGCGGTGGTGCTCACCTTCTCCGGCGGCCTGCCGGTGGTGAAGGTGGGCCGCATCGCGGGCCAGTTCGCCAAGCCGCGCTCGGCGGATTTCGAGACCGTGAACGGCGTCGAACTCCCCAGCTATCGCGGCGATATCGTCAACGACATCGCCTTCACGCCGGAGGCCCGCGTGCCCGACCCGCGCCGCCAGATCGAGGCGTACCGCCAGTCGGCGGCGACGCTGAACCTGCTGCGCGCGTTCGCGAACGGCGGCTATGCCAACCTGTCCAACGCGCACCAGTGGATGCTGGGATTCGTGAAGGACAGCCCGCAGTCGCACCGCTATCAGGAACTGGCGAACCGCATCACCGAGGCGCTCGACTTCATGCGCGCCTGCGGCATCGATCCTCAGTCCCATCCCGAAATGCGGATCACGGATTTCTTCACCAGCCACGAGGCCCTGTTGCTCGGTTATGAGCAGGCGCTGACCCGTGTGGATTCCACCTCCGGCGACTGGTACGCCACCTCCGGCCACCTGCTGTGGATCGGCGACCGCACCCGCCAGCCGGATCATGGTCACGTGGAATATTTCCGCGGCATCCGCAATCCCATCGGCATCAAGTGCGGCCCTTCGCTGACGGCTGACGGCCTGATCCGCCTGCTGGACATTCTCCAGCCCGACAATGAGGCGGGGCGGATCACGCTCATCTGCCGCTTCGGCGCCGACAAGGTGGGCGACCATCTGCCGAACCTCATCCGTGCCGTGGAGCGGGAAGGGCGCACGGTGGTTTGGTCGTGCGATCCGATGCACGGCAACACCATCAAGGCGGCCTCCGGCTACAAGACCCGCCCGTTCGAGCGCATCCAGTCGGAGATCCAGTCCTTCTTCGACATCCATGCGGCCGAGGGAACCTATGCCGGCGGCGTGCACCTGGAAATGACCGGCAAGAACGTCACCGAATGCACCGGCGGCGCGCGGGCCATCTCGGACGAAGACCTGCGCGACCGCTACCACACCTATTGCGACCCGCGCCTCAATGCCGACCAGGCCATCGAGATCGCCTTCCTGGTGGCCGAACTGCTGAAGCGCGAGCGCCTCGCCCGCGGCAATACGGTGGTCGCGGCCGCCGAGTGAACGCGTGAGCGCAGACGAGAACGAAAATGCCCCGGTGCGAGCCGGGGCATTTTTTCACTCTGACGCCGGTCAGGATCGCTGTGAGTCCCCAAATCAGTTTGATCGCTCTGCCGGCCCGGAAGTTTGTCGCCGGAATGGGCCTGTGCTGCGTGAGACGGTGGGGTGCAAGTTGATGGCGCCTGGCCTATGGTCAGGCGGTTTCAAAGTGGGGTGTCTGTGTGCGCAGCCTTATGAAGATCGCGGTCGTCCTGGCGCTCGGACTGTCCGTTTCCGCCTGCGACAAATGCGGAAATTGGTTCAACATGACCCCGAAATCATGCGGGGCGGAGCCTTTGCCCAAGTAAGGCGTTCATACGCCGCTCGCCCGCCCGGGCTGGTCCCGTCGCGGCGTTCGTCCGCGCGCGGGTCTCAGGGGCAGAGGGCGGCTTGCACGTTGCGCCCGGTCCGCTCGATATGGTCGCGAAGGAGCCGAAGGGCGTCGTCCACGCGGCGTTCGATCATGGCCTCGGCAATGGCCGCATGCTCGGCCGGCACATCCCGGTCCGGTCGATGGTCTTTTAGGAAGATCCGGCGATAGCGATCGCTTTGGTCATGCAGCGTCTCGCAGAACTGGCGCAGAATGGGCATGCGGCAGGCCGAGATGAGCTCGGCATGGAACGCGCGGTGCGCGCGCTCCCAGGCTTCCTGTTGCTCGGCTGAACGGGTTTCGCGCGGGCTGCGGCCGAGCAGATGCAGGGCGGCGACGATCCGCCCCTCCCAGGCGGCATCGCCATGGAGCATGGCCTCTCTCGCCGCCAAACCCTCGAATTCCACCCGAAGACGGATCACTTCCGCCAGATTTTCCTTGGAGACCGGGGTCACGCGATAGCCGCGCTGGTCGACGATCTGCACGAGCCCTTCGCTTTCAAGCCGGCAGAGCGCCTCGCGCAGCGGGCTGAGGCTCACCCCATAGACCGCGCGCATGCGGTCCAGCACCAGCTTCGCGCCCGGCATCAATTCCCCCCGCATGATCGCTTCCCGCACGCGGGCAACCAGGGTGGAGGAGAGCGTCGCGTTGGAGGCGGGATCGAGTGCGCGCAGATCAGTCATGCGGAAGGGGCATCCAATGGAGGGAAATCATACAATTCCGCTGGCGTCTCCACCAGGGCCAGACGTTGCGCCGCCGCGTCCGGCAGCCAGAGCGGGATGAGGTCCACCAGGTCGCCGTCATTGGGCATGGGCACCGGGCAGATGGGGTGCGGCCAGTTGCTGCCCCAGATCACGCGGTCGGGCCGCGCCTCCACCACGGCCTCGATCATCGCCATCATGTCGGTGTGGGGGTAGGGCTGCGCGGACAGCCGGTAGAGGCTCGCGAGCTTCACATAGCAGCGGTCGGTGTCGAGGAGGCTCATGAGCACCCTGAAGGGGAGCGAGGTGATGCCCTCCGCTCCGCCGATCCGCGCCATATGGTCCAGGACAAAGGGGCTTTTGATCGCTTCAAGCCGCGGCGCCACGTCCACCAGTTCGCTCGCTTTGTTGAAATGCAGAACCAGATGCCAGCCGAGATCAAAGGTCTCGTCGGCGAGCCGTTCCAGATGGTCGAAGGAAGCGCCGCCGCTGACAACGGTGGACATGCGGCAGCCCCGCATGCCGCGCCGGTGCATGTCCTCCAATTGTGAGGGGGGCAGGCCGGAGGGAATGACCGCCACGCCACGCAGGCGCTGAGGTTCGCGGTCGAGGGCATCGAGAGTGGCGCTGTTGTCCGTGCCGTGCGCCCCGCCATGGACGATCACCGCCCGATCGATGCCGAGCACGCCGTGCAGCGCGTCGAGATCCTCCAGGGTGCAGTCTTCCGGCGTGTAGCTGCGTTGCGGGCTGAAGGGGAAGCGCGCGGCTGGGCCGAACACATGGACATGGGTGTCGCAGGCGCCGCGCGGTATCTCGAAGCGCGGACGGCGCGGCGCGCGGTCTGGCCCCGGGGAGGGATGCTGGGGGCGAAGCGGGGCAGTTTGATCGGTCATCGTCTCTCTCGGCACCACCCGGCCCTCGCATCCCTCAGGGCGAAAGCCGGCGAACAGGTTGCATTTGACGCCAGCCCGGCGGCATGTAAATGAATAAATCGATGATTTGAAAAATATCGATGAAAATTGCACAGGAGAGGCTCATGCTTGCCCGTCGTTCCTTATTGGCCCTCGCGGCCCTCGGGCTGGCGGCGCCGGCCCTGGGACTTGGTGCGGTCACGCCCGCCGCCGCCGCGTTTCCGGATCGGCCCATCCGCATCATCGTCCCCTATCCGCCGGGCGGCTCCAACGATGTCATCGCGCGCATTCTGGCGGAAAACCTCCAGCAGCAGTGGAAGCAGCCGGTCATCGTCGACAACCGCTCCGGCGCGGGCGGAAACGTGGGCGCGGGCGAAGTGGCCCGCGCCGAGCCGGACGGCTATACCCTGCTGCTTTCGGCGCCCGGCCCGCTCGCCATCAATTCCTCGCTCTACAAAAACCTCACCTATAATCCGCTGAAGGATTTCGCCCCCATCGCGCTGGTGGCGAACGTGCCGATCGTGCTGGCGGTCAATCCGCAGTTGAAGGTCGAGACGGTGAAGGATCTCGTGGCGCTCGCCAAGGCTGAGCCCGGCAAGCTGAATTACGGGTCGTCCGGCAACGGCACCACCAATCATCTCGCCGGTGAGCTGTTCGAGGAATTGGCGAAGATCAAGATGGTCCACGTGCCCTATCGCGGCGCGGCTCCCGCCATGAATGATCTGGTCGCCGGCCATATCCCGGTGATGTTCGACAACATGCCGGCGGTGCGGCCCCAGGTGGATGCGGGCAAGATCCGCGCGCTGGCGGTCTGCGGCACCCAGCGCTCCCCGCTCTTCCCGGAACTGCCCACCATGATCGAGGCGGGCGTGCCAGGCTTCGACGCCTCGGCCTGGTTCGGCCTCGTGGCGCCGGCCAAGACCCCGCAACCGGTTCTCGACACCCTCATTGCCGGCGTGAAGGCGGCGCTCGCCCAGCCCGAGATGGTGAAAAAATTCGCCGATCTCGGCGCCGAGCCCGGTGCCACATTCGGCCCCCAGTTCGGCGCCTTCCTGGAAACCGAAAGCGCCAAGTGGGGCAAGGTGGTCGCGGACGCGGGCGTGAAGCTCGACTGAGCGTTTGGACCCGCAGCGATGCCCTGACAGCGGCTGCGGGTTCAGGCTCGAAGGCCGGCCCGTCCAGCGGGTCGGCCTTCTTTCTCTCCTTCCAGTGAGTGTCAGATGACCCAGCCTCCAAGCCTTGAAGACCTGGAACGCCGTTACGAGGACATGATCGGCTTCACGCCACCCAAGATCGCCAAGCGCCTGAAGCTCGGCATGCGCGTGGACCCTGCGCTCGTGGCCGCGCTGGAAGATTGGCGCATCGCCGCCCTCACGCCCGACGCGCTGGACCAGAAGAGCGTGCAGATCATGTGCTTCGCCATCCTTCTGGTGCAGGGGTCCGAAGCCGCCGCCAACCACGCGAAGGCCGCCATCAAGGCCGGCGCGAGCCTCGAAGAACTGCACGCGGCGGCGGGCATCGCGACCCTGTTCCGGGGCGTCGCCGCCTTCAATCTCGCCGGCGAAATCCTCGCGACCCTTTTCCCCGAATGAGGCGCAAAGCGCCCCGCATCTGACCGGAGACGTCCATGCTTTCCCCAGCCGAACGCCAGGCCGCCGTCGACATCCTTCTGAAGGCGGAGGCCGAGCGCAAACAGGCCACCCAGCTTTCGATCACCTTCCCCCATATCGAGATCGAGGATTCCTACGCCATCTCGACGGCGGTGATGGAGCAAAAGGTCAAGGGCGGCGCGAAGCTCATCGGCCATAAGATCGGCCTCACCTCCAAGGCCATGCAGGCGTCCTCGCAGATCGATGAGCCCGATTACGGGCACCTGCTCGACTACATGCTGCTCAATGACGGCGCCAAAGTGCGCCATGACGACTTCTGCGTGCCGCGCGTGGAGCCTGAGCTGACCTTCATCCTGAAGGAGCCGCTGAAGGGGCCGGGCATTGGCCTGGTGGATGTGCTGCGCGCCACCGAATGGGTGGTGCCCTCCATCGAGATCATCGATGCGCGGGTGCAGAACCCGCGCAAGATCACCGATACGGTGGCGGACAATGGCGCGGGCGCGGGCATCGTGCTGGGCGGCCGTCCGGTTCGCCCCACGGATGTGGATCTGCGCTGGGTGGGCGCGGTGTTCTATCGCAATTCCGAGATCGAGGAGACCGGCCTTGCCGCCGGCGTGCTCGGCCATCCCGCCATGGCGATCGCCTGGCTCGCCAACAAGGTGGGACGCTTCGGCACGGTGCTGGAGCCCGGCCATCTCATGTTGTCCGGCTCCTTCACGCGGCCGGTCTTCGCCGCCAAGGGCGACACGCTGCATGCGGATTTCGGCCCGCTCGGCGCCGTCGCGGTCCAGTTCATCTGAGGCGCGTGATGGACCTTCCCCGCAACGCCTTCAAACATGCGCTCGCCGCCGGCGAGCGCCAGATCGGGCTGTGGTGCAGCCTGTGCAGCAACATCACGGTCGAACTGGTCTCCGATTCCGGCTTCGACTGGCTGCTGCTCGACACCGAGCATTCGCCCAACGAATTGCCGGCCGTGCTCTCCCAGCTTCAGGCGGCGCGCGGGGGAACCGCAACGCCCATCGTGCGTCCGTCGTCCAATGATCCGGTGCAGATCAAGCGCCTGCTGGACATCGGCGCGCCCGGCCTCCTCATCCCGTATGTGCAGAGCGTGGACGAAGCCCGTCGCGCGGTGGAGGCGACACGCTACGCGCCGGAGGGCATCCGCGGCGTGACCGGCTCGGGCCGCGCGAGCCGCTATGGCCGCGTGCCGGGCTATCTGCAAAAGGCCGAGAGCGAGATTTCGCTGCTCCTCCAGGTGGAGACGCGCGAGGCCATGGAGCAACTGGAGGCCATTGCCTCCGTTCCCGGCGTGGACGGCGTCTTCATCGGCCCGGCCGATCTCTCAACGTCCTATGGTTATCACGGTGTTTGGTCCGCGCCGCCGATGCAGGCCCTCCTCAAGGAGGCGGTGGACCGGCTCACCGCCCTTGGCAAGCCGGCAGGCATTCTGACCGCCAATGAGGAAGAGGCGCGCCGCTTCCTCGATTGGGGTTATCGATTCGTGGCGGTGGGGGCTGACCTGGGCCTGCTGCGTGCGGCGGCCGATGGCTTGGCCCGCCGCTTCAAGGCCTGAGCGCGGCGGTCGCTGGCCCGAACGCGCGGCGTCTCGGCTCACGGTCGCTTCAGCCGGCCATCATTCCAAGGCCCAGGGAGACCGCCAGCAGGCCGCCGGAAATGGCGGCCGCGTGACGGGCGAACGTGAAATACGCATCGCGCAAGGCCCGTGATACCATCCGGCGCAGGTGGTTGTCGCTCTGCGGCACCGCCTCTGTACGCAAGCCGAAGGGATCGGTGCGGTTGTCGTCGGGCGCATCGATGCTCGTGGCCTTGACGATCAGCACCAACGCCACCACCAGGCACAGCACCCCACCCATCTGGAACGAGATGCGCAGGTTATAGCTGAGGGCCGCCATGATGGCGCTGATCGCCACAGCCGCATATCCGCAGGCCCGTGACACCGTAATGCGCGCCAGGCGGTTGATCTCTTCCATTCCTTGGCTCCCAGGGCGCGCCCCGCACCTGCCGACGCTTCGACCTCATCGCCATCCGATCACCAGGACTGAGCGCGGACATGCGCGGTTATCCCATGAGACGGAGTTGGCTGCCTCATTCTGCGCAAATCCGGCTTGCGCGAGGCTGAATCCGTCACATGGCCCTCGAGAGACCCCCTGGACCCTTGCCGCCCCCCATGGTATCGGCGCCCGTGACCGGCATTTTGCTGGCACGGGGTCAGAGCGAGACGATGATACTGCGGGTGCAGCGACGACGAGCGAGCATGACGCGCATTCGCGTGTGCCGCCGCCTGCCCGCCTGACCGGCAATCTTTCGCCGGGGCGGGACGTTCGCACCTGCCCGGTTCCCTGCCATGACTGAACTTCCCATCGCCCTCGCGCCGGAAACGCTCCGGGACGCCGATTCCATCGAGAAGCTGCATCGGCGCACCTTCGGCCCCGGCCGCTTCAGCCGCACCGCCTTCCGGCTGCGGGAGCAGGCCGATCATGACCTTGCTCTGTCGTTCACGGCGCATGTTGGCACCATGATGGTGGGTTCGGTGCGCCTCACGCCGATCGCCATCGGCTCCACGCCGGCGCTGCTGCTCGGCCCCCTGACGGTGGAGCCGCCGTTCCGCTCCGTGGGCATTGGCGCGCGGCTGATGGAAGTCTCGATGGACGCGGCAAAGGCAGCGGGTCATCGCCTGATCGTTCTGGTGGGCGATGCGCCTTATTACAGCCGCTTCGGCTTCAAGCACGTTCCGCCCGGCCGCATCCACATGCCCGGTCCGGTCGATCCGGCGCGGCTGTTGGTGGCGGAACTGAAGGACTGCGCTTTCGATGGGGTCAGCGGGCCGGCACGCGGATTGCCCCTACCTTGACCTGAAATCGCCCGTGGCTTCCGCGTCACTCCGTCCTGTGCGGCCTCCGGTCCGCGTGGCACCTGAGACGGGCACGGGCGCTACAGGAAGCTCAGCGGATCCACGTCGATGGCGACGCGCGTATTGCCCGTCACCTTCGGCGCGGCGGCGCGCCAGTGGCGCAGATAAGCCGAGAGATCGAACCCGCGTGGCGCCCGCACCAGCAGGCGCCAGCGGTGGCGCCCGCGCAGGATGGCGAGCGGCGCCTCCGCCGGGCCGAGCACCCGCACGCCCTCCACCAGAGGCGCACAAGCGGCCAGGCGGCGCGCATGGCTCTCCGCCGCATGGCCGTCCGTCGCGGAAATCACCAGGCTCGCGAGCCGGCCGAACGGGGGTAGGTGGGCCTCCTGCCGGGCGGAAATCTCGGTTTCGTAGAAAGCCGCCCGGTCGCCCTTCACCAGAGCCTGCATGACGGGATGCTCAGGCATGTGGGTCTGGAGAAAGCCGCGCCCCTCCGCCGCGCCGCGCCCGGCACGCCCGGCCACCTGATGGACCAGTTGGAAGGTGCGCTCCGCCGCGCGTGGGTCGCCTTGGCCGAGCCCCACGTCGGCATCCACCACCCCCACGAGGGCAAGGCCGGGAAAATTGTGCCCCTTCGCCACCAATTGCGTGCCGATGACGATGTCCACCTCGCCACGCGCCACCGCATCCAGTTCCGCCCGCATGCGCTCGATGCCGCCTGTGAGGTCGGAGGAAAGGACCAGGCTGCGCGCCTCGGGAAACAGGGTTTGCACCTCCTCCTGAAGGCGCTCCACGCCGGGGCCGCACGGGATGAGGCTGTCCTTGGTGTTGCAGCTTGGGCAGGCCTCGGGCACCGGCGCCTGATAGCCGCAATGGTGGCAGGAGAGGCGGCGTCGGAAGCGGTGCTCCACCAGCCAGGCCGAGCAGGACGGGCACTTCATGCGGTGCCCGCAGGAGCGGCACAAGGTGAGGGGGGCATAGCCGCGCCGGTTGAGGAACAGCAGTGCCTGCCCGCCGCCCTCTACCGTCTCCCCCACCTCCTGCGCCAGGCGCGGCGAAATCCAGCGCCCGCGCGCTGGGCCTTCCTTGCGCAGATCGATGGGCGCGAGCCCGGGCACCTTGGCGCCGCCGAACCGCTCGGGCAGGGCAAGACGGCCATAGCGGCCCCGGCGGGCATTCACCTCGGTCTCGATGGAAGGGGTCGCGGAGGCGAGCACGATGGGCGCGCGGGCAAAGCGGGCGCGCACCACCGCCATGTCGCGGGCATGGTAGCAGACCCCATCCTCCTGCTTGTAGGCGGGGTCATGCTCTTCATCCACGATGACGAGGCCGAGATCCTTGAACGGTAAAAACAGCGCCGAGCGGGCGCCGGCCACCACCTGCACCTCGCCCTTCGCCACGCCGTCGAGCACGCGCGCGCGCCGCCGGCTGGCGATGCCCGAATGCCATTCGGCCGGCTTCACCCCGAAGCGGCGGGTGAAGCGATCGAGGAAGGCCTGGGTAAGGGCGATTTCCGGTAGCAGGATCAGGGCCTGCCGACCTTCCGCCAGGGCCTGGGCCACCGCCTCGAAATAGACTTCCGTCTTGCCGGAGCCGGTGACGCCGTCCAGCAGGTGGACGCTGAAGGCTTTCGCGGCCACCGCCTGCCGCAAGGCCTCGGACGCCAGGCGTTGGGGATCGGAGAGGACAGGGGCCGCATGGGCGGGGTCCGGCGTTTCGGCGGCCGGCTCGGGCGGAAGGACGACGGTCTCCAGCACACCGTCATCCACCAGCCCGTCCACCACCGAGGGCGACACGCCGGCCTCGCGCGCCGCCTCGCCCTTGCCGCGTACGAACCCGTCCGCCAGAAAGGCCAGGAGCTTGGCGCGCGCCGCCGTCATGCGGGAGGGCTCGCCGGCCGAAAGGCGCACGCCCACCCGCTCGCGTTGGGGGCCGGGGCTTTCTCCGTGGCGCAATGCGAGGCGCAGAACCATGCCCTTTGGCGCGAGCGTATAGTCCGCCATCCAGTCGATCAGCTTCAGCAGATCGGGCGGGAGCGGCGGATAGGTGAGCTTCGCCTTGACGCTCTTGATCTTGGTCGCATCCACCGGCGCCGTTCCGCCGCCCGGCCAGACGCAGCCGATCATGCCGCGCGTGCCGAGCGGGACATGCACGAGGTCTCCCGGCTCAAGATCGAGCCCTTCGGGGACGGCATAGGAATAGGGCGTATCGAGGCCGAGGGGCAGGAGGACATCGACGGTGCGCGGGGTCATGTTCCTCTTTTGATCCAGGCGGGGCGAAAGGTCAAAGGGCGTGCGGGGGACGCCGCTCTTGCGTTGCGCCACGCGCCCGTCTACCTCCAGCCCATGAAATTTCTTGATCAAGCCAAGGTCTATGTGCGCTCCGGCGATGGCGGGGCGGGGTGCGTCTCGTTCCGCCGTGAGAAGTTCATCGAGTTTGGCGGCCCGGACGGCGGCGATGGCGGGCGCGGCGGCGACGTCTGGGTCGAGTGCGTCGACGGTCTCAACACGCTCATCGATTATCGCTACCAGCAGCATTTCAAGGCCAAGAAGGGCGATCACGGCAAAGGCGCCAATCGCACCGGCGCGCGCGGGGCGGACGTGGTGCTGAAAGTGCCGGCCGGCACCGAGATCCTGGACGAGGACGAGGAGACGGTGCTCGCCGACCTCACCGAGGTGGGGCAGAAGATCAAGCTGCTGGAAGGCGGCAATGGCGGCTTCGGCAATGCCCAGTTCAAGACCTCCACCAACCAGGCGCCGCGCCGGGCCAATCCCGGTCTGGAGGGTCAGGAGCGCTGGATCTGGCTGCGGCTGAAGCTGATCGCCGATGCCGGCCTTGTCGGCCTGCCGAACGCCGGCAAGAGCACCTTCCTCGCCGCCACCACGGCGGCAAAGCCCAAGATCGCCGACTATCCCTTCACAACGCTCCATCCCGGGCTTGGGGTGGTGCGGGTGGATGGGCGAGAATTCGTTCTCGCCGACATTCCCGGCCTCATTGAAGGCGCCCATGAGGGCGTGGGCATCGGCGACCGGTTCCTCGCCCATATCGAACGCTGCGGCGCGCTTCTCCATCTGGTGGACGGCACCAGCGAGCATGCGGGCAAGGCCTATAAGACCGTGCGGGCCGAACTCACGGCCTATGGGGCGGGCCTGGAGGACAAGCCGGAAATCGTGGCCCTCTCTAAGATCGACGCCCTCTCGCCCGAACTGCTGAAGCAGCAGAAGGAGCGCCTCCAGCGCGCGGCCAAGAAGAAGCCGCTCCTCCTCTCCGCCCAGTCGGGGCAGGGGGTGGCCGAGGCGCTGCGGGCGGTCATGGAGCATGTCGACCGTACCCGCGCCGAGGAGGCTGCCGTCGCGCGTCCTAAGGAGGCGTGGCGACCTTAGCGAGCCGCTGCTATATTTCCTCGGGTGGAGAGGAAAAATGGCTCGACAAGTAACAATGGCGGACGATGTCGCTGCTGCTGCCGAGCGGCTCGCAGAAGAGCATGGGACCACTTTGTCCGATATCGTTGCTCATGCTCTTCGCGAATTTGAACGCTCTGCGCGAATGAAGGCCTACAAGAGAATTCGTGAAGGCTCATGCGAGAGGGCGGGTGGCGAATACGTCCAGCGCACTTGATGCGCTGGAGGGGCTTTCGGCGCGCACCTCCCGTTTTGCGGTGCCCGGCGCCAGTTCGGATCACAGCGATCTTTATGATGACAATGGGCTGCCGCATTGATTGCGGTGGATACGTCGGCGCTCGCCGCGATCGCGCTTGCCGAGTCCGAGCATCACACGTTCAGCGAGTGCATCGCGCGTCATGGGGCAATTATCGGTGCGCCGACGCTTCTGGAACTCTACCTCGTGCTGACGCCGCGCTTGCGGACTGACGCCAGCCTCTTCATTGACGGTCTGCTGGCCGTCCCATGAATTCGCGCTGTCGCTTTCGACCTGGTCCAGTTCCGTCTCGCAGCTGAAGCCTTTTCACGGTTCGGGAAAGGGCGCCACAAGGCGGGGCTCAATTTCGGAGATTGCCTGTCATACGCCGTGGCGCAGGCGCATGACCTTCCGCTTCTGTTCAAGGGTAATGACTTCATCCACACGGATGTAAAGCCCGCCATGCCATGACGGCCCTATCCGAAGGGGCGCGCTTGGAGTATCGAAACGGCCCCATCGACTGAAGCAGCCGTGCCGTGACCGTCCAGACCCCCGCTCTCTCAGACTTCCGCCGCATCGTCATCAAGGTCGGCTCCGCGCTGCTGGTGGATTCCGCGCGCGGCAAGGTGCGCCTCGCCTGGCTGACCTCGCTGGCCGAGGACATCGGCGCCCTGCACCGGCAGGGCAAGGAGATCATGGTGGTGTCCTCCGGCGCGATCGCGCTCGGGCGGACGGTGCTCTCGCTGCCCAAGGGGCCGCTGCGGCTGGAGGACAGCCAGGCGGCGGCGGCCGTTGGTCAGATTGCCCTGGCCCGCACCTGGGCGGAGGTTCTGGCCCATGAGGACATCACGGCCGGCCAGATCCTGCTGACGTTGGGCGATACCGAGGAGCGGCGGCGCTATCTCAATGCCCGGTCCACGCTTGCGCGCCTGATGGATTATCGCGCGGTGCCGGTGATCAACGAGAACGACACGGTGGCGACCTCCGAAATCCGCTATGGCGACAATGACCGCCTCGCGGCGCGCGTCGCCACCATGGCGAGCGCCGATCTCCTGATCCTTTTGTCGGACATTGACGGCCTGTACACCGCGCCCCCCGCGCACAATCCCGACGCGGAGCATCTGCCCGTGGTGCCGCGCATCTCCGCCGAGATCGAGGCCATGGCGGGTGCGGCCGGCTCTGAGCTCTCCCGCGGCGGCATGCGCACCAAGATCGAGGCCGGCAAGATCGCGACCTCGGCGGGCACGCACATGGTGATTGCCTCCGGGCACGGCAAGAATCCTCTGCGGGCCATCGCCGAGGGCGCGCGCTGCACCTGGTTCCTGACCGGTGCGACCCCCGCTCGTGCCCGCAAGGCCTGGATCGGCGGGGCGCTGGAGCCGCGCGGCGTGCTGCATCTCGATGCCGGCGCGGTCAAGGCCCTGCATCGCGGCGCAAGCCTTCTGCCGGCAGGCGTCACGCGCGTCGAGGGCCAGTTCGAGCGCGGCGATGCCGTGCTGCTGCGTGGCCCGGACGGCGCGGAGGTGGGGCGTGGGCTTGTGGCCTATGACAGCGACCATGCCCAGCGCATCATCGGCCGATCCACGGCGGAGATCGAAACCATCCTCGAGGTCGCCGGGCGCGCCGAAATGATCCACCGCGACGACATGGTGGTCGGCGCGGCCTGACCCCATATGGCCGAAGCGCGCCTCCTGTGCGGCGGGCGCGCGCGATGCTAAGACTGCCGTACAGAAAGAAAGAGACGCGCCATGTCCCAGTCCTCCGCCGCCCGCGCCGAAGCCGCCTTCGCCAAGGCTGTGCCGCCGGCCGCGCCCGCGGATTTGGAAGGATACATGGCCGACCTTGGTCGCAGGGCGCGCGCCGCCGCCCGTTCGCTCGGGCTCGCGGACGCGGCCACCAAGTCGCGGGCGCTCAAGGCCGCCGCCGCCGCCATTCGCGGAGCCGCTGCCATCATCCTGGAGGCCAATGCGCATGATCTTGAACGGGCCCGCGCCGATGGCATGAGCGCCGCCTTCCTCGATCGGCTGGCGCTGGATTCCAAGCGGGTGGATGCCATCGCGGCGGGCGTCGAGATGGTGGCGGAGCTGCCGGACCCCGTGGGCGCCGTGACGGACCGCTGGACGCGGCCGAACGGCCTCGTCATCGAACGGGTCCGCACGCCGCTCGGCGTGATTGGTGTCATTTACGAAAGCCGGCCGAATGTGACGGCGGATGCGGCGGCCCTGTGCGTGCGGGCGGGCAACGCCGTGATCCTGCGGGGCGGCTCGGACAGCTTGCTCTCGTCCGGGGCCATTCACGCGGCCTTTGTCGCTGGCCTTCTGGAGGCCGGTCTTCCGGCCGATGCCGTGCAATTCGTGCCCTTCGCGGACCGCGCCGCCGTGGGCGCCATGCTAGCGGGGTTGGGCGGCAGCATTGACGTCATCGTTCCGCGCGGCGGCAAGGGCCTCGTTGGCCGGGTGCAGCGCGAGGCGCGGGTTCCGGTCTTCGCCCATCTGGACGGCATCGTTCACGTCTATGTCCATTCCGCCGCCGACCTCGACATGGCGAAGACTGTCCTGCTGAACGCCAAGATGCGCCGTACCGGTATTTGCGGAGCGGCGGAGACGCTTCTGGTGGACCAAGCCGTCGCTTCGCACATGCTGGCGCCGCTCGTGAAGCTGCTGCTCGATGCCGGCTGCGAAGTGCGCGGCGACGGGCCGACGCAGGCGGTGGATCCCCGCGTCATTCCCGCGACGGCCGAGGATTGGGACACCGAATATGAAGACGCCATCATCTCGGTGAAGGTGGTGGAGGGGATCGACGCGGCCATCGCCCATATCGAGACCCACGGCTCCCACCACACCGATTCCATCCTCACCACCAATGACGCCGCCGCCGCCAAATTCCTCGCGGAGGTGGATTCCGCCATCGTCATGCACAACGCCTCCACCCAGTTCGCGGACGGGGGCGAGTTCGGGTTCGGCGCCGAGATCGGCATCGCCACCGGTCGCATGCATGCGCGCGGCCCGGTGGGGGCGGAGCAATTGACGACCTTCAAATATCGGGTGCACGGGGCCGGCCAGACGCGCCCATGAGGCCTGTGGGGGCGGGATGAGCTTGGCTGAAGACAGGGCGGGCGGGGACGTCGGCATGTGTCGTGACGTGACGCGGCTTCCGCCCGTCGCGCGCGGCCTGCGCATCGGCCTGTATGGCGGCAGCTTCAATCCCGCTCACGCCACTCACCGGGCGGTGAGCCTGCTCGCCTTGAAGCGACTGGGTCTCGACAAGGTCTGGTGGCTGGTGACGCCGGGGAATCCGCTGAAAGACAATCGGCAACTCCCTCCGCTGGCGGACAGGGTGCGCTTTGCGCGGAGCATCGCCGATAACCCGCGAATCGACGTGACCGGGATCGAGGCGGTGCTCGGTACGCGCTTCACCTATGAAACCGTCGCCCGGCTGGTCGCGCGCGCGCCGCAGGCGCATTTCGTCTGGATCATGGGAGCCGACAATCTCACGCATTTCCATCGATGGCAGCGGTGGCGTGCGCTGGCCGACGCAGTTCCCATCGCCGTGGTGGACCGCATGGGCGAGAGTCTGTCCGCAACCGCCTCGCGGGCTGCCCGCGCCCTTGGCCCGTATCGCATCGAGGAGAGCGACGCGGCGCTGCTCCCCCTGCTGGATCCCCCGGCCTGGGTGTTTCTGCATGGGCTGAAATCGCCCATGTCCTCCACAAGGATCCGGGCGGGGCTCGCGGCCGCCTCCGCGCAGATGGCCGCGCCTGTGGTTAAGAAGCCTTGAATTTTCTCTCTTTTGCCTGCATTCTATGCAAGCGGTTCTGAACGGTAGTCACGCTGACGTCTCAGGATCGACATTCACGAGCGAGAGGATCCGGACCCCTGTCCACATTGGCTTCCTTTGCGGCCGCCACGCCACAGGCGCCCGCACCGGTCTCCCAAGCGCAGCCTGACGCCGAGGAGATCCTCGCCCTGGTTCTTGCCCGCCTGGACGACGACAAGTCGGAAGACATCGTCTCCATCGACCTGCGCGGGAAGTCATCACTCGCAGATCACATGGTGGTCGCCTCCGGCCGTTCCCAGCGGCATGTGGGCGCCATCGCCGAACATTTGCTTGAGTCGCTGAAGGCCAATGGCGTCAAGCAGGTTCGTGTCGAAGGTCAGCCGGCCTGTGACTGGGTGTTGATCGATGCGGGCGACGTGATCGTCCACGTCTTCCAGCCCGAAGTCCGCAGCTTCTACAATATCGAGAAAATGTGGGCCGGCACCGCGAAGGTCTGAACCGGGGACGTGCGCTCGTCTCGCGACGGAGCGCGCTGTGCGCATCCTGATTGTCTGTGTCGGCCGCATGAAGGCGGGCGCCGAGCGCGATCTTGTCGCGCGCTATCTGGATCGCGCCAAGGCGGGCGGCCGCGCGCTGGGCCTGTCGGGCTTCGACGTGGTTGAAATCCCCGAATCGGCCGCGCGCCGGGCCGAAGATCGCATGGTGGAGGAGGGCCAGGCGCTCCAGTCCGTCCTTCCGCAAGGGGCACGGCTCTGCCTGCTGGATCCCCGCGGCAAGCATCTCTCCAGCGAGGAGGTCGCGGCACGCGTCGGTCGGGAGCGAGACCAGGGTGCACCCGCCATTGCGTGGGTCATTGGCGGCGCCGATGGGCTCTCTGCGGACATGCGGGCGCGGGCCGATTTGATGCTCGCGTTCGGCGTGGCCACCTTTCCCCATCAATTGGTGCGCGTGATGCTCGCGGAGCAATTGTATCGCGCGACGACGATTCTCTCGGGGCATCCCTATCACCGGGCCTGAGACCGTGCCTGTCCTGTTTTAAGCCGGCACGCCCGGCACGGCGCGCTCCCGCCCGCTGGGATCGAAAGGTGCCCCCGCAGAGCGGCGAGATCAGGCTTCAGCGTCCGCCGAGACTGGCCCCGCCATCGACGCCCAGCACTTGCCCGGTCACGAAACTCGCCTCATCCGAGAGCAGGAAGACCGCGGCCGCCGCGATTTCGTCCGGCGTACCGAACCTAGCCATGGGAATGGCCGCGAGGGCTTTGCGCTCGGCTTCGCTGCCCACCGGGCGCGAGCGGCGCATCAGCTCGGTCTCGATTGGGCCGGGCGCGATGGCGTTCGAGGTGATAGCGAACGGTGCCAGTTCCAAGGCCCAGGTCCGGGTGCAGCCGACCAGCGCACTTTTAGCCGCCGCATAGGCGGTGCGGTCATAGCCGCCATGGATGGCGCGGCTGACGATATTGAGGATGCGTCCGAAGCCGCGCTCCTTCATGTCCGGCAGGCAGGCCTGCGTGACCTGCACCGCGACCCGCACATTCAGGTCGAACACCGCTTCCAGCGCCGACAGGTCCACTTGGCCGACCGGCTGCGGCATCACGACGCCGACATTGTTCATGACCCGCAGAACGTCGAAACGGTCTCGAATCTCCTCGAGCAGCCGTGCGGTCGCGCCGAGATCGGCGAGGTCGCAGGGGAAGAACGGGCCGGGAAAGTCCGCCCCGGGCTGCGTGCGCGCGACGCCAATGACGAGATGCCCTTGCGCGGCAAGGCGCTGGGCGGTGGCAAGCCCGATGCCCTTGGAGGCGCCGGTTATCAAGGCTGCGGTGGAACGCATGCGACCTCCCAAGGCACGGCGGACCAAAGATCCGAACTGACAGCACGCGCGGCATCCGGCGCGCGGGCATGAGCCGCTTCAGATCAAAGCCATAGATCATTTCCCGGACCCCTGGAAACGCAACCAAGCGCCCGGATCGGGAGGGAAGGGGTCAGCGTGTCCCGGCCCCATGCGGTTCGCCGGCCGCCCTGCGTATCGGCCGTTGGAGCGGGTTTACCTCTGCGCAACCATGCTGGTTTAGCCTTCCTTCATGTTTGCTCGCCTTCGCCTCCTTGCGGCTGCGGCTCTGCTTGTCGCCCTGCCGGTGCTACCTGCGCCGGCCCAGGCGCCTGCTGGTCCGACAGGCGCGCCCGTGCCGCGGCCCCGCCCGCCGGCCGCGAGCGTGCCGCGCGTGGACACGGACGCCCTTAAGAGCGACGTTGCCCGAAGCGAGGCGTTCAGGGCGCAGATCGCAACCGAATTGGAGGCGGCGCGCGGGGATCGGGGCAAGCTCAACCAGCTTCTGGTGGATACGGCGGCGCGCTCGCGGGAAGTCGAGCAGCAATTGATCGAGGTCGAGGCGCGGATGACCGAGCTCGACCGCAGCGCCGCTCAAATCACGGCCTCCTTGAAGGCGCGGCGCGCCGTGCTCGCCGAAGTTCTAGCCGCGCTGGTGCGCATGGGGCGCGATCCCCCGCCGGCGCTCATCATGCGGCCGGGAGATGCACTCGACGCTGTGCGTTCGGCCATTCTGCTCGGTGCCATTCTTCCGGAAATGCGCGTGGAGGCGGAAACCCTCGCCGCCGACTTGGGCGAACTCGCTCGCGTGCGCGCCGACCTCGCCTCGGCGCGCACGCGACTTGCCAGCCTGCGCCAATCGCTGGACGAGGATCGCGCGCGCATCGCGGCCCTGGTGGGCGAGCGCCAGCGGCTTCAGGCGGCGGCCCAGCCATTGCAGCAGACGGACAAGGTCCAGGCCGAATCCCTCGCCAAGGGAACCGGCGATGTGCACGATCTCGTGACCAAGCTGGAGCGTGACGTGCCCGCGTCGGCCCGCGCTGCCGAGGCCGCGCGCACCACCGCTCCGCCGGATCAGGCCACCGCCGCGCCCGGCCCGACCGAAATCGCCGCTCTCCAAAATCCCGCGCGCATCGCACCCGCCATGCCGTTCTCAGAGGCCAAAGGCTTGCTGCCGCTGCCAGTTGCGGGCGTGCGCCTGAAGGATTTCGGCATGTCCGACGGCGTCGGGGGGAGCGAAAAGGGTCTGACCATCGCCACCCGCATGGGCGCGCAAGTGACCGCCCCCGCGGACGGATGGGTTGTCTATGCGGGACCGTTCCGAAGCTACGGGCAACTCTTGATCATCAATGCCGGCGGCGGATACCATGTCCTGATGGCGGGTATGGACCGCAT
Source organism: Pseudomonadota bacterium (assembly GCA_040755535.1). Lineage (GTDB taxonomy): Bacteria > Pseudomonadota > Alphaproteobacteria > Rhizobiales > Xanthobacteraceae > Aquabacter. The sequence goes on along the minus strand of JBFMAV010000026.1, from coordinate 9,373 downwards.
CACCGTGGATCTCGGCCAATTCGTCCTGGCTGGCGAACCGGTCGCGGTGATGGGAAGCGGGTCGCGCGCGGCGAGCGCGGCCTCGGGACAGCCGCAATTATATGTGGAATTCCGCAAGGACGGAGTTTCGATCGATCCCGCCCCATGGTGGGCGGCAACGGACAGTCAGAAGGTGCGCGGATGATGCGTCGTACGTCTCTCTTTGGTTTCGGCGTCGCCGCCGGCGCACTCATGGCGGTGCTCGTGACGCAAACCGACGCCATTTCGAGCATGGCGGCTCAGGCGGCCTCGTCCGACACCTATCGCCAGCTCAACCTGTTCGGCGACGTGTTTGAGCGCGTGCGCTCCGATTATGTGGAAAAGCCGGACGACGCCAAGCTGGTGGAAGCGGCCATCAACGGCATGCTCGCCGGGCTTGATCCTCATTCCTCCTACATGGACGCGAAGAGCTTCCGCGACATGCAGGTGCAGACCCGCGGCGAGTTCGGCGGCCTCGGCATCGAAGTGACGATGGAAGACGGCCTCGTGAAGGTCATAGCCCCCATCGACGACACCCCGGCCGCCAAGGCGGGCGTTCAGGCGGGCGACGTCATCACCAAGCTCGATGGCGAGCAGGTGCAGGGCATGACCCTGAACCAGGCGGTCGAGAAGATGCGCGGCGCGGTGAACACCCCCATCACGCTCACCGTGGTCCGCAAGGGCCAGGACAAGCCGATCGAGATCAAGGTGGTGCGCGACACCATCCGCATCCGCGCGGTGCGCTCGCGCATCGAGGACGGCAATATCGGCTATGTGCGAATCACCTCGTTCAACGAGCAGACCTACGACAACCTGAAGAAGGCCATCGAGGATCTGACGGCGCAGATCGGCCCGGACAAGATCAAGGGCTACATCATTGACCTGCGTAACAATCCGGGCGGCTTGCTCGATCAGGCCATCGCCGTGTCCGACGCCTTCCTGGAGCGGGGCGAGATCGTTTCCACCCGCGGTCGCAATGCGGACGAGACCCAGCGGTTCAATGCGCGCGGCGGTGACCTGACCAAGGGCCGTCCGATCATCGTGCTGACCAACGGCGGCTCGGCCTCGGCTTCCGAGATCGTGGCGGGCGCGCTGCAGGACCACAAGCGCGCGACCATCCTGGGCTCGCGCACCTTCGGCAAGGGCTCGGTGCAGACCATCATCCCGCTTGGCGGCAACGGCGCGCTGCGGCTGACCACGGCGCGCTACTACACGCCCTCGGGCCGTTCCATCCAGGCCAAGGGCATCGAGCCGGACATCGTCCTCATCCAGGACCTGCCCGACGAGCAGAAGGCCAAGATCTCGGCCGCCGGCGGCGACACGACCCGCGGCGAAGCCTCTCTGAAGGGCCATCTGAAGAACGGCGAGGACGAGCAGGCCGGTTCGCCCTCTTACGTCCCCGCCGATCCCAAGGACGACACCCAGCTAAATATGGCGAAGGAACTGCTGGAAGGGACGCAGAAGAACGCGGCCTTCCCGCCCAATCCCAACAAGACCAGCGTCGCCAACTGACGCGGCTTGCGACACAACAGAGGCCCCCCGGGACACCGGCGGGGCCTTTTATTTTTTGTGCCGGCCGTGTCGACCCGACATATCTGCTTTATTTTTAGGCAGTCTGCTGTCCTTGCATGCGTGGTCGGCCCCGTCGTGGGCGCAGAGCGCGCGGAAGGCGTGAGGGTGCGATTGGCACATGTCTTGCGTTGAGGGAGGGGTCTTTACGGAGCCCCTTCATGCCGTTTTCCCGCCGCCTCCTCCTCGCCGCCGGCCTGTCCGCCCTGGTCGTCTCGGCTCTGCCGGCGCAGGCCGATACTTTGGCCGACATCCTCAAGGCGGGCGTCATCAAGATCGCGGTGCCCCAGGACTTTCCGCCCTTCGGTTCGGTGGGGCCGGACCTGAAGCCGGTGGGCTATGACGTGGATGTGGCGAACCTGATCGCCCAGAAGCTGGGCGTGAAAGCGGAACTGGTCCCGGTCACCTCGGCCAACCGCATTCCCTATCTCCAGACCAAGAAGGTCGATCTGGTTATTTCCAGCCTGGGCAAAAATGCCGAGCGCGAAAAAGTCATCGATTTCTCCGTCGCTTATGCCCCCTTCTTCACCGGCGTCTTCGGTCCCGCGGACCTCAAGGTGACGAAGCCCGAGGATCTCGCGGGCCTCACCGTCGGCGTCACGCGCGGCTCCATCGAGGATCTGGAACTGAGCAAGGTCGCCCCGCCGACCGCCGACATCAAACGCTACGAGGACAATAACGCCACGATTTCGGCCTTCCTCTCGGGCCAGGTGAAGGTGGTCGCGACCGGCAACGTGGTGGCGGCCGCCATTATTGCCCGCAACCCGCCGAAGAAGCCGGAAGTCAAATTCCTGATCAAAAACTCGCCTTGCTATGTCGGCCTCAACAAGGACGAGCCGAAATTGCTTGAAAAAGTGAACGCCATCCTGACCACGGCGCGCAATGACGGTGCGCTGGGGGCCATCTCCCAGAAATGGCTCGGTGCCCCCTTGCCGACGGACCTGTGACCGGCACAGCGCATCCGGGTGAACGTCCGGGCGGGCAGGGGAGGGGCCGATGGCGGCGGGATTGGAGTTCGGGGCGCTGCTGGACTATGCGCCGGTGTTCGCGAAGGGGGTCGCGGTCACGTGTGAATTGACGGTGGTGGGGGGCGGGTTGGGGCTCGCCCTCGGCATCTTCTGCGCCTGGACGCGCACGCAGGGACCACGGGTATTAAGGCCGTTCGTCTCGCTTTATGTCGAGTTGATTCGCAATACACCCTTCCTGATCCAGCTGTTTTTCATCTTTTTCGGCCTGCCCTCCATCGGCGTGTCCATGGGCGAGATGGAGGCGGCGATTCTCGCCATGGTGGTCAATCTCGGCGCCTATGCCTGCGAGATCATCCGCGCCGGCATCGAAGCGACGCCGCGGGGCCAGTATGAGGCGAGCGCCAGTCTGGCCATGGGGCGGTTCCAGACCTTCCGCTACGTTGTCCTGCGCCCCGCCCTCCAGCGCATCTGGCCGGCTTTGACCTCGCAACTGGTGATCGTGATGTTCGGCTCGGCGGTCTGTTCGCAGATCGCGGTGGAGGACATCACCTTTGCCGCCAATTTCGTCCAGTCGCGCAACTTCCGGGCGTTCGAGGCCTATATCGCCGCCACCCTGCTCTATCTCGCCTTGGCGATCGCGCTGCGCCAGGGGATGCGGTTGCTGGCTTTGGCGCTGTTTCCCCGCCGGAGGGCCGCGCGATGAGCCCGTTCACCACCTGGGACATCGTCCGCAATCTGCTGCTCGCGACCCAGTGGACACTGCTGCTCTCGCTGGTCGCCTTTGTGGGCGGCGGGGCGGTGGCCCTGGCGGCGCTGCTGGCGCGCACCTCACGCAATCGCTGGGCGCGGCGCGGGGCGACGCTCTATATCGAGCTGTTCCAGGGCACGCCGCTGCTGATGCAGCTCTTCCTGTTCTTCTTCGGCCTCTCGCTGCTGGGCGTGAACGTGCCGCCCTGGCTGGCGGCGGCACTGGCGCTGATTCTGTGGACGGGGGCCTTCCTCGCGGAAATCTGGCGCGGCTGCGTGGAGGCGATTCCGCGCGGCCAATGGGAGGCGTCCGCGAGCCTCGCGCAGAGCTATTTCGAGCAGATGCGCCACGTCATCCTGCCCCAGGCCCTGCGAATCGCCATCCCGCCCACGGTCGGCTTCTCGGTCCAGGTGGTGAAGGCGACCGCGCTCACCTCGATCATCGGCTTCGTTGAGCTCTCCAAAGCCTCCACCATGATCACCAATGCCACCTTCCAGCCGTTCGTGGTCTATGGCTTTGCCGCCCTCATCTATTTCGCGCTGTGCTGGCCTCTGTCCAAGAGCAGCCAGCTTCTGGAAAGGAAGCTGAATGTCGCTCATCGCCATCACTGAAGTGCGCAAGCGGTTCGGCACCAATGAGGTGCTGAAGGGAATCAACCTGGATGTCGCCGCCGGCGAGGTGGTCGCCATCATCGGCAAGAGCGGGTCGGGCAAGTCCACGCTGCTGCGCTGCATCAACGGGCTGGAGACCATCGACGAAGGATCGATCCTGGTCGCCGGCGCGCAATTGGCGGACGACGAGGTCCATCTCAAGGCGCTGCGGCTGAAGGTCGGCATGATCTTCCAGGGTTTCAACCTGTTCCCCCACCTCACCGCCGGCCGCAACGTCATGCTCTCGCCCATGGTGGTGAAGAAGGTTTCGGCCAAGGAGGCGGAGGCGGAAGCGCGCGCCCGCCTTGCCCAGGTGGGGCTCGACCACAAGTTCGACGCCTATCCCGACGAACTCTCCGGCGGGCAGCAGCAGCGAGTCGCCATTGCCCGGGCGCTGGCCATGCGCCCGCTGGCTTTGCTGTGCGACGAGATCACCTCCGCGCTGGACCCTGAACTGGTCAACGAGGTGCTCCAGGTGGTGGGAAAACTCGCGCAAGAGGGCATGACACTTTTAATGGTGACGCACGAAATGCGCTTCGCCCGGGAAGTGTGTGACCGCGTCGTGTTCATGCACCAGGGGCGGGTGCACGAGATCGGCCCGCCCGACATTGTCTTCGAATCGCCCAAGACATTGGAATTACGACAGTTTCTTGGCATGGCCTGAATTGAGCCGGCTGCGGTGTGTCGAGCGGGGCGGCGCCCGGCTCTGCCCTTGCGTGAGGGCGTGAGCGGCGCGGGGCGCGCGCGGTGCGGCAATGCGGCGCTTGCCCGGAACGGGGGGTGAGTTGCCGCCTCGCGAAGCCTGTGTTAGGCAACCCGCGTTTTCCCGGGGTACGGCGCTGCCGAAGGCTCGGGATGTGGGCAGTGATAATCCCAACAGATCAAGGGTTTCTGGTTTCACCTCGGGCATGGTGCTTGGGGTGGGAGCAAGCCCGAGAGAGGCACGGGTGGCGGAAACGATCGTGTCAGGCATGGCGGGGCGCTATGCGACCGCTCTGTTCGAACTGGCCGAAGAGGCTGGCTCCATCGACGCCGTGAAGGCGGATCTCGACACGCTGACCGCCGTGATGGCCGAAAGCGAAGATTTCAACCGGCTGGTGAAGAGCCCGGTGTTCACGGCCGAGGAGCAGGAAAAGGCGGTCGCCGCCATCCTCTCCAAGCTGGGCATCGCGGGCCTCTCGGCCAATTTTGTGAAGCTGGTCGCGCGCAACCGTCGCCTGTTCGCGCTGCCCGGCATGATCAAATCCTACGCCGCCCTCGTCGCCGCCAAGCGCGGCGAGGTCACCGCAGAGGTGACGGCGGCCGAGCCCCTCAGCGACGCGCATTACGCGGCGCTCAAGCAGGCGCTCGCTGAAAAGACCGGCAAGGACGTTGGCCTCGACGTGACCGTCGACCCGTCCATCCTCGGTGGTCTTGTTGTGAAGATCGGCTCTCGCATGGTCGATGCTTCGTTGAAGACCAAACTCAATTCTATCCGGCATGCGATGAAAGAGGTCCGCTGATGGACATTCGAGCCGCTGAAATCTCTGCCATCCTGAAAGAGCAGATCCAGAATTTCGGCCAGGAGGCGGAAGTCTCGGAGGTCGGTCAGGTTCTCTCGGTCGGCGACGGCATTGCCCGCGTCTATGGCCTCGACAATGTCCAGGCCGGCGAAATGGTCGAGTTCGAGAACGGCACGCGCGGCATGGCGCTGAACCTCGAAATCGACAATGTCGGCATCGTGATCTTCGGTTCCGACCGTGAGATCAAGGAAGGCCAGACCGTCAAGCGCACCGGCGCCATCGTGGACGTTCCGGTCGGCAAGGGCCTGCTCGGCCGCGTCGTGGACGCGCTGGGCAATCCCATCGACGGCAAGGGCCCGATCGTCTCCACCGAGCGCCGCCGCGTGGACGTGAAGGCGCCGGGCATCATCCCGCGCAAGTCCGTGCACGAGCCCATGCAGACCGGCCTCAAGGCGATCGACGCCCTGATCCCGATCGGCCGTGGCCAGCGCGAGCTCATCATCGGCGACCGCCAGACCGGCAAGACCGCAGTGGCGCTCGACGCCATTCTCAACCAGAAGCCCATCAACCAGGGCACGGACGAGAAGGCGAAGCTCTATTGCGTGTACGTCGCGGTGGGCCAGAAGCGCTCCACCGTCGCGCAGTTCGTGAAGGTGCTGGAAGAGCAGGGCGCGCTGGAATATTCCATCGTCGTCGCCGCCACCGCCTCGGACGCCGCCCCCATGCAGTTCCTGGCGCCGTTCGCCGGCACCGCCATGGGCGAGTTCTTCCGCGACAACGGCATGCACGCTCTGATCATCCACGATGACCTGTCCAAGCAGGCCGTCGCGTATCGTCAGATGTCGCTGCTGCTGCGTCGTCCTCCGGGCCGCGAAGCCTATCCCGGCGACGTGTTCTACCTGCACTCCCGCCTGCTGGAGCGCGCCGCGAAGCTCAATGACGAGAACGGCGCCGGCTCCCTCACCGCCCTGCCGGTCATCGAGACCCAGGCGAACGACGTGTCGGCCTACATCCCGACCAACGTCATCTCCATCACCGACGGCCAGATCTTCCTGGAGTCGGACCTGTTCTACCAGGGCATCCGCCCGGCGGTGAACGTCGGCCTCTCGGTGTCGCGCGTGGGCTCTTCGGCCCAGATCAAGGCGATGAAGCAGGTTGCGGGCAAGATCAAGGGCGAGCTCGCCCAGTATCGCGAACTGGCGGCCTTCGCCCAGTTCGGCTCGGACCTCGACGCCTCGACCCAGAAGCTGCTGAACCGCGGCGCGCGCCTGACGGAGCTGCTGAAGCAGAGCCAGTTCTCGCCCCTCAAGGTCGAGGAGCAGGTGGTCGTGATCTATGCCGGCACCAACGGCTATCTCGACAATCTCCCGGTCTCCAAGGTGCGCGAGTTCGAGCAGGCCTTCCTGCTGGCCATGCGTTCCCAGCACCAGGACATCCTGGACACCATCCGCACCACCAAGGAGCTCTCCAAGGAGACCACCGAGAAGCTGGTGAAGGCCCTCGACGCCTTCTCCAAGAGCTTCGCCTGAGGTCGGCCTTGAAGCCATCCAAGTGAAAGGGCGGGTGCGATGCCGAGCCTGAAAGACCTACGTAACCGCATCGCCTCGGTGAAGGCGACGCAGAAGATCACCAAGGCGATGCAGATGGTCGCCGCGGCGAAGCTGCGTCGCGCCCAGACGGCAGCGGAAGCCGCGCGGCCGTTCGCCGAGCGCATCGAGCAGGTGCTGGGCAATCTTGCGTCCAGCATCACCACCAGCTCGGACACGCCTCTCCTGCTGGCCGGTACCGGCAGCGATCAGCGTCACCTGCTGATCGTCTGCACCTCGGAGCGCGGCCTGTGCGGCGCCTTCAACACGTCCATCGTGCGGCTGGTGCGTGAGCGCGCCAATTCGCTGATGGCGCAGGGCAAGACGGTGGAATTCTTCTGCGTGGGCCGGAAGGGCTACGACCAGATCCGCCGCGTCTACCCCAAGCAGATCATCGAGTTCGTCGACCTGCGCGCGGTGCGCACGCTGGGCTATGACAATGCCCACGACATCGCCGACAAGGTGATCGGGCTGTTCAACAAGGGCAGCTTCGACGTCGCCACCCTGTTCTATTCGCACTTCAAGAACGTGGTGACGCAGACCCCGACCGCGCAGCAGGTCATCCCGGCCGTCTTCGAACAGAAGGCGGCGGGCCAGGCGGTGCCTTACGACTACGAGCCGGAAGAAAGCGAGATCCTCGCCGACCTCCTGCCGCGCAACATCGCGGTCCAGGTCTTCCGGGCGCTGCTGGAAAACCAGGCGTCGTTCTATGGCGCGCAGATGAGCGCCATGGACAACGCGACGCGCAATGCGGGCGACATGATCAAGAAGCAGACGCTGGTCTACAACCGGACCCGTCAGGCCATGATCACGAAGGAACTCATCGAAATCATCTCCGGCGCCGAAGCGCTCTGACAGCAGCGCGGACGAGGATAAAGGACGACGAACATGGCGAACCCCACCGGACGCATCACCCAGGTCATCGGCGCCGTCGTCGACGTGCAGTTCGACACGCACCTGCCGGAAATCCTGAACGCGCTTGAGACCAGCAACCAGGGCAACCGCCTGGTTCTGGAAGTGGCGCAGCATCTCGGCGAGAACACCGTGCGCACCATCGCCATGGACTCGACCGAAGGTCTGGTGCGCGGCCAGCCGGTGGAAGACACCGGCGGCCCCATCCTGGTGCCGGTGGGCGAAGCCACCCTCGGGCGCATCATGAACGTCATCGGCGAGCCGGTGGACGAACTCGGCCCGGTGGTCGGCGAAGCCAAGCGCGCCATCCACCAGCCGGCCCCCTCCTACGCGGAACAGTCCACCGAAGCCGAGATGCTCGTCACCGGCATCAAGGTGGTGGACCTCCTCGCCCCCTATTCCAAGGGCGGCAAGATCGGCCTGTTCGGCGGCGCGGGCGTCGGCAAGACCGTGCTGATCATGGAGCTGATCAACAATATCGCGAAGGCGCACGGCGGCTATTCCGTGTTCGCCGGCGTGGGCGAGCGCACCCGCGAGGGCAACGATCTCTATCACGAAATGATCGAGTCCAAGGTGAACGTGGACCCGCATGAGCACAACGGCTCCTCCGCCGGCTCCAAGTGCGCGCTGGTCTATGGCCAGATGAACGAGCCCCCGGGCGCCCGCGCCCGCGTCGCGCTCACCGGCCTCACGGTCGCCGAGCATTTCCGCGACCAGGGCCAGGACGTGCTGTTCTTCGTGGACAACATCTTCCGCTTCACCCAGGCCGGCTCGGAAGTGTCGGCGCTGCTCGGCCGCATCCCCTCGGCGGTGGGCTATCAGCCGACCCTCGCGACCGACATGGGCGCGCTGCAGGAGCGCATCACCACCACCACCAAGGGCTCGATCACCTCGGTGCAGGCCATCTACGTGCCCGCCGACGATCTGACCGACCCGGCGCCCGCCGCCTCCTTCGCCCATCTGGACGCGACCACCGTGCTCTCGCGCTCGATCGCGGAAAAGGGCATCTATCCGGCGGTGGATCCGCTGGACTCCACCTCGCGCATCCTCTCCCCGCTGGTGATCGGCGAGGAGCATTATGCGGTCGCCCGCCAGGTGCAGCAGACCCTGCAGCGCTACAAGGCGCTCCAGGACATCATCGCCATCCTCGGCATGGACGAACTGTCCGAAGAGGACAAGCTGGTGGTGGCCCGCGCCCGCAAGATCGAGCGCTTCCTCTCCCAGCCCTTCCACGTGGCGGAAGTGTTCACCGGCTCGCCCGGCAAGCTGGTGGACCTCGCCGACACCATCAAGGGCTTCAAGGGCCTGGTGGAAGGCAAGTACGACCACCTGCCCGAGCAGGCCTTCTACATGGTGGGCGCCATCGAGGAAGCCATCGAGAAGGGCAAGAAGCTGGCGGCCGAAGCGGCCTGAGGCAAGA
>JBFMAV010000025.1:0-56173 GCA_040755535.1 Pseudomonadota bacterium | reverse complement strand
CCCAACGCGAAAAGGCGCCCTCTCGGGCGCCGCGCGGTGTCGGAAAGCCGTTAAAATCCGCTTAACCCTTTTGCGTCATCCTGACGCTGTCCCGCGGGTGCATGGCCCGCCCGGACCGCGGCCAGCGCCGCCCGCCGCCAGGGTGTGTGACGGTCCTCCCTGTCCTGCCTGAGCCGCCGCGAGGCGGCTCTTCTTTGCAGGACTTCCAATCAGGAGAAGGGCCGCCGGGCCGGACCTCAGCCCTTCAGCAGGCCGCCGAACTTGTTCTTGAAGCGCGAGACGCGACCGCCGCGATCCAGCAGCTGCTGGGTGCCGCCGGTCCAGGCGGGATGGGTGCGCGGGTCGATATCCAGCTGGAGCGAGTCACCCGCCTTGCCGTAGGTCGAGCGGGTCGTGTACTCGGAGCCGTCCGTCATCACCACCTTGATGAAGTGGTAGTCGGGGTGAATGTCGCTTTTCATGGGACCAATCCTTGTCGCTGCCGCGCGCCATCGCCCGATGACAGCGGTGTGAATTCGTTTCCTGACGGAAGTCGCGGGTCTATAGCCGAGAGCATGCGTTGACACAAGCGGACACATCGGAAAGCCCTGTCGGGGGCGCGCAGACTTCCGCAACGGAAGGACGCAAGCGCCGTTCCCTCGGCCCCCTCCTCACCCTCGCGCCTTATGCGCTGCGCTATCGCGGGCGGGTGCTGGCCGCGCTCGGCGCGCTGACCGTGGCCGCGCTCGCCACCTTGAGCCTGCCCATCGCGGTGCGGCGCATGATCGATTACGGCTTCGCCACCGACCATGTGGGCATGATCGACCGCTATTTCGGCGTGCTCGCCATCGTGGTCGGCGTGCTGGCCGCCGCTTCCGCCACGCGCTTTTATCTGGTGACGACGCTCGGCGAGCGGGTGGTGGCGGACCTGCGCGCCGCCGTGTTCGCGCGCCTCGTCGGCCTCGACGGCGCCTTCTATGACGCTGCGCGCGCGGGCGAGCTGACCTCCCGCCTCACCGCCGACACCACCCATATCAAGGTGGCGCTGGCCACCTCCGCCTCCATCGCGCTACGCAATGTCGCCCTGTTCGTGGGCGCGGTCGCCATGATGGTGGTGACGAGCCCGCGCCTCTCGGGCCTCGTGCTCGCGGCCATTCCCTTCATCGTGCTGCCGCTGGTGGGCTTCGGGCGCAAGGTGCGCGGACGCACCCGCCAGGCGCAGGACCGCCTTGCGGACGCCTCCGCCTATGCCGCCGAAGTGGTGGGCGCGATCCGCGCCGTCCAGGCCTCCAGCGCGGAAGAGGCGGCGCGCGCGCGCTTCGCCGGCGAGGCGGAACGCGCCTTCGAGGCCGCCCGCACCGCCACCCGCGCCCGCGCGGCGCTCACCGGCTGCGGCATCTTCCTGGTCTTCGCCTCCATCGTCGCGGTGCTGTGGGTGGGCGCGCAGGCGGTGCTCGCGGGAACCATGAGCGCGGGCGATCTCAGCCAGTTCGTCCTGTTCGCGGTGCTCGCCGCCTCCAGCCTCGGGGAACTCTCCCAGACCTGGGGCGAGGTCTCCGCCGCCACCGGCGCGGCGGAACGCATAGGGGAATTGCTGAAGACGCAGCCGCAGGTGCGCGCGCCCGCCGCCCCCGCGCCCCTCCCCGCTCCGCTTTCGGGCGCCGTGACCTTCGAGCGCGTGAGCTTCTCTTATCCCACCCGCCCGGGCCAGAAGGCATTGGACGACGTGAGCTTCATTGTGCGGCCCGGCGAGCGCGTGGCGCTGGTCGGCCCCTCGGGCGCGGGCAAGAGCACGGTGTTCCAGCTGCTGGAACGCTTCTACGACCCGCAGGCGGGGCGCATCCTGCTGGACGGCGTGGACACGGCCCTGTGCGATCCGCAGGCGGTGCGCCGGGCGCTGGCCCTGGTGCCGCAGGAGGTGGCGATCTTCGCCGACACGGTGCGCGAGAACATCCGCCTCGCCCGCCCCGACGCCAGTGACCCAGAGGTGGAAGCGGCGGGCCGCGCCGCGCTGGTGGACGAGTTCGTCGCCCGCCTGCCGCAAAGCTGGGACACGCAGGTCGGGGAACGCGGCGTGACCCTGTCGGGCGGCCAGCGCCAGCGCATCGTCATCGCCCGCGCCATCCTGCGCGCCGCCCCCATCCTGCTGCTGGACGAGGCCACCTCGGCGCTGGATGCGGAAAGCGAGACCCTGGTCCAGACCGCGCTCGACCATTCCATGCGCGGGCGCACCACGCTGGTCATCGCCCACCGCCTCTCCACCGTGCTGTCGGCCGACCGCATCCTGGTGATGGAAGCCGGCCGCCTCGTGGACCAAGGCACCCATGCCGAACTGGTCGCCAAAGGCGGCCTTTACGCCCGCCTCGCCGCCCTGCAGTTCACCGCGGCGGCGTGAGCCCCCTCACCGCGCGAGCGCCTCCGCCTCGATGGCTTCGGCGCGCTGGAAGGCGGGGCGGGTGACGCAGCGGGCGACATAGGCGTCCAGGATCGGGCGATCCTTGATCACTTTCAGCAGATGCAGGCCGTACCAGATGTCGGTGCCGAGCATCACATCGACGGCGGTGAACTGCCCGCCCATGGCCCAGGGGCCGGGCGCGACCAACTCCTCGATCACCTCCATGACCCGGTCATAGGAGCCCCAGCCGGCGGAGCGGGCGGGGATCTGGAGATTGGCGAGTTTCTCGGTGAAGGCGGCCTCCACGCAGGCGGCGTCGAAGAACATCCAGTGCAGATAGCGCCCGCGCGCGGGGTCGCCGATGGCGGGGGCGAGCTTCGCCTCGGGCGCACGGTCGGCGATATAGGCGCAGATGGCGCCGCTCTCGGCGAGCCGCGCCTCGCCATCCTCCAGCGCCGGCACCTTCATCATGGGATTGATGGCGCGGTAGCGCGGGCTATGGATTTCCGGCCCGTTGAGGTCCAGCCGCTCGCGCTCATAGGGAAGGCCGGATTCCTCCAGCATCCACAAGGCGCGGAAGGCGCGGGTGTGGGGCGCCCAATAGAGTTTCATGCGTGCCTCCTGCCCTGTCCGGCGGTCCCCGCCTCAGCTTTTCAGGCGATAGCCGGTCTTGAAGATCCACCATACCGCCACGAGGCAGGCCGCCAGGAACACCAGCGTCATGCCCAGGCTCACCGCTATGTTCACGTCCGAGACGCCGAAGAAGCTCCAGCGGAAGCCGGACACCAGATAGACCACCGGGTTGAACAGCGTCACGCTGCGCCAGAAGGGCGGCAGCATGTCAATGGAATAGAAGCTGCCCCCCAGGAAGGTGAGCGGCGTCACCACCAGGAGCGGGATCATCTGCAGCTTCTCGAAATTGTCCGCCCAGATGCCGATGATGAAGCCGAACAGCGAGAAGGTGACGGCGGTCAGCACCAGGAAGCCCAGCATCCACACCGGATGATCCACCCGCACATTCACAAAGAAGGTGGAGGTGGCGAGGATGATGAGCCCCAGCATCACGGACTTGGTGGCCGCTGCACCCACATAGCCGATGACGATCTCCACATAGGAGATGGGCGCGGACAGCACTTCATAGATGGTGCCGATGAAGCGCGGGAAATAGATGCCGAACGAGGCATTGGTGATGGACTGGGTCAGAAGGGTCAGCATGATGAGACCCGGCACGATGAAGGCGCCGTAATCCACCCCGTCAATGGCCGCCATGTGCCCGCCGATGGCCGAGCCGAAGACGATGAAATAAAGCGCGGTCGAGATGACCGGCGACACCACGCTCTGGAGCAGCGTGCGCCAGGTGCGCGCCATCTCGAACAGATAGATGGCCTTGATGGCATGCAGGTTCATGCGTGCTCCCGCATCAGTTCGACGAAGATGTCCTCGAGGGAGGACTGGTGGGTCTCCAGGTCGTTATAGGCGATGCCCGCCATGGCAAGGCCGCGCAGCACATTGGAGACCGGCGCTTCCCCCGCTCCCGTCGCATAGGACATCACGAGGTCGCGCCCGCCCGCGCCGATCGAAAGCCCGTGGCCCGACAGCGCCGCGGGAATGGCGGACAATGGCGCGTTCAAATGAATGGTCAGGCGCTTCTGGCCGAACTGGCGCATGAGCGCCGTCTTTTCCTCGACCAGCATCAGCTCGCCCTTGCGGATCACGCCGATGCGGTCCGCCATCTCCTCGGCTTCTTCGAGATAATGGGTGGTGAGGATGATGGTGACGCCGTCCTCACGCAATTGGCGCACCAGGCGCCACATGTCGCGGCGCAATTCCACGTCCACGCCGGCGGTCGGCTCGTCCAGGAACAGGACGCGCGGCTCGTGGGAGAGCGCCTTGGCGATCAGCACGCGCCGCTTCATGCCCCCGGACAGGGTCATGATCTTGTTGTCCTTCTTGTCCCAGAGGGACAAGTCCTTGAGCACCTGCTCGATATAGGCGTCGTTGCGCTTCTTGCCGAACAGGCCGCGCGAGAAGCTGACCGTCGCCCAGACGGTCTCGAAGGAATCGGTCTTCAATTCCTGGGGCACGAGGCCGATCAGCGCGCGGGCGGCGCGATAATCCGTGATGATATCGTGGCCCGCCACCTCCACTGTCCCGCCGGAGGGATTGACGAGGCCGCAGACGATGGAGATCAGCGTGGTCTTGCCCGCGCCGTTCGGCCCCAGCAGGGCGAAGATCTCGCCCTGGCGAAGCTCCAGATTGACGTCGCGCAGGGCGGTGAAGCCGCCCTCATAGACCTTTGAGAGGTTTTCGACTCGAAGGATAGGCTGCATGGCGCCTCTATAGCCCATCGCGATGACGATTGCGCGGGGGGTCAGGTCGCGGGCGGCGCGCCCGGCTGCGGCTCCGCGCCTGCGGCAAGCGCGCTCGCGGCGGGATTGAGCGGCTGGGCGGCATGGCGCGGCTGCGTGAACGGCTTGGGCTTGGGACCGTTGGAATGCAGCAGGGCCGTGCCGGCATATTGGCCGCTGGTCTGCTCCAGGGCCAGGCGCTCGGCATCGCGCCGGCGGACATCCGCGATGGTCTCGTCCGCCTCCTCGGGCGAAAGGCCAAGAAATTCGAGCGCCTTGCGGCCGAACAGGAAGGCGGATTCGAGCGTCTCGCGCACCTGCACGTCCACATTGGCCTCGATGAGCTTCAGCGCATGGCCGCGGTCGAAGGCGCGCACCAGCAGGCCCGCCGCGGGAAAGGCGGACTGGCACAGTTCCACCGCCTTGTCGGATGACTTGCGATCATCGACGCAGATGCAGATGGCGCGGGCCGAGGCGGCGCCGGAGGCGCGCAGGACATCGAGATTGGTGCCGTCGCCATAATAGATCTTGAATCCGAACTCGGCCGCGCCCCGGATCATTTCGGGATCGTTGTCGATGATGGTCACGTCCATGCCACGGGCAAGCAAAGCCTGGCTCACCATCTGCCCGAAGCGCCCAAAGCCGATGAGCAGAACCGCCCGTCCCGCGCCGTCGGGTCCCTCGATGCCGGTCAGGTCCGGCGCCACCGGGGGCAGAAGGCGGCGCACCGCGATCACCGCGAGCGGCGTCAGCACCATGGAGAGAATGACGGTCGATGCCATGATGGCGTTGGTCTGGGCGTCGAACAGGCCTTCCGCCGCCGCTGCGCCGTACAGCACAAAGGCGAACTCACCGCCCTGCGCGAACAGCGCGGCGCGGGAAATGGCCTCGCGGCGACTGGCGCCGAACAGCAGCGCCACGATGACGATGCCGATCGCCTTCACGAACATGTAGCTCGCCACCGCCAGCGCCACGAGAACCCAGTTCTCGGCCACCACGCGCAGGTCCAGCGACATGCCCACCGCCATGAAGAACAGGCCGAGCAGCAGGCCCCGGAACGGTTCGATGTCCGCCTCCAACTGATGGCGGAAGGAGGAGCCGGAGAGCAGCACGCCGGCGAGGAACGCACCCATGGCCATGGACAGGCCGGAGACCTGCATCAGCAGCGCGGTGCCCAGCACCACCACCAGCGCCGCCGCCGTCATCACCTCGCGCGCCTTCGCGGCGGAGAGCAGCGCGAACATGGGATTGAGCAGCCAGCGGCCGGCGGCCACCACGATCGCCACCGCGCCGAGGGCGAGCAGCATATTGGCCCAGTCGGCCATCATGTTGCCGCCGCTCGCGGGCGCCAGCAGCGCCACCAGGGCCAGAAGCGGCACGATGGCGAGGTCTTCCAGCAGCAGGATCGACACCGCCCGCTGGCCGGCCGGGGCCGCCGTCTCTCCCGATTCGTCCAGGATCTGCATGATGGCGGCGGTGGAGGACAGGACGAAACCCATGGCGGCGATGAAGGCGACCGCCGGCGCGAGGCCCGCAAGAACGCCGAGCCCGGTCAGCAGCGCCCCGCAGGCGCAGACCTGGGCGGCGCCGAGCCCGAAAATCTCCCGCCGCAGGCCCCAGAGCCGCGCCGGGCGCATCTCCAGGCCGATGACGAACAGGAACATGACGACGCCGAGTTCGGCAAAGTGCAGCACCGCCTCGGGCGCGGCGATCACCTTAAGGCCGAAGGGGCCGATGGCCACGCCAGCGGCGAGATAGCCGAGCACGGAGCCGAGCCCCGCGCGTTTGAAGAGGGGGGCGGCCAGGACACCGGCGCCGAGCACCGAGACGATCTGGACCAGTTCGACGCTGGCGGCCTCGGCCATGGGAGTTCCTCTCGCGGTCGCGGGGAGGCCGCCGAACGGCCGATATCATCACCTAACGTAAAGAGCCGCACCGCCGCAATGCATGAGGCGCGCGGCGCTTGCGGGGCTGCCCTGCGCGCGGGCACGGGGCGGGCGCATTGCCCTTGGCTTTTCCCCATGATTCTTTCGCATGCAAAACCGGGGCGCGATCGCCCGCATGGAAGGGGATCGTAAATCGGACTTTTGCTAAACCAGTCCCCCGGCCATCATCAGGCGCACCATGCTCGACCTACCCGCGGCCAAGGCCCAGACCGACCCGTCCTTCCGTCAGGCGCCCCACAATGTGGAGGCGGAACAGGCGCTGCTGGGCGCCATCCTGGTGAACAACGAAGCCTTCTACCGCGTGTCGGACTTCCTGCGGCCGGAGCATTTCTACGAGCCCATCCACGCGCGCATCTTCGAGCTGTCGGGCTCGCTGATCCGGGCCGGCAAGATCGCGACGCCGGTCACGCTGAAGACGTTTCTGCCCGCGGACCTGGACGTGGCGGGCCTCACCGGGCCGCGCTATCTCGCGCGCCTCGCCGCCGAGGCGACCACCATCATCAATGCCGAGGATTACGGGCGGGCCATCTATGACCTGTCGGTGCGGCGCGAACTGATCCGCATCGGCGAGGAGATCGTCACCGACGCCTATGACGCCCCGGTCGAGGCGAGCCCCCAGGAACAGATCGAGGAAGCCGAAAAGCGCCTCTACGCCATCGCCGAGAGCGGGCGCTATGACGGCGGCTTCCTGCGGTTCGGCGAGGCGCTGCGCGAGGCCGTGGACATGGCGTCCAATGCCTATCAGCGCGACGGGCACCTCTCCGGCATCGCCTCCGGGCTCGATGACCTCGACCACCAGATGGGCGGCCTCCAGCCCTCGGACCTCATCATTCTCGCGGGCCGCCCGGCCATGGGCAAGACTTCGCTCGCCACCAACATCGCCTATCACATCGCCGCCTCCTATCGCGGCGAGACCCAGCCCGACGGGGCGGTGAAAAATCTCTCCGGCGGCATTGTCGGCTTCTTCTCGCTGGAAATGTCGGCCGAGCAATTGGCCACCCGTATCCTCTCCGAACAGACCGAGATCCCCTCCTACAAGGTGCGGCGCGGCGACATTTCGGAAAGCGAATTCTCCAAGCTCGCCGCCGCCGCCCAGACCATGCAGGTGGTGCCACTCTACATCGACGATACCGGTGGCATCTCCATCGCCCAACTGACCGCCCGCGCCCGGCGCCTCAAGCGCCAGAGGGGGCTGGACTTCATGGTGGTGGACTATCTCCAACTCCTCACCGGCTCGTCCAAAAGCTCCTCCCAGGGGCGCGTGCAGGAAATCACCGAGATCACCACCGGCCTGAAGGCACTGGCGAAAGAGTTGAAAGTGCCGATCATGGCGCTCTCCCAATTGTCGCGTCAGGTGGAGGCGCGCGACGACAAGCGCCCGCAACTGGCGGACCTGCGCGAATCCGGCTCCATCGAGCAGGACGCGGACGTGGTCATGTTCGTGTTTCGCGAGGAATATTATCTGAAAAGCCGGGAGCCGAAGCCCGGCACGGAGGAATGGTTCAAGTGGGAAACCGATATGAAGGCGTGTGAGGGCACCGCCGAAATCATCATCGGCAAGCAGCGCCATGGCCCCACCGGCACGGTGAAGGTACAGTTCGAGGCGCAGTTCACGCGCTTCTCCAACCTCGCCCAGCCGGACCGATTCCCGGAACCCAGATGACCGACCTTCCCGGCGCCACAGGCGCCGTCCTCACCATCGACCTTGCCGCCCTCGCCGACAATTGGCGCACCCTTTCCGACCAGGTCGCGCCCGCCGAATGCGGCGCGGTCGTCAAGGCCAATGCCTATGGCCTCGGCATCGATAAGGCGGCGCCGGCTTTGTGGCGCGCGGGCGCGCGCACCTTCTTCGTGGCGCTCGCCGAGGAAGGCGCGCGGCTGCGCGCGGTCCTGCCGGAGGCGACCATCTATGTGCTGGGGGGGCTTCTGCCCGGCAATGCGGATCTCCTGGTCGCAAGCCGGGCGCGCCCGGTTCTGGGCAGCGTCGGCGAAGTGGAGGAGTGGGCGCGCGAATGTGCGGCGCGCGGCGCCGATTTGCCGGCGGCGCTCCATGTGGACACCGGCATGAACCGCCTCGGCCTGTCGCGCGAGGAGGCGCTGGCGCTCGCCCAGCGCGGGGCCGGCTTCACGCCCTGCCTGATCATGACGCACCTCGCCTGCGCCGACGCGCCCGGCCATCCCTTGACCGCGCGCCAGCGCGCCCTGTTCGCCGAGGTGGCGGCGGCCTTTCCCGGCATTCCGGCCTCGCTCGCCAATTCCGCCGGATGCCTGATGGACGGCGCCTATCATTTCGACCTCGCGCGCCCCGGCATCGCGCTGTATGGCGGCGCGCCGATCGCGGGCCGGCCGGCGCTGAAGCCGGTGGTGCGGCTGGAGGTGCCCGTCATCCAGGTGCGGCGCGGCCTTCCCGGCGACACGGTGGGCTATGGCGCGGCGCAGACCTTGTCCCGCGACAGCCGCATCGCGGTGCTCTCCTTCGGCTATGCGGACGGCTTTCTGCGCGCCTTCGGATCCAGCGACGGCCGCCCCGGCGCCGACGCCGTCCTCGCGGGGCGGCGCTGCCCGCTGGTGGGCCGCGTCTCCATGGACCTGACCGCCGTGGACGTGACGGACCTGCCCGAGGACGCGGTGCAGCGCGGCGATCGCGCCGTGATCCTCGGCGCGGGGATCAGCGTGGACGAACTCGCGGCCCATGGCGGCACCATCGGCTATGAGGTGCTCACCTCGCTCGGGCGTCGTTATCACCGCGTCTATATCGGGGGCTGAGTCTCACCCCGCTTTTCTCCCGCGCACCGCCCTTCCGCAGACGCCCGCATGGCCTGAAAGGACCAGCCCATGACCAGTTTCGACCTCGTGGCGCGGGTGTTCGGCATCGTGCTCGCGCTGTCGATTACGGAATTGCTGAAGGGCTTCGCGCGGGTCTGGCGCATCCAGCACCGAGTGGAGGAAGCCGCCGGGCCGCCGATCCATGTGGGCTGGCTGGCGCCGACCCTCGGCGCCTTCATGCTGCTGGACCAAGTGACCTTCTGGTTCAATTTCGCCCTGCTCGGCCCCCATCTGCCCAACAACCTGCCGGGCCTCGCCGGCTTCATGGCGGTGATCGGCGCCTATTTCGGCCTCTCCACATTCGTCTTTCCGGCGGACGTGAAGCTCTGGCCGGATTTCGACCTCTATTATTTCAAGGTCCGCCGCATCGTCATCGGTGGGCTGCTGGCGGTGAATTCCGTCATGTTCGCCTATGAGGTGGCGCTGATTCTCCTCGGCATCGAACTTGGGGGGTCGGAAGAGGGAAGCCTGTTCGCCTTCCTCGCGCCCTTGGGAACGGCCGGGCTTCTGGTGGCCCTGCTGTGCGTCTCGGGCCGGCGCACGAGCCTCGTTCTGCTGATCCTCGCCATTGCCTCGACGCTGGTGGCGGACGTGATCGGCTAGCGCTTTGCTCAATCGCCGGACGGCTCCAGGCGGTCGCCCGCGCTCAATACCACGCCCGGCAAGAGGCTCGGCGGCGTGCGGCGCCCCTTGATGGCGCGCAGCAGAAGCCGCACGGCGGGGCGGCCCGGATGGGAATGCACGCCCTGGATCTCCAGCGCGCCGAACCGCCCTTGAAGCGCCTGGAACACCAAGGGCAATTCGCTCGGCCGCAGGATCAGGCCGAGCCGCCCGGCCGGCTTGAGGCAGCGCGCCGCCGCGACCACCCAGGCCGCCAGCAGTCCCTCCTCTGCCATGTGCGCCCGCGCGCGCGCCGCATCGGGCGAAACGCGATGGGCGCGGGTCAGGTTGAAGGGCGGATTGGCGAGGACGAGGTCCACCGGCTCCAGCGCGGCGCCGCCTTTGCGGTTCAGATGCTCCACATCCGCGCACAGAACGGTGCAGCGCCCATCGAGGCCATTGCGCATGACATTGCGCGCGGCCAGCGCGGCAATGTCCGTCTCACGCTCCACCAGCACCGCCCGCGCCTGCGGGTGGGCGATCAGCGCGGCGAGCCCCGCCCCACCCACACCGGCGCCGAAATCCGCGATGGCACGATCCTCCTCGCGCGCCAGGCCCGCCAGCAGCAGCGCGTCATGGCCGATGCGGTGGCCGCGCCGGGGCTGTTCCAGAATCAGCCGGCCGTCCAGAAAGGCGTCGCGGCTGGTGGAAGCGGGCGTCTCAAGGTCCGTCATAGAGCACATGGCCGAGGTCCGCGTCGGTCAGCAGGCGGCGGGCGCGCGCTTCATCCTCGTCGATCACCAGGATGCGGCGCGGCAGGATTCCGATGGAGCCTTCCAGCACGCTGACATGGGTATCGGCCACCAGGCACCCAATGCCCGCCGAGGCGAGCAGCGCCTCCACCGCCGAGATCAGAACCACGTCATTGGTGCGCACGATGTCCCGCATGCCGCTTCTCCTTCGCGCCACGCCGCCGCGCGGGGCGGAGGCGGATCGTCGCACCCGGGGCCGCGATCCTTTCGCGGCCGTGACTTGCACGAAACCCGTTCTCCTCCCTATGGTGCGCCCGCCTGACTGACAAGCGGGAGCTTTTCTTGGCCGTCGTCCTTCCGTTCGAGCCCAACGAACCCTCCCTGGAGGCCCTGGTCCGCCTCGTGAAAGCGGACATGGACCGCGTGAACGCCACCATCCTGGCGCGCACCGGCTCGGACGTCTCCATGATTCCCGAGGTGGCGAACCATCTCATTTCCGGCGGCGGCAAGCGGCTGCGACCCATGCTGACCCTCGCCTGCGCCGCGCTGAGCGGCTACCAGGGCGAGGGGCATGTGAAGCTCGCCGCCTCGGTCGAATTCATGCACACGGCCACGCTGCTCCATGACGATGTGGTGGACGAGAGCGACATGCGGCGCGGAAAGCTCGCGGCGCGCAAGCTCTGGGGCAACGAGGCGAGCGTGCTGGTGGGCGACTTCCTGCTCGGCCAGGCCTTCAAGATGATGGTGGAGGTGGGCTCCCTCACCTGCCTCGATATTCTCTCCACCGCCGCCTGCGTCATCGCCGAGGGCGAGGTGATGCAGCTCGCCGCCGCCAAGAACACCGAGACCTCCGAGGACGATTATCTCGCGGTCATCCGCGGCAAGACCGCCGAATTGTTTGCCGCCGCCTGCGAGGTGGGCGCGGTGCTCGGCCAGCGGCCCAAGGGCGAGCAGGGCGCCTGCCGCAGCTACGGCATGAATCTCGGCATCGCCTTCCAGCTGGTGGACGACGCGCTCGACTATGGCGGCAGCCAGGCCAAGCTCGGCAAGAATGTCGGCGACGATTTCCGCGAGGGGAAAATCACGCTTCCCGTCGTTTTGGCCTTCCGCCGGGGCGACGCGGAGGAGCGCGCCTTCTGGAAGCGCGCGGTGGAGGGCGGGGACGCCTCCGAGGAAAACCTCGCCCATGCGGTGGGGCTGCTCACCAAGCACCGGGCGCTCGCCGACACCATCGAGCGCGCGCGTCATTACGGCGCCATCGCCAAGGATGCGCTGGCGCTGTTCGCGCCCGGCCCCGCCAAGGACGCGCTGACCGAAGCCGTGGATTTCTGCATTTCGCGTGCCCACTGAGGCACGCGGCCGGGACGACGTTCAGCCGCGCGGCGCCCACAGGATGATGGCGGCGCCCGCAAGGCACACCAGCATCCCGGCCAGATCGAACCGGTCTGGCCGCATCCCCTCCACCGCCCACATCCAGGCGAGCGAGGCGGCGATATAGATGCCGCCATAGGCCGCGAAGGCGCGCCCGGCGGCGCTCGCCTCCACCTGCGTCAGGGCGGCGGCGAACACGGCAAGGCTCGCCATGCCGGCGAGGAGCCAGAGCGCAGAGCCGCCCGCACGCACCACATGCCAGAAGGCGAAGCAGCCGGCGACCTCCGCCAGCGCAGCGACGAGATAAGCGGCGAGCGTCATCGCAGAACCGTGGGGCGCACCCACCACCCGGGATGGGACGCCGTGAGGCGCCGCGCCAGCCGGCCGGCGGCGCGGCAATCCGCCACCAAGGCGAACAGGGTTGCGCCGGAGCCGGACATGCGCACCAGCCACGCTTCCGGCGCTGCCAGCAGCGCCGCCCGCGCTTCCCCGATGGCGGGCGCAACGCTGAGGGCGGGGGCTTCCAGATCGTTGGACAAGGCGGGCAGAAGCGCGGCCAGGGGCACGCCCTGCGGCCAAGGGTCGGGATGAGCCGGCCCGCGCAGCACTTCGCCCGGCGCGAGGCCCAGGGCCTTGAAGACCGGCGCCGTCGGCACGGCGGCCCCGCAATTGACGAGGACGGCAAAGAGCGGCGGCAGCCCGAGGGGGGCGGACAGGACGTCCCCCACCCCGCCCATGAGACGGGCGCGCGGATCGAGACAGACAGGCACGTCCGAGCCGGTCATCCGCGCCGCCTCCAGCAGGGCGGGATGATCCCCGGCAAGCCCGTTCAGCCGCGCGAGCAGGCGCAAGGCTGCGGCGGCGTCCGAGGATCCGCCGCCAAGGCCCGCCGCCACCGGCAGCCGCTTTTCGAGATGAAATGCCCCAACCTTGAGGCCCGGCACCCGCGTCGCGAGGGCACGGGCAGCCTTCAGGATCAGATTGTCCGCCTGCGGGCCTGCGGCCTCGGCGCGGGGGCCGCCGACAGTCAAGGACAATTCCGGGGCCGGTTGCAGGCTGAGAAGATCCCCCGTACCCGCGAACACCACCAGGCTCGCGAGATCGTGAAACCCGTCCTCGCGGCGGCGCAGCACGCGCAGCGTGAGATTGACCTTGGCCGGCGCGCGGGCCACAAGCTCTTGCATGCCTGCACTTATGCCGCTTGGCCCGGGCCGGGGCAAGGCGCCGCGCGCGCCGCAACCGGCTCTGCTTGCAGCGCGGCAGGAAACCGGCCATCCTCCCGCCATGTATCGCCTTCTTGATGCCGTCTTGGGGCTGCTTCGCCGGTCGCGCGCGGATCAACCCGGCAGGGTTTGCACTGCAACGTTCACAGCCGGTGGCGCATCGGCGGTTCGTCGGGAGCAGGGGCGCTGCTTTGGACAGGCCATATCGCCACTCGCCTTCAGGATTTCCGCACGGTGAAGACGTACCTCACTCGCTCGCCACTGGCCCTTGTCGCAGCCCTCAGCGCGGCCCTTGCCGTGGCGGCGCCCCACGTTGCCCGCGCGGACTATCCGCCGATCGTGGACCCGACCATCGCCGGCACCTATCTCGCGGCACGCGTCGCCAGCACCGAGCGGGACTCGCAGGCGGCGGTGGCGTATCTGCGCGCGCTGCTGAAAATGGATCCGCGCAACGAGGAGGTGCTGGAGCGCGCCTTCTTCTCCATGCTGGTGGCGGGAGACCTGGACGACGCCGTGCCCCTGGCCGAGCGACTGGTCAAAATGGACCGGTCCCACCGCATCGCGCGCCTGGTTCTCGCCACCCGTGCCATCAAGAAAAGCGAATATCAGCGCGCCCGGACCAATCTGTCCTTGTCGGTGCGCGGACCCATCGGTGACCTGACGGCGACGCTCATGGCCGCCTGGACCATGATGGGCTCGGGCAATGCCAAGGCCGGCGTGGAAATGGTGGACCGGCTCCAGGGGCCTGAATGGTATCTCGCCTTCAAGGATCTCAATGCCGGCCTCATCCTCGATGCCGCCGGCCAGAAGAAGGAAGCGGGCAAGCGTCTTGAGGCGGCGGTCAAGATCGACCCGTCCTCGGTGCGCGCCGTGGATGCCTATGGCCGCTGGGCCTCGCGCAATGCCGGTGCGCCGACCGCGCTGGACATCTTCGCGAATTTCGAAAAGGTTCTGCCGCGCCACCCGCTGATCGAAGCGGATGTGGCGGAGGTGAAGGCCGGCAAGACCCTGCCCTTGCTCATCAAGACTCCGCAGGAAGGCGCAGCGGAGGTTCTCTACGGGCTTGGCGCCGCACTCGCGCGCCAGGGCGGCGAGGACCTTGCCCTGGTTTATCTCCAGCTCGCTTTGTGGCTCTATCCCGAGCACCCGCTGGCGAGCCTGACCCTGGCGGATCTCTACGAGCAGCTGAAGCAACCGGAACAGGCGATCGCCGTCTATGAGAAGGTTCCCGCCAATTCGCCGCTGAAGCGCAATGCGGAAGTGCAGATGGCGGTCAATCTCGACGCGACCGACCAGTATGAGGAAGCGCGCAAGCATCTTCAGGCCCTGATCAAGCAGGACCCCAAGGATCTGGACGCCCTGGTGGCGCTGGCCGGCATCGAGCGCGGGCGCAAGATGTTCGCCGAATGCGCGCAGACCTATGATCAGGCCATCGCCCTCATTCCCTCGCCCCAGCGCAACAGCTGGATGCTGTTCTACTTCAAAGGTATCTGCAACGAGCGGAACAAGAATTGGAGCGTGGCCGAGGCGGACCTGAAAAAGGCCCTGCAATTGTTCCCGGACCAGCCCCATGTGCTGAACTATCTCGGCTACAGCTGGGTGGACCAGGGGGTGAATCTGGATCAGGGCCTCGACATGATCCGCAAGGCGGTCGCGCTGCGGCCGGACGACGGTTACATCGTCGATAGCCTCGGCTGGGCCTATTACAAGCTCGGACGCTATGAAGAAGCGGTGACCGAACTGGAACGCGCCGTGGAACTGAAGCCCCAGGATCCGGTCATCAACGACCATCTGGGCGATGCCTATTGGAAGGTGGGACGCAAGCTGGAAGCGACCTTCCAATGGGCCCATGCGCGGGACCTCAAGCCTGAGCCGGAGGACCTCGCCAAGATCACCAAGAAGCTCCAGAGCGGTCTCGACGCCGCCGAGGCGGAGCCGCCGGTCAAGCAGGCCGCCGACCAGCAGAAGGGCGGCTGACCCGCACGGGCGCCGCCCCTTTTCCCCGGCCCCTCGCGCAAAGGGCCGGCGCAGTCTTCACCCCCGGCTTGCGTCGCAGGCCGGGGGTTTTCGTATCAGCTGCCGCGCAGTTCGTTGGCGGCGCGGGCGAGGATTTCCACCACCCGCATGTCGCCGCCCCGGTCGGCCTCAAGGCGCGCCTTCACGGCATCCTTCAGGTCTTCCATGGCCGCGCCCACGAGGCGCGGCAGGCCCGCGCCGGAGCGCGGCTCGCTATCCTCTTCGCCCGCGCCCATCCAGCGGCGGAACTTGCTCATCTTGAGGCCGATCTCGGCGAGGCGGCCGATCAGACTGTCCGCGAGCGCGCGATTGTCTTCCAGATAGGCCGCGCCTTCCGGCGTGATGGCATAACGCTTCTTCGCGCCCTCGGCCTCGGCGGTCACATAGCCGGCCTCTTCGAGATAGGTGAGGGTCGGATAGACGACGCCCGGGCTCGGAGAATACCAGCCGCCGGTCTTCTCCTCGATCAGCTTGATGATCTCATAGCCGTGGCGCGGCTGCTCCGCGATGAGCGCGAGGGCGAGCAGCTTCAGGTCGCCCTGGGCCAGCATGCGGCCGAGGCGGAACATGTCGCCCCCGCCGGGGCCGCGTCCACCGCGTCCGTGTCCATGGCCGTGCCCGCCGCCGCCGCGCCCGCCTTCCGAGAAGCGGCCCGCGCCATGGCGCTCGGGGTTCCAATGGGGTCTGCATCCAAACATGGGGGTCTTCCTTTTAACGAATGATATATCTTACGACATACTAGCAACAGATATATCGTAAGATATATTGCTCGTGCAAGGGGGGCTTGCGGCTTTCGTTAAAGCGGGATTCATCGACCCTGCCCTTTGATGGCGCGTCAGGAGTGCGGCCATGGCCATGAGCGACGAAGAGAAGGCACGGCGCGTCGAGCGCGCCCTCATCAGCGCCTGCGCCCCCGATGTCGCGGAAGCGGCGGAAGGCTGGTTGGCGCGCCTCGCCCATGAGCGGCGGCTGTCGCCCAAGACGCGCGAGGCCTATGCCCGCGACCTCGCACAGGTGTTCCTGATCCTGACCGATCATCTGGGCGCCCGGCCGGACCGCGCCGCCCTTTCCCGCCTCGCGCCCGCCGACATTCGCGCCGTGCTCGCCGCGCGCCGCGGCACCGGGGCCGCGCCCCGCAGCCTCGTGCGGCTTCTGGCGGCGGCCCGCTCCTTCGCACGCCATCTGGAACGCGACGGTCTTGGCCCGCTGGCGCCGCTCGCGGCGGTGCGCGCGCCCAAGGTTCCCAAGGGATTGCCGAAGCCGGTGAGCGTGGAGGCGGCCCGAGCCCTCGCCGATCCGGCGACCCGCGCCGGTGACATCCGCGCGCCCTGGGTGCTCTCCCGAGACGCGGCGGTGATCGGGCTCCTCTACGGCGCGGGGCTGCGCATTTCCGAGGCCCTGGGCCTTAAAGCGGGCCAGGTTGCTCCCGGCACGGGAGAAGGGCGCCTCACCGTGACCGGCAAGGGCAACAAGACCCGCATGGTGCCGCTGATCGCGCCGGTGGCCGCCGCGATTTCGGACTATGTGCGCCTCTGCCCCTTCGTCCTGGAGACGGACACCCCTCTGTTCCGGGGCGCCAAGGGCGGCCAGCTCTCACCGCGCATCGTTCAACTGGCGGTGGAGCGGATGCGCGGCGCGCTCGGCCTGCCCGACAGCGCGACGCCCCATGCCTTGCGCCATTCCTTCGCCACCCATTTGCTGGCGCGCGGCGGAGACCTGCGGGCGATCCAGGAATTGCTTGGCCACGCCTCGCTCTCCACCACGCAGATCTACACCGCGCTCGACGAGACCGCCCTGCTGCGCGCCTATCGCGCCGCCCATCCTCGGGCCTGACCGCCACGGAGCCTGATTCACCGATCAGATTGGTTCAATCTGATCGGATCGCGCGTTCTCTATCAATGAGTTAGAGGGCGATTCACCGATCAGATTGGTTCAATCTGATCGGATCGCGCTCTAGCCGCGCGAAAAGATGCGCCGGCGCAGGGCGGCGATGCGCGAGAGGAGGCCCGCCTCGCGGGCAACGCGCGCCCGCAGGGCCAGAAGGCGCGCTTTCAAGGGGGCGATTTCCGCATCCGCCCACGCCTTGGCCCGCAGGCACAGGCGGACCAGGGCGGCGAACCAGCCGATCTTCATCAGTTGCGGCTCGCACGCGCCATAGACGAAGGCCATGAGGCCGACGCCCACCAGTTTCTCCACCACCAGGCTCGCGGCGCCGAGCGTCCACTGCCCGTGGGAAAAGCCCCAGAGCGCGACGCCGTTGAGCGGTTCCACCAGGGCGACCGGGACGAGAAACAGCAGCAGCGCCCCATAAGGCGGCAGGCGCCGCGCCCAAAGGGCCAGCAATGCCTTCAGCCGTGCGAAGGGAATGAGGTCGGCGAGCGCCGTGAACATCGGCCCGAGCCGCCGCCACAGCCAGGCTTCCAACAAAAACACGGCCGCGAGCGCGACCAGCAGCGGACGCACGAGGCGCGGGGCGCGGCGCGCGGATGTGGGGGACGAGGCGGGCGCGGACATTTCGACCCTTTTTAGCCGGCCTCAATGGCAGGAGCGAGGCTCGCCGCTTCGGCCCGCCTCGCCCGGAAAAGCACTCCGCCCCCGGTCGGGCGGTGAAGCCCCTGGCCCGCGCCGGCGCGCGGGCCAGGGGGATCGATCACATATGGATGGCGCGCTTTTCCACCGCCATGGCCGCTTCCTTCACCGCCTCGGAGCGGGTCGGGTGGGCATGGCAGGTGCGGGCGAGATCCTCGGACGAGCCGCCGAACTCCATCAGCACCGCGCATTCGTGGATCAGCTCGCCTGCCTCGACGCCGATGATATGGGCGCCCAGCACCTTGTCAGTGGCGGCGTCCGCGAGGATCTTGACGAAGCCGTCGGTCTGGTTGTTGGCCTTGGCGCGGCCATTGGCGAGGAAGGGGAACTTGCCGACCGTATAGGCGATGCCCTCGGCCTTCAGTTCCTCCTCGGTCTTGCCCACCGAGGCAACCTCCGGGAAGGTGTAGACGACACCGGGAATGACGCCGTAATTCACATGCCCCGCCTTGCCGGCGAGGATTTCGGCGCAGGCGACGCCTTCGTCTTCGGCCTTGTGGGCCAGCATGGGGCCTGCGACCACGTCGCCGATGGCAAAAATGCCCGGCACGTTGGTCTGGAAATGCGGGTCGATGACCACGCGACCGCGCTTGTCGGTCTCGACGCCGATCTCGGCGAGGCCGAGGCCCTGCGTGTAGGCGACGCGGCCGATGGCCACCAGCACCACGTCCGCCTCAAGCGTCTCGGCGGCCCCGCCGGCGGCCGGCTCAACCGACACCTTCACGCCCTTGCCCTTGGTGTCCACGCCCGTGACCTTGGTGCCGAGCTTGAAGGTCATGCCCTGCTTTTCCAGGATGCGCTGGAAGCTCTTGGCCACGTCTGCGTCCATGCCGGGCAGGATGCGGTCGAGGAATTCCACCACCGTGACCTGCGCGCCCAGGCGGCGCCAGACCGAGCCGAGCTCAAGGCCGATCACGCCCGCGCCGACCACCACCAGCTTGCCGGGCACCTTGGGCAGGACCAGCGCGCCGGTGGAGGAGACCACCTTTTCCTCGTCGATGGTGACGCCGGGAAGCTGCGCCACGTCCGAGCCTGTGGCGATGACGATATTCTTGGTCTCAAGCACGCTTTTCGCGCCATCCGCATTGGCGGTCACTTCCACCTTGCCGGCGGCGAGGATCTTGGCGGTGCCGAAATGCACGTCGACCTTGTTCTTCTTCAGCAGGAACTCGACGCCCTTGGTGTTGCCCTCGACAGCCTTGTCCTTGAATCCGAGGAATGCCGCGTGGTCGAGCTTGGGGGCGGACACCGTAATGCCCATCGACGGGAAGGCGTGCCCGGCCTCCTCGAACAGGTGCGAGGCGTGCAGCAGCGCCTTGGAGGGGATGCAGCCCACATTCAGGCAGGTGCCGCCATGGGTGGCGCGCTTTTCCACCACGCCCACCTTGAGGCCGAGCTGGGCGGCGCGGATGGCGCACACATAGCCGCCGGGGCCGGTGCCGATGACGATGAGATCGTAGGACATGACGTTCGATCCTTGAAGAAATGACGCGGCGCGCGGCCGCGCGGCGGGCGGTGGATCAGGCGGCGGCCTGCCCCCTCTGAAGCGCGAGGCGCAGGCCGAGAAGGACGAGGGCGCCGCCGGTGAGGCGGTTGAAGGTGCGGCCCATGCGGCCGAGCACAGCGCGCGCGGCCCGGCCGGTGAGGCCGATGGAAACGAGGCAGAACCAGCCGGCCAGCAAGCCCGCCATGGCCGCGCCATAGCCGAACTGGAGGGCGAGCGGCGTGGTCGGGCTCACCAAAGTGGTGAAGATGGCGAGGAAGAAGAGCACGGCCTTCGGGTTCAGCGCATTGGTGAGAAAGCCGAGGCTGAAATTGCCGAGGTCGCCGCGCAGCGAAGGGTCCGGCGCCGCGCGGGTCAGCGCGTCGAGGTCCGGGGCCGGAGCGCGCCAGGTGCGGATGCCCACATAGACCAGATAGGCGGCGCCCGCCCATTTCAGCAGGTTGAAGGCGAGCAGGGAGTGGGCCACCACGATCCCCAGCCCCGCCACCGTGTAAGCGGCATGGAACAGGATGGCCGAACCGACGCCGAGGCTGGTCATGAGGCCGGCGCGGCGCCCGCGCGCCACGCTCTGGCGCACCACCATGGCGAAGTCCGGACCCGGGGTCACGGCCGCGAGGCCGAACACCGCCATGAGGGTCAGGAATTCCGCGAGTTGGCTCGACATGACGTCCTCGGAAAAATGCGGGCGGCAGCGCCACCCGCACAGGCTCTTGAAAGGCGCGGGAGCCGAGAGCCCCGCGCCGGGATCATGCCCCGCTCAGAGGTCCAGCACGAGGCGCGCGGGGTCTTCCAGCGTTTCCTTCACGCGCACCAGGAAGGTCACGGCCTCGCGGCCGTCGACGATGCGGTGGTCGTAGGAGAGGGCGAGATACATCATCGGGCGGATCACCACCTGGCCCTTGATGGCCACGGGACGCTCCTCGATGCGGTGCATGCCGAGAATGCCCGACTGCGGCGCATTGAGGATGGGCGTGGACATCAGCGAGCCGTAGATGCCGCCATTGGTGATGGTGAAGGTGCCGCCCTGCATGTCCTCGATGCCGAGCTTGCCGTCACGCGCCTTGCGGCCATAGCCGGCGATGGCCTTCTCGATCTCGGCCACCGACATCTGGTCGGCGTCGCGCACCACCGGGACCACGAGGCCCTTCTCGGTGCCGACCGCGATGCCGATATTGTAGTAGTTCTTGTAGACGAGGTCGGTGCCGTCGATCTCGGCATTCACGGCCGGGATGTCCTTCAGCGCCGCAATCACCGCCTTGGTGAAGAAGCCCATGAAGCCGAGCTTGGTGCCGTGCTTCTTCTCGAAGGAATCCTTGAACTGGCTGCGCAGGCTCATCACCGCGCTCATGTCCACGTCGTTGAACGTGGTGAGCATGGCGGCGGTGTTCTGCGCATCCTTCAGGCGCCGCGCGATGGTCTGGCGCAGCTTGGTCATCTTCACCCGTTCTTCGCGCACCGCATCTTCCGGCGCGGAGGCAACGCGGGGCACGGAGACCGGAGCCGGCGCGGCAGACGCACCGGCGACGGCGGCGAGCATGTCGCCCTTGGTCACGCGGCCATCCTTGCCCGAACCGGCGACGCCGGCGGGCGAGACGCCGCTTTCGGCCGCGATGCGGGCAACAGCCGGGCCGTGATCAGCAGACGCGCCCGGGGCAGCGGGAGCGGGCGCGGCCGGGGCCGGAGCGGCAGCCGGGGCCGGGGCCGGAGCAGGCGCGGCCTTGGGCGCCTCGGCGGCAGCGCCGGAGCCGGCGCCGATGGAGCCGAGCAGGGCGCCGACGCCGACGGTCTCGCCGTCCTTGGCGATGATTTCAGAGAGGACACCGGCGGCGGGCGCGGGCACCTCGACCGTGACCTTGTCGGTCTCAAGCTCGACCAGAGGCTCGTCGGCCTTCACCGCATCGCCCGGCTTCTTGAACCACTTGCCGATGGTCGCCTCGGTAACGGATTCGCCCAGCGTGGGCACGCGGATTTCGGTCGCCATTACATCTGCCCCCGGTGGGGCCTCCCTACACGTCCTCGGGCACGCCGCTTAACGAACGGCGCAAAAGAAGCGACGGAACCGGCAGCACCTCGTAGGTGAAGCCGAGATCCGCCTCGATCACCGGGTCCTTCGACAGAAGGTCCCTTGCCTCGTCTTCATCCGCGACCTCCACCAGCGCCAATCCCCAGGCGCCGGCGGGATCGAGGACGGGGCCCACCGCGAGGGCGCGCCCCAGTTTCGTCTGCGTCAGCCAGAAGGCGCTGTGCGCCTCCATGGCCGCCTTCTCCGCCGCATTGGCATCGAAGGGAAAGCTCGCCCGGCAGTGGCGCAGGCGGAGCAGGACATAGGCCATGCTCAGCCGAGCGCCTCTTCGAGGAAGGCTTTCAGCTGGGCAAGGTGCTTCGACATGAGGCCGGTCGCCGTCGCCGCCGAGGCGGCACGGCCGGCATAGCGCGGACGCTTGTGCGTCGCGTGGATATTCTCCAGCACCCACTCAAGATAGGGCTGCACGAAGGCCCAGGCGCCCTGGTTCTTCGGCTCTTCCTGGCACCAGACCATCTCCGCGCCCTTGAAGCGCGAGAGGATCTGCACCAGGCTCTTCAGCGGGAACGGGAACAGCTGCTCCACGCGCAGCAGGTAGACGTCGTCGATGCCGCGCTTCTCGCGCTCCTCCAGCAGGTCGAAATAGACCTTGCCCGAGCACATCACGACGCGGCGGATCTTGTCGTCCGACACCAGCTTGATGCTGTCCGTGCCGGTCTCCGCATCGTCCCAGAGCAGGCGGTGGAACGAGGTGCCGGTGGCCATCTCGTCCAGCCGCGACACGGCGCGCTTGTGGCGCAGCAGCGACTTGGGCGTCATCAGGATGAGCGGCTTGCGGAACTCGCGCTTCATCTGCCGGCGCAGGATGTGGAAGTAATTGGCCGGGGTGGTGCAGTTCGCGACCTGCATATTGTCTTCGGCGCAGAGCTGGAGATAGCGCTCCAGACGGGCGGAGGAATGCTCCGGCCCCTGGCCCTCATAGCCGTGCGGCAGCAGGCAGACGAGGCCCGACATGCGCAGCCACTTGCGCTCGCCGGACGAGATGAACTGGTCGAACACCACTTGGGCGCCATTGGCGAAGTCGCCGAACTGCGCCTCCCAGAGCACCAGTGAATTGGGCTCGGACAGGGTGTAGCCATATTCGAAGCCGAGCACGGCCTCTTCCGAGAGCATCGAATTGATGACCTCGTACTTGGCCTGGGTCTCGGAGAGGTGGTTGAAGGGCTTGTAGCGCGCTTCCGTCTCCTGGTCGGTCAGCACCGAATGGCGCTGGGAGAAGGTGCCGCGCTCGCAATCCTGGCCGGACAGGCGCACCGCCTGGCCGTCCATGAGCAGCGAGCAGAAGGCCAGCGCCTCGCCGGTCGCCCAGTCGATGCCCGCGCCCTCCTCGATCGCCTTGCGGCGATTGTCGAGGAACCGCTGGATGGTGCGGTGCGGCTGGAAGCCCTCGGGGACGCGGGTGATCTTCTCGCCGATCTCCTTGAGGCGGTCGAGCGGGACACCGGTGTCGCCGCGGCGCGGATCGTCATCCTCATGGATGGCGCGCATGCCGGCCCAGCGGCCGTCCAGCCAGTCGGCCTTGTTGGGCTTGTAGGCCTGACCGGCTTCGTATTCGCCTTCCAGATGGTCGCGCCAGGCGGCGCGCATCTGGTCGATCTCGCCGGGCGCGATCACGCCTTCCGCTTCGAGCTTCTTGGAATAAAACTCCAAGGTGCTCGGCATGGCGCGGATCACCTTATACATCTTCGGCTGGGTGAAGGCGGGCTCGTCGCCTTCATTATGGCCGAAGCGGCGATAGCAGAACATGTCGATGACGACAGGCTTGTGGAAGCGCTGGCGGAACTCGATGGCCACCTTGGCGCAGAAGGTCACGGCCTCGGGATCGTCGCCATTCACGTGGAAGATCGGCGCCTCGATCATCTTCGCCACGTCGGAGGGATAGGGCGAGGAGCGCGAATAGCGCGGATTGGTGGTGAAGCCGATCTGGTTGTTGATGATGAAATGGATCGACCCGCCGGTGCGGTGACCCTTCAGGCCCGACAGGCCGAGGCATTCGGCCACCACGCCCTGGCCCGCAAAGGCGGCGTCGCCATGGATCAGCAGCGGCAGCACCTTCACGCGCTCGGCGTCCTTGAGCTGGTCCTGCTTGGCGCGCGCCTTGCCGAGCACCACGGGATCGACGATCTCCAGGTGCGAGGGGTTGGCGGTGAGCGAGATGTGCACCTTGTTGCCGTCGAACTCACGGTCCGACGAGGCGCCCAGATGGTACTTCACGTCGCCCGAGCCTTCCACGTCGTCGGGCGCCCAGGAGCCGCCCTTGAACTCGTGGAACAGCGCGCGGTGCGGCTTGCCCATCACCTGCGTCAGGGTGTTGAGGCGGCCGCGATGGGCCATGCCGAACACGATGTCCTGCACGCCGAGATTGCCGCCGCGCTTGATGATCTGTTCGAGCGCGGGGATCAGGCTCTCGGCGCCGTCGAGGCCGAACCGCTTGGTGCCGGTATATTTGACATCGAGGAACTTCTCGAAGCCCTCGGCCTCCACCAGCTTGTTCAGGATGGCGCGCTTGCCCTCGCGGGTGAAGGAGACTTCCTTGTCCGGCCCCTCGATGCGCTCCTGGATCCAGGCCTTCTCCTCGGGCGAGGAAATGTGCATGAACTCGACGCCGATGGTCCGGCAATAGGTGCGACGCAGGATGTCCAGCATTTCGCGAACCGTCGCGAATTCCATGCCGAGCACGTGGTCGATGAAGATCTTGCGGTCGAGATCGGCCTCATAGAAGCCGTAGGAGGCCGGATCGAGCTCCGGCGCCTCGCGCGGCGGGGTCAGGTGCAGCGGGTCAAGGTCGGCGTGCAGATGGCCGCGCATGCGATAGGCGCGGATCATCATGAGCGCCTTGACGGAATCGCGGGTCGCCTGCTGCACGTCCGAGGCGGTCAGCTCGATGCCCTTCGCCTGGGCCGAGGCCTTCACCTTGTCGGTGACCTTCTTCTCCACCTCGCCCCAATTGCCGTCGAGGGCGGAGACCAGTTCGCCATTGGCATGGACCGGCCAATTGGGCTTCTTCCAGGACGCGCCGCGCGCGTTCTGGACCACCTGCGCGGGCTCTTCCTTCAGCGCGGCGAAGAAGCTCTGCCACTGCGGATCCACCGAGCCGGGGTCGGCTTCATAGCGGGCATAGAGATCTTCTATCCACTGAGCGTTACCTCCATAAAGGAAGGAGGTGGAGAGAAAGAGGTCGTTCTGTTCCGCGCGCGACATGGGTTCCATCCCGGTGGCGATCCGAGCCGAAGCATTTCAAAGCGCATGTTGCGCCCAAAACCAAGCCCAAAAGCCAGCTTAAGTCATGAATCTGGAGCGAGCGTCGCCTGCGCGGCGCCGAACCGGTGCCCCGCGCCGCCGGCAAGGCGCCGCGGCGAGAAGCGATTTGATAGATATCCCTCGCAAGGCCCTTTACGAACCCTCCGGCCCAGCGGGGGAAGCATGCCTGCCTTGCAGGACACACGCCCCTGGTTAACGGCCAATTTTGACCTGCGAGTGTCGATGCCTCCGTGACAGAGGCGGGAATGAAAACGGGCCACTCCGAGGAGCGGCCCGTCGAGCGGTGCAAAGACGCCGGGCTCAGCCCTTCAGGACGTCCACCAGCGTCTTGCCGAGGCGCGCCGGCGAAGGCGAAACGCGGATGCCCGCGGCCTCCATGGCGGCGATCTTGTCTTCCGCGCCGCCCTTGCCGCCGGAAATGATCGCGCCGGCATGGCCCATGCGGCGTCCGGGAGGCGCGGTGCGGCCGGCGATGAAGCCCACCATGGGCTTCTTGCGGCCGCGCTTGGCCTCGTCCTTCAGGAACTGGGCGGCGTCCTCTTCGGCCGAACCGCCGATTTCGCCGATCATGACGATGGACTGGGTCTTCTCGTCGGCCAGGAACATCTCCAGCACGTCGATGAATTCGGTGCCCTTCACCGGGTCGCCGCCAATGCCCACCGCCGAGGTCTGGCCCAGCCCCTCCTGCGAGGTCTGGAACACCGCCTCATAGGTCAGCGTGCCGGAGCGCGACACGATGCCGACCGTGCCGGGGCGGAAGATGTTGGCCGGCATGATGCCGATCTTGCTCTCGCCGGCCGTCACGACGCCCGGGCAATTGGGGCCGATGAGGCGCGACTTGGAGCTGGCGAGCGCGCGCTTCACGCGCACCATGTCCAGCACCGGGATGCCTTCCGTGATGCAGACGATGAGCGGGATTTCCGCGTCGATGGCTTCCAGGATCGCGTCCGCCGCGCCGGGCGGGGGGACATAGATCACGGACGCGTCGGCGCCGGTGGCCTCGCGGGCCTCGATGACGGTGTCGAACACCGGCAGGCCGAGATGGGTGGAGCCGCCCTTACCGGGGGAGGTGCCGCCGACCATCTTGGTGCCATAGGCGATGGCCTGCTCGGCATGGAACGTGCCGTTCTTGCCGGTGAAGCCCTGGGTGATGACCTTGGTATCGCGATTGATGAGCACGGACATCGCTCAGGCTCCCTTCTTCACGGCCGCGACGATCTTCTGCGCCGCATCGTCCAGATCGTCGGCAGGGATCACGTTGAGACCGCTCTCGCGGATGATCTTCTTGCCTTCTTCCACATTGGTGCCTTCCAGGCGCACGACCAGCGGCACCTGCAGACCCACCGCCTTCACCGCCGCCAGCACGCCGCGCGCGATGACGTCGCACTTCATGATGCCGCCGAAGATGTTGACCAGGATGCCCTTCACCTGCGGGTCGGCGGTGATGATCTTGAAGGCCGCCGTCACCTTCTCTTCGCTGGCGCCGCCGCCCACGTCGAGGAAGTTGGCCGGGCTTTCGCCATACAGCTTGATGATGTCGAGGGTCGCCATGGCGAGGCCCGCGCCGTTCACCATGCAGCCGATGGTGCCGTCGAGCGCGATGTACGCGAGGTCATACTTGGACGCCTCGATCTCCTTGGCATCCTCCTCGGTCTCGTCGCGCAGCTCCATCAGATCGGGATGGCGGAACAGCGAGTTGGAGTCGAAGGACACCTTGGCGTCGAGCACGCGCAGCTGATTGTCCTTGGTGACGATCAGCGGGTTGATTTCGAGCATGGCCATGTCGGTGCCGGTGAAGGCGCTGTACAGCACCTCGGTCAGCTTGCCCGCCTGCTTGGCAAGATCGCCGGCGAGGCCGAGCGCCTTGGCCACCTTGCGGCCGTGGAAGCCCTGGATGCCGGTGACGGGATCGACCGAGAAGGTCACGATCTTCTCGGGGGTGGCGTGCGCCACCTCTTCGATGTCCATGCCGCCCTCGGTGGAGACCACGAAGGCCACCCGCGAGGTCTCACGGTCCACCAGCAGGGAGAGGTAGAACTCCTTGGCGATGTCCGAGCCGTCCTCGATATAGAGGCGGTTCACCTGCTTGCCGGCGGGGCCGGTCTGGATGGTGACGAGGGTCGAGCCCAGCATCTGCCCGGCGAAGGTCTTGACCTCCTCCACGGACTTGGCGAGGCGCACGCCGCCCTTCTCGCCAGCGGCTTCTTCCTTGAACTTGCCCTTGCCGCGACCGCCGGCATGGATCTGGGACTTCACGACCCAGAGCGGACCGCCAAGCTCGGTGGCGGCCTTCTCGGCCTCGTCGGCGGAGAAGACGGCGATGCCGCGCGAGACAGGCGCGCCATACTTCTTCAGGAGGGCTTTCGCCTGGTATTCATGAATATTCATTGGGCTTGGTCCCCAGGGTTGCGCACGTCCCCGCCCCTCCCGAGGCGGGCGTGCGGCTGGCCAAACCGGCGAAGCTTAACCCCGCCGACACGAAAACGGCGGCCCGTAAGGCCGCCGCGCATTCACTTTGCGAGATCGGGCGCGAGCTTGACGCAGGCGTCCATGAGCCCCCGCACGTTACCCACGGACTTCTCGAAATTCGCCTTTTCCTCGCGGTCGAGGTCGATTTCCAGGATGCGCTCCACGCCCTTGGCGCCGATCACAACCGGGACACCCACATAAATATCCTTCAAACCGTATTCGCCCGACAGATAGGCCGCGCACGCCAGCACCCGGCGCTTGTCCTTCAGATAGGCATCGGCCATGGCGATGGCGGAGGCGGCCGGCGCGTAAAAGGCCGAGCCCGTCTTGAGCAGATTGACGACCTCGGCGCCGCCATCGCGCGTGCGCTGGACGATCGCCTCGATGCGCTCGCGTGTCGTCCAGCCCATCTTGATGAGGTCGGGGACGGGAATGCCGGCGACCGTGGAATAGCGGATCAGCGGGACCATCGTGTCGCCATGGCCACCCATGACGAAGGCGGTGACATCCTCGACCGAGACATTGAATTCATCGGCGAGGAAATAGCGGAACCGCGCCGAATCCAGCACGCCCGCCATGCCCACCACCTTTTCCTTGGGCAGGCCGCAGGATTTCTGGAGCGCCCACACCATGGCGTCCAGGGGATTTGTGATGCAGATGACGAAGGCGTCGGGCGCATATTTGGCGATGCCCGCGCCCACCTGCTCCATCACCTTCAAATTGATGGAGAGGAGATCGTCCCGGCTCATGCCCGGCTTGCGCGGCACGCCGGCGGTGACGATCACCACGTCGGCGCCTTCGATGGCATCGTAGCTGTTGGCACCGGAGAGGCGCGCGTCGAAGCCCGCGACCGGCGCGAGTTCGGCCAGATCCAGCGCCTTGCCCTGCGGCGTGCCCTCCGCCACATCGAACAGGACCACGTCGCCGAGTTCCTTGAGGCCGGCAAGAAGCGCAAGCGTGCCGCCGATCTGGCCGGCTCCGATCAAGGCAATCTTGTTACGTGCCATCAGGCGGGGACCCTCACGCAAGGCGGGCGGTTCGGTAAAGCTAAGCGGGGCTTGACTACTCCCATCCGGGAAGGGGTTCAAGACGCTGGGACAGGGCAATCGCACCGAATCGTGAGCAACCGCACAAGAACCGGGCTGACATACAGAATATTCAGACCCTGAAGGGTCCAATCCTTTGATTTTCCGAGGGGAGGAGCGAAAAATTCTCCCGCGCCCTCATCCCAAAGTCACATGCGCCGCGGCCGCGCTCAGGTTTCCGCAAGCCCCGCCGCATTTCCGGAGGCGGCGGAATCCGGGCGCCCATGGGCCCGCGCCAGATAGTCGGAGGAGCGCATCTCGTGAAGCCGCGAGACCGTGCGCGCCCATTCAAAGGCCTCGGCGCCGCTGGTCCCGAGATAGAGATTCTCCGGCTCGGCGGCGGCGGAGGCGATCAGCTTCACGCAGCCATCATAAAAGGTATCGATCAGGGTGATGAACCGCTTGGCCTCGTTGCGGCGCTCTCCCGAGAGAATGGGAATATCGTCCACCAGCACCGTGTGGAAGGTGCGGCCGATCTTCAGATAGTCGGACGCGCCGAGCGGGCGCAGGCACAAATCCTCGAAGCCGAAGCGCGCCGTCCCATTGCCGAAAGCGGGGACCGGAATGTGACGGCCCTTCATGGAGAGTTCGCCCGCGCGCGCCCCGGCGGGACCGACCAGGGTTGCGAACGCGCGATCAAGGGCTGCGGTGGCGTCCGGCCCCAGCGGCTCATACCAGACGGGCAGACCGGAGAGCTTTTCCATGCGGTAATCGGTGGGCGCGTCGAGGTTGATCACCTCCATACGAGCCTCGATCATGTCGATGAACGGCAGGAACAGCGCGCGGTTGAGGCCGCCCGCATACAGGTCGCGCGGCGCCACGTTGGAGGTCGCGACCACCACCACGCCGTCCGCGAAGAGCTTCTGGAACAGGCGCCCGAGGATCATCGCATCCGCGATATCGGTCACATGGAATTCGTCGAAGCACAGGAGCTTGGCTTCGCGGGCCAGTTCATCGGCCACCGGCTGAAGCGGATCGGCCTGCTTGCGGGTGCCACGCTTCTGCGCCTCGCGCTCCAGGAAAATCCGCTCGTGCACGTCCGCCATGAATTCATGAAAATGAGCGCGGCGCTTGGCCTTCAGAGGGGCGCTCTCGAAGAACAGGTCCATGAGCATGGTCTTGCCGCGCCCGACCTTGCCGTAGATATAGAGCCCCTTTGGCGCGTCCGGCGCAGCACGGCGCTGGAACAGCCAGCCGAGCGCGGAGGATTTCGTCGCCAGTGCCCGGTCGCGCAGATCGCCTTCCAGGCGCGCGAAAGCCTCGACGATCTGGGCCTGGGCGGGATCGCGGGTGATGTCCCCGCTCGCGATTTTCGCCAGATACCGTTCCCGGACCCGCGCCGACGCTGCGCTTCCCATTCTGCCTCCGGCTCCGTTCGCCTCTTCCGGCGTGCTCTAGAGCACCCGCGCCGCGAAGAAAAGGAGAAGGTGCCGAACATGTCGTGCACCGCGCGAGGAAACCAGAAGCCGTTGTGCGCGTTCACTCTCCAGACAGCCGCGCCGACGCCCCGACAGGAGCGAAGCGTGGATCCGGCAAGCGGCCTCGCCATGCCGGAGCGACCGAATGGAGAGAGACATGAAGAACCTGATTGCCACCGGTTCCGGCCTGATCGCCCTTGCCCTCGCCGCCAGCGTTGCCGCGCCCCATGGCGCCATGGCGGACGATTCCGTCAACAAGGTGAATGACAGCTTCATTCGCACGCAGCAGATGGACTATCTCGCGCGCAATGGCGGCTATGTGATTCAGCAGGATCAATATTCCGAGGCGGTTGGCGGCCGCAACTCCACTATCGTCAGCCCCGCGCCGCGCGTCTATGTGCCGGTCGCGCCCACGTCAACTTATGTGGTGACCCCGGGCTACGGCTACGCCGTCCGCTGAGTGGACGGCTTTCCAACCCCATGGAATTGAACGACACTCCCTGTTAAATCCGGCCGGCCCTCGGGCTGGCCGGAGGCGCGGCGGCACGGGCGCAAAGCCGCGTTGCGGTCGCCGCCGAGACCGGGCGGAAATGGGGGAAGAGAGTGTCGCAGTCCGAGGCCGGGCGGAACGGGTCGCGCCCGCTTGTGGAAAGCCTCCGGGGATGGCTGGAGCAGCACGATCCCGGCGCGGTGGACGTGACCCGCGCGCTTCATCTCGCCCTGTCCGTCACCCTGGTCATTTCGCTCGGCGTCGCAACCTCCCGTGCGTTTGCGCTGGGGCTGGATGTCCTGTTTCCCATGGCAGGCGCCATGAGCGCCCTGGTTCTGGTCATCGCAACCCCGGCGGCCAATCGGCGCGCGGAAGTGCGCGATTTCGCGCGGGCCTTCGCCATCACCTTCAGCCTCCTGATCTTCGTCTTCATCGTCGGGCCGGGAGAGGCACCGGCCAATACGGCCGTGCTGAAGCTTCTGATCGTTCCCTTCACCGGCATCGCCCTGTATTTGCGGCGATATGGCACGCCCGGCCAGAGGCTGGGCTTCGCCATGATCATCATCCTGACCGTGGCGGCCGTTCTGCATCCAACCCGTGCGGAGATGGCCTATTTGCTTGGCGCGAGCCTGCAGGGCGCGGCGATCGCGGTGCTGGTGCGCCTGACGCTGCCGCGCCCCGATGCGCTCAAGGTCTATCATGACACGGTGGAGGAGGCGGCGCGCGAGATCGGCGCCTTTCTCGCGGAACTGGCCTATTGCGTGCGCGAGACGCGACCGCTGCCGACCCCTTCGGAGGATCTGCTCGACCTGATCCGGGTGCGAGTTCGCTCGGCTCTGATCAATGCGAGCGCGCAGGCGCCCACCCTGCGCCCCTACATAGAAGGTGTGCGCGCCCGGGCGTATCGCCTGCGCATCGCCACGCAACTGCTCGGGGCAAGCCTGCCCCGCTGTGAAATCGCCGAGGCGCCCTGGCGGTTGCCGTTCGCGACCGCCGCAGACTTCATCGCCCGCCATCTTCAGAACGGATTGAGCGAGCCGTTTGTGGAGAAAGCGCGGATGGACGAGGCCATCGCCCGGTTCCGCCGCGAGGCCACCGCCGGCGACCTCGATCCGACCCTTCAGCTCGCCCTGCTGCGCGCCGTCACCGCGCTCGATCGTCTGGCGCTGGTGGTCGGGGAATTGTCCCGCCTCCAAAGCGGCGGGCCGTCCTCTTTCCGCCCCTTGGAGCCGCCTGCCCCACCGAAGCCGAAGCCGCGCGCGCCGGGCTTGGAACCCGCCGCAAAGGTCGCCATCCAGGGCATGGTGGCGACCACCGTCACCACCAGCCTGGATTTCTTGCTCGCCCTCGACCACGCCTATTGGGCCACCATGACGGTGATGTTCGTGCTGGGGAACAGCCTGGGCGAAACCTATGTGCGGGCGCGCTATCGCAGCGTCGGCACGCTGATCGGCGTGATCATCGGCTTCGCCTTGATCGCATCGCTTGAGGATTACGTCTGGCTTCTGGCTGGCATCTGCCTTGTCGCGCAGATGGTGGGCCTCGTCACCACGCGCGATCGCTACGACGTGGCCTCGGCCGCGACCGGTCTTTCGGTGTTGATCGCGCTCCATCTGGTCACGGGCCTCGGCGCGGACGGCATGATCGCCCGCATCTATGAGACGGTGATCGGCGCGGCGGTGGCGCTCGGCGCCTCCTGGCTGATCCTGCCCGTGTTCGCGTCTGACGAAATCCGCAGCGATGTGATCGGCCTGTTGCGCCGCACCCGCTCGGCCTTCGCCGATGCCTGGCCGCGCAGTTCCGCCCCCGATCCCCGCAACAAGACCGTCGCCATGACGCTGGAACTGCGCGTGCTGGCGGACCGCCTGCCCCAGATCGGCGCAGAGACCGTCCTTGGACACCGCACGGCCGGCGACATGGTGGCCCTGGTGGCGACGCTCGAAGTGCTGGTGACCTATCTCGGCCTGCTGGAGGACGTGGCCTACAGGCTCGGGACGGCGGCGCCCCAAGCGGAGATCGTGACCGCGCTGGAAGCAGCGCGCGCGCGGACCCTGCGCGCCTTCGACGCCGCGCTGGGCGAAGCCGCACTGTCAGGCGAACCCGCGCCCTCGGAACTCAATGCCGCGCTCTCCAATGCGATGAGCGTCGCCTCCGATCCAGAAAGCCGCAAGCTGCTGCCGCTGGTTGCGGACTATCTCAGCTTCTCGGAAGCCGTGCTGCGTCCCCTGGGCGATATCGGAGCGGGTCTGTCCGCAAGCCGGGAAGCGGAACCGCTGACGGCACGCCTTGGGCTTCCGCAAAAGGCCTAGCCGATCCCACCCTCCTCCGCCGGAGCGCTTGGCGGCCTCAGCATTCGCCGTGCTGATGCTCCCGCTGCTGCTGGTCGCGGCATGGATCGATGCGGCGCACTTGCTGCTGCTGGCGCAAACCGGCGGCGAGGGGCGCGAGGGGCTCCTGTGCCGGATTCGGCGCGAGGGGCGTCAGTGCGCCCTGGCGCGGGGGAAATGAGGGAAGCGGACGGGCGTGGCTCAGATGGTTCATGCCATCCTCCTTCTTGTTTTGCCCCGCAGACCACAGGGCGCACTATAACACGCGCGTGCCGGTCGAGGTTCCCTGTTTGTGCAGAGGAACCAAAAAGGCCCGGCAAAAATGCCGGGCCATTTCTTCCGTCCAGGACATAAAGAGCGCGCGACCCGCGGTCAGGTCACGCGGCTTCCTCAGCTTCAAGCTCGGGTTCGGCTTCCGCCTCGACTTCCTCAGCCTTGCCGGCGTTGCGGCGGGGGCCCTTCTGGAGGTTGGACTCGATCAGCTTGACCGATTCCGTCTCGGTGATGTTCTGCACCGCCGACAGCTCACGCGCCATGCGATCGAGCGCGGCTTCATAGAGCTGGCGCTCGGAATAGGACTGCTCGGGCTGGGCATCGGAGCGGTACAGGTCGCGGACCACTTCCGAAATGGCGATCAGATCGCCGGAATTGATCTTCGCTTC
Source organism: Pseudomonadota bacterium (assembly GCA_040755535.1). GTDB lineage: Bacteria > Pseudomonadota > Alphaproteobacteria > Rhizobiales > Xanthobacteraceae > Aquabacter. The sequence goes on along the minus strand of JBFMAV010000025.1, from coordinate 22,829 downwards.
ATATTCCTGGGCGCGGCGGCTCCACATGGTGCGCTTGACGCGGGCGCGACCCTTGAGGGTCTCGAGCGCCTTGGAGACCACGGGAGTCTCGGACAGCTTCCGCATGCCCACGGACGCGATCTTGGGAACGGGAACGCGCAAAGTCATCTTGTCCTTTTCGAACGAGATGACGAAGAGCTCAAGCTTAAAGCCAGCGACTTCTTGCTCCTCAATGGCCATGATACGGCCGACACCATGCGAAGGGTACACGATGTGTTCACCCGTCTTGAAGCCAAGGCGGGCTTGCGCGCTCTTCTTTGTCGACATGCTTTGGACCACTCCTGATCCGGCCCTGAGGCCGGACCGTTAGCGTACGTCCGCTTGTTTCGGGCGTAGCCCGAGCGGAAGACGCACTTGCGCTGGCGACTAGACCGTGGTGAAAGAGACCCGCGGTCCGCTCATCAGTCGACGCAAAGCTCGTTACGCCGCGCCCACGCCGTCATATCGGCTGGATGCTCATGTCTCGCCGCTGGATGCCGAGAAAGCGCCACTGGTCAGGCACGTTGCGTAAGATGCGGGAAGCAATCGACTGTAAAAGCTCATATAACACAAAATCAGCCTGAATCAAAGCGGACACGCCCCGCTCGCCGCTGCCTGCGCGCGCAGGAGGCATGCAACCCGCGCATCGCGCAGGATTTGCATCCAGAATCAAGGATATAAATATTTCTTTATATCCAATTTGCCGCCTTGCCCGGGCCGTGCTACAGCCTCTCGCCAGGAATACGGCCCGCCAGGGATGGCAAGGACGGAAGGACACCCCGATGACCGATTATGTAGTCAAAGACATCAATCTCGCCGACTGGGGCCGCAAGGAACTGGACATCGCCGAGACCGAAATGCCGGGCCTCATGGCAACCCGCGCGGAATACGGCCCGACGCAGCCCTTGAAGGGCGCGCGCATCGCCGGCTCGCTGCACATGACCATCCAGACCGGCGTGCTGATCGAGACCCTGAAGGCGCTCGGCGCAGACGTGCGCTGGGCCTCTTGCAACATCTACTCCACCCAGGACCACGCCGCCGCCGCCATCGCAGCCGCCGGCACGCCGGTCTTCGCGGTGAAGGGCGAGACCCTGGAAGAGTATTGGGATTATACCCACCGCATTTTCGAGTGGGCCGATGGCGGCGCGCCCAACATGATCCTGGATGACGGCGGCGATGCCACGCTCCTGGTGCATCTCGGGCTGCGCGCGGAGAATGGCGACACCGCCTTCCTCGACGGCGCGACCAACGAAGAAGAGGAAGTTCTCTTCGCGGCCATCAAGCGGCGCCTCACGGACAAGCCCGGCTGGTACACCACGCTGGCCAAGTCGATCCGCGGCGTGACCGAGGAAACCACGACGGGCGTGCATCGCCTTTATGAGATGCAGAAGAAGGGCACGCTGCTGTGGCCCGCCATCAATGTGAACGACAGCGTCACCAAGTCGAAGTTCGACAATCTCTATGGCTGCCGTGAAAGCCTGGTGGACGGCATCCGCCGCGGCACCGACGTGATGATGGCCGGCAAGGTGGCCATGGTCGCGGGCTTCGGCGACGTGGGCAAGGGCTCGGCCGCCTCGCTGCGCAATGCCGGCTGCCGCGTCATGGTCTCCGAGATCGATCCCATCTGCGCGCTCCAGGCGGCGATGGAAGGCTATGAAGTGACGACGATGGAAGATGCCGCGCCCCGCGCCGACATCTTCGTCACCGCCACCGGCAATGTGGATGTGATCACGCTCGATCACATGCGGGCCATGAAGGACCGCGCCATCGTCTGCAATATCGGCCATTTCGACAGCGAAATTCAGGTCGCCGGCCTGAAGAACCTGAAGTGGCACAATGTGAAGCCGCAGGTGGACGAGATCGAGTTTGCCGACAAGAAGCGCATCATCCTTCTCTCCGAGGGGCGCCTTGTGAATCTCGGCAACGCCACCGGCCATCCGAGCTTCGTCATGTCGGCCTCGTTCACCAACCAGACGCTGGCCCAGATCGAGCTGTGGACCAAGCCGGGCCAGTACGAGAAGAAGGTCTACACCCTTCCCAAGCACCTCGATGAGAAGGTCGCCTCGCTCCACCTGGAGAAGATCGGCGTGAAGCTCACCAAGCTGTCGGACCAGCAGGCGAGCTATATCGGCGTCGGACAGAACGGCCCGTTCAAGCCCGAGCAATATCGCTACTGAGACCGCGCGCCCGCGCGGCGCGTCTCCCCGCGAACGACAGGCCCGCGCCCTCCGGCGCGGGCCTGTTGCGTTCTGGCCCAAGCCGCCGGCCTGTCGCGAGGCTGTCCTGCCGGCTCCGGGGCGATGCGCAGCCGCATTGTCAATTGGGGCGATCAGGTCTAGGTGTGGTCACTCTACGCACGATGGTGGCATGCCGGGGGGCTGACTTGGACGGTGTAGATCAAGCGCGGGTCGGGGCTTGCGCCGGGCATGGTCCGGGATCGGACAACGTTCGGCGGTCGAAGCCTGCGCCGCGAGGCCCCGGGTTCCGGGGCGCATCGGACCTCATCTGTGCGGGCATTGCCATCACATGTCGCTGAGCCTCTTGCGTGACCGGCAGCTGGCGCTGCCTTTCGCTGCCGAGATCGGTGCGCTCGGCGTCGTGTTCGGCGATATCGGGACAAGCCCGCTCTATGCGCTGAAGCAGGGCGTGCTCGCGGTCGGCGGCACCAATTTCCTGCCCGGCGACGTGCTGGGCCTGCTCTCACTCATCACCTGGAGCATCATCCTCTCCGTCACCGTGAAATATGTCATGCTCGTGCTGCGGGCCGACAATGACGGCGAAGGCGGCATCCTCGCGCTCGTCACCTTGCTGGACCTGCACCGCAGCGCGCTCGGACTGCGCTGGTATCTGCTCGCCGCCGGCCTCCTCGGCGCGGCGATGCTGATCGGCGATGGCGTGCTCACCCCCGCCATGTCGGTGCTCTCGGCCATCGAGGGGCTGAAGATCATCGCGGAGCCGCTGGACCATTGGGTCGTGCCGCTGACGGTTCTGGTGCTGGCCGGCGTGTTCCTGTCCCAGCGCCTGGGTACCGAGCGGATCGCCAGCTTCTATGGGCCGATCATGCTGCTCTGGTTCGGCTCGCTCGCGATTCTCGGGCTGTATGGCATCTCCCATGCGCCCGAGGTCCTGCTCGGCTTCGATCCCCGCCACGGCTTCCGCGTGCTGGTGGACCATCCCGGTCTTGCCGGCGTCATCATCGGCGCCTGCTTCCTCGCCATCACGGGCGGCGAGGCGCTCTATGCGGATCTCGGTCATTTCGGGCGCAAGGTGATCGCGCGCGCTTGGCTGTTTGTCGCCATGCCGGCCCTGCTGCTGAATTATTACGGCCAGGGCGCCATCCTGCTGCGCGACCCCAATGCGGTGCGCAACCCCTTCTACGATCTCTGCCCGGACCTGCTGGACGTGCCGCTGCTGCTGCTGGCGACCGCCGCGACCGTCATCGCTTCTCAGTCCATCATCACGGGTGTTTTCTCTTTGGCCAAACAGGCCATCGAGCTCGGCTACCTGCCACCCATGCGCATCCGCTACACCAGCGAGCACAATGAGCAGCATATCTATGTGGGGCGCCTGAATTGGCTGCTGATGCTCGCCTGCATCGCCGTCGTGATCGGGTTTGAAGCCTCCGACGCGCTCGCCTCGGCCTATGGTATCGCCGTCGCCTTTGCCATGGTCACCACCTCCATTCTGTTCGTGGCGCAGGTCAATCGTGCCTGGAACTGGCCCAAGCCCCTGGTCATCCTTCTCGGGGTCTGTCTGCTTTCGCTGGATTCCGCCTTCGCCACATCGAACCTCACCAAGATCCACGATGGCGGCTGGCTGCCGCTCAGCATCGCGGGCCTTGTCATCCTGGTGATGGTGAGCTGGCGGCGCGGGCTGGAGGGCGTGGTCGCCCAACAGGTGCGCTTCACCGAACCTTTGGACAGCTTCATCGCCCGCAAGGATCGGGTCGATGACGGTCTCAGCCCCCGCACGGCCATCTTCCTCTCGCGCGCCGGCGCCATGACCCCGGTCGCGCTTTCGCGCATGGCGGACGTGATGAAGGTGCGATTTGAGAGATCCGTCATCGTCTCGGTATGGATCGCGTCGCGCCCGCGCGTATCGGTGGATGAGCGGGTGCGCGTCACCGTGATGGACTCCAGTTTCGTGCGCGTCGATCTGCGTTTCGGATACATGCAGCAGATCGACGTGCCCTCGGTGCTCGGTCCGGCCCTGAGCGCGCGCGGCATCGATCCCGACGAGGCGATCTATGTGATCGGTCACGAGCGGATCATCCCGCCCGAGGAAATCCTGCGCCCGAGGGACCTGCTCGGCCATGTCTTCGCATTCCTGGCCCGCAATGCCGAACGCTCGGTGGACCGCTTTGGCCTGCCGCGCAACCGGACCATGGAAATCGGCTATCCGGTGAAGCTCTAGGGTTGAAACTTAACCGGCCGCGCGATCGGACCAGTTTGGATCAATCTGGCGCGCGATCGCGCGCCCGGCATCTTTAGAGCGGACAACGAGTAGCTTAGCTTTGCGGACCGCCGGAACCGCGCGGCTTGACCTGTTGCGCCTGCCGCCTTGGGATGGCCGCGAAGTCCGGCTATCCAGGCGCCCTGTGTTTCCAGGGGGCGCGGTGCGTGGACGGGCGGCGGCGGCCCGCGACGTAACGGAAAGGGGATACTCAGTTTCCCCCAAAAATGCTTGTTTAGGGCGCCTGTACCTGGGGCCGGGGGGAATGGTGGTTCATGTCACGTGTCTGGATCTTCCTGCGCGACCGCGTGGGGCTTCATGGTTTGGGTTTGGTCCTCAGCCTCGCCATCATCACCTTCGCCGTTGTGGTCCTGTGGAACATGCTCCAGGGGCTGCAAGTGTCCGAGGTGACGGCTGCACTGAAGGAAAAGTCGCCGACCCATGTTCTGGCGGCTTTCCTTCTGGTCTGCTGCGCCTACCTCACGCTGACTTTCTATGACTTCTTTGCCCTGCGGACCATCGGCCGGAACCATGTGCCCTATCGCGTGGCGGCCATGGCGGGTTTCTGCTCTTATTCTGTCGGGCACAATGTGGGCTTTACTGTCTTCACCGGCGGATCGGTGCGCTATCGCATCTATTCGGCCTGGGGCCTGACCGCCATCGACGTCGCCAAGATCTGCTTCGTCGCCGGCCTGACCTTCTGGCTCGGCAATATCGCGGTTCTGGGCCTGGGCATCGTCCTGCATCCCGAAGCCGCGACGGCGGTCGACCAATTGCCTCCCATCGTCAACCGCATGATCGGCGTCGGCGCCCTCGTGGGTCTGGTCGGCTATATCGTGTGGGTCAGCATCGCGCCCCGCAAGATCGGGAAATCCACGTGGTATGTCACGCTGCCGGCGGGAAAGCTCACGCTCATTCAGGTGGGCATCGGCATCCTGGATCTCTGCCTGTGCGCCGCCGCCATGTACATGCTGATGCCGGCGAACCCCTATATCGATCCCATCTCGCTGGCGGTGATTTTCGTGACGGCCACCTTGCTGGGCTTCGCGAGCCACGCCCCCGGCGGGCTTGGGGTGTTCGATGCCGCGCTGCTGGTGGCACTGCCGCAATTCGACAAGGAAGAGATGGTGGGCGCTCTGCTGCTGTTCCGCCTCTTCTATTATATCGTGCCCTTTGCCTTCTCGCTGCTGTTGCTGGGGACGCGCGAAGTCATCCTGAGCGTGCGCAACCGCCGCGCCCGCGCCCTGGCGGGGACACCGGACGCGATCGCCAAGGAGCAGGCGTCCAAGGCCGCCGAATGAGGGTGCGTTAGTTCTTCAGAAGCTTGCCGAGGCCGGGCAGAAGGTTTGCTGCGCCCGGCGGCACCTTGAGGATTTGCGTGCCCGGCGGCGGGGCGAACAGGCTCGCAGGCTGGGGCGCACGGGTCAGCGAGGTTGCTTCATAGACCAGTTGGCGCTGGCCCTTGCTCTCGATCTCGGTCCGCAGCGGAATGCCATCCGGCGTGATGCAGACGAATGCGGGCGTCTGGAGATCCGCGCTCTTCTCGACGCGCCAGACATCGCAGGGATTTCCCGCGACCTGGTCGGCACCCACGGGCTCTCCCTCCCCGCGCGGGAAGGCGCGGCGATATTCCGGCGGCACCTCGGCTTCCACGGCGCTCCCGGGCATGTCGGGCAGCATCATGATCATCTTGTAGCTTCTCAGATCGACGATGCCGAGCACCGGCGCCGGCAGCTTTCCGCCGGACAAATGGATGCGCAGGCGCGCTCCGCTCTGCGCCAGATCCATGGCGACCCCTTGCTGTACCTTGGCCTTGAGCGCGAAATCGACCTGCGGCAGGGGAAGGGGAGCCGCATCGGCACGGCGCGCATCGGCCAGGCATGCGAAGGAAAGGGCCAGCAGGGAGGCGGCAACAGTTCGAAACATAAGCACTCACCTCTTGATGCGGATCCGGGTCTAGAAAATCCCGCGCCCCTTGTCGGGCCTGAGGGTCGCCACATGCGCTCTGTATCACTGCCCTGCCGCGCTTCGCATCGGCGCCGCGCCCGAAACGGGCGATTTTCTTCCGATAGCCCGACGCAGCGTAAACGGACCCGGACACCGCAAGGTTGCGAAGCTCGGCGACATTTTCAGGGCACGGCGCGCGATGGGAGCGGGGGGTGTCGCATTGTGTTCGTGAAGTCGCTGCAGCATATGCGAAATCAACGTCGCATCGGCGCGCGGCGCGCTCGGTGCAGGCCAGGGGCGCAGGCCGGGACGTTGCGGGAGGATAGTGTGTCGATCTTTTTCAGACGGGCGGCGATCGCGCGCGGCCCGCAGGACCCCAGGCGCGATGCGCGCGCGGGGCGCCCATCATGAGCCTTGCCTCACCGAGCCTCCAGGTCGCCGCCCTTCGCGCGCGGCGCCGTCGTTCGCTTCTGCTCACAGGTGTCATCACCGCCCTCATCCTGGCGGGCGCGATGATGGAATTCGTGCATCCGATATATGCGGTCGTGCTGCTCGCGGCGGCGGGCGGCGCCGGCCTCCTTCTGTGGACCGAGCCGCTGACGCCGGCCGAGACCGCCATCGCCCCACCGCCCCCCCCGCCGCGCGGTCGCGTGGAGCCGGCGGTGAGCGCGGTGGTCGCGGCCTTGCCCGAGCCTGCTTTGCTGCTCACGCCTGACGCCGACATTCTGGTGGCCAATGCGCGCGTGGCGCTCGCCATCGGCCCCGCCAAGGTGGGCGATCCCCTGTCCTTCCTGGTGCGCGTGCCGGAGGTGCTGGAAGCGGTGCGCTCCAGTGCGCAGGACGGCATTCCGCGCCGCGTGGAATTCGGCGAGCGCATTCCGCTAGATCGGTGGCTGGAGGCGCACATCGTGCCGTTGCGGCTGGCGGAGGCGCCGGCTGCCGCCGCCCCTTCCGGCGATGGCCCCAAGCCCGACACGGTCCTGCTCACATTCCGCGACCTTACCCAGCAGAGGCGGGTGGAGCAGATGCGCGCCGATTTCGTCGCCAACGCCAGCCACGAGTTGCGCACCCCCCTCGCCTCTCTGTCCGGCTTCATTGAAACCCTCCTGGGGCCGGCGCGGAATGATGCCGCCGCGCGCGAACGCTTTCTTGGAATCATGGGCGCGCAGGCCCGGCGCATGTCGCGCCTCATCGATGATCTCTTGTCGCTCTCCCGGATCGAGCTGAATGCCCATGTGCGTCCCGATACGCAGGTGGAACTGGGCATGATCGTCGCCCATGTGTGCGAGACCCTGTCCCCGCTCGCGCGCGAGCGGGGCGTCGAAATTACCGTCAGTCGCCCGGAGACCCCTGTTCCCATCCTGGGAGATCGGGACGAACTGATCCGGCTGTTCGAGAACCTCGTGGAGAATGCGCTGAAATATGGCGCGTCCGGCAAGCGGATCGAAGTGGCGCTGACGCTGGCGGACGGGGACGCGGTGATCACGGTCACCGACTTCGGCCCGGGCATCCCGGCAGAGCACCTGCCGCGCCTCACCGAACGGTTCTATCGTGTGGATGTGGTGGCGAGCCGCGACCAGGGCGGGACGGGCCTTGGCCTTGCAATCGTTAAACATATTGTCGCGCGCCATCGCGGCAAGCTCACCATCGAGAGCCAGCCGGGCGCCGGCGCCACTTTCACAACCCGCATAGAAACCTTGGCCGCAGGAGAAAAAAAGTCTTGATTTCCAAGACTTAAACCGTCATCCGGCTGTCATCCAAGGGTCATAGAACGGTGTCGCCTGCCCGGTATTCATTCCGGGCCCATGTTGCGTCTCGGCCCCCGCAGGCCGACGGGCGACACCTGATTGGCAAGGAGACACCCCCGTGAAGCACATCACCGTTCTTGGCGCAGCGATCGCGCTCGCCGGATCCTTGGTCGCTGGCAGCGCGTCCGCGGTAGACATCAACGGCGCCGGCGCGTCCTTCCCTGCGCCTGTTTATCAGGCCTGGGGCGCGAAATATAAGGAGAAGTCCGGCAACGCCCTGAACTATCAGTCCATCGGCTCCGGCGGTGGTCAGAACCAGATCATCAACCGCACGGTTGATTTCGGCGCGTCCGACGCCCCCATGGCGGCCGACAAGCTGGCCTCCAACAACCTGCTCCAGTTCCCGACCGTGATCGGCTCGGTGGTCGCGACCGTCAATCTGGACGGCGTCGAGACCAACACGCTGAAGCTCACCGGCCCGGTGCTCGCCGACATCTATCTCGGCAAGGTCACCAAGTGGGACGACAAGGCGATCGCCGACCTCAACCCCGGCCTGAAGCTGCCGTCCACGGCGATCGTTCCGGTGTATCGCTCTGACGCTTCCGGCACGACCTTCGTGTTCACCAGCTACCTCGCCGAGGTCAGCCCCGAGTGGAAGTCCAAGGTTGGCGCCGCCACCTCCGTCCAGTGGCCGACCGGCGCTGGCGCGAAGGGCAATGAAGGCGTCACGGGCAATGTGAAGAACACCAAGGGCGGCATCGGCTACGTCGAGTTCATCTATGCCGCGTCCAACAAGCTGAACGTGACCCAGCTCCAGAACAAGGCCGGCAAGTTCGTCAGCCCCGAGGAGAAGGCGTTCGTGGAAGCCGCCGCCGCCGCCGACTGGGCCGGTTCGAAGGACTTCGCCGCCTCCATGATCAACACCGCCGGCGCCGGCGCGTGGCCGATCGTGAGCCCCACCTACATCCTGCTGCCCAAGAACCCCAGCAACGCCGAGACCTCGGCCGCGGTGATGAAGTTCTTCGACTGGGCCTATGGCAAGGAAGGTTCCGAGATCGCTGAAAAGCTGCACTACATCCCGCTCCCCGAGTCGGTTGTGGAGCGCGTCAAGGCGGCCTGGAAGGCGGAAGTGAAGGGCCCGGACGGAAAGCCGGTGTTCTGATGACATGACCTGCCCCCTGCGGGGGAGGGGCAGGGCTGCCACGCCCGGCGGCGAGGATCTCCTCGCCGCCGGGTGCGGTACGACCGGGGGCGTTGCGGCTTCGAAGCGTGAAGGGGGATCGCCCCGAAGCTTCAGCGCATCCGGGCGTTCTTGAAACACTGATCTAGGCCGATGGCGCGCGGCACCGCGCGGCCGGGCCTGGAGGTTTGAGCCCGGTCTCGGGCTGGGGATTACCGGCCGCAGGCGCCTCGCGCCGCGGACCGTTCGGCTACGCGAAGGGCGTGGCGCGCGATTGGGAAGAGCGGGACGATGGACGCGACGATCACCACCGCAAAGGCAGGGGCCTTGACCCCGATCGATCAGGCGAAGCCCACCGGGGCCGTCGCCGATCCCATTTTCGTCGGTGCGCTCTGGGCGAGCGGCATCTTCGTCCTGGTGCTCCTGGGACTCATCATCGCCCAATTGTTCGAGGGCGGCCTGCCGGCCCTGCGCCATTTCGGCATCGACTTCCTGTGGTCCGCCGCCTGGAACCCGGTCACCGAGAATTACGGCGCCCTGGTCATGATCTACGGCACGCTGTTCAGCGCCGTGATCGCGGTCATCTTCGCCCTGCCGCTCTCCTTCGGCATCGCGTTCTTCCTCACCGAAATCGCCCCGCAGGCGCTGCGCCGGCCCATCGGCGTCGCGGTTCAGCTGCTCGCGGCGGTGCCCTCCATCATCTATGGCATGTGGGGCTTCTTCGTCATCGTGCCGCTGATCGCGGCCTATGTTCAGCCCCCGCTCATCGACTGGCTGAGCCCCATTCCGGTGATCGGCGCGCTTTTCATGGGCCCGCCCCTCGGCTCGGGCATGCTCACGGCCGGCCTGATCCTGGCCGTCATGATCATCCCCTTCATCACCGCCATGTTCGTGGAGACCCTGGAATCGGTGCCGCCCATGCTGAAGGAAAGCGCCTACGGCGTCGGGGCCACCACCTATGAGGTCTATAAGAACGTCTCGATCCCCTACGGCAAGACCGCCATGGTGGGCGCGGTGATGCTGGGTCTCGGCCGCGCGCTCGGCGAGACCATGGCGGTGACCTTCGTCATCGGCAACGCGACGCGCCTCTCCGCCTCGCTATTCGCGCCGGGCGCGACCATCGCCTCCACCATCGCGAACGAATTCCCCGAGGCGGCCATCGGATCGCTGAAGCTCACCTCCCTGCTGCAGCTCGGCTTCATCCTGTTCGTCATCTCCTTCATCGTCCTCGCACTCTCCCGCGCGCTCGTGCGCTCGCGGCTCGACTGATCGGGAAGGACACACGCATCATGGCTTCCCTCGCTGCCCGTCGCGCCAAGGACACCGCCATCAAGGCGATCTCCACCGGCTTCGCCATCTTCGCCATTTTCCTGCTGGCCTGGATCCTCTGGACGCTGGTCGCCCGCGGCCTGCCCGCGCTGCGGCTCACCGTCTTCACCAACGTCACCATGCCCCCCGGGCAGAATGGCGGCCTGCTGAACGCCATCGTCGGCTCGCTGATCCAGATCGGCCTCGCGCTGGTGATCGGCGGCCCCATCGGGCTGCTTTGCGGCACCTTCCTCGCCGAGAACGGCAAGGGCACGAAGATCGGCTCCGCCGCGCGCTTCGTGAACGACATCCTGCTCTCGGCCCCTTCCATCCTGGTGGGCCTGTTCATCTACCAGTTGCTGGTGATCCCGTTCGGCGGCTTCTCCGGCTGGGCGGGCGGCATCGCCCTCGCCATCCTGGTGATCCCCGTTGTGGTGCGCACCACCGAGGACATGCTGAACCTCGTTCCGGTCGGCCTTCGCGAGGCGGCCTTCGCGCTCGGCGCCCCGCAATGGAAGGTCGTGATGCTGGTGACCTGGCGCGCCGCGCAGGCCGGTATCGTCACCGGCATCCTCCTCGCGGTGGCCCGCGCCGCCGGTGAGACGGCGCCGCTGCTGTTCACCTCGCTCGGCAACAATTCCTGGTCGGTGGATCTGTCTCGGCCCATGGCCAGCCTGCCCATCGCCATCTATCAGTATGCCGGCAGCCCGTTCGACGACTGGGTTGCGCTGGCCTGGGCGGGCGCCCTGCTCATCACCGTGGGCGTCCTGCTTCTCAACATCATGTCCCGGCTGGTCCTGGCCCGGATGAAATGAGCCGGCGGCTTCCGCCAAACCAGATCAAACAGGGCCGCCCCGGCGACCCTGAGACCCGAGATCGAAGAGGCCGAACATGACTTCCGCTGTGGACCCGACCTTCAACATCGCGTCGTCTGTCGCCGCCAAGCCCGACGCCGCCCCGGCCCCCACCAAGATCAAGGTGGACAGCCTGAATTTCTACTACGGGCAGAACCATGCCCTGAAGAACATCAATTTCGAGATCCCCGAGAAGCGCGTGACGGCCATGATCGGCCCGTCGGGCTGCGGCAAGTCCACGCTGCTGCGGGTGTTCAACCGCATGTACGACCTCTACCCCGGCCAGCGCGCCGAGGGGCAGGTCCTGTTCGACGGCGTCAACGTGGTCGGCAAGGAACTCGACCCGACCATCGTGCGCACCCGGATCGGCATGGTGTTCCAGAAGCCGACGCCCTTCCCCATGTCCATCTATGACAACATCGCCTTCGGCGTACGCCTGCACGAGCGGCTCAACAAGTCGCAGATGGACGAGCGCGTGGAAAGCTGCCTGCGCAAGGCCGCCATCTGGGAAGAGACCAAGGACCGCCTGCATACGTCCGCGCTCGGCATGTCCGGCGGCCAGCAGCAGCGCCTGTGCATCGCCCGCACCATCGCGGTGCAGCCCGAAGTGATCCTGCTGGACGAGCCCACCTCGGCGCTCGACCCGATCTCCACCTCGAAGATCGAGGATCTGATCGACGAGCTGAAGCAGGACTTCACCATCGTCATCGTGACCCACAACATGCAGCAGGCCGCCCGCTGCGCCGACATCACCGCCTTCTTCTATCTGGGCGAACTGGTGGAAGTGGCGCCGTCGGACGTCATCTTCACCAATCCCAAGCAGATCAAGACCCGCGACTACATCACCGGCCGCTTCGGCTGAGACGGAAAGGACCGCGGACATGCCCGAACATACAGTCACGGCGTTCGACTCCGAACTGAAGGAAATCGGCCGCAAGGTGGTCGAGATGGGCGGCCAGGCCGAACGTCTCGTCATCGATTCCGTCAATGCGCTGATGCGCCGGGATACGGGGCTGGCCCATCGCGTCATCATGCTGGATTCCAGCGTGGACGTGATCCAGCGTGAGATCGAAGAAAAGGCGATCCTTGTCATCGCCAAGCGCCAGCCCATGGCGAGCGATCTGCGCGAGCTGGTGGCAGCCATCCGCATCGCCAGCGACCTGGAGCGGATCGGCGACCTCGCCAAGAACGTGGGCAAGCGCGTGCTTGCCATTGAAGGCGAGTACCACCCGCAGAAGCTGGTGCGCGGCGTCGAACACATGTCGGATCTCGTGCTCGAGCAACTGAAGGAAGTGCTCGATGCCTATGCCGGCAAGGACGCTCCCAAGGCGATTTCCGTCTGGCGCCGCGACAGCGGCATCGACACCATGTACACCTCGCTGTTCCGCGAACTCCTCACCTATATGATGGAAGATCCGCGGAACATCTCGGTGTGCACGCATCTGCTCTTCTGCGCCAAGAATATCGAGCGCATCGGCGACCATGCGACCAATATCGCGGAAACGGTCTTCTACATGGTGTCCGGTGAGATGATCACCGAGGAACGCCCGAAGGCCGATATTTCGAGCGAAACCACCGTCGCCTTCCCCGGCCAAGTGCCGGGGTGAGGAGAGGGCGCAGGTCCAGAGGTAAGGTCCCGTGGCGGCACGTATTCTCATCATCGAAGACGAGGAGGCCCTCAGCCTCCTCCTGCGCTACAATCTGGAGTCCGAGGGCTACGCCGTCGATACGGTGATCCGGGGCGATGAAGCGGAAACACGCTTGCGCGAGAGCGTGCCCGATCTGGTGATCCTGGATTGGATGCTTCCGGGCCTGTCCGGCATCGAACTGTGCCGCCGCCTGCGCACCCGTCCGGAAACCGAGCGGCTGCCGGTCATCATGCTTACCGCGCGCGGCGACGAGACCGAGCGCGTGCGCGGCCTCGCCACCGGGGCCGACGATTATGTGGTGAAACCCTTTTCCGTGCCCGAACTCCTCGCCCGCGTCCGTGCCCTGCTGCGCCGCGCGAAGCCGGAGCATGTGGCAACGCTGCTGCGGGCCGGGGACATCGAACTCGACCGCGAGACGCACCGCGTCCACCGGGCCGGGCGCGAGGTTCATCTCGGCCCCACCGAATTCCGCCTGCTGGAATTCCTGATGCAGAGCCCCGGCCGCGTCTTTTCCCGCGAGCAATTGCTGGACGGGGTTTGGGGACAGGACGTCTATATCGACGAGCGCACGGTGGACGTGCATGTGGGCCGCCTGCGCAAGGCCATCAATCGCGGCCGGCAGATGGACCCGATCCGCACCGTGCGCGGCGCGGGATATTCCTTCAACGAGATGTTCGCCCGCGCCCATTGAGCGCGGGATGGCGCGCGGCAGGCAGGCGTGCGGCTCGCACCCGCCGCCCCGCTCCCGTCCGCGGGCCGCACCTTCAGCCAACCGGCCGAAAATGCTTGGAGAGCTTCAGGCCCTGGCCCTGATAGTTCGAGCCCAATTCGCCATAGAGCACGTTGGGCCGCTCCTCCATATGCTCATAGATGAGCCGCCCGACGATCTGCCCATGCTCCAGGATGAAGGGCACCTCGCGCGAGCGCACCTCCAGCACGGCGCGCGCGCCCGTTCCCCCGACCGCCGCATCGCCGAAGCCGGGGTCGAAGAAACCCGCATAATGGACGCGGAACTCGCCCACCAGCGGGTCGAAGGGCACCATTTCCGCCGCATAGTCCGGCGGCACATGCACGGCTTCGCGGGATGCGAGGATGTAAAAGGCGTCCGGTTCTAGGATTAGGCCGGACCGGCCGCGGGCGCGGATGGGCTCCCAGAACTCCTCCATGTCCAGCACCGCGCGCTGGTCCACGTCGATCACGCCGGTATGGCGCTTGGCCCGGAACCCGAGAAGCCCATCCCAGGAGGCGGCCGACAGGTCGACGCCCACTGCGATGCCACCGCCGGAAACGTCGGGCACCTGTGAATCCACAAGGCCTTGGGAGGCCTGGAGCGCCAGCAGGTCCGCATCAGAGAGACGGCAGGCGCCGCGCCGGAACCGGATCTGCGAGAGCCGCGAGCCCGCACGCACCAGGATGGGGAAGGTGCGGGGCGAAATTTCCAGATACAGAGGCCCCTCATAGCCGGCGGGGATCACGTCGAAGGCGCGGGCCTGGTCCGCGATCACCCGCGTGAAGACATCGAGGCGCCCGGTGGAGCTTTTCGGATTGGTGGAGGCGGCGATGTCCGCAGGCAGGCACAGCCGCTCGGCGAGTTCCACCAGATAGACGCAGCCCGTTTCCAGCACCGCGCCCTGCGCCAGGTCCAGCTTGTGCAGGCCGAGGTCGCCGCGCCGCTCCACCACGCTCTTGTCCGCACCCGGCAGGAAGCTCGCCCGAATCCGCCAAGCCGTGCGTCCCAGCCTCAAATCGAGGCTCGCGGGCTGCACCTGGTCCGCGTCAAACGCGTAGTCGCTGACAATGCCTCCCGCCCCATGTAGGGCGGAAATGGATTGTGCCGGCAGAATGCCCGTCTTCTGATGTCCCGCCACGCGCCGCTGCTCCCGGGCGACCCAGAGCCATTGGCCGCCGCGTTCGGTTTAACGGACGCATCCCTTGACGCCAAGGCCCGCGTGGGGTTTAAGCTTAAGGTCTCGTGGTCATTTGAGCCGGCCGGCTTGCAGCCACGTAAAACAAATCGCTAAAAGGCCGGGGAACGAGACGGGCGCTTGCGCCCCGCCCGCGTGTCCTCGGCCTCAGTTGGAGGCGCGAAGACCTTGGCCCACTCCTTCATTTCCGCTGATCCGGCCACGCTCCATCCGGATACGCTGCTGGTGCATGGCGGCACCACGCGCTCGCCCTATGGCGAGACCTCCGAGGCGCTCTATCTCACCCAGGGCTTTGTCTATGACAGCGCGGAAGCCTGCGAGGCGCGCTTCAAGGGCGAGGACCCGGGCTTCGTCTATTCGCGCTACGGCAATCCCACCACCGCCATGTTCGAGACCCGCATGGCGCAGTTGGAAGGCGCCGAGGCTGCGCGCGCGACCGCGTCCGGCATGGCCGCCGTTCAGGCCGCGCTGATGTGCCAGCTGCGCGCGGGCGACCATATCGTGGCCGGCCGGGCGCTGTTCGGCTCCTGCCGCTGGATCCTGGAAGACTTCCTGCCGCGCTTCAATGTGCAGACGACGCTGGTGGACGGCACCGACCTTGCCGCCTGGCGCGCGGCGGTGCAGCCCAACACCAAGCTGTTCTTCCTGGAGAGCCCCACCAACCCGACGCTGGACCTGGTGGACATCGCGGCGGTGGCCGAGATCGCCCACGCGGCCGGCGCGCTGCTGATCGTGGACAATGTGTTCGCGACGCCCTTGCTGCAAAAGCCCATGCAGCTCGGCGCGGACATCGTCATCTATTCCGCGACCAAGCATATCGACGGGCAGGGGCGGTGCCTCGGCGGCGTGGTGCTGGCCTCGGAAAAGTTCATCGCCGACCATTTGCAGACCTTCCTGCGCCAGACCGGCCCCTCCATCTCCCCCTTCAATGCCTGGGTGATGCTGAAGGGGCTTGAGACGCTCGCGTTGCGGGTGGAGCGCCAGCAGGCCAGCGCGGCCCATCTCGCCGATGCGCTGGCCGGCCATGGCAAAATTGAAAAGGTGGTCTATCCGTTCCGCGCCGACCATCCCCAGGCCGCGCTCGCGCGCCGGCAGATGAGCGGCGGCGGGACGCTGGTGACCTTTGTCGTCGAAGGCGGGAAGGAGGGGGCTTTCCGCTTCGCCAATGCGCTGCGGCTGATCCGCATCTCCAACAATCTCGGCGATTCCAAGAGCCTGCTGACGCACCCCTCGACCACCACCCATCAACGCTTCACGCCGGAAGCGCGGGCCGAGATGGGGATTTCCGATGGCCTCGTGCGCCTGTCGGTCGGGCTGGAGCATGTGGGCGACCTGGTCGCCGATATCGAACAGGCGCTCGCGAAAGTCTGAGGATCGCAGCTTCAGACGGTTGCGCCCGGCGGCCTTCGCGGCTTCACTGTCGCGAGGCCTTGACGCGCGGGAAAGGGAGCGGCGCATGTACCGGGCGACGACCCGCCAGATCCAGGTGACGGCCACGCCGCGCTTCGTCGCGGAACGCTCCGACCCGGACCAGAACCGTTTCTTCTGGGCCTACACCATCGAAGTGGTGAACCTCGGCCGCGACACCGTGCAACTGAAGCACCGGCACTGGACCATCACCGACGCGCGCGGGCATGTGGAGGAAGTCCACGGCGCCGGCGTGGTGGGCGAGGAGCCCGTGCTCCCGCCGGGCGGGCGGTTCGAATATACGAGCGGGGTGCCGCTCGGCACGCCCACCGGCTTCATGAGCGGGAGCTATGACATGTTGACCGAGACGGGACAAACCTTCGCGGTCGAGATCCCGGCCTTCTCGCTCGATGCGCCGCATCTGCGGCGCATCCTCAACTGAGCGCCCCATGACCTCTGCCAACTCACCGCGCCTGCCTCTGGAGGCGGGCGTCGGACTCGACCTGCGGCCGATCGCCGGACCGCTGGGGCTGATCCTCGCTGGCCTCGGCGCCAGCATGCTGATCCCCGCCCTTGCAGATCTGTCGGAAAGGTCGAGCGGCGCGGACGCGTTCGTCGGCACGGCGGCGGTGACCATCTTCGTGGGCGTGCTCATGTGGCTTTCGGGCCGCTCGGCCGAGCCGATCCGCAAGCTCGACCTGCGCCAGGCCTTCCTGTTTACGGTGTGCATGTGGCTGGTGCTGGCGGTGTTCGCCGCCCTGCCCTTCGTCTGGGGCCCGGCGCGCCTCTCCTTCACCGACGCCATGTTCGAAAGCATGTCGGGGCTTACCACCACCGGCGCCAGCGCCATGTCGGGCCTCGACACGATGCCTCCCGGGACACTGATCTGGCGGGCGCTGCTGCATTGGTTCGGCGGCATCGGCATCGTGGTCCTGGCCATCGCCGTTCTGCCGCTGCTGTCCATCGGCGGCATGCAGTTGTTCCGCACGGAATCCTCGGACCGGTCGGAAAAGTTCCTGCCGCGCGTGGGGGCGATCGCGAAGGGACTTCTGCTCGCCTATGTCGTCCTGACCTTCGCCTGCGCCATTTGCTACCTGGCGGCGGGCATGGGCCCCTTCGACGCGGTGACCCTGGCCATGTCCACCTTGTCGAGTGGGGGCTTTGCCAATTCGGATTCCTCCCTCGGCATATTCGCCAATCCGGCCGTGGACTATGTGGCCGTCGTCTTCATGCTGGTGGCGAGCCTGCCCTTCCCGCTGTATGTGCGCGCCCTGTCTGGCGATGTGACGCGGCTGTTCACCAACGCCGAGGTTCGCCTGTTTTTAATGATCGTTTTAGTCTTTACGTTCGCGTTGTTCGCTGTTCAGGTCGTCCTTGGCATAGCGGAAGGAGAGGCTGCATTCCGCAGCGCCTTATTTACGGTTTCGTCCCTGGTCTCCTCCACAGGGCTCATATCGGTGGACTATACCAATTGGGGGCCGCTCTCGGACACGCTGATCTTCGTGCTGCTGTTCCTGGGAGGATGCACGGGATCCACCGCCGGCGGACTGAAGGCGATGCGCATTTCCATTGCAGCAAAGGCGTTGCGCCAGCACCTCAAGCGCATCTTCTACCGCAACGGCGTCTTCCCTATCCGTTACGGAGAAGCCCCGGTGGCGGATGACGTGGTCGCCTCGGTCCTCAATTACCTCTTTCTCTATTTCACGACCTTCTTGGTGGGCGGCGTGCTGCTCAATATGCTGGGGCTTGATCTGCGCTCTGCTTTTTCAGCATCCATCGCCTGCCTGTCGAATTCCGGTCCCGGCCTCGGCCCTGTGGTGGGGCCGGCCAGCAATTATGCCGGGCTTCCGGATCCCGCCATCTGGATCCTGACCCTCATCATGCTGCTGGGGCGGCTGGAAATCCTCACTGTCCTTGTGCTGCTCCTGCCGAGCTTTTGGCGCCGGTAGGCCAATGCTCCCACGCAGCGGAGCGCATCGTGTCCGCCGCGTGGCTCATCATGGCTCAGGCCTCGGAGTGGCCGACGACCTCTTCGGCGGAAAAGCTGTAGGTGCGGCCGCAGAACTCGCAGGTGACGCCGACCGTGCCGTCCTCCTGGACCATCTCGCGCCGCTCGCTTTCCTCGAAGCTCGCGAGCACGCCCTTCACCCGGTCGCGGTTGCACGTGCAGTGGGCGCGCATGGCCACAGGCTCGAACACCCGCACGCCGCGCTCGTGAAACAGGCGATAGAGGAGGCGCTCGCTGGAGAGGTCGCGGTCGATGAGCTCGACATCTTCCAGCGTCCCCACGAGGGACTGCGCCTCGACCCAGGCGTCATCCTCGCCCACGCTGGGGGCCGCACTGCCCTCCGGCGCATCGCCAGGATGAAGATCGGCCTGGGCGGTGCGGCGGGAATCCTCGGGAAGGAATTGCGCCAAAAGGCCGCCGGCGCGCCAGGATGAAGGGGCGCCCCCCGCCCGCATCTCCTCGCCGACCGCAAGGCGAACCCGGGTCGGGATTTGCTCGGACTGCTGGAAATATTGGTGCGCGGCCGCCTCCAGCCCCTCCCCATCCAGCGCGACGATGCCCTGGTAGCGATTGGCGGACAGGCCCTGGTCGATGGTCATGGCCAGGTGACCGCGCCCGAGAAGCGCGGCCGGCGTCACGTGATTGGCGCCCTCGGCCTGCGCAAGCGCCTCGGCATCGAAGCGGGCATAGGCGCGGATCTTGTCGGGACTGACGAAATCCACCACCACCATGTCCACGGGGCCGTCGGTCTGGGTCTGGAGGATGAAGCGGCCGTCGAACTTCAGGGAACTGCCGAGCAAAGCGGTGAGCGCCACCGCCTCACCAAGAACCCGCTTCACCGGAGCGGGATAATTGTGGTGGGCGAGCACCGCATCCAACGCCGGCCCCAGGCGGACGGTCCGTCCGCGAATGTCGAGCGCATCCACCTGGAAGGGAAGGACTGCATCATCCAGCCCTTCGAGCTTATCGCTCCAAGACGTGTCCTTCACCATGTCGAACCTCGGTCCCGGCCTCGCGAGCGGCGTCCGATCGCCGGGACCCGGCGGCGGCCCCGCCTCGCCGGGGAAAGAAATGCCAAACGTGCCGCACATATAGGGGCTTGAGGGCGGGTGCGGGAGAGGCACCCCCATCCGTCCTCATGCGAGCGCAGCGGCACGGGCCGTCAGGCGCGCGCCTCCAAGCACCAGGCGAGAATGCCCTTCTGGGCGTGGAGGCGGTTCTCGGCCTCGTCGAACACCACCGATTGCGGGCCGTCCATCACCTCGTCGGTGACTTCCTCGCCGCGATGGGCCGGCAGGCAATGCATGAAGATGGCGCCGGGCGCCGCCCGGGACATCAGCGCGCGATTGACCTGATAGGGCTGGAGCAGGTTGTGACGCTTCTCGCTTTCCTTGTCGCCCATGGAGACCCAGGTGTCGGTGACCACGCAGTCCGCGCCGGCCACCGCCTTTTCCGGGTCGCGCATGAAGGACACATTCGCCTTCGTGCGCTTGACGAAATCCTTGAGCGCCTGTCGCGGCGACAATTCCTTGGGCGTCGCAACCTTCAACTCGAACGCGAACCGCTCGGCCGCATGGACCCAGGAGGCCAGCACATTATTGGCGTCGCCTGTCCAGGCTACGGTGCGGCCCGTGATCGGCCCCTTATGCTCCTCGAAGGTGAGCACGTCCGCCATCACCTGGCAGGGATGGGAGACGCGGGTGAGGCCATTGATGACGGGCACGGTGGCGTAGCGCGCCAGCTCCGTGAGGTCGTCATGATCGAGGATGCGGATCATGATGGCATCGACAAAGCGCGACAGAACACGCGCGGTGTCGGCGATGCTCTCGCCGCGCCCGAGCTGCATCTCCGCGCCGGTCAGCATGATCGTCTCGCCGCCCAGTTGGCGCATGGCGAGGTCGAACGAGACGCGGGTCCGGGTGGACGGCTTGTCGAAAACCATGGCGAGGGACTTGCCCGCGAGCGGGCGCTCCGCCGTGCCCGCCTTGCGTTGGGCTTTGAGGTCCTTGGACAGGTCGATGACGCGCCGAAGCTCCGCGGCGGGAATTTCGGTCAGATCGAGAAAGTGACGCACGCCGTTGTCCTTCATTCCGCGGCTCCCTTCACGCTGGGGAGCTGGAGATCGTCTTCGAGGCGGCGGCAGGCCGCATCGATCTTGTCGCAGGCGATCATGATCTCTTCGTCGCTCACATTGAGCGGCGGGAGGAGGCGCACCACATTGTCGCCGGCGCCCGGCACCAGCATGCCCTCGGCGCGCAGCGCGACGACGAGGTCGGCCGCCGGCACATGGGCCTTGAGGCCGAGCAACAGCCCCTCCCCGCGCACTTCGGCAATGACGGCCGGGTGGCGGTCCTTCAGCGCGGCGAGGCGCTGCTTGAAGAGGGAGCTTGCGAGACGCACGCGATCGAGGAATCCCTCCTCCAACACCTTGTCCAGCACCGCATTGCCCATCGCCATGGCCAGCGGATTGCCGCCATAGGTGGAGCCGTGGGTGCCGAGCGTCATGCCCTTGGCGGCCTCTTCGGTGGCAAGGCAGATGCCCATGGGAAACCCGCCGCCAATGCCCTTGGCCACCGACATGATGTCCGGGCGGATGCCGGCCGCTTCGTGGAAGAAGAAATGGCCTGTGCGCCCGACGCCGCACTGAACCTCGTCCAGCACCAGCAGCATGCCGTGCGTGTCGCACAGCGCCCGCAGCCGGCGCAGGAAGTCGAGCGGCGGCACGCGCACACCGCCCTCGCCCTGGATCGGCTCGATGAGGATTGCGCCGGTCTCTGGCGTGATGGCCGCCTCCACCGCCGCGATATCGCCAAACGGCACCTGATCGAAGCCCGGCAAATCGGGGCCGAAGCCTTCGAGATATTTCGCGTTTCCGCCCGCAGCGATGGTCGCGAGCGTGCGGCCATGGAAGGCGCCCTCAAAGGTGATCATGCGCGGGCGCTCGCGGCCGCAGGCATGGTGATAGCGCCGCGCCGTCTTGATGGCGCATTCCAGCGCCTCGGCGCCGGAATTGGTGAAGAACATGGTGTCCGCAAAGGTCGCGTCGATCAGCCGGCGCGCCAGGCGCTCGCCCTCGGGAATGCGGAACAGGTTCGAGATGTGCCAGAGCTTGTGCGCTTGCGCGGTCAGCGCCTCGACCAGATAGGGATTGGCATGGCCGAGCACATTCACCGCGATGCCCGCGGTGAAATCGAGAAAACGTCGCCCGTCCGTCGTGAAGAGCCAGCAGCCCTCTCCCCGCTCGAACTCAAGATCGATGCGTGCGTAGGTTGGAAGGACGGGGGTGATCACAGACAGAGCCCTCCTATGGGGGCGGACAGATGACACGGGCGGCGCGGCCGATATTTTTGCCGGCTCTACAACCGCAAGGTTGCAAAAACGCCAAAGGCCGCCCCATGCGGGGGCGGCCCGGCGGCTCGGATTCTAATGATCGCGCGCGCGCGGTCAATACGAAGCCGAAGGTTAAAAATTCCATAACGAGCTGGGGAAAACGGACCGGCGCGCCATTCTGACTCTGTGCGTGAGTCAGCGCATATTGTAGGTTCTCCCTCGCCGACCACGATATGTCGTGCGGCGCGTTTCCTAAAGGTGTCGGGCACCCACCGCCCCGCGCGCAGATCGCGCGCCGGGGACACGCGGAGGGAGTCGGCAAGATGCGGCCGGGGACGGATCGAAAGAGGCTGAGCCGGCCGCTTTCGGGAATCCGCCCCCCTATCGGATAAGACGGCCCTGTCCGCCTCGGCGGCGATGCGGACGTTCCGTCAAGGAGGAGAACGATGAGCTGGAATGATGAGCGCGTCGAACTCTTGAAGCGGCTGTGGGGCGAAGGCCTCTCCGCCAGCCAGATTGCTGCCGAGCTGGGCGGCATTACCCGCAACGCGGTCATCGGCAAGGTGCACCGCCTCGGTCTGTCGGGCCGCGTGAAGAGCGCGACGCCGGCACGCCCCCGCAAGACGCGCACCGAGGCCCCGGCCCCGACGACGCGGCCCGCTCACCGTCCGGCGACCATCGGCAACACTGCCCTGGCCCCCGCATTCGAAGCCCTGGTGGAGAGCGCGCCTGCGCCCGCCCCCGAGCCGGTGGCGAACAATGTGGTGCCGCTCGCGCAGCGCTGCACCATCATGAACCTCACCGAAAGCACCTGCCGCTGGCCGGTCGGCGAGCCCGGCACGTCCGGCTTCTATTTCTGCGGCGCGCGCAGCGCCACGGGCATGCCCTACTGCACGCAGCATGCGCGCATGGCGTACCAGCCGGTGCAGGATCGCCGGCGCGACCGTCGCCTCGCCAATCTGCGCTGACGCGCAAGGCGCACACAGAAAAGGCCGCCGCACCG
>JBFMAV010000024.1:0-57279 GCA_040755535.1 Pseudomonadota bacterium | reverse complement strand
CGGCCGCAGCGCAGCGGGAGGAAACAACGGGGCGATTTCGGCCCATAGGGCATCGGGCAAAAGCTTCCTGGCCATGCCCAAGGCTCGGCCAACATGGTTAATAAATGGTTTTGTTAGGTGCTCTAAGTGCCCAGGCGCCGATCGGATCACCGGAATACAAGGCGCTCGGCGGGGTAATGGATGCCACCGCCGCGGCGCTGAAGGCCTTCGGCTATGACGTGATGATCACGCCGGCGCGAAAATGATCACCGCCTTGGGCGAGGCGCTCAACAACCCTTGGCGCATCGATGCGCAGTGCAATGCGCGGCCGCCCATGCACCTGGCAAGCGGAGATGGACCTTTAGATCCTGGTGGCCACGCGCGGCCGGGACTTGCCCCCGGCGCTTCTGCCACCAGCACCCATTTCGCAGTTGCGAGATGGGTGCTGGAGTGGTCGCGGCCTTGAGGAAAATTGCGTAACAAAATGTGTAACACGAAGCTTGATTATCGGCGGTAAGGCATTGAAAATAAACACGTCATTTCAGGGTATAAATCCCTCCCTCTCCGCCAGTCAACTCTGTGCATATGGCCGAGCGAAGTGGCCGGCATTCGACGTTCAGGCCTTAACTGGCAGCCCCGACCGACGGGTGGGTCGGACCTCCTGCGGTCGCCGCGCCTGCGAAATGTTCCGATCGCCGCCGGGACCGGTCTGGCCCGTCTGAAATTCTGTGCCCTTAGGTGCGCTCTCCGCCCGATTCTGGCCGGGAGATGGCTCCCTTCGATTTTTGCCAGACCGCCACACAAAAAACGGGCCGGCGTGAGCCGGCCCGTCGATTTGAGAAAAAGTCTGCGCGGTGTCGTTCACATCACAAAGAGAGAGCTCGGGCCGTTCTGGAGGGCGATGATGACGTCCTGGAAGTCATTGTCGCCAACGCCATTGACGAGATCCTCGAAGCCGATTTGCAGAACCTCGCCGCCCGGCTCCACGCCCGACAGCACCTGGTCCATGTCATTGGGGTTGAACGCGGCCCAGGAATGGAACACGTCCGTCTGGGTGAGGAAGCCCCGGCTCGCGCTGTAGAGCTGGTAATCCGAGCCTCCCGCATCGGACGGCACGAACGACAGGTCGTCGGCGAGGTCGCCATAGGCGCGGAAGCCGTCCTGGATGAGGAAAAAGCCGATGGCCTCGCCTTCGTCCGGCGTGTCGAGCGCGAAGTTCATGCCGTCGAAGGCGGCATCCATCGTGTTGTCGATGAGGAGCTGGACGTCCGAGATCGTCCCCGTGGTGGTGATCTTGTAATAACCGAGGGTGTTCTGGAACGCCGAATCCGCAGAGACCATGGTCATGGAGAAGGTGGTGGCCCCGTCACCGGTCAGGAACGCCTCATTGGCCACGCCATTGATGAGCGTCGGGTCCACCGTCACGCCTTCCGACAGCAGGGGCAGGAAGTTGACGAAGGTGACGAGCGTACGGTCCTGGCTTTCGATCGTGCGCGCCGTGAGCATGAAATCCCCGCCCGAGAAGATGCCGTCGGCGCGGAACGAGAAGGTCTCCATTGTGAAGGTCGCGCTATCGGCGGTGGAGACAATCTCGATGTCGCTGCGATCGAACAGCGAGCCGAGGATCTCGATCCCGTTGTTCGTGCCCATCCCGCTGATGATGTCGCCGCGCAAATCCTCCAGCGTGTCGCTCAACAGGCTGCGGCCGGTGCTGCCGAACACGATAAAGTCCGCCCCGGCTCCGCCGCTGATATTGTCGTCTCCGCCGCCGCCATAGATGATATCGAGGCCGGCATTGCCGATGAGGGTATTGTCCTGCTCTGTTCCGAAGATGCGGTCATTGCCGCTGCCGCCGATGGCGGTCTCGATGATCGTATCGAACGCGATGCCAATGTTGTTGACGAGACCCGCGGCGCTCGAAAACGTCCCGGGCTCCAGATTGATAATGGCGTTCTGCGAGAAGCCGGACAGGTCCAGGCTGTTGCCGGTTCCGCCGCTCCAGAGCGTGACGATCGGTGTTAGGTTCAGCGTGAAGTCGAAGATATTGGCGAGGTTTCCGGTCAAGGTGGTATTGAAGCCAAAGACCACGCCGCCTTCCGCCAACGGCCCGCTGGTGGGCGCTCCATAGAGTCGCTGCGCCGCGAGAATGTCCAGCATCATCGGGGATTGGGAAACCCGATAGCTGCCGTCGAGCGTTTGCCCCCAATTGGTATTGGTCACCGGATAGGTCGAGAGATAGGCCGCGCGTGAATCAAACCAATCAATGTACGACATGATCGTCCAAAGCCGCATGTCGTAGGGGCCGAACTGCTGAGTCTCGGCATCCACTTCGCCATTGTAGGGGCCGCCGTGACCGAGGCCGATGCCGTGGCCGAGTTCATGCACGACGGTCGAGAAGGGATAGCCGCCGTTTTCCTGGAAATTGAGGTTGATCGGGCCGAAGCTGGGGTTGCTGGTATCGATGGACAGAAGGGGAATACCCTCTCCGTTCACGGTCGGCGTGAGCAAGGTCGTTCCACCCGGCTCCTGCTTATCCAGCTCGCCAAAGGTCCAAAACGCTCCCGAATCGCCGCGTACGATCCGGAAATCCGCGGTGAAGTCCGTCGGGCCGACTTCGTCGGGCATTTCGACGAAGGTGACGTTGGCGATCGCGGACCACAGGCTCATGGCCGTGGTGAATGCTTGACGTTCCTCGGCAGTCCAGGCGGATTCTGCCAGGAAGGCATAAGTGATCGTCGCGCCCGTTCCAACCGTGGGCGCGCCCCACTTGATCGCTCCGGAATTGCCGTACACCGCCGGATTCGTGCCGGTCCAGGTCTCGAAGGCGATCGGAGCCAAGACACCGTTCTGATCGACGCCGGTGAGGAATGTTACTTCGCTGTTGATAGAATCTGTAACATACATGGCAATACAAGGCCCCACATAAGAAAGCTCTGCGCTTTCCCTTGCTTAGTTAAATGTTCTTCGGAAGGCAAGGAACCGCACGCGGCGCGCGTCTGGCGTCCGAAATGCAAGGCTTCAGCTTGCGAGGATGGCGATCGCCTGTGTCCGGTTTAAGCCCCCGTAAGCGCGGGGTCCCGGTCGGCCCCGCAGTTGGAGAGCGCGGCAGGATCGGCGGTTCATGCCAGATACCTTCCTTGGTTGTGGCCCAACGAAGGACACCGCCGACGCCGGCGGCACGTCCCACTCCCCATCAGATAGCCAAGGCGAAGCCGCACGGCCGGCCACGCTGTCCCAAAAACTTGTCGGTTTGTCTCATTCGGCGTTGTCCGAGGGGAGCGCCCACATGCGGTTGACGTCCCGCATGCTGGCTCTTCCGGCGTCGCTCAACTCATCGTTAGAAGGGCGCGAGCCGGCCCGCTGCGCACATCGACGCGATCGGATCCAGCTTTAGCGGGCCCACTCGGCGGCGATGTCCTGGGCCTCGCATGCGACGCGGGGCACGTCTCGGACGGCGGCGGGGGTATGGGAGAAGCGGGGAGCGGCATTGGCCTGGACCACACCGTCCCGCGTCAGGAAGGTTCCCCGTGCAGCCAGATGCGGATGGTCATGTGCTTCCCTTAGGGCCACCACGGGCGCGACGCAGGCATCCGAGCCTTCGAACAGACCCGTCCAGTCGGCCTGGGTGCGCGTGGCAAAAACCTCTGCGAGGCGCGCCTTCAGGTCGGGCCATGATGTCCGTTCATTCTGTCGGCCACTAACCTCCGCTTCCAGACCCAGAATGCGCAGGAGTTCGCCATGAAACTGCGGCTCGATGGCGCCGACGCTCATGAACTTCCCGTCCGCACAGCGATAAACGCCATAATAATGGCTCGCCCCGTCCAGGATGTTGGTTCCCGGCTCTCCCCAGTGCCCGAGTGCGGCGCGCGTGTGAAACAGGCTCAGCAGCACGGCAGCGCCATCGACCATAGCAGCATCCACCACTTGCCCGCGCCCGGAAGCGCGCGCCGAGATCACCGCAGACAACACGCCTGCGATCAGGAACATGGCGCCTCCGCCGTAATCGCCGACCAGGTTAAGGGGGGCGACGGGAACGCCGTCCGACCCGCGGATGGAATCAAGCGCGCCGATGATCGCGATGTAATTGATGTCATGGCCGGCGCGCGGGGCGAGGGGCCCCTCCTGTCCCCAGCCGGTCATGCGGCCATAGACCAGCGATGGACGCGCGGCGAGGGCCTCGTGCGGGCCGAGGCCCAGCCGCTCCATGACACCGGGACGGAATCCTTCCAGGACCACGTCCGCCTGCGCCATCAGGGCGCGCGCCCTGGCGACATCGTCCACGCTTTTGAGATCCAACTCGGTCCAGCGCCGACCCCGGCTGACGATCTGGCGGGGATCGCTCGGCACATTTCGGGGGCGGGCGACGCACACCACGTCGGCTCCCAAGTCGGACAGAATCATGCCGGCCAGCGGCACGGGGCCGATCGCCTGGAATTCCAGTACCTTGAGCCCGGCGAGGGGGCCGGTGGCTGGGGGAGGAGGCGGGGTCATGAGGGCTCCCTCTGAATTGATCCGGCGCGTGGCTGGTCCGTACACAGTCTTGTCCCGGATCGGGTGGCGAAACGCGCCAGAGCACGTTCCGATCTGATCGCAGCGTCATCAGATATAAAAAGTTAGATATATCAATCGCTTGTGGGCTTATTCGCTGATCGGATTGTTTCATCCCGATCAGATCAGGCTCTAGCCCGGGGGGCCAGGGTCGTGTATGTGGCGGACGATTTCGCGCTGCAGCATACGCGACCATTGCGAAATGCTGTTTTGGAGTGTGAAATATGCCGCGCTTAAATCGATCCAGGGGGATCGCGCCGGGTGCTTGGCATGAACGGGCATCCTCGGGCGTCCGGTCCGGCGCCTTCAGGGCTCCTGCGTAAGAAGCTGCCAATAGTGCCGTTCTGCGGCTCGCACCGGAGATGGTGGAAGGCCAATGCCAAACACGGAAGACGCATCCCTCCCGGCGGACGGCGCCACCCTGCGCAAGGGCAAGCGGCATACGCCCTCCTTCAAGCCCGTGATCGCGCTTGCGCGCGGCCTGGAGATCCTGCGTGTGGTGAACGAGGAGGGCCAAGCCACGGTGCGTGGCATCCATCGCCAGACCGGTTTGGACAAGGCCACCATCGTTCGCATGCTCGAAACGCTGGAGCATGAAGGCTATGTGATGCGGGACCCGGACCAGGCGCTCTACACGCCCACAGGACGGACGTTGCTGCTGAGCCAGGGCTACGATCAGCATTTGTGGGTCGGCGCTGTCGCAGCACCCATCTTGGGCGAATTCCGTGCCAGCATGGGTTGGCCTTCGGACGTGGCCGTGAATGACGGCGACGCCATGGTGGTGGTTCAGACCACACGCGGCCAGCAGGGGCCTATGTCCTTCAATCGCAAGGCGGGGTTCCGGGCTTCCGTGCTGATGACGTCTCTGGGGCGCGCTTATCTCGCCTTTTGCGGAGAAGCGGAGAGGCAGAACATCATCGCCCAACTGGCGCAGAAGCCTGGGGCGTTCAATGATCTCGCCCGACAGCCGCGCAAGCTGCAGGCCCTGCTTGATGAGGTGCGCAAGAATGGGTTCGCGGTGATGGACGATGCCTATGGCGACCGCGAATATGGCGGTCTCGTCTGGGCCTTTGGCGTGCCGGTGAAGACCGACGAGAAAGTCTACGCCTCCATGAACATGATGATGCTCAAGAATGCGGTCACGGTGGAGGAGGCGCGGGACAAACTCCTCGCGCCCCTTCAGGAGGTGGCCAGCCGTCTCGCGCAAGCTTTGAGTCACAAGACCTCAAGCGCCGGGCGTGGCGATTGAGGGCTTCTTGGCCTCCTGCGCCTTTTGTCCGCGCCGAGACGTCAGCCAGGACTGAAAGGCCGGGAGCAGGCCGCGCGGAGTCGCGAGGATCACGGCAATCACCACCGCGCCGTAGACGAAATAGTGCAGGCCCGGCAGCGATCCGCCCAGCTTTCCGCGCAGAATCTCACCCAATGGAATGAGTATGATCGCGCCGAGAGCCGGCCCGAAAGCCTTGCCGAGTCCGCCAACCGTGGCGATCAGCACGATCTCGACGGTAAGGACGGGGGAGGCGAGTTGGTAGGGATCGACGAAGGTCAGATACCGTGCATAGGCCGTGCCGATCACCGAGGTGAACATGGCCGAAATCACCATGGCGATTGTCTTGTTGCGCAGAATGTTGACGCCGATGGCCTGCGCGGCCGCCTCATTGTCCCGGATGGTGCGCAGATAAAAGCCGAGCGGCAGGTTCAGAACGGCAAGGTTGATCAGGATCGATGCCACCGCCAACGTGAGCATCACCCAGAAGATCCCCTGTCCACTGCCGAACTGGAAGGCGAGGAGGTCGCCCTTGTCCTTCGGCAGGAAGAGCCCGGAGGCGCCGCCGAGCGATTCCGTTCCAATGACGATGATTTCGCCCATTTCCGCGAACGCCAGGGTGATCAGGGCGAACGAGAGATGGCCAAGGCGAAATCGGAAGTCGATGAAGGAAATGATCGCCCCCATGAGACCTGCGATGAGAGCGGAGATCACCAGGCCGAGCCACATATTGATGCCGAGTTTCAGCAGGAGCGCACTGGAGATCACCGCTCCCGTTCCCACGAACAGCGAATGCGCCAGCGAGATCTGACCACCGATGCCGCCGACAATGTTCCAGGCGGACGCCAGCGCGATATAGATCAGCGTCAAGGTCGCGATGTGGAGATAGTAGCTCGGCAGCACGAATGGACCGAGCGCGAGCAGGATGATGGCCCCCCAGAAGATGGGCGAGCGCAGGACCGCGAAAAATTCCGACTTCATGGCGATGCGCTCCTTCAGGCGGCCTTCAGCAGGCCCTGGGGCCGCAACAGCATGATCACGACGAAGATGAGATAGGGCATGAGCATGCCCAGCATGTCGGACAGATAGATCGTGCCGAGCGCCTCGGAGATGCCAATGACGAGGCCCGCCAGCATGATGCCGACGAAGTTGGTCATGCCGCCCAGCACCATGACGATCAGAGTGATCACCGTATAGCGCAGGCCGAGGCTCGGATGCATGGGCGTGCCAGGCACGATGAGCGCGGCGGCGATGGCGAGAAGCCCCAGGCCGGCGGCGAAGGTGAGCATGCGCACCCGCCCCACATCTATGCCCATGAGGGCGGCGGCCTTGGCATTCTGGTGAACCGAGCGGATGGCGCGGCCCCAATCGGTGGAGCGCAGCAGCACGTAGAGTGCCGCAGCTATGCCGAACGAGGCGAGGCACGCAATCACGTGCGGCATGCGCACCACGACGGGACCGAGCAGAACCAGCTTGGATTCCACCACGGAGGGGGTGCGTTCGAACTGGCCACCGAACACCATCAGGATGCCGTTCTGCACCAGAAGCGCGAGGCCGAGCGTGAGCTGGATGACCATCAGCAGGTGATGGCCGGCGATGGGCCGGATAAGAAACTGGTAGACGCCTGCCCCGATCAGCATCATCGCCGGCAAGGTGATGACCAGAGAAACGTAGGGATCGAGCGCAAAGGCTGAGAACAACGCGAAGCACAGATACATGCCGAGCGAAAAGAAATCGCCGTGCGCGAAGTTCACCAGTCCGCTGACGGAATAGATGAGACCCATGCCGAGAGCGAGGAGTCCGTAGGTGCTCCCCACCAGGAATCCCTGGGCGAGGGCTTGAAGCAGTTCATCCATGATCGTGTCCCGCTGAGATCAGAGGCCGAGATACGCGCTCTTGGTGCGCGGATCGTCCTTCACGTGGGCGGAAACGCCTTCGACGACCACGCGGCCACGTTCCAGCACGTAGCAATAGTCGGAATGGCGCAAGGTGAGGTTGAGGTTCTGCTCCACCAGCAGGACCGTCAGGCCGTCCGCGTGCAATTTGTCGATGATCTCGAACACATATTGCACGAAACGGGGCGCCAGGCCGAGGGACGGCTCGTCCAGCATCAGCAGGCGGGGTTCGGCCACGAGCCCGCGCCCGATGGCCAGCATCTGCTGCTCACCGCCCGACAGCGTTCCCGCAGCCTGTCCGATGCGTTCCTTCAGGCGCGGGAGCAGTTCCAGCACATGGTCGATGCGCTCTGCGCGCCGTGGGCGGGCCGTGGCGTTGACCCCGCCGAGCAGAAGGTTCTCCCTCACGCTCATGTCAGGGAAAACGAGGCGACCCTCCGGCACCTGGATGATGCCGCGCTCGACCCGCGCCTTGGGCGAGAGGCGGGTGATGTCCTCGCCCTCGAACAGGATTCGCCCGGAGGAGGCCGGCACCACGCCGGAAAGGCAGTTTATGAAGGTGCTCTTGCCCGCATTGTTGGCGCCGAGCAATCCCACCAGCTTGCCTCGGCCGATTTCGACCCGCACATCCTCAAGCACAGGGTTGCCGCCATAGCCGGCAGTCAGGCCATGCACCTCAAGCATCGACCAATTCCCCGAAATAGGCGTCGATCACGCGCTGGTCCTCGACGATGGTGGCGGGGGTGTCCTCGGCGATCTTCTCGCCGAAATTGATCACGACGATGCGGGTGGCGGCGCGCATGATGACGGGCATCACATGCTCCACCATGACCACCGTCACGCCTTGGCGGTTGAGTTCGCGGATCACGGCGAGCGGGGCCTCGGTCTCGGCCAGTGTGAGCCCCGCCATGACCTCGTCCAGCAGGATCAGGCGCGGCTCTGTGGCAACGCATTTGGCCACCTCCAGGAGCTTCTTGTCCTGAAGAGAGAGCGAGGCGGGCGTGAGCCGCTCCTTTCCGCCAAGACCGACACGGCGGATGACGTCGCCCGCATAGTCCTGCGCTTCGAGCATGGGACGGCGGGACAGGGCCGCCGTGGTCACCACGTCCAGCACATCCATGTCAGCGAAGGTCTGCACGATCTGAAACGAGCGAACCAGACCCCTTTGGACCAGAACATGGGGCGGCACGCCGACGATGCTCTCGCCGAGATAGACCACGTCGCCCGAGGTGGGCTTGAGAAAGCTCGAAATGAGCGAGAACAGCGTCGTCTTGCCGGCGCCGTTCGGGCCGATGATGCCGAGGATTTCTCCCTCCTCGACCGAGAAGCTCACGTCATTGACGGCGGTCAGGCCGCCGAAACATTTGGTCAGTCCGACGACTTCGAGAATGGCCATGTCTGCATCCCCCGGTTCAGCTGCGGGGACGCGGCGTCGTCTGCGCGAACTCCGTCGGGAAGACGACTTCCTGGGTCTCCTGCGGCGTCCATTGGATGAACATGGCGGAGCCGTCGGTGAGCAGGCGGTCGGGGCCGAAGGCGATGCCCTTCGGCTTGGCGAGATACAAGTCGGGGCTACCGAAGGGGATGGAGACCCGCTTGAGCCCGTCCAAAACCGCCTTCTTGTCGAGGGAGCCGGCATTTTCGAGTGCCTGCTGGATGACTCGCGCGGCCTGGGCAGCCTGAATGGCCCCTTGTCCGACGCGTTCCAGCTTTGCGACGTCCCGCAGTTCCGCCACGATCGCTTGCATGGAGGCCATCTTGGCGCCGGCCGAGAACCCGGTCATGCCGAACAGGTTGCGCGTGAGAACGGCCTTGCCGATCTCCGGCCCGAGGTCGCGCCACAGGGAGAGGTCTGAATAGCCGCCGGTGCCGCCGACAAACAGACTGTCATTGTAGGAGAGATTGTAGCGCGCGCGATGCAGTTGGAGACCATCGCGCGGGGTGACTAGGCCCATCACCAGGTCCGGCTTCAGCGAGCGGATCCGCAGCATGACGGGGGTGAGGTCCTGCGCCTTGGTATCGAGGGGCGCATCGCCGATGATCTCGAAGCCCGCCGCCTTGAGCTTCTCCACCAGGAAATGGTTGGTCTGCTGGCCTGCCTCGTAATTGGAATAGGCCGGCACCACCGTCTTCAGCTTGAACCCCTGCTTGTCACGCAGGAAAATCACCATGTCCGCCATGGATTGGGCGTACCCGCGGTCATAGGGGAAGCCCAGGGAGTACAGATAGGCTGACTTGGACCCCCCGGCCCAGATGGAGAGGGTCGGCATCTCCAGTTCATCAAGCACCGGCGACAGGGCCAGCATCTGTGCGCTGAGGATTGTCCCCGCGAGCAGGGAAACCTTTTCCTCGGTTACCAAGCGACGGGCCTCGGCTGCGGTGCGCGCCGGTTGGCTGGCATCGTCCGCAAGCACAAATTCGATCTTCGCCCCGCCAAGACTCTTGATGCCGCCGCCGTCGTTGATCTTCTTGGTGATGTAATCCAGCGCCGGCTGGCCTTCCTGGGAATAGGGCGCGAGCGATCCGCTCATGGACTGAATCAGCCCGATGCGCACGGTGCCGCCGGCCGCATAGGACGGGCGCACGAAAGGCGCGGCCATGGCGGCCGTGAGCCCGCCGATGGTGAACTGGCGGCGCGAAATCATGTGGCGTTCTCCTCCTCAGCGTCTTGGCCGATTGTTCGGCTCTGCGCGATGGCCCGCCCTGTCATTGCGGGGCGGTAGTGGTGGGACGATAGCGGTTCCCCGGGCGGCAGGCAACATTCATTTCGACTGCTGAAATGCAATTTCGATATATTGACGTTCTAAGGAGCGTCGTGAAACAGTCTGCCCATTGACGGTGAGACCCTTGCCCGCACCGCCGGCGTGCGCGAGAGCGAGGGCATGCCGCAGGGGAGGGCGGAATGATCAATGCGGCATCGGTCCTGGAATTGGATGCGCCCCCTGGTCCCAAGGCCACATTCTCGACGCGCATTACCTCCCTGTTTGGGATTCGCGCGCCGATCCTCGCGGGTGGGCTCCAATGGCTGGCCAATGCCGATTACGTGGCGGCGGCAGTGAATGCCGGGATCATGGGGTTCATCACGGCCGCGAGCTTTCCCGACGACCAAAGCCTCATCGCCGAGATCCGCCGCTGTCGCGACCTGACGGACGGAAAGCCCTTTGGCGTCAATGTGTCGATGCTGCCAAAGCTGGCGCAGCATGAGCGGGTCGACGCCATCATGAAGGTGATCGTGGACGAAAATGTCGCCTTCGTGGAAACGGCGGGACGGAGCCCCGCGCAATATGTTCCCCTGCTGCACGAGGCCGGAATCAAAATCATCCACAAGGTCCCCGCCATTCGCTACGCCCAGAGTGCCGAGCAGGCAGGGGTCGATGCGGTCTCCATCGTCGGCTACGAATGCGGTGGTCACCCTGGGATGGAACTCGTGGGCAGCTTTGTCCAGGCGGCACTCGCCGCGCGGCGCTTGTCCATTCCCTACTGCATTGGTGGCGGTGTCGGGACAGGCGCTCAGATCGCTGCCGCTCTCGCCATGGGCGCGGACGGGGTCATCATCGGCACGCGTTTCCTCGTCGCGTCGGAAATCTGGGCGCACCCCGCCTTCAAAGAAAAGGTGGTCCGCGCCACTGAGGGCGACACCATGCTGGTGATGCAGTCGCTGCGAAACACGGTGCGCATTCTGCGCAACGACACGGCAGAGACTGTTGCGGCGATCGAGGCCAGCGGCGAGGGCACGATGGAGACGATCCTGCCACTGATGTCGGGAAAGATCGGGCGCGAAGCCTATATCAACGGAGATACCACGCGCGGCGCCCTCGCCATGGGGCAGGCCCTGGCTTTCACCAACGAGGTGGCGCCTCTGGCGGACATCGTCCGGGGGCTGGTAGAGGAGGCGGGCGCCGCGGTTCGCCGGCTTGACGGACTGGTTTCACTTGGACACTGACGGCGCGCCACCGAAGGCACCCGCGGCCTCGCCGCCGCTGACGCTCGCCGCCCTGAGCCTTGGCGTGCTCCTGCCGCTTGTCGATGCGGACGTCCTGATGGGATGGCGGTGGGCGGGCACTGTGGCGACGCCATTCCTGGTCCTTTACTTCGCCTGCTGCTGGCGGCGCATCATGCTCACCGCCAAGGCGCTTCTGGTGCTCTGCGTTGCGCTGGGCCTAATCGTTCTGACACGGCCCCATGGTGCGGACACTTTACTTGCGGCCCTGTCGCGCATGACTTTCTTTCCGGCCTTCGTGGCCGCGCTCGCCCTTTTGCGCGCGGCGGCGGACATGTCCACGACCGTGGAGCGCGCCGGGCGGCTGCTGGTGAACCAACCGCCGAGCCGCCGTTATGCCGCGCTGACGGCGGGGGGGCACATTTTCGGTATCCTGCTCAATATCGGCGGTCTCGCGCTCCTGCTCGACATGACTAAGCGCGCCAATACGCTCGACGCGGCCTTTGGCGAAACGCGTGTGGTGGACCTGCGCGAGAAGCGCATGACGCTGGCGGTGCTGCGCGGTTTTTCCTCCATTGCCTTCTGGTCCCCGCTCGGTCTGGCGCTCAATCTTCTGCTTGCTTGCATGCCCGAGGTCGCTTGGGCGGACGTCGCGCCCTATGGCTTTGCCGCCGCCCTGGCGTTCATGACTCTTGGCCTTGTGTTCGACCTTGTTGAAAATCCCCGCCCCACGCGCCCGAGATCTGTGGTCCACGACCCTGGGGGCGCGCGGGCTGTTGCTGCCCTCGTGGGCCATATCGCGGCCCTTTCCGGCTTGGCGCTCGCGGCGGAATATCTGACGCATTTTTCGTTCCAGGCGATCCTGATCAACCTCGTGCCGCTCTATGCCGTGGCTTGGTTGATCGGCAGCGCACTGAAGCGCGGCGGCGCGCCGGTGCCCCATGCCATGCGTACGCTGCGCGACAAGGGAATTGCGCGTTGGCCGACCTATGCCAACGAAATCGCCATCTTTGCGGCATCCGGGCTGCTAGGGGTGATCCTCGCGGACCTTGCGCCGCGCGCCGCCCTCGAGAATGCCATCGTTGCGATGGCAGCGCCGGCCGGGACGTTCGCCGCCGGACTGTCCCTGTGCGTGGTGGTGGCCGGGCTGCTGGGGATCAATCCCATGATCTCCGCATCGATTCTCGCGGCGACCCTCTCTTCCATTTCCGTCCCAGGTCTATCCCAGGCCAACATCCTGCTGGCACTGGCGGGAGGGTGGGCCTGCATCATCGGCTTCGGCCCGCTCATGTCGAGCTTGGTCATGGCCTCGGCGGTCATCGGCCGCCGACCGGCCCTCGTGGGCATGACCTGGAACGGGCGCTTCGTGATCGCCGCTGTGGTCCTGTGGAGCTGTGCCCTGCTAATCGTCCGCATCTGAGGCAGACCCGCCCGTTCCTCACATGCTCACTTCGGCCCGGCCATTATCGAGTACCTTGAGATCCCGTTCCACCGCCCAGCAGCGGAACGCAATCTCGGTTCCATTGCGCCAAATGTCGGTGCGAATGGTCTCGCCCGGAAACACAGGGGCCGAAAAGCGCACGTCCATCGTCCTCAGGCGGTGGGGTTGGTTATCGCAGGTCAGGCGCAGGAGTGCCCGGCATGCCACGGCATAGGTGCATAGCCCATGCAGGATGGGGCGCGGAAATCCCGCCGCCGCTGCGACCTTGGGATCGGCATGGAGCGGATTGTAATCGCCGGACAAGCGGTAGATGAGCGCGGCCTGGGGCAGAGTCGGCAATTCCAGGCTCTCATCCGGTGCGCGTGGCGGAATGGCGTGGAAGGTCCGCGTGGCACCGCTTGCCCCCCCGAAGCCACCGTCTCCGCGAAGGAAGGACGTTGAGGTCAGCGTCGCCAGAAGGTCCCCGGTCGCCTTGTCGAACACGTCGCGCTTTGAATAAAGCAAGGCACCCTTTCCCTCACCCTTGTCGACGAGGCCGGT
The DNA here is from genome assembly GCA_040755535.1 of Pseudomonadota bacterium. Classification (GTDB taxonomy): domain Bacteria; phylum Pseudomonadota; class Alphaproteobacteria; order Rhizobiales; family Xanthobacteraceae; genus Aquabacter. Next base: position 43,669 of record JBFMAV010000024.1, on the reverse strand, counting down.
AACCTCGGTGCGGCCGATCACCGTGCCAGAGACAGGCAAGGGACGGTGCAGCACCATCCCTTGTTCGCCGTGCAGCAGGCGCTTCCAGTCGACGCCGGTGTTCTGATCCTTCAGCCAGAACCCGGGATATCCCAGAACGACCGCCATGGACGGAAGCGCCACCAGTCCATCTTCAAAGACGAATCGCAGATCGCTTTCATCCAGCGGATCGCTGCCGGCTCCAGCTCCCAACGCATACAGGATCGTGTCGCGTGCCTGATAGCTGTGCTCCAGGTCGTTGAAGGGCCAGTTCAGCAGCTTCTCAGCGTCGATGGGCATGGGCGAAACCTCTCCAGTTTTCTTCATTAAATGAAAGCATGTTTCGTTCATTGAAACAACGGATGGAGGCGCCTATGCTCCGCGGAAGGTGCGGACCGACCGGATCAACGCCGGACGATCTGTCGCGAACACAGGGAGGCGCATTTGACGGCAACGGACGACATCGCCGCTTTAATCCGGGACAGCGCCGCCGCGTACGTGGCGGCGGAGGACACGGTGGCGCGCGCGCGCCGTCTAAAGACCGGTGAAGGGGCGTGCGATGAAGCCACCTTTGCGGGTTGGTCACGGCTCGGCTGGACCGCCATGTTGGCGCCGGCAGCGATGGGCGGTGGTCTGGGCTTGGCGGAAGCGGCTGCGCTCCACGAGGAACTGGGCAAAGGCTTGGCCGGATCGCCGCTGATCCACTCTGCGCATCTTCCCATTCTGGCGGCGCGGCGATGCAGCGGGCCGGCGGCCCCCAGGGTCATGGCGGCAATCGCCGAGGGTGTGCCTTGTGCTCTGGCGTTTCAGCCGGCGGGCGGCGCCCTGGATGCGCAATCTGGTACGGTTCGGGTGGAGGAGGCTGGGTCGAACCGGCGCCTTCACGGGGAAGCACATTATGTTCCCGCGGTGGGCGAGGGCCATCTTCTGGTGGCGGCGCGCGGTGAATCAGGAGTCGGCCTTTACCGCGTTGACGCAAGCGCGCCAGGCCTGCGCCGGGCGGTCGCACGGACGGCGGACGGTCAGCAGATTTTCAGCTTGATGTTCGACAGCGTGACGATCGAGGCCGCCGATTTGGTTGGACTTCCCGGAGAAGGGGGACGAGCTGCGGATGTGGCCTTGGAACAGGCGCGCATTCTGCAAGCGGCATTCCTGCTCGGATTGATGCGGGCGACCTTGGAGCGCACGCTCGACTATCTGAAAACACGCAAGCAGTTCGGCCGTCCCATTGGCGCATTCCAGGTGTTGCAGCATCGGGCGGTAGATCTGTTCGTGCAAATCGAGCTCACGGCTGCCGCCGTGGCTCATGCGGTCGAACGCGCAGGCGAGTCCGAAGATCCTCTTGTGCTTGCGGACGCGGCGTCCTCCGCCAAGGTCCGGGCGAGCGAGGCGGCGCTGCTTGTGACGCGTGAAGCGGTCCAGATGCACGGCGCCATCGCCTACACCCAGGAGCACGACATCGGCCTGTTTCTGAACCAGGCCCTCACCCAGGCCGCCGCTCTGGGCAATGCGGCGGCCCATCGTCGGCGCTACGGCCTGCTTATTGCCCGCCAGATTGCCGCGTGAGGATGCCATGAGTTCGACCCCTCATCCCGATTACGACGCCATGGACGAGGCCGTCTTCCGCGCAATGCTGCGCGATTTCGTCGAGGCCGAATGTCCCGCGGAGATCCGTCACCAGCCACGTCGCATGCGCCGTGCAGAGGTGGAGCCCTGGACCCGCAAGCTCGCCGCCAAGGGGTGGATCTGCCCGGGCTGGCCAACTCAATTTGGAGGCATGGGCCTGTCCGTCGGCAAACTGATGGCCTTCCAGGAGGAGTTCGACCGCCTCGGCGTCCCGCGCGCGCCCGACATGGGCGTGGTGATGCTCGGCCCGCTGCTCATGCGGTTCGGGTCCGACGCGCAACGCGCGCGCTATTTGCCGCCGATCACGCGGGCGCAAGAGGTGTGGTGCCAGGGCTATTCGGAGCCCAATGCCGGTTCGGACCTCGCCGCGCTGCGAACCGAGGCGCGCGATGCGGGCGACCATTATGTGGTGAACGGACAGAAGACCTGGACCACCCTCGCCCAGGATGCCGACTTCATCTTCCTGCTGGTGCGCACCGACAAGACGGCCAAGAAGCAGGAGGGCATCTCCTTCCTGCTGGTCGATCTCAAGGCACCCGGCATCACCCGTCGCCCCATCCGCACCCTGTCGGACGAGGAAGAGTTCTGCGAGGTCTTCTTTGACGACGTCGAGGTGCCGAAGGAAAACCTCGTTGGGGCGCCTAACCAGGGCTGGACCATGGCCAAGGCGCTGCTTGGCTTCGAGCGCATCTTCCTCGGAAGCCCCAAGCAATCGCAGGGCGCGCTCAACCGGCTGGAAGCACTCGCGCGCGGCAGCGGGGCGCTGGCCGATCCCGGCTTTCTCGATCGCTATGCCCAGCTCAATCTGGACGTCGCGCATCTGGCCCAGCTCTATGCGCGCTTCGCCGACCAGGTGAAGCGGGGCGAGCCTCTGGGCGCGGATGTCTCCATCCTCAAGATTTTCGCCACGGCTACCTATCAGCGCATCACCGAGCTGACGGTGGAGGTGGCCGGCGAGCAGGGCGCAATCCTCGGTCCGTCGATCTATGGAAATGAGAGCGTGGACCCTCTGGCCATGTTCTACCTCGCGCGCCCGGCAACCATCTACGGCGGCTCCAGCGAGATCCAGCGCGGCATCGTCGCGAAGGCGGTGCTCGGCCTGACGGACGGTTGATCCCCACGTAAGACGGCGCGGCCCATAAGAGGGCCGCGCAGCACTCAAAGGCTGCGAGCGATGATCTCTTTCATGATCTCGTTTGAGCCCGCATAGATGCGATGCACGCGCGCGTCTTCGTACGCCCGCGCGATGGGATATTCGCGCATATAGCCATAACCGCCGAACAATTGGAGGCAGGTGTCCACCACCTTGCATTCCAGTTCCGACAGCCACCATTTGCACATGGCGGCGGTGGGCACATCCAGTTCGCCCCGCATGTGGCGCTCGATGCAGGCATCGAGGAAGGTGCGCGCCACCGTGGCCTCGGTCTTCACCTCCGCCAGCTTGAACCGCGTGTTCTGGAAGTCGGCGATGGTCTTGTTGAAGGCTTTGCGGTCGCGCGTATAATCGATGGTCCAGTTGAGCGCGGATTCCATGACGGTCACGGCGGTGATGCCCACCAGGAGCCGCTCCTGGGGCAATTCGCTCATAAGATGCGCGAAGCCTCGCCCCTCTTGGCCGAGCAGATTGGTGACGGGAACACGGACTTCGTCGAAGAAGAGTTCGGATGTGTCCTGCGCCTTCATGCCGACCTTCTCTAGGTTCCGGCCGCGCGAGAAGCCGGGGCGGTCGGCCTCGACGAGGATCAGCGACACGCCCTTCGCCCCCGCGCTCGCGTCTGTCTTGCAGGCGACAATGATGAGGTCCGCCAACTGGCCGTTGGTGATGAAGGTCTTCTGGCCGGAAATGACGAACTCGTCGCCTTCGCGCCGCGCCAGCGTGCGGATGTTCTGAAGGTCGCTGCCGGTGCCGGGCTCGGTCATGGCGATGGCGGTGATGAGCTCGCCGCGCGCCATCGCCGGCAGCAGACGCTGCTTCTGCGCCTCCGTGCCGAGATGCAGGATATAGGGCGCGACGATATCCGAATGCAGGCGGAAGCCCGGGCCGGAAAACACATGGCGCATCATCTCTTCGATCATGATGACGCTGGTCAGGAAGTCGGCGCCGCCGCCGCCATATTCCGCCGGGATATTGGTCAGCAATAGACCCTGCTCGCCCGCTTTCAGCCAGGCCTCGCGGCTGATGGCACCTTCCTTTTCCCATCGCGCGTGATGGGGGGCGATTTCCTTGTCCACAAAGCGGCGCACGGTCTCCCGGAACTGCGCATGCTCGCTCGAATAGGGCAGAGCCATTTCATCCTCCCGATCATTTTTGTGGGAGCAGAGTGCCGCGCGTTGGTGTTTCGTCAAGTGAAATCATATTTCGATTTTCTTGACGCACTCATGGCGTTCTGCGAACGTGACCAGGACAGCGGGGCTTCACCCGCGGAGGAAACGCGCCCCGGCTCGGGGAGCATGAAAAAGGGAAAAGACGGGATGAGCGGCGGACGGGCATTGGAGGACAAGGTCATCGTGGTGACCGGCGCGGGGCGGGGCATCGGTCGCGAGATCGCGCTGCTCGCGGCGCGAGAGGGCGCCAAGGTGGTGGTGAACGATCTCGGCGGAACCGCCGACGGCTCGGGCGCGAGCCTCGGCCCGGCCGAGGAAGTGGTGGAAGAGATCCGCGCTGCGAATGGCGCCGCGGTGGCCAATGGCGACAGCGTGGCCGAGCCCGAGTCTGCCGCCCGCATCATCCAGACCGCGCTCGACACGTTCGGCCGCGTGGACGGCGTCGTGAACAATGCGGGCATCCTGCGCGACCGCATCTTTCACCGCATGACGGTCGAGGATTTCGAACTCGTCATCAAGGTGCACCTGATGGGCACCTTCTACATGTGCCACGCCGCCGCGCCGCATTTCAAAGCGCAGGAGAGCGGGGCCTTCGTGAACTTCACGTCCACGTCGGGGCTAATCGGCAATTTCGGCCAGGCAAATTACGCGGCCGCGAAACTGGGCATCGTCGGCTTGTCCAAATCCATCGCGCTCGACATGGCGCGCTTCAATGTCCGCTCCAATTGCGTTTCGCCGTTCGCTTGGAGCCGCCTCATCGGCACAATTCCGACCGAAACAGAGGCGGAAAAAGCGCGCGTCGCGCGCATGCAAGCGATGGGGCCAGAGAAAATCGCACCCTTGTCCGTCTATCTGCTGGCAGACGGCGCCAAAGACGTCACGGGTCAGATCTTCGCGGTGCGCATGAACGAAATCTTCCTGATGAGCCAGTCGCGTCCCGTGCGCTCGGTCCATGCCCCGGATGGCTGGACCTGCGAGACCCTGGCGTCGCGCGGCATTCCCGCCTTGAAGGGCTCCTTCGTGCCGCTGGAGCGGTCCGCCGATGTGTTCTCCTGGGATCCGGTGTGAGGAGGCGGGCATGAGCACGGGAATTCTCGCCTTCGGCGCTTATCTGCCGCGACTGCGCCTCGACCGCCGCGTGGTGGCCCAGGCCCATGGATGGTTCAACGGCGCCCTGAAAGGCCTCGCCAAGGGCGAGCGCGCCATGGCCAATTGGGATGAGGATCCCATCACCATGGCGGTGGAAGCGGCCCGCGATGCATTGGGGGAAGGCGCGCGCGAAACGGTCGCCCGCCTGCGCTTCGTCTCCACGACCGCGCCCTTTCTTGATCGCCTGAATGCGGCCGTGGTGTGCGATGCGCTTTCGCTGTCTCCGGACGTGAGTGCGACCGACAGCGCGGCGAGCCAGCGGGCCGGCACGTCCGCCTTGCTGGATGCCCTGGACGGGCGCTCGACCACCCTGGTCATCGCCGCCGAGAAGCGGCCCAGCCTCGCCGCTTCGACCTTCGAAATGACCACGGGCGACGGCGCGGCCGCATTCCTGGTGGGCGAGGGCGAGCCGGTCGCGGTGCTACGCGCCTCGGCCTCCCGCACGGCGGACTTCGTGGATCATTACCGCACGCTGGACCAGGTCACCGACTATCAGTGGGAAGAGCGTTGGATCCGCGACGAGGGCTACGCCCATTTGGTGCCCCCGGTGGTGAAGGCCGCGCTTGAGAAAGCCGGCGTCGCGCCGGGAGAGGTGACCGCCTTCCTCATGGCTTCGGTCGTTCCTCGGGTGGGTGCCACAATGGCCAAGGCCTGCGGCATTGCGGCAAGTGCGGTGGCGGACACGCTCATGGAGACTTGCGGCGATACGGGAACGGCGCATCCCCTGCTGCTTCTCGCGAAAGCCCTTGAGACGGCAAACCCTGGCGACAAGCTTCTGGTCGTTGGCTTTGGCCAGGGCGCAGACGCGCTTCTCTTCGAGGTGACGGACGCCATCGCGAAGGTGAAGCCGCGCCTGGGGGTCTCGGGACATCTCGCGCGCCGGCGCGCCGAGACCAATTACACCAAGTTCCTGAGCTTCAACGATACCATTGCTCTGGAGCGCGGCATGCGGGCGGAAGCCGACAAGTTGACGCCGCTCTCCGCCATGTGGCGCAACCGGGACACCGTGACGGCTTTCATCGGCGGCTGCTGTACCAAGTGCGGCACGCGCCAGTTTCCGCGCACGCGGGTCTGCGTCAATCCCAACTGCACCGCCATCGACACCCAGGAGCCCGAGCCCTTCGCCGAGAAGACAGGGACGGTCAATTCCTACACGGCGGACCGCCTCACCTATTCGCCCGATCCGCCGGCTTGCTACGGCATGATCCAGTTCGCCGATGGTGGGCGCTGGATGATGGATTTTACCGATGTGGACGAGGCCGACCTCGAAGTCGGGCGGCCCATGCGGATGATGTTCCGCGTCAAGGACTTCGACACCCAGCGCGGCTTCCGCCGCTATTTCTGGAAAGCGGCCCCGGCGGCCGGTGGGAGGGCCTGAAATGCCGCGTGGAATTCGAGACAAAGTCGCCATTCTGGGCATGGGCTGCTCGAAATTCGGCGAGCGGTGGGACATGAATGCCGAGGATCTGATGGTGGAGGCCTATGCCGAAGCCATCGCCGATGCGGGCATCGAGACGAAGCAGATCGACGCCGCCTGGCTCGCCACCGCCATTGAGGAACAGCATGTCGGCAAGTCCGCCGTGCCGCTCGCCATGGCCCTGCGCCTGCCCTACATCCCCGTGACGCGGGTCGAGAATTACTGCGCCTCGGGCACCGAAGCGTTTCGCGGCGCCGTCTATGCGGTGGCCTCGGGTGCCGCCGATATCGCCCTGGCGCTCGGCGTGGAAAAGCTGAAGGACACGGGCTACGGCGGCCTGCCGCAGCGCGGCCGCGGCACGCTGAACAACATGACCTGGCCCAACGCCTCCGCGCCCGGCAATTTCGCCCAGCTGGCCGCCGCCTATCGCGCCAAGCATGGCGGCGCGGCCGAGGATCTGAAGCGGGCCATGGCCCATATCTCTGTCAAGAGTCACGACAATGGGGCGAAGAACCCCAAGGCGCATCTGCGCAACAAGATCACCGAGGAGACGGTGCTCAACGCGCCGATGATTGCCGAGCCCCTCGGCCTGTTCGATTGCTGCGGCGTCTCGGACGGCTCGGCCTGCGCAATCGTCACCACGCCGGAGATCGCCCGCAGCCTGGGCAAGCGTGACCTCATCACGGTAAAAGCCCTCCAGCTTTCGGTCTCCAACGGCATGGAAGCGCAGTACAATGCCTGGGACGGCAGCTATTTCGCCACCACCCGCATCGCCTCAAAGCGCGCTTACCAGGAAGCGGGGGTGGAGAATCCGCGTGACGAGATCAACCTCATCGAGGTCCATGACTGCTTCTCGGTGACCGAGCTGGTGACCATGGAAGACCTGCACATCTCGACCGAGGGGCGCGCGGTGTTCGACGTTCTGGACGGCTTCTATGATGCGGGCGGAACGGTGCCGTGCCAGATCGATGGCGGGCTGAAGTGTTTCGGCCATCCCATCGGCGCGTCGGGCCTGCGCATGATCTACGAGCTATACCTGCAAATGCAGGGACGGGCCGGCGAGCGCCAGCGCAAGGACCTTCCGCGCCTTGGTCTCACCCACAATCTGGGCGGCTTCCCGCACCAGAATGTGTGCTCCATCTCGATCGTCGGGCGCTACGAGGGCTGAGGCGGCGCCCCCCATTCTGCAAGAAAAAGGGCGCGTCCGCGGTGCGGTCGCGCCCTTTTCATGTGCCGGATGTTTAGATCTTGCGCCCCGCCGCCTGCCAATAGACGTCGCGCAGCCGGCGCTTGAAAATCTTGCCGGAATCCTCGCGCGGCAGGCCGTTGCGGATCTCTACCCGGCGCGGCACCTTGTAATTGGCAAGCGCGCCGGCAAGGAACGTCCGCACGCTTTCCGGCTCGATCTCGGCGCCCTGCGCGGGTTCCACCACGGCCATCAGAGCTTCGCCGAATTCCGCGTCCGGAATGCCGAACACGGCACAATCTCCCACGCCTGGCATGGCATGGAGCACGGCTTCGATCTCCGCCGGATAGATATTCACTCCGCCCGAAATGACCATGTCGCGGCGGCGATCGCAGATAAAGAGATAGCCCTCTTCATCGAGATATCCCATGTCGCCGCACGTGATGAAGCCGTCGCGCTCCACCTCCGCCCGCAGCGCTTCCTTGTTGTGGTAGGTGAAGTCGGGATAGGCCTCGATGGTCGAGAAGATTTCTCCCACGGCGCCACGCGGCAGGATGTTGCCCGCTTCATCCAGGATGCGCACCTCCGCGCCCGGGCTCACCCGCCCAACCGTGCCCGGCTTATTCAGCGCATCCTGCGAGGTCGCGAAGGAAACCGGCCCGGATTCCGTGCCGCCATAGAATTCGTACACCACCGGGCCGAACCATTGGATGATGGCGGTCTTCACGTCGGCGGGGCAGGGGGCTGCCGCGTGGATCACGTGACGCAGGCTGGAGAGGTCATAGCGCTCGCGCACGGCCTGAGGCAGCTTCAGCAGGCGGATGAACATGGTGGGGACCATGAACACGGTGTCGATGGCTTCCCGCTCCACGATCCGCAGGAAGTCTTCTGCCTCAAATCGCTCCATCAGCACCAGCAGGTCGGCGATCTTTCCGGCACGCAGGCCGAAGGAATTGGGCGCCGAGTGATAGAGCGGTCCGGGCAGAAGGGCCCGGATCCCCGGCTTCAGCCCGTAAATCAGAGCCCGCAATTCATCCAGAACGGCGGTCTGTTCCGGCGTCTGCGCAAGGCGGCGCACGCCCTTGGGCGCGCCGGTCGTGCCCGAGGTGTAGATCATGCTCATGGGCGCCGGGCGGGTCGGGCCGGGATGTTCGCCATGCGCGCAGATGAAGGCTTCATAGCCTTGCGCGCGCGCTGGCGCCGGGCCGGGCGTGGGAAGGCTGTAGGCGGCGAGGATCGAAGCGGGCACGTCGATGGAGAAGACCGCCAGATCCAGCGGAAGATGCCCGGCGATGCCGGCGAGCAGGTCCGCATGGGCGAACAGGGCCTTGGCGCCGCAATCCGCCAGGATGTAGGCAATCTCCTCTCCCTTGAAGTGCCAGTTCAGCGGCACCGCATAGGCGCCGAGGCGCATCACCGCGTAGGAGACCTCAAGGAACGGGGTATCGTTGCGCATCAGCACGGCGACGCAGGTTCCCGGCCCGACGCCGAGCGCCTCCAGGCCCGTCGCGATCCGCCGCGCGCGACGCTCCACTTCGGGAAAGGGGACGAAGTGCTCGGCGGCGATCAAGCCGCCTTTGTGTCGAAGGCCCGGAGCGACGGCGGGGTCGCTCTCAACCGACATTGCGGGTTTGCCCATGGTTCGCTGTCCCCTCCCAAAAGGGTTTTCTCAGTTCTGTTTTCAGAATTTTATTGGCCGCGGAGAGCGGCATGGCCGCGCGGAACTCCACCGAGCGGGGTACTTTGTAGCCGGAGATCAGGGTGCGGCAGTGAGCGATGATGTCGTCCTGCGAGACGCTCGCGCCCGCGCCCGGCACCACCACCGCGTGGACCGCCTCGCCCCACCGCGGATGGGGCACGCCGATGACTGCGCACATGGCCACAGCGGGGTGCTTGCGGATGGCGTCCTCGACCTCCGCCGAATAAACGTTTTCGCCGCCGCTCACGATCATGTCCTTGAGGCGGTCCACCACGAACACGAAGCCGTCCCGGTCGCGATAGCCGAGGTCCCCGGTGTGCATGTAGCCGCCGCGCAGCGCCTGGGCGGTCAGTTCCGGCAGCTTCCAGTAGCCGAGCATGACAACCGGGCCGGCCACGATGATCTCGCCCACGGTCCCGTTGGGCACGTCCCTGTCCTGCGGGTCCACGATGCGAACATCCACGCCGAGAGCGGGCCGGCCGGCCGAGCGCAAGAGATGGCGCAATTGGGGCGCGAGCGAATGATGCCGGGGCTCCAGATAGGTGCAGGCCGGCGACAATTCCGTCATGCCATAGGCTTGGCCGAAGCGCACATGGGGCAGTCGGCGCAGCAGGTCCGCGATCAGCGCCTCCGGCATGGGGGAGGCGCCATAGGTGATGAGATCGAGGCTGGACAGGTCGGCCGTGGCGAAGCGCGGATGCTCCGCCAGCATGGACATCATGGTGGGCACCAAAGCCGTCATGGTGACCTTGTGGGTCTCGATGGCCGAGATGACGTCATCCACGGAGAAACGTGGGATCACCACATGGGTCGCCCCGGCGATGGCGGTGGTGAAAATGCGCGAGCCGGCCGCGAGGTGGTAAAGCGGCCCCGCATGCAGATAGACGGTGCGCTCGTCGTAGCGATATTGCGCGAGGGCATGGACGGCATTGGCATAAAGATTCGCGTGGCTCAGCATCACGCCCTTGGCGCGCCCCGTGGTGCCGCCCGTATAGAAGATCGCCGCCAAGTCGCTGCCGCCACGCTCGGCGCGCGGTGCAGGCGCTCTATCGGCGATCAACCCCTCATAATCCAAGAGGCCGGGCGGGCAGGGTGCTTCGCCCGCATAGATCACATGAGCCAGGTCCCGGCTCGCGGGGAGCAAGGTGGGGAGTGTGGGTGCAAAGCCGTCGCCCAGGAATAGAACGGCCGCGTCGCTGTCCGCCAGCGTGTCCGCGAGCTCGGCATCGGTGGCGCGGGTGCTGAGCGGCACCAGAACGGCGCCTGACCAGAGGATTGCATAGGCCACCTCAATGTAGCGGTCGCTGGAATGAGACAGGATGGCAACTCTGTCTCCCGCCTTCACGCCCAGTCCCTGGAGCGCGCCGGCGAGGCGGGCAATCCGGCTCACATGCTCATCCCAGGTCCAGCGCCTGTCGCCGAAGATGAGGCAGGCTCGCGCCCCAAAAGTATGTTGGGCGCGCAGGAGCGAGCGCGTCAGCTGCATCTTGGCCTCACAAGGTGGAGCGCAGCGCCCGCCAGGCATCGGCGAGGGCTGGGCGATGGTGGGGGGCGGCAAGCGCCATGATGGCCTCGGCCCGGGCATCCAGCCCGAGCCCGCGGACCCGCGCGCTGCCGTGTTCCGTGACAAGAATGTCCGTGTCGTTGCGGGTGATGCTCGTGGTGCCGGCCTCAAGCCGGGGCACTATTCGGCTTTTTCCATGCGCTTGCGCAGGAAGGGCGACAATGGCCCGTCCGTTCGGCGCGAGCCGTGCCGCGCGCGTGAAATCCGATGCGCCGCCGATTCCACTCACCTGCCGGCCGCGCACATGCTCGCAATTGATGTTGCCCAACAGATCCACCTCGATGGCCGAGTTGATGGAGGTGAAGCGGGTAATCCGCGCAATGCGGCACACGTCGTGAGTGACGCCGATACCGTGGAACGCGACTTCCGGGCGAGCGGCGGCGGCCCGCATGTCGGCGCCCCCGAGACCGATTCCGGTGAGCACGGGGGGATCTTCCGCGCAGGCTGGCGCACAGGCTCCCGCGTCGAGAAGCTGGCGCACTTCGTCGATGATCATGCCGGTATGGAACCGCAGCCGTCGCCGGTCGGTCAGTCCTGCCAGGACTGCCGACGGAAGACGGCCGATGCCGATCTGAAGGGTATCGCCATCCTCGATGAGGTCGGCCACCCGCTGGGCGGCCTCTGAAAGGGCTGGATCTTGCGCCGGTTCTGCGGGGGCGGCGAGAGGGGTGTCCTGCTCGCACACCCAATCTGCCTCATCCACCTTCAGGGCTGAGGCACCACCGGTGAAGGGGATGGCGGGATTCGCCACCACCGCCACCCGCCGCGCGAACCGCAACACACCGTCCGCAACATCCGCGCCGAGACCGCAGGAGAACGACCCGCGTTCGGCCGGCGGGAGATGAAGGATGGCTAGATCCGCCGGCTGGCGGGACAGATGGGTGATGAAGTCAGAATAGTGGAACGGGAGGAATTCCAACCGTCCGTCCATGAAGGAACCGTGGCTTGAGGGAGGCAGGAAGGGGGCCTCCACCCGCGTCGAAGGTGTCAGTCCCGCGTAATCGAACAGGTTCACGCCGGGAAGAAAGAGGCCGGTGAACGTCACATGGCGCGCCCGCTCGGGATCTGCCCGCAAGGCATCCCGAAAAGGTGCGCATTCCACCGGTCCCCCATGCAGGAGCACGCGCATGCCCGGCTCTATGAGCGCCACAATCTCTTGAAGGGCAACGGACTTCGCCATCCCGCACGCATTTCCTCTCGTGCCTCTGTCGAGCACTTTAGTTTCGTAGAATGAAATATCGCTTCGAAAATATGGCAAATCGCTCCGATTGCGTCTAGGCTGTTTTCAACGAAAGCCAATACGGGAGGATGGAAATGACCAAGGGCCTGAGCGAGGCTGCGCCTTCGATGATCGTGGAGCGGTACGGCGCGGTCGCGCTTCTCAAGATGAACGAGCCCCGTTCTCTCAACGCGCTGTCAGGGGGGCTGAAGCAGGCCTTTATCGAGATCGTCCCGCAGATCGCCATCGATCCGGCGATCCGCGCCATTGTGCTGACGGGAGAGGGGCGCGCCTTCTGCGCAGGCGGGGATTTGCGCTCCATGGACCAGCGCGAGCCGGTGGCGGTGCGCCGCCGTATGCAGGCGACCCATGATTGGGTCCAGAAACTGTTGACGTGCGAAAAGCCGATCCTCACTGCGGTCAATGGAGTCGCTGCCGGCGCGGGTTTTTCCATGGCCTTGTTCGGCGACATCGTCTGCGCCGCCGATGATGCGACGTTCAAGGCCGGTTTTCCGGGGGTCGGTGCGGCGCCGGATCTGGCCATCGCCCATGTGCTGCCGCGGGCCGTGGGCGTCGTTCGCGCCAAGGATATCCTGCTCACCAACGAGACGATATCGGCGGCCCGCGCGCTGGAAATGGGCTTTGTGAGCCGCCTTTACCCGGCCGCCTCCCTCCTGGAGCGCACGTTGGAGCTAGCAGCGCGGATCGCCGAAGGCCCAAGCGTTGCCTTTGGCCTGACAAAGCGCCTCGTGGCGCGGGCCCACGACCTGCCTTTGGAAGCCTTTCTGGAACAGGAGGCCTACGCCCAGATGACCGCCTTCGCATCGGCCGATTTCGACGAAGGGGTTCAGGCATTCAAGGAGAAGAGACGGGCCGCCTTCAACGGCCGTTGAACAATCCGGGCCAACCCGGTGATCTAGGGAGGGAAACAATGCTGAAGACTTTGGCGGCGATGGCATGCGGCGCGGCCTTGGCCTTGACGGCCACGGCTCCGGCCATGGCCCAGAAGGCGGTTCGCGTCGGTCTGCTCCAGCCCATGAGCGGGGGCTATGCCACCTATGGGCGGGAGACCCAGGCGGCGGTTGAGTTTCTGGTGAAGACCATCAATGACGGCGGTGGCATCAAGAGCATGGGGGGCGCCAAGCTCGAACTCATACTCGCGGACACGGCGAGCCAGTCAGGGCAGGCGACCCGCGAGGCCGTGCGCCTCATCACGCAGGAAAATGTGGATGTCATCCTCGGCGCCTTGCTGACCAACGATATGCTCGCCGTCACGCAGGCGATCGAAGACAATCGCATGCCAACCATCTCCTTCTTCGCCGGGGGCACCAAGACGAAATACGCCTATAGCGTGGGTTTCGCTTATGACGATGGCTATGCGTCCAGCTTGGCCGATTTCGTGAAATTTCTGAAGGATACGACCAAAATACCCGTCCAGAAGATCGCCCTGGCTTATGCCAATTACGAAGGCGGGCAGCAGATCAACAAGTATCTCAAGCAACGATTTGAGAAGATGGGGTTTGAGATCGTTGCCGAGGTCGCCCTGGACGTGAAGGGGCAGGACTTCATGCCTGCGCTTTTGAAGATCAAGGCCGCCGATCCCGACGCGGTGGTCGGGCTGATGCTGAACACCCAGATCATCCGCCTGCAACAGTCGCGCTACCAACTGAAGTATTACAAGCCGATCTTCGTAAGCACCCTGGCGCAATCGGATGCGCGCCTCAAGCGGGATCTCGGCGATGACGTCGGCAATGCCGTTCTGCCGGAAGGCGTGTTCGGCATGGCCCTCTATTCGCCGAGCGCCAAATTGCCGTCCGTTCAGAAACTGGCAGATCTTCTGCTGAACGAGGGGAAGCTCGGCGACCATTTCGGGCAGCTCACCATTCCTGCAGCCCAGGCCGTGCGTGTGCTCCAAAGGGCGTTGGAAATTGCCGGAACCACGGACCGCGAGAAGCTTACGGATGCGATCGGAAAGGTGACTTTTCCGGCGGACAGCCACGAACTCTATTTCCCGCTTCCTGAGGGGCTCGCGTTCGGGGATGACAGGCTGATCCGAAATCTGCGGTCCATGTTCGCGCAATGGAGCGAAGGGCCGGACACGCAGCCGGTTGTGGTCTATCCCCAATCCGTAGCGGCCGGAAAGCCCCACCAATAACGAGGCGGGGCGTCATGCGCCGCCGATTACGCCTGTCTCCCTGAGGCGAGCGCACGCGCCGGCATCGAGCCCCAGCTCCTCCTCCAGAACCTGCGCGGTGTTCTCGCCCAGGCGCGGAGGGGGGCTGCGGTAGTCCGCCGGCGTGCGGGACAGGCGCGGCGGGTAGCTGACGGTGGGAACCGGGTTGCCGTGCGTGCGGGGAATGTGCCGTACGATCTCACGCGTCTCGACATGCGCATCGGCGAACACTTTGTCGATGCTGTTGACAGGCCCGCATGGCACGCCAGCGGCCGCCAGACGTTCGGTCGTGGCTCCGACGGGGAGCGTGGCGAAGATCTCGCACAGCATCTGTTCCAGCACCTGCCGATTGGCGACGCGCGCGGCATTGCGCCGGAAGCGGGGATCCTGCGCCCATGCGGGCTGGCCGATCGCCTCACACAAGGTCCGGAATTGCCCGTCATTTCCCACCGCCACGATAAGCTCCCCATCTGACGCCCGAAACGCCCGGTAGGGGACCACGGTGGGATGGGCGTTGCCCATGAGACCGCCGACCACGCCCCCGACGAGATAGCTCATGCCCTGGTTCGCGAGCATGGCGATCTGGGTGTCCAAAAGGGCGCAGTCGATATGCTGACCTTCTCCGGTGCGCTCCGCATGACGCAAGGCGGCAAGGACGGCCGTGGTCGCATAGACGCCGGTGAAGAGATCGCACAGGGCGACACCAACCTTCGTCGGCTCGCCATTGGGCTGGCCGGTAATACTCATAAGCCCGCCCATCCCCTGTGCCACGAAATCATAGCCCCCGCGTTCGGCATAGGGGCCGAATTGGCCAAAACCCGTTACCGAGCAATAGACGAGCGACGGCTTCTCTGCGCTCAGGCTGGCATAATCGAGGCCATATTTCGCAAGGCCGCCGACCTTGTAGTTCTCAATGACGATATGGGATCCGCGCGCGAGGCGGCGCACGAGGTCTGCGCCCGCCGGCCGCGAGAAGTCGATGGCGATCGACCGCTTATTGCGGTTCGCACAGAGAAAATACGCGCTTTGGCCCGAGAGCGTCTCTCCCTCTTCCGCCAGGAACGGCGGTCCCCAGGCGCGTGTGTCATCTCCTTGGCCGGGCGCTTCGACCTTGATCACATCGGCCCCGAGGTCACCCAGAGTCTGGGCACACCAGGGGCCGGCGAGAACCCGCGACAGATCGAGAACTTTCACGCCGTCCAGCGCGCGCGCCGCGCCGCTCGCTGCATCCTGCCCCGTGTGCATGTCCGCTCTTTCGCTGTGTGGAATTTCATTGTTTGAAATGTATTTTCATTAAATGGATATCAAGGCTCGGATCTGTTTGGAAGTCCGAAGACGGCACGCCGGCGTTCCCGCGACCGGTGCGGACAGAGGCGACCGCACCGGAAAACCTATGCCGTGGCTCCTCCTTGGCTCGGAACATGGGGCAGAATCGGGCCGTATCACTTGCGGCGTAAAGGGCCGCGCTCTGTTCCATGGCGGCTTGCGTGAACGGAGCCATATGCTAGGCTTAATGGAATAATATTTCATTGAATGAAATAAAAAAATGGAGAGAAAAAATCCGACAGAGCGCAGTCTTGGGTGCGCCAATGCCCGGACTGGCTGCTTGGTCAGCCGCTGACCTGCGAAGGTGCGGAGAATTCTGAAGTCACCCAAAAGAAAAGAGGCCGGGAGAACGCCGCGGTAGCGGCTCTGTCGGCCAACAACATCACCAGGAGGAAACTCAATGAGTGTAAAGGCGATGGTGCTGGCCTGCTCGATGCTGGGAGCGTTCGCGCTGCCGGCCAAAGCAGGAGACATCGAGGTGAAGATCGGCGTCCTTGCCGACATGTCGGGCCTCTACTCCGATATCGGTGGGCAGGGCGCTGTTCTTGCGGCCCAAATGGCCGTTGAGGATTTTAAGCCCGCGGAAAAGGGCATGAAGGTTGAGGTGCTGTCCGCGGACAGCCAGAACAAGCCGGACGTGGCCGTCGCCATTGCGCGCAAGTGGTTCGATACCGATGGCGTCGACGCCCTGGTGGATCTTCCCACCAGCGCCATTTCCCTCGCCATGGGGCCGCTGATCACAGAAAAGAACAAGGTCGCCTTGTTCACGGCCTCGGCCAGTTCCGACCTGACCGGTAAGGGATGCACGCCAAATGGAGTGCACTGGACTTACGACACCTGGGCGCTCTCCCACGGCACGGCGTCTGCGATCACCAAGAACGGTGGGAAGACCTGGTTCTTCATGACCGCGGACTATGCATTCGGACAAGCCATGGAGCGCGACGCCAGCGCGGTGGTGGTGGAGAATGGCGGAAAGGTGCTCGGCTCCGTGCGCCATCCGCTGGACAGCAAGGATCTGTCTTCTTTCATTCTTCAGGCCCAGGCGTCGAAGGCGCAGGTCATAGGCCTCGCGAACGGCGGGGGCGACACCATCAATTCCATCAAGCAGGCATCCGAATTCGGCATCGTTCAGGGGGGGCAGAAGCTCGCCGGCATGCTGCTGTTCATCTCCGACATTCACTCCCTCGGCCTCAAGACCGCACAAGGACTAACCCTGACAACCGGATTTTACTGGGATTTCAACGCCAAGACACGGGCCTTTGGGGAACGGTTCGCGAAGCGCAATGGCGGTCGCTACCCCAGCATGACCCAGGCGGGCACCTATTCGGCCACCCTCGCCTATCTGGACGCAGTAAAGCGTGTGGGAAGCCCGGATGACGGACGCGCCGTGGTCAAGGCCATGCGGGACGCCGGGCCCATCGACGATCCGCTGTTTGGTCCGACCACCATCCGCATTGATGGGCGGGCGGTGCATGACATGCTGCTGGTGGAGGTCAAGAAGCCCGAGGAATCCAAAGGACCGTACGATTACTACAAAGTCGTCTCCGTGATTCCCGCCAAGGACGCGTTCAGGCCGCTGGCCGACGGAAAATGCCCCCTGGTTCAATAGGCCAGTGCGCTTGCGCCCAAAACAAGACGCCCCGGGCGACCTGCACCGGGGCATCCACCAAGGGAAACACCCATGCGCTCCTACGCCGTCACCTTCTTCTGCGCGCCTGTCGAACCGATCGAAACGCCGCCGCCCGCGCCGAAAGGCACCGAAGTCGTCGTCGAGGTGACGCGCTGCGGCGTATGTCATTCGGACCTGCACCTTCAGGAGGGATTTTACGATTTGGGGGGCGGCAAGAAGCTCTCGCTCGCGGATCGTGGCGTGGCTCTGCCGGCTGTGCTCGGACATGAGGTTCTCGGACGGCTGGTGGCGAAGGGGCCGGATGCGCCCATCGGGGACGACCAGATCGGTCGAACCTTCGTGGTCTATCCCTGGCTGGGTTGCGGCACATGCGCGCCATGTTTTGCGGGGCGTGATAACGAATGCCCAAAGCCATCTTCGATCGGCGTACACCGACCGGGCGGCTATTCCGAACAATGCCTCGTGCCTCACCCTCGCTATCTGGTGGACGTCTCCGGCCTTAATCCCACCCTGGCGGCCACCTATGCCTGTTCCGGTCTCACCGCCTACGGGGCGGTGAAGAAGGCGGAGATCGACCGGGAGAAAGATCGGCTGCTGATCATCGGCGTCGGCGGGGTCGGGCTCAGCGGCCTGCAGATCGCGAAGGCACTCGGGTTCCGCCACGTCGTTGTCGCGGACATCGATCCCGACAAGCGGGCCTTGGCTTTGGCCAATGGCGCTGATCTGGCGGTCGATCCGCGTGCCCCCGAGGCCGGCGCCACCCTTCAATCCCTTGACGGCGGCATTGCCGCTGCGGTGGACTTCGTCGGCGCGCGGGCAACTGCGGAGTTCGGAACGTCAGTCCTGCGCAAGGCGGGCATCTATGTGATCGTCGGCCTGTTCGGCGGGGACATGACCGTCTCGCTTCCCATGCTGGTGCTGCGGGCGCTGACGGTCCGCGGGTCCTATGTGGGAAATCTCCAGGAACTGCGCGAGCTCATAGAGCTGGCGAAGGCCGGTCGCCTGTCGCCCTTGCCGGTCGAGGAGGTCCCCATGGCCGAGGTGAATGGCGCACTGGAGCGCTTGCGGGCGGGGCATGTGAAGGGGCGTCTTGTGCTGACGCGCGAACCGGTGTGAAAGCCTCCGTGGGCGGCCCGCAGCGGAACGTGCCGAACCTGTCCGAGGGAGGCGGGGACGCGCTTTTCCCGCAACGGTCTTCGCCCGCTGTGCAAAAAGGTCGCTGAAGCTTGGTCGAACGAACGGTGTGAATCTTCGGCCACCCCGTTCGCCCGGGCACCGGCATCTCCACAACTTGACAGGGGCTGACCACTGGGGAACGCTTTTGCCACATGCACCCTTCCCCGGTGGGGAAGGAGAATGCACAAGGGGCGGACAGCGCAGGGATCGGCCATGACAAGGTCGGGTAAGGCACCGCACGCGGATGCCGTCTATTCTACGCTCAACAGCGCAGGTGCGGGAGCTGCCTCCCTCATCGCGGCGTCCTGGTCGCGGTCGCTTGTGCATTACGGCCTTGATCCCGACCGCGATCGTCCTCCCGAACGTCTCTCGCAGGCCGAATTCGATGCTGCCTGCGAGAGGGCGGGCTCGCTGATCGACCAGTCGAAGGCGGAGCTTGATCGGCTCTTCAGGATGGTCGGGGAGGCGGGATGTTGCGTTCTGCTCACGGATCGGGACGGCGTTCCTTTGGAGCGACGCGCGTTGGCGGGCGACAACGCGGATTTCCGCCGGCTCGGGCTCTGGACCGGCATGATCTGGAGCGAAGCGAGTGGCGGAACAAATGGCATAGGAACCTGCCTCGCGGAATCGCGCCCGCTCACGGTGCACCGCGAACAACATTTCCTGACACGAAATACCGGGTTGAGTTGCAGCGCGGCGCCGATCTTCGATGCGCATGGGCGCCTGTGCGGGGCGCTGGATGTGTCCACCTGCCGGTTCGATCTCTCCACCGCGACCTTGAAGCTCATTGCCGCCGCGACAATAGAGGCGGCGCAACGCATTGAGGCGAGCCAGTTCCACGCCGCCTTCAACCAGGCCCGCATCGTGATGGCGGAAACCGGGCGGTGTGGGGGAGCTCTGCTCGCGGTGGATCGGGAGGATTTGGTGGTCGGCGCCAATCGCGCGGCGCGCCTGGCCTTTGGGCTCACCGATCAGCGCCTCGCCACGCCGTTCCCCGCCAATAGTCTGCTTCGCGCGGATGCGCCAGGCGCGATGGATGACTTGAGCGCCGGCGAGCGCGGGGTTCTGCAAAGAGCCCTCGCACGCGCGAAGGGCAATGTGTCTGCGGCCTCGCGCGCCCTCGGCGTCAGCCGGGCAACGATGCATCGCAAGATGGCGCGCCTCGGCCTTCACCGACCCCACTGACGACAGGCTCAATTTTTCTGCCCCACCTGTCGCAGCTTTGCGACAGGTGGGGTCATTGCCGAGATCCGATCCCGGTGACGGGCCGCGCCGGTGCGCCGATCCTTCTTCCAGCCGCGAGACGGTGGAGGAGGAAACAATGAACAAGCCAGATTTCATTCGCGACAGCGTCGCGCCTTTCAAGCCCCGCTATGGGAACTTCATCAACGGCCGCTTCATCGAGCCGCTGAGCGGGCGGTTCTTCACCAATCATTCCCCGGTCAATGGTCAGCCCTTGTGTGAGGTGGCGCGCTCCGAGGCTCCGGATGTCGAACGAGCCCTTGATGCTGCGCATGCGGCCAAAGACGCTTGGGGCCGCACCAGCGTCGCGGAGCGCGCGCTGCTGCTGAACCGCATCGCGCAGGTGATGGAAGACAATCTTGACCTGTTGGCGCGGGCGGAAACCTGGGACAATGGCAAGCCGCTGCGGGAGACCACCGCCGCCGATTTGCCGCTGGCCATCGACCATTTCCGCTATTTCGCCGGTGTCATCCGCGCTCAGGAAGGCGGCATTTCGGAGATCGACCACGACACGATCGCCTATCACTTCCACGAGCCGCTCGGCGTAGTCGGCCAAATCATTCCCTGGAATTTTCCCCTGCTCATGGCGGTGTGGAAGCTCGCACCCGCCCTCGCGGCCGGCAATTGCGTGGTGCTGAAGCCCGCCGAGCAGACGCCGGCCTCGATCCTGGTGCTGGCGGACCTGATCGCCGACATCCTGCCGCCGGGCGTGCTCAACATCGTCAACGGCTTCGGCCTCGAAGCCGGAAAGCCGCTGGCCTCGTCCAACCGCATCGCCAAGATCGCATTTACCGGCGAGACGACGACGGGCCGTCTCATCATGCAGTATGCGAGCCAGAACCTTATTCCGGTCACCCTGGAATTGGGCGGCAAGTCTCCAAACATCTTCTTCAAGGACGTTGCGGCCGAGGACGATGACTTCTTCGACAAGGCGATCGAAGGGTTCGTGCTGTTTGCCCTCAACCAGGGGGAGGTGTGCACCTGCCCGAGCCGTGCCCTGATCCACCAAAGCATCTATGACCGCTTCATGGAGAAGGCGCTCGCCCGTGTCGCCGCTATCAAGCAGGGCGATCCGCTCGACCCCGCCACCATGATCGGCGCCCAGGCCTCGTCCGAGCAATTGGAGAAGATTCTCTCCTATATCGACATCGGCCGGCAGGAGGGCGGCGAAGTGCTGATTGGCGGCGCGCGCAATACGCTGCCGGGGGATCTGGCGGGCGGCTATTATGTGAAGCCCACCGTCTTCAAGGGGCACAACCGCATGCGGATCTTCCAAGAGGAGATCTTCGGCCCGGTGGTGTGCGTGACCACCTTCAAGGACGAGGAAGAGGCCCTCTCCATCGCCAACGACACGCTCTACGGTCTCGGCGCCGGCGTGTGGACGCGCGATGGCAACCGGGCCTATCGCATGGGCCGCGCGATCCAGGCGGGCCGGGTGTGGACCAATTGCTATCACGCCTATCCCGCACATGCCGCCTTCGGTGGCTACAAGCAGTCCGGCATTGGGCGCGAAAACCACGCCATGATGCTCGACCATTATCAGCAGACGAAGAACATGCTGGTTAGCTATTCGCCCAAGAAACTTGGCTTCTTCTGAAGTCCCGTTCACCCCGCGCAAGATGATCAGTCTTCGCGCGGGCCGAGCAGCTGAGGTGCCATCCGATGCACCCCCAAAAAAGGCGGAGCGGGCCGATGCTCGCTTTCCGCCGGATCGAGACGCGACCGTCGGCCCCTGGGCGCGGGAGTCGCCCTTTCAGAATAGGAGGAAAGCCATGGCCAAGACGATGAAGGCAGCCGTCGTGCGCATGTTCGGCGCACCCCTGACCATTGACGAAGTTCCCGTTCCCGAGCCGGGGCCTGGCCTGATCCAGGTCGCCATCCGAGCCTCGGGTGTGTGCCACACCGATCTGCACGCGGCAGAGGGTGACTGGCCGGTGAAACCCAATCCGCCCTTCATTCCGGGTCACGAAGGGGTCGGCTACGTCTCCGCGGTGGGCGCCGGGGTCAAGCATGTGAAGGAAGGTGACCGGGTGGGCGTGCCCTGGCTCTACACCGCCTGTGGCCATTGCCGTCATTGCCTCGGCGGCTGGGAGACGCTGTGCGAAAGTCAGCTCAATACCGGCTATTCGGTCAATGGCGGGTTTGCCGAATATGTGGTGGCCGACCCCAATTATGTCGGCCACCTGCCAGGCAATATCAGCTTCACCGAGATCGCCCCGGTGCTCTGCGCGGGCGTTACCGTCTATAAGGGGCTGAAGGTCACGGACACCAAGCCCGGCGACTGGGTTGTGATCTCCGGCATTGGCGGCCTCGGCCACATGGCCGTGCAATATGCCAAGGCCATGGGCCTCAACGTGGCGGCTGTGGACATCGACGACACCAAGCTGGACCTGGCCCGCCGGCTCGGCGCCACCGTCACTGTCAATGCCAAGACGGAAGATCCCCGCACCGTCATTCGCCGCGAGACCGGCGGTGGAGCGCAGGGCGTGCTGGTAACGGCGGTGAGCCCCAAGGCCTTCGAGCAGGCGATCGGCATGGTGGCGCGCGGCGGCACCATCGCCCTTAACGGCCTGCCGCCCGGCGGCTTCCCGCTGGATATTTTCGGCATGGTTTTGAATGGCATCACGGTGCGCGGGTCCATTGTGGGCACACGCCTCGATCTCCAGGAATCCCTGGATTTCGCCGCCGACGGTAAGGTGAAGGCCACCATCCACACCGCCAAGCTCGAAGAGATCAACGACATCTTCGGCCGCATGCGCAAGGGCCAGATCGAGGGCCGCATCGTCCTCGACATGGCGAGCTGACGCTTTGACTGCCCCGCCCGTCCGGTCCCGCCGGGCGGGCATTTTCGTCTTTGGGGTTCAAGAGATTGCTGCATTTTTGGGAAGGCTTGCTCCTGCGGGATGAGATGAGCGATCCCGAAGTACGGAACCGCTCCGCCCTGCGATGCGCTTCAAACCGTCCAGAGAGGATGCCATGGTCACCGAAGGCCCTTCGGATGAGACCGGACCCCACGAGCGTCCGATCGATGCCCGGACTTTGCCCGACCGCGTGCATGCGACCCCGGCTGCGCGCGCTTTGATTGCCGAGCTTCAGGCGCGCTACGGCCCCATTCTATTTCATCAGTCTGGGGGATGCTGCGATGGATCCTCGCCCATGTGCTATGCCCAGGGCGAATTCCTCATCGGAGAGCGGGATGTCCTTCTTGGTTATGTGGCCGAAGCGCCGATTTACATGGGCGCCGACCAGTTCGAGGCTTGGCGCCACACGCAACTGATCATCGACGTGGTCCCTGGTCGCGGCGGCATGTTCTCGCTCGACAACGGGACGGAGCGACGCTTTCTCACCCGCTCTCGTGCCTTTTCAGGCGAAGAGATGTGCATGCTCGCGGGTGGGTCAGCCTCGCGGACATAATCCACAACACGATCTGACGGGCGGCTGCCGCCGCCCGTCGACACTTCCCCCGTGCGTGTCAGGCGGCCCGGACAGTTCCGAGGAACTCGCCCATGACACGCCGCAATGTCTGGGTCTGGTGGGCGAGGGTGGAAGCCGCATCCTGGACCTGACCGGCCGCAGCGGAGGAGTCTGCCGCGGCGCCGCTGATGCCGACAATATTGACGGACACCTGCTGGGTTCCCTGAGACGCGCGCGCCACATTGTGCGCGATCTCCCGCGTGGCCGCGCCTTGCTGATCAACTGCCGTGGCGATGGAGCCGGCGATCCGGTTGATGGCCTCGATCACCTGCGTGATGTCTACGATCGCCTGCGAGGACGCTCGCGTTGACCCTTGGATTTCCTCGATCTGCGCTTCAATCTCTGAAGTGGCCTTGGACGTCTGTTCCGCGAGATCCTTCACTTCGGCCGCAACAACCGCAAAGCCCTTGCCCGCGTCGCCGGCCCGCGCCGCTTCAATGGTGGCATTGAGGGCGAGCAGGTTGGTCTGCCCCGCGATGTTCCGGATCAGATCGACAACCTTGCCGATCTTTTCAGCCGAATTCGACAACTCCTGCACCTGAGCGGCGGTGCTGCTCGCCTCCCGGACAGCATCCGCCGCAATGCGGGCGCTTTCGTCCACCTGGCGCTTGATTTCAACGATCGACGACGCCAATTCCTCGGCGGCGGACGCCACGGTCTGCACGTTGTTTGACGCCTCCTCGGACGCACCGGCAGCGACCTGTGACTCATGTGCAACCTTATGGGTGGCGGAGGTCATCGTCCCGGCTGCTCCTTGGAGCTGGTCGGACGCTTCGCCCACGCTTTCCACCACCTGACCCACGGCGCGCTCAAAGCCGTCCGCAAGATTGATCATGGTCGAACGGCGTTCGCCTTCCGCCTGGATCCTGCTTGCTTCTGCCTCCTGGGCCTTACGGCGTGCCTCTTCCTCGACGCCGATGCGGATCTGATCCACGGCGCGAGAGATGTCGCCGATTTCGTCCTTGCGCTGCGCGCCGGCAATTTCAGCGACCTGCTCCCCTGCGGCCAGCCGGCGCAGAGCCAGGGTGAGGCGCGTGATGGGGTTCGAAATTCCCCTGGCGACGAGCGCCATCGCAAGAAGCGCCAGCACCGTCACCACCGCAGCGGCGATCATCTGCCAGAGCGTGTCGGCGCCGCTGCGATCCGCCAGCGAGACCCCAAGCGCGTTGGCGTCAGCCATGACCAGAGCGCGAGGAACCGTGATAATGACCGACCAGGCCGCGCCGGTTCGTCCGAGCGGCACCGGCGCGAACACCTTGATGGCATCCTTGATCTCGTCAACTTTGGCGGTGGCCTCGCCTTTGCGCAGCAAAGCCATGTCCTGCTCCGCCTGCGCCTCAAGTGCGGCATACGGGCCGCCGATCGCGCGAGGGTCTGCGCTGGAGGCCACGACGAGACCCGTATTGGTCACGATCGTGACTGTGCCCTCGCCTTTATAGATCGAGGAATCGACTTTCTCGGCGAGGCTCTGGACAAAAAGAAAGATCGAAGTCGGCGCCGGCAACACCTGCGAACCGGCCGTCGACCTTGATGGGAACAGACATCGTCGCGAGATAGACGGACTTTCCCTGAACAATATAGGGAAGCGGTGCGAGAATGCTTTCTTTGCCATCCGTCTGCGGGCCGATGAACCAGCCACCTTTCATCACGCCATTCGGATGCAGCTCGCGGCTATCATACTCGACGAGTGGTTGGAGAGCGATCTTGCCGCTGGAATCCCGCGTCCAATAGGGCAGGGCATGCCCCGTCGCATCAGATCCCAGGTCCTTCCGATTGGGAAACAGCGCATCCGCGCCATCAAGGGCGTTGGGCATCCAGGCGCTGTAGGTGCCATTGAATAGGCTATTGTCCTTCAGCACCGCCATTAACAGTGCATTCAATTGGGCGCGGCGCTGGTCGCGCGGCGTGCCATTGCCTTCGTTCTCGGCGATCACTTCGAGGGCGTTTGCCATGTTGCGCGCGGCGGCGAAGGCGGAATCGATTTCGCTGCGAATGGCTGCGGCCTGAACGGAGGCGAGCCGCTGCAAGGATTCCTGGCTCGTTCGGTCGAGCAGGATCCGCACGCGCTGCGTCACATACTCCGATGTCTGCGATGAAGCGTAGAGCCCGTATCCGAGTATCGCACCAGCGACAGCTATGACACACACCGCGGACAGTGCGATGATTCTGATTTTTATTGAATGAATGTTCATAATGAGCCACCAAGTCTTTCATAGATCAAGTTTTGTTCAATCTTGAAGCGTGCCTGAGGCTTGGATCCAAAAACAAAATCGTATGATATACTTTCGTATAAATACGTAGGTTTATGCGAAATCAATTGCGCAAACGGGCGGGCGGTGTCGCCAATCGCGCAGGGTCGAAGAGACCGGCGTGCACGCCAACGTATTGAGTAACATTTGATATTATAAGTGGGCCGCTGTGGGTGGCGACGGCTGATGCTGGCGCTCAGCGATCCTCAAGTTTGCGAAAGTGATCGGCTGCGTGTCTTAGCCGCATGGCGCTGGGGCACGCCGCTGCGCGGGGCATCTGGCTCACGAAGGCGCGTCCGGGTTGGCCGGCTGCCCGAGCCGAACCCGTCCCGGTTTGACGCCGAGGGAGGTGCGTGGGGGTGACGACAATCGCCCAGCTTCGGGCGCTGGGCGGATGAGTGAACCCCAAGGGGCGCAGTGATCCATAATCGCCCGCGCCGCCCTTGGAGCCATCCTTCTTGGTTATGCCTCGCCCGCGTCCTGCTCCACGCCCTTGGATGTGGGCTTTGGATCAGACGCGCGCGTTGGGATCGAAGCGGGCCAAGCGTGCGAGGAGAAAGTCCACCTCGGCGCGCGCGGTGGCCGTCAGGCCCGCCGCTGGCTTGCGCTGGGCGTCGGAGGCGATAAAACCCCTCCGCATCAGGACATATTTGCGCACCGCGAGGCCGACGCCCTGCTGCTGCTCATAGCGCAGCAGCGGCAGATGAGCATCGAACAGGTCATGAGCGGCGTCCCGCTGCCCCTCCTTCTGCAGGCGCACCACGGTCCCTAGCATCTCGGGGAAGGCATAGCCGGTCATGGCGCCGTCCGCGCCGCGCTCCATCTCAAAGTCCAGGAACAGGCCGCCATTGCCGGTCAGGATGGAGATGGGCCGCATGGACCCCTCCTTCTGGTACCCGCGCAGCGTGGAGATTTTCTCCAGCCCCGGCCAGTCCTCGTGCTTGAGCATCACGCAGGAAGGATGATCCTCGACGATGCGGCGGATCACACCCGGTGTCATCTGCACCGAGAGCGTCAGCGGATAATCCTGGATTACGAAGGGGATGTCCGTGCCGATCGCCTCGATGGCCTGGCGGTAATAGCCTGTGATCTGGTCGTCTGTGCGCAGGCTCGGCGGCGGTGCGATCATTACGCCCGCTGCGCCTTTGTCCATGGCCGCGCGGGCAAGCCAGCGCATGGCGGCAAAGCCCGGGGCGGAGACCCCGACGATCACCGGCAGGCGGCCCATGCCAGTCGTAAAGCGGGCGGTCAGGGCGAGGGATTCCTCTGGGTCGAGCTTCGGCGCTTCGCCCATGATGCCGAGCACCGTGATTCCGGTCGCTCCCGCCGCAAGATAGCGCTCAATCAGAAGGTCCACCGAGGCGAGGTCGACTTGTCCGTCGGGCGTGAAGGGCGTGGGCGCGATGGGAAAAAGGCCAGCGGCGGTGGCATCGAGAAGCATGGCATATCCTGAGCGGCAGCAGCTATGGGACGGCAAGCGTCCCTGAAGCCAAGCCCCTAACATAGCGCCCGCGCGGCCGGAAGGCCGCGTTCCTTGGGGCCACGCCCTGGCTGACGCTCGGCGGGAAATCGGCTATTTTCATGTCTCACTTGAGCTTGGCCGAGCGACGATGATCCATTGGACGACCGACGAGATCGCTCCCCATGACCGCTTCGCGCACTGGCGCGAGGTGCGGGCAAGGAACATTTACGGGGTCACGGCCGAGCTCGCTCCGAAGGAGCGGCTGGGGTTTCGGGGGGCGTTTTCCGTTCTGGAGATTGGCGGTGCGGCAGTGCTCGGAGAGATGCGCGCCTCGGCCTATGAGGTGACGCGCGGGCCTGCGGACATTGCCCGGGCGTCGAGCGACAGCCTGTGCCTCTACGAACAGACCGGCGGGGCCTGCTGGTTCGCCACGGATGGTGGCGAATTCATTGTGCGGGAAGGCGAATTGGCGCTCAGCCATTCCGATCTGCCCTATCGCACCCGTCCGGTGACACCGCTTGGCTACCATCTGCGCCTGGTGAAGATCCCGTTTGCCGAGTGCAAGGTGTTTGCGGCATCGCCGGGGGAGCTCGTCGCGCGGAAACTGCCTGCGCAGGCGGGGATAGGCGCCCTTTTTGCCGCTTATTTCCGCTCTTATATCGCGCAAGCTCCGCATCTTTCCGGACACGAAGCGCAGACCGCGACGCAAACCCTGGTTCAACTCGCGTTCCTCGCGCGCGGCCTCGTGGTCGCGCGGGAGGAGCCGGCGCGTGACGCGGTGCGGGCGGCCCGTCTGGAGCGGGCACGCCAGATTGTCGAGACCCATCTCTGTCGGCCCGACCTGCGACCGGCGATGGTGAGCGCCGCGCTCGCCATCTCGGTGCGCCAACTGCATCTTCTATTCGCGCCGACCGGGGTGAGCTTTGCCCGCTATGTTCTCGCCCGGCGGCTGGAGCGGGCGCGGATGCTGCTCGCCCTCAACCACCGCCGCTCGGTGCTCGACATTGCGCTGGACTGCGGCATCGACAGCCCTTCGGTCTTCTACCGGGGCTTCCGCAGTGCCTACGGCATGAGCCCGACGGACTACCGCCGCTCGCTCTGCGCGCCCTCCGAGAAGGGCTGAGGCGCCGCTTGCGCTTTGCGCGTATCGGGTGCGGTCTCTGCGCAATCTGGGAAGATTGCCTCTTGCCGCTACGGCAGAGTGCAGCGCAGCCGGGCAATGAGTCCGGCGGTCAGGGGGCCGGCACCTTTTCCGACGTCTGAGGGTCAGAGCGGAAGGGGTGCTGGTGCTTGGCCGGACGGCGAGAACCGCCATCCGGCCTCACCGCATTCTTCCGGATCGGACCGGCGGGCGGCGCGCAAACCCCTGAGCGACACGCATTGCCGACCGGGGGTTCTTATGAGCGACAATGACTTTAACGCCATTGCCGGCTTTGACACGTCGTCCATCGCTCTCGACTCCGCCGCCCTCCAGCAGGGCCTCGCCGGCATCGCGGTCGCCAATGCCGCCTTCGCGAATCTCTCGAGCGCCGCCCGCTACGCCAATGGCGTGGCCCTGATCGAGGCCGCGGCGGCGCTGGCCGGAACCAGCCCGGTGCGCCCTCTGCTCGCCTTCGCCCACACGCTCGGCAGCCTGGAGGGGAACGCCACCTATCCCGCGACCCTCGGGGCGCATATCGCGCAATTGGTGGCGAACGGCACGGTGCCCATCACCGATGCCATGAACGATGTCTTCTCCGCCGCCTACGACGACCAGATCACCGGCTTCGAGGGCATGGCCGCGCTGCTGGCCTTCGCCGACAACGGCACAACGGACGTTCAGATCCGCGCCGGCATGGCCCTGTCGGGCCTGATCCGCCAGGACACGGGCCACGGCGGGGGCAGCGAGGGAGGGGGAAGCGAAGGAGAGGGCAGTGAGGGCGGGGGCAGCGAGGGCGGAGGACAGGGGCAGACGGCACCGGTCTTCACTTTCCAGGCCATGCTCACCGCTCTGGACGCGGCACGCGCCGACGGCACGCTGAGCCCGGCCGAGACCATCAATCTTCTGGTCGGCATCGCCGCCCGGCCCAATTCCCAATACACCTCTGAAACCGCCGCAGAACTGGCCGAAATCGCCAATGGCGATGCCGCCGCGACGCTGGCCATCGTCAAGGTGCTGGCGGTCGCGGGCGGCATTGCCGCGTCCATGGCCTATCCGGGGGACGAAAGCGGCTACACATACATGGTGGCGCAGGCCATCCGCAGTGTGGCCGCGCCGGGCGGCACGGCCCTGGTCTCGTTCCAGAACGTGGTCACGGCGATCCACGACGCGGTCGACGCGGGCACGCTCTCCGGTCTGCCCGCCGTGCTGCTCGTGGGCCAATATGCCAACGCGACCGGCGTCCTCACGGCCAACCTCGACATGGTCATCGCCGAGGCCCTGGACTACATGTCCGACGGCGCCCTGTCCGCCAGCGCCGCCGTTGCAGCCCTGACCACCGTCTCGCTCTCCGTCGGCACATTCGCGACCGCGCGAATGCTGGCCACCCTTGCCGGCATCGAACATGATCTCGCGCAGGCTGCGGGCGCGCGCCTCGCCACGCTGATCGACACCACCTCTCCCTCCTTTGCCGTGCCCAACTGGAAGATGACCGCCCAGCAGGCGGTCCAGGGCATTGCCGCAGCGGTTTCGGCGGACCCGGCGCTGGCTTCTGCGGCGGTGGGCCTTCTGGCCTGGATGTCCACCGTGCCCGGTGGCGTGAGCCAGGATCGCCACGCCATGAACGCGGCCAGTGATGGCGTGCGCGGTCTGGTGGAGGGTGGCGCCATTTCGGCGGGCGATGCGGCCGCAGCCGTCATCGCGGCCATCGAGCCCGATGCGCTCACCCTTGCCCAGGGCATGGGTTTTCTGCTGGCGGTGAGCGCCAGCGGGTCGCAACAAATCCAGGGCAATGTAATCGTCTGGGTCGCTAACCCGGCGCTCGCCGCCGCGGTCGCCGCCGCGCTCGCGGATCTGATCGTGGACCGGAATGTCGCCCCTGCGGACATTGGCGCGGCGCTGGACGCGCTGTTTCCCAACGGGGTCACAGGTGTCACCGGCGCCGACGATCCCTCGCTGGTCCTCGCGACCCTCATGGCCGCTGCCGCCACCCTTTCGGGCACGCAGGCCGATGCCTTGGCGGACATGGGACGCGCCCTCGCTTTGTCCCTCCAGGTGCCCGGCTCGCTCGTCATGAGCGGCGTCAGCAATGCCTTGCAGGGCGGCACCTTCACCGCATCGCAAGCTCTGGATGTGGTACTCGGCTTTGCCGGCTCAGGAAACGCGGGCGATCTGGTCGCGGCCGGGCGCGAACTGACCTTTATCCTGAACCAGCACACGCTCACGCCCGCCGATGGCGTTGCGCAGGTGGCGGCGGCGGTTTCCGCGGGCGATCTGTCGGTCGATGCCGCGCTCCTCCTGCTCATGGGCGCCGCCACCGGCACGCCGCCGGTCGGCACGGCCCAGATCCTGGCGCAGATCGCGACCTATCTGGACGCGGGCGCGGCCACAGGCGTTGCCGTGTTCGATAGCGCCGTGCGCGCGGCCCTGCTGGATGCGGAGCCGGTGGTCTCGGTGCTGTTCCAGGCTGCGGCGCTCGGCGCGCCCGCAAGCGCCGAGGCAGCGCGCGGCGTCATTCTGGACTTCGTCGCGGACGGGATCATCGGGGCCACGGCGGCGGCCAATCTGGTGCTCGCATCGGCGGAAGACGCCTCCGCCCCTCTGGCGGGCACCCTGATGGCCGCTCTGGTGGCGCAAGGAAGCCTCGCGGCTGCGGCGGTCATCGCTCTGCTGGATGCGGCCGTGCCGGCGTCGCTCGCAGCGGACACCGCCGTCTCGATTCTGGTGCATTTTGCTGCGGCGGACGTGGCCAATCTGGCGGCAGGCGCACAGGCGGAAATAGATGCGCTGATCGCCAGCGGAGCCATCACGCTCCAGGCCGTCATCGCGGAACTTCAGGGGCTCCAGGCAGGCGCATCGGCGGCGCTCCAGGATGTGATCGACGCGCAGCTTGCCGTGCTCATCACCGATCCCGCGACCCTGGCCCTCACCGCCGGTCTCGGCTCTGCGGTCCAGGTGGCCGCTGCTGCTTCCGCCATTGCGGCCCTGTTCACGTCCAACGCGCCTGACGCCCAGGCGATCCTGGACGCTCTGGAAGGCCGGATCGAAGGTGGAAATCTGACACCGGAGCGGGCTGCGAGCCTGCTCGCCCAAATCTATGCCCGGGGCGGCGATGCCACGGCTCCCGTTCTCGCCACCATGGCCGCGCTCACCTCCGCCGCCCATGGGCGCGACATCGGCGTCGGAACGCTGGCCGAGGCCATTGCAACGCAGCTTGAGGCCGGCACCCTTTCCAAGGCGCAGGCCTTCGTCGCCTTCGGCACGCTGGCGCCGAGCGATGCCAGCACCATGCACGCCTTTTTAGGTGGGTTGCTGCTCGGCAGCGCAATCACCCCTGCGGACCTTGAAGCCGCCGTCGACGCCGGCAGCTATTCGCCCGGCGGCGCCATCGTTGCGCTCATGCAGATCATTCAGGAGCGCCCGGCGCAGGCCAGTGCGGCTCTTGCGACGATCGTTTCGCTTGTGGGCAGCGATGCGAGTGTCGCGACCGTGGCGCTCCAGGAATTCTACCGGCTCACCGAAGCCGTGGACCACGGCCAGCGCCTGCTGGCCTATGAGGGCATCGGCGCTCTGGCGGAAGCTTTCCCCGGTGAGGGGCTTGCTGCCTTCGAGCGCCTCCTGGTCGTGACCACGTCGATCGACACCGGCATCCGCACCGATGCGCTCGCGGGTCTCAGCGCCCTCCTGGAGCGCGGGGCGTTGACGGCGGCGGAGGCGATCCAGACCATCGCCGACCAATTGTCCCTCAGCAATCCGAGCCCCGCCCTCAATGCGACGCAGGCCCTGAGCCTGCTCGTCGCCTTGTCGGGCGTGGAGGACGCGCGCGACGCCATCTATGCCTATATGGGCCAGGTGGCGGCGGCCAATGCGGCGGCGGCGGCCAATGGCAACCCGGTCTGGGGCTTCCTGCCCGCCACCGCCATCACGGCGCTGGCCAATGGCGCGGGCGCCGACGATGCGCGGGTGGTGGACGTCTCGGTCAAGATCGTCAGCCTCGCTGCGGGATATCTCAACACGGCCGGCATCATCCAGAGCCTGCTAGGCGCGGGCACGCTCCCCGTCGACGACCTGGTGACCCTGATGTCGGCGGTGGCCGGTCGGCTGAATGACGCCGGGGCGCCGGCGCAATTCGGCGCGTCCATTGCCGGTCAGATCTCCGGCCTGTCCCTGGCGGACCAGATCGCGAGCCTGGACGGGCTCAGCCTGTTGGTCGGATCGCCGCCCGAACAGGTCAATGCGCCCAACATGGTGGCGCTCCTGGTGGCGGTTTATGCGAACGGCGCGCGCGATGCGGCGCTGGCGGAACTCGCGGATATCGGCGCGGGCACCACCGCGCCGGGCGGTGTCGCCTCCGCGCTCACCGCCGCCATTGCGGCAGGCACCCTCACGCTTCAACTGGGCATGGACGTGCTCGCGGGCCTCGCCACCGGCGGCGCCCCCGGCTTTGCCGGCGCAGTCGCGCAGGCCATCGAGACCGCCGTCAATGGCGGAGCGATCACCGGCACGCAGATGGCCGACGCGGTGCATGCGAGCCTTAATGCCGGCCTCGTCACTGTGGACGAGGCGGTGACCCTGCTCCAGGACGTGGTTCTGGGCCATTTCGAGCGCGTGGGCGCTCCAGGCGTTTCCAATCCCGTCACTGACGGCCTTTTGGAGGCGGTGCTCAACCAGATCAACACGCTGATCGCCGATGGCCGTCTCACGGTGGCGGACGCGGCGGCCGCATTGGCGGGGAGCGCGGCAGGCGCGGCCTCGGGCGTTCTGCTGCTCCTCGGCAGCGAATTGGCAGCCTTCGCGGACGGTCCGGCGCGGGTGGCACCGACCCTCGCCGCCGTCTCGGACGCGGTCCGGGACGGGGACATTGGCGGCGCCGAGGGGATCGCCTTGTTCGTGGGTGTCGCCCTGGCCGGCGGGGAGGGCCACCAGGTCGCGGCGGGGGCCGCCATCGCGGGGCTGGCGCAGTCTGGCGCGGTGAGCGAGACCGCCGCGACCTCCGCCATCTATGGCGCATTTCTCGACAGCGGCCTGTCTCTCGGACAGGTCGTCAATATGGTGGCCGGCGCCTGGGCGAGCGGCAGCACAATGCTGGGCGCCGTCATCCTCGATCAGGTGGAATCCCACGCCTTCGCCACCTATGACGCCTTGGCGGGCGATCTGGTGGATGCGGTGAATGCGGGCCATCTCACCGCCGCGCAAATGGTGGCCGGAGCGGCCGCAATCGTCGCACTCACGGGCGGTGCAGCCGACGGGGCCGCCGTCCTCTCCACCATGATGTCCGAGGGCATCATGGACGGGGAGGGGGCGCTGGTGGCGCTGGGCGGTTCCATCTCCGCCTCGGGCTTCACGCCCGGCCTCGCCATCGCCCTCGTCATTGCCCTGGCGGACGCCCGGCCCGGCGATCTCGCCTCGCTCGGCGTGGGGCTGGCGGAATTGGTGGCGGCGGACCGGCTGGCCTTCTCAGCCGTGACCGACGCTCTGTCCGACATGCTTGCTGAGGCCACCCCCGCGCTCACTTTCACGCAGGTGGTCACCCTTCTGGTCGCTGCGGCCGGCGACCCGTCGCAAGCCGCCGCCGATGCCGGCATCGCCGCGCAGGTGGGCACCCATCTCATCACTCTCACCGGCGCGGACGCGCAAGCGTTGTCCGATGTGCTGGATGTGGTGGAGACTGCCGCGCTCGATGCGAGCCTGCCGCCGGCCATCGCCATCGCTTTGCTGGGGGGATTTGCGAGCGCCGGCACCCTGGAGCAGCAACTCGCTGTGGGCGAGACGTTCGAGGCGCTCATCACGGCGAACATCTCGGACTTCTTCACCATCATGGGCACCTTGATGGCGGAAGCGCAGGCCGCGCACATTTCCGGCGCCGGTGCGCTGGTTGTCATTTTGAGCCTCACGCCCGATCTCTCCCACATCAGCTATGTGGCGGGCGCCATCGATACGCTGGTGAACGGCGCCGCCCTGACGCCCGGGGATGCCGCGCAGAGCATCCTTCTGGCGGCGCGTGCCTCCGTTCAGGCCGTGTCCCTGGAAATGGCGACGGCACTGCTGCTGGAGATGGCGCAGCGCCATGTCGCGGACATCGATGCCGCCGACGCGGCCTTCGTCATCGCTGCGGCGGATGCGCTGGCGGACCTCGTGGCCGAGGGCGATCTCTCCGCCACCGACCTCCTGGCCACGCTTTCCAACCTGCCGGCCTTCGGTGCCATTCCCTTGCTCGCCGCCCTGGAGGGCCGCGCGGAGGCGGGCGGCGCGCTCGCCGACGGCGCCCATGCCGCGCTGCTCGACCGCCTCCCGGACGTTCCGCTGGCGAACGCGGTGCAAAGCATTGGACCACTGATCGGCGCGGGCGGCATTCCGCCCGCTATCGGCCTTTCCCTGCTGCTGGACATGGCGGGCGGCGGCGTCGCGGCGCAGGCGCTGGTGGGGCAGGAGATCGCCGCCCGGATCGCCGATGCCGACATCGCCATGAGCGATCTGCGCACCGCCATTGCGGGGCGGGACGCCGCCTTCAACGCGGTGCTTCTGGCAGCGGTGATCGATGCCGGGCCGACTGGCGTGCCGGCGGTTGTGATCGACGAATTGGTGGTGCTCGCCATCACCTCGCTGCCGGGCGGCGCGACGAGCTATGGGCCGACGCTGGCCCCCCTCATCGCCGCCATCAAGGACGCGGTCACGAGCCCCATCCTGCTCGCCGAGCCCACGGGCCTGTCGCTCCCCCAGGCGGTGCTGGCGCTCGCGGGCTTCTCGCGCCTGGGCGGTGGCGAGGTGCGCGCGGATGTCGCTTCCGCGTTTGCGGATCTGCTGGAGGAATTCCACCAGGGCCCGGGCGCGGCCATCGCCCTGCTCAGCCGCCTTGCGGTCTCCAGCCTGGACGACGCCAACGCCGCCGCCATACAGATCGTCTATCTCGGCGATGCGCTGGGCCTCAGCGCGGCCGATCTGGCGCAGGCGGTGGCCGACAGCGTGGATTCCGGTCTTTCGGCGCAGCAGGCGATCACCGTTCTCGCCCATCTGACGGCGGTGAACCCGGCGAACTGGGGCGGTCCGTCGGCGGTGGATTTCTATCCCCATCTCGGACTCGCGGCGGGCGCCGCCATGGCGGACCTCGTGGGTGGAGACCTGACCTTCGCCGGCCTCGTGGACCTGCTGACGCAGTTTTCGGGCGTGTCGGCCGACAATCGCGCCTTGCTGCTCATCGGGCTTGCCGGCGCGGGCTCGGAAGCGGAGCAGATCGCCGTCGGCCGCGCGCTTGCGCTTGTGCCTACCGCCCATCTTTACGCCGAACTGGCGCAGGTGCCGGAAGCGGTGGCGCGGATGGTCCTGATCGGCCTCTTCCTGTCCGACGGCAGCCCGGTCGGCGCCATCGGCCTGGACGATGCCGATGTTGCGGCCCTGCTGGCGGACCTCGACGCCGCCGTGGAGGCGGGCGCTCTGCCCGCCGCCGACGCGCTCGCCGCCCTCGTCACCCTGCTCTCATCGAGCACCCGCCAGGGCGAGGCCATGGCGGTGCTGCGGATCGCGGTTCATGGCGAGCTGACGCAACTGGTGCCGGACAAGATCAGCGCGCAGAATGCCGTGCGCGCCCTGCTGGTGCCGGGCGATAGCCCGACCCCCGCGCGCAGCGCCGAGGCGGGAGCCATGATCGCGGCCCTGGTGAAGGCGGGGCTGATCGGCATCGAGGGCGTCTCCACGGCCATCGATACGGCGCTCGGCTCCACCACCCTTACGCCCGCGCAGGCTGCGAGCCTGATGACCGGCGCGGCCCTCTATCACGACTTCACCGACACTTCCGCGCCCAGCTATGCCCTGCAACTGGCGCTCGGGCACAAGCTCGGCGGCCTCATCGAGGACGGCGCCATCGCCGTCGCCGATCTGCAATCGGCCATCGAAGCGGCCCAGTCCGCCTATCGCATGGGCGCGCTCCAGGGCGAGGTGGCGCTGCTCGCCGCTTTGGCCGCCCACGCCGCCGCCGGTCTGCCAACCGCCATCGGCGAGATGCTGGCGGGCCTTTACGCGTCCGGGCAGAACCTGGAATCCCTCATCCTGCCGGTGTTCGACAGCGTCATCGGCGCGCCCGGCCAGCTGAGCGCCCAACAGGCGCAAGATGTGCTGCTCGCCATGGCGGGCGCGTTCGAGGGGACGGTCTCGGGCCTGTTTGGCGTGCAGGCGGTGGCGGGCGAACTTCTGGCGCTCGTCGGCCGGGGGGCGCTGGGTGCCGCCGGCCTTGCGGACGCGGCGGCGGGCGCGCTCGCGAGCGGCCAGGGGTCGGTCCCTTATGGCCTGTCGCTCCTCACCTATCTCGCCGCAGACGGCGCGGTCGCCGGCGCGGTGCGGGCGGAACTCGCGACCCTGCTGGACACCGGCGCAATCTCGGTCAGCCAGGCCGTCTCCGGCCTGTTGTTCGCCGCGTCCACGCACCTGACCAACACCATCGTCGATACCGGCGCGGTGTCGGGCATCAACCGCCTCCTGACGGGTCTTGTGGAAGACGGCCGCATTCCCTTCGAAGCGGCGATCCAAAACGTGGAGGATGCCGAAGCCGCAGGCACGCTTTCGGCGGCCAATGCGGTCGGTGTGCTCGCGGGCCTTGCGCCCCTTGCGGCGAACGAAGCCGAGCTGCGCACCCTCGGCACCGCCATCGGCGCGCTGTTCGCCGCCGGAATGTCCGATGCCGACGCCTCCGTAAACCTCGATTACGCGCTCGCCGCCGGCTGGGCGAGCGCCGCGCAGATGGCATCCCTCGTGGCTTATGCGGCCGGCATCACCGCTGCCCTGCCACAAGCGCAGGCCTTCGACCTGCGCTTCACGACCTTCCTTGCCCCGCTCGCCGTGGCCGATACGGTGGCGGCCTTCGATCGCGCCTATGATGCGGGCGGCATTCCCGCCTTCCACGTGGTCCAGATCCTCTCCGGCATCCCGTTCGGCTCCACGCCGGCGGCGGTCCTCATCGGGCCGGAACTCCTGAAAATGGCCCTGGAGGGCGGGCTTGGCCTGCCTGCCGTGATCGACCAGATCATCGGGCTCCTGCCGAATTTCAGCTATTATTCCGGCCTGCTCGTCGGCGCCATGGCGGTCGGCGCGCCGGAGGCGACGCAGATTTCGCTCGGCCATGCCATGGGCGCGGCCATTGTCGACGGCGATATCAGCTTCGAGCGCATGTTCGGCGGGCTCGGTCGCGTGGGGCTCGATGCGGATGCCTTCAACACGGTCCTGCTCTCGCTCGCCGGGGGCGGGAATGTCGACGTGCTCGTGGCGGTCGGCGCCGAATATGGCCGCCCGCTCAGCACCATTCCCGTCAGCGCGACCGCCGTGGATGCGGACACCATCGCGGCGCTTCAGGCCGGCCTTGCCGCTGGCGCGCTCACGGCGGCGCAGCTCGCTGTCCTGTTGGCCGGCATGGGGCAGGTGGATTATCCAAGCCCCTATGCGCCCCATACGGCCAGTGCCGCGCTTAACGGCCTCGTCGTCGGTGGAAGCCTCACCGCCGCGCAGGCCATGGCCGCGATCCATAATGCGGCCGCGAGCCTTGATTTCGGCAAGCTGATCCATTGGCTTGCGGGCACGTCCACCTATGCCGCCCTGCATGCGGCGGTGGCCGAGGAGATTGCCGATCTCGCGGACGCGGGCTCTGCCGCGGACGTACTTCAAATGATCCGCGAGATCACCGGCACGACCCCCCTGGATGTGGCGGCCCTCACCGCCATCTCGCAAGGGGAGGCGGCGCAGCTTCTCGTCTCCATCGCCGGCTTCGGCGACGCCGGCACCCAGGACGCCGTGGGGGCGCAACTGGCCGTGTCGGTGTCCGCCAACAGCGCCTTTCTGGCTGATATTGATGCGGCTGTGTCGAGCGGCGCACTCTCCGGCCTCGCTGCCGTGCATGTGATCGCCCATATGCTCGGCGCGCTCGGAACGGACCCGGCCGGCACGGTGCGGATCTGGGCGGCGACGCAGGTTGATGCCTATGTGGATGCCGGCCGTGTCACCAGCGCCGCCGCTGCCGACGTGCTGCTGGATGCGGCCTCACAGGCGACCGACGTCGGGCAGGCTGGCCTCGGCGCCGTGCTCGGCGCGCTGGATGTTCCGCCATCCGAGATTCTCGATGCCGTGCAGGCCGGCGATCTCACGCCTGCGCAAGCGGTCGGCCTTTTGATCGGCTTCGGATACGGGGAAGACGCGCTCGGCACGAATTTCCTGGCGGCGCGCGCGGCGCTCGTGACGTTGCTGGATGCCGGCGAGGTGACCGGCACGCAGATCCTGACGGACGCGACCACCTCCGCACTTTCCGGCGAGCAGGTTAATGTCCTGCTGCTCGGGTTGATCGGCCATGGCAGTGCGGCGGATGATCTCGCCATCGGCCAGCATTTCGTGGCGTCGGCGGCCCGGTTCGGCACCAGCGTCGGCGCTGCCGATGATCCCTTCTTCACCGGCATTCTGGGCGAAGCGGGTCTCGCCTACGGTAAGATCCGTGCCGGACAAATGTCGGTGGCCGAGGCGATCACGGATCTCGTGGCCTATGGGTCCGAGCATGACGTCTCCGCCTATGCGGGCCTTTATGCCCTCAATTCGCTTCTCGCCGGGGACCCGTACGCGCCGAACGCGGTGCGCGCCGCCATGATCGACCAGATCGCCCTGGGGCATCTCTCCGAACAGCTCGCAAATCGGGTCTCGGAGGGTACGACGTCCGCAATGGTCTCCAATGGGAGCGGCGGGTTTCAGATCGAGGCGCGGGATCCGAGCGCCCTCACGGCGGCGCAGGCGACGCAGATCCTGAACTGGGAGGCGACGCTGGCCTTCCAGCCGGAACAGGCCGCGCTCGCGAGCTATATGTTCGCCGACGATCTGTGGGTGGCCCAGCAATTGCGGGCCAATTCCATATCCTGGGTGAACGTCAACACGGTCGTCGAGGCCATGCTGCGGGGCGTCACCTATCTCGACACGGGAATCCCCGGCGTCGGACGCTCCTCCTATGCCTATGACCTCGCCCTCGTCTCCATGCTGGAGCAATTGACCGGCGACGATCTGCGTCCGCCGGCGCAGCAGGATTACCGCATTGCCCTCACCGCGCTCAGCACGCGCCTCGTGAATGGCTCCGCCGAGGATACGCTGGTCAAGCAATTTGCGGCCGGCAATCTCACTTTCGAGCAGGTGATGGCGGCGCTCGAAATGGAAGTGGCGGCAACGGGCCTTGGCTCCGGCGGCACCGACCAGGACCTGATGCACGACATGGCGCTGGCCTGGCTGCACCTGCGTGCACGCCAGTATGTGTCGAACAATTTCGGCACCTCGACCGCGCTCGATGTCCAGCAATTCATTCAGCAGCTGAACGATCCCGCCTATGGCGACGACATCCTGACCGGATACGGCGCGCTGATGGGCCTGTCCTCGACCGGCGCGGGCGCGGTTCTATCCGTCATCGACAAGCAGGAAGCCATCCGCGGAGCGCAATGGGTCATCGCCTCCCGGGTGCCGCCCGGCATGCAGTTGAGCGACACCGACCAGGCGGTGCTCGATGCCATGCACACGATGGGCGGCGGCATGGCCATGGTGCTCAACAAGACCCCCATCGGCCGGTCCTATGTCACCGTGCTGGAGAACCCCACCGACGCCGAAGCCTATGCGCGCTTTGGCGGGCAGGTGGCGGGCATGGCGGCGAGCCGCGCAGCCACGGAAGCGGTGTTCGCCGGAACCCCGGTGGGCGCGGCCATGACCGCCACCAAGATCGGCGCGGCGGCGGCGCTCTATGTGCTGAGCATGGGCGCGGTGCAGGATGCACTGGGAGAGGGGCCGACCGCCTATCTGCGCGGGCAATTGACCATCGCCTCGGCCACCGCGAGCCTCATCGGCGACACCTTCTCCGATCTCGGCGCGGTGGGGGCGGACATCGCCATCGCGGCCGCGCCGCATTTCATGGAGTTCGGCGACGCACTGGCGCGCGGTGATGCTGAGGGGATCGCCAGTTCCATCGGCGAACTGGCGATGGATTATTACATGCTCCAGACCGGCGTCGATCCGCGTCTCTACGCGGCGGTGGGCGAACGCTTCGGGGACCTCATCGTCCATCTCTTCACCGGCGACACCGGCGCGCTCGGCGACGATGTGCGGGCGCTCGGCGCGGCTTACCTCGACACCATCATCAAGAATCCCTACCTCGCCGCCATCGGCGCCCGCATGGTGCAGTATGCCGAGACCATCAACGGCGCGCTGGCGGACATCAACGACAGCTACCGGATCCTCGGCCAGAACATCTATACGGGCCTGCTCTATGTGGGGACGGGCTTCGATGAAGCCGGCAACGTGCTGCGCTCGGTGGCGCATAAGATCGGCGGCTTCGTCGGTGACCTGCTCTCGGGACTCGGCATAGACGGCTATATTTCCGGCGCCACGGTATTCGCGGACGCCAATTTCAACGGCGTCCTCGATGCCGGAGAGGCGTCCACCTTCACAGACGCCAATGGCCGCTATGTCCTCGCCGCCAACGGCGCGCCGCTGATCCTCATCGGCGGCATCGATACGGCAACCAATCTCCCCTTCCGGGGCACGTTGCTGGCCCCGGCGGGCTCCACCGCCATCACGCCCCTTACCACCTTGATCCAGAAGGTGGCCGAGTCCGGGAGCGGTGATCCGGAGGCGGCGCAGCGCGCCGTGGCGGCGGCCCTGGGGCTGAGCGCGGGGCTCGACCTCAACGATCTCGACACCATCGCCGCGACCCGGCGCGGTGAGTTGGGGGCGGCGGAGGCCTTTGCCACGGCTGCCAGCCTGCTCAATACGGTGAGCCTGCTTTCGGCGGCCGGCGCCAGCGACGATCCCTTCGACGCCATTGCCGCGCGACTTGCCGCGGCGGCGGCAGCCGGCGAGGTGC
Organism: Pseudomonadota bacterium; assembly: GCA_040755535.1. GTDB lineage: Bacteria > Pseudomonadota > Alphaproteobacteria > Rhizobiales > Xanthobacteraceae > Aquabacter. Next base: position 2,737 of record JBFMAV010000024.1, on the reverse strand, counting down.
TGAATCTCAGCGACACCGCGACCCTCGCCGCGCTGGCGTCCGGCGCCGGCGTGTCCGATGCGACGCTGGAGGCGGTGGTCGCCCTGGCCTCGGCGAGCAACAGCCTCATCGGCAGCGTCGTCGCGCGTGGCGGCGACCCCATGAGCCTGCTGGAAGCGGTGACGGCGGTCAGCATTTCGGCGCAGGGCAGCACGGCCCAGGCCCTCGCGGCGGCAGGCTCCGATCCGGCGGCGCTCGCGGCCGTGCTCGCGGGCCATACCGGCACCGCGCTCGCAAGTCAGGTGGCCGCGGGACGGCTTCTCGTGGGCGGCTTCGGCGATGGAAGCGCGGGGGGCGGGGAAGTCCCCCTGAAGATCAGCGCGGATGGCCATGGCATCGAACTGGCGCTGGATGGCGGCAGCCCGGTGGCCGGGAACTGGGTGCGTTTCTCCGCGCTGGATCTCGGTCTCCAGCAGGGCTCGACGCTCCTGATCTATGCGGTGGACGAGGACGGAAACCGCATCGACCGGGACGACAAGCATGCCGGCGCCGATGTGAGCCTCAGCGACGCGATGCTGATCGCGCTCGGCAGCGTGGCGGACGATCACGGCGCCGGCCTGTTCTTCGGTGCCCATTCGGTCTATCTGCCCGCCGGCGACCAATTGCGCTTCGCGGTGCTCGGCGACGACCAGAGCGTGAATGACGCGCCCGATGTCGCCCTGACGACGGATGCCAGTGGCGCGGTTCAGGCCACGGTGGGCGGCCTCCATATCGCGGCGGCCGCCAACAATGCGCTGAGCGATGCGGCGGACCTTGCCGGGGCGCAGCGCAGCACCGGTCTGCCTTTCGTGTTCCTGCAATCGGGCGAGACGCTCAAAGTGGAGCTGGCTGGCAGCGCCGCCAACACCAACACCCTGGCCTTCGTGCGGGTGGACGTGGATGCCACCAACGGGGCCATGAGCGTGGCGGGGGTCGCCTATGGCGACACGCCGGCCTTCACCGAGGCGGTGCGCAACCATCTCGATGCCGGGTTCCTGGAAAGCCGCAGCGGCGACTTCAAGGCGGAGGCGGCCTGGACCGTTTCGGGCGCGACAGGCTTCTATGCGCCGGTGCTGATCACCCCCGTCGGAAACACCTTCGTGGTCGGCACCGCCAATCCTGGCGGATACGAACATGTGCGCATGTTCGGCGAGAACACGTTCGGCTTCGAAGACCTCGCCTTCGATCAAGGCTCGGACTTCGACTATAACGACATGGTCATGCGCCTGGCGCCACTCTCGCTGGTGTGAGCGGCGCCACCTTCACGGTGGCGCCCCCTTACCGCGTGCGCGTCCGGCCTTCAGGCCTGCGCGCGTTCCTTGTGCGGCAGGTGCCCCGGCTCGCGGCAGGCCGCGTCATAGGCCTGGTAGCTGCGCTGGATGGCGATCTGGTCCGCGATATATTTCGCATCGTGCCACACGCCCCAGATGAAGCTGGAGCCGCGCCGCGACTGCCAGGGCAGGCCGAGGAAGTAGATGCCCGGCTCGCAGGACACACCGCGCTGGTGGCGCGGCTTGCCCGCCGCGTCGAAGGCATCGACCTGCATCCAGCTGTAATCGAGGGCAAAGCCCGTCGCCCAGATGATGGTGGAGACGCCCGCCGCCTTCAGGTCGAGCGTGGCGAGAGGCTCGCGCACGCAGGGTGCGTCAGGTACGCTCTGGCGGGCGTCCGGGTCTTCCGGCAGGTCGAGCCCGTTGCGCGCCACATAGGCGTCCGCCTCATCCAGCAGCGCGCGGTTGTTCGCGTCGCCATTCTCCAGATTCTCGACCAGATCCGGTGCGAAGCGGACCACGCCGTCCGCATAGCCATCGGTGCGGCCCACCAGGATCATGCCCTGGGCGGCCAGGCGGCGGAAATCGATGGTGTGGCCGCCATTGGCGCCCGAGACCGCGATGGTCACATGCTCCTTGCCGGGCTCCTGGGCGGCGGCGTCCCATTTGCCGAGCACGCCCAGCCACCAGACGAAGTCGCGCCCGCGATAGGCGCGGGGCGGGCGGTCATGGGGGCCGACGGAGAGATAGACGGTGCGGCCGGAATTCATCAATTCCTCGGCGATCTGCACGCCGGACGAGCCGGCGCCCACCACCAGGACCGCGCCGTCCGGCAGGGCCTTGGGATTGCGATAGCCCGTGGAGTGCATCTGCACCACGCCCGTTTCGGCCGGGATGACAGAAGGGATGAGGGGCCGCTGGAACGGCCCGGTCGCCGCCACCACCCGCGCCGCCTCGATGACACCCGCCGAGGTCTCCACGCGAAAGCCGGGACGGCCGGCATTGCGCTCCAGCTTCAGCACCTCGATGCCGCAGCGCACCGGCGCGGCGATCCTCTTGGCGAAGGTTTCGAAATAGTCCGCGACCGTCTCCTTGGCGGGAAAGTCGTCCGCGCCCACCTTGGGGTCCACTTCGGAGAAGGAGAGGCCGGGAAAGCGGTCGTGCCAGGCGGGGCCGTTGGCCACCAGCGAGTCCCACCGCTCCGAGCGCCACCGCTCGGCAATGCGCTTGCGCTCCAGCACCAGATGGGGGATCCCCGCCTTGCCCAGATGCTCGCTCATGGCGAGGCCCGCCTGCCCGGCGCCGATGACCAAAGTGTCGATGGTCTCTACTGACATGTCTCGTCCTTCGTCTCGCCGTCCGAAGCACATGCCAAGTGTCCGCAGGTGTCCGGAGGAGTCGCAGGCAATGGTGGAGGGGATTTTGGGATAGATAAATAATAATAAAAA
>JBFMAV010000023.1:0-58838 GCA_040755535.1 Pseudomonadota bacterium | reverse complement strand
CTCTCCCGCCCGGACGCGGTTGCTGGGGCGCCGGGTTCGATCAGCTGCTCACGCCGGACAGATCCGCCTTCGGTGCGGGGAGGGTCAGGAGGAGGCCGCTCCGCCGGGGTAGAGCATTGAAGCCGCCCCCATGGCGCCCGTCCGCGCAACGGTCGCGCGCGGTCCCGAAAGGCAGAGGCAAAGCCGCGCGGCGCGACAGGCTCAGAAATAGGAGCGCACGAGGCTGCCCACGAGCAGGTTCCATCCGTCGATCAGGATGAAGAACAGCACCTTGAAGGGCAGCGAGATGATGGCCGGCGACATCATCATCATGCCCATGGACATGACCAGCGTCGCCACCACCATGTCGATGATGAGGAATGGCAGGATGATGAGGAAGCCGATCTCGAAGCCGCGCCGCAATTCGGAAATCATGAAGGCGGGGATGAGGATGCGCATCTCCACCTTCTCCACCCCGTTGTTCTGGGGGGGCGGCGCGCGGCCGTTGGCGGCGGCGAGATCGGCGAACAATTGCAGGTCCTTGGGGCGCACATGGGCGACCATGAATTCGCGGAACGGCGTCATGATCCGATCCAGCGCCTCTTCCTCGGTGATGGCCCGCTCGGTGAGGGGCTTCACCCCCTCCTCCCAGGCCCGGTCGAAGGTCGGCCCCATGACGTAGAAGGTCATGAACAAGGAGAGCGAGAGCAGGACCAGATTGGCCGGCGTGGACGGCAGGCCGAGGCCGGAGCGCAGGAAGGAAAAAGCGACGATGAAGCGCGTGAAGCTCGTCATCATGATGAGCAGGCCCGGCGCCACCGACAGGACGGTGATGAGCGCCACCATCTGGATGATGCGCCCGCTGGCCGCCCCTCCCCCGGTTTCCTGGAGGATGGCATCGAGAGGGGGCACTTGCGCCGCCGCCGGCCAGGCGCCCATGACGCCGGCGAGAAACACGCACGCCAGCGCGCCGAGCCAGGAGACAGCCAGGCCCCGCAGCAGCCTGCGGCCGAACGGGCGCCGGACGGGCGCCGACGCGCCCGCCTCGCCCGCGCATCCCGGTCGCGTCATTGAACGACCAGTTGCTCGATGATGAGTTCGGAGAGCTTGCCCTCGACCCGCAGCTTGGCGCGCTCGTTCAGGTCCTCGCGCAGATTCTGCATGGCGCTCGGCCCGCCGAGCTGGCTCAGGGTCAGGTTGCGGAAATAGGTCATGATGTCTTCGCGGATCTGGGCAGTGGCCACCTGGGGATTGGCCAGTTCGCCATTCTTGAAGACGATCGCGCCCTCGATCCGCACCCAGGCATTGGTGGGCGCGGCGAGATTGACGACGATGGGCTTCAGCGGCTCGATGACCATGTCGCTGTTATAGCGCAACACCACCGGTTGCGCAGTCCCATTCCCCCCCTGCTGGAGCACCGCCTGGCGCAGCGTGGAGGCAAGCTGAATCCCGAGCCCCGCGCCAAGACAAATGGCCACCAGCGTGAGAACGCCGAGGGCGATCCAAAGACCGCCCTTCTTCTTCTCATCGCCGGAGCCGGTGACCTTGATGGTCACCTTGGTCGCGGGTTGCGCCGCCTTTGCCATCGCCTACGGCCTCACCAGGGCGCCGCGGCATCGAAGAGGCGCTGCCCCCATGCCGGCTGCTGCATGTCGGTCAGGCGTCCGCGCCCGCCATAGGTCACCCGCGCCTCGGCGATGCGGTCATAGGGAATGATGTTTCTGGCAGTGATGTCCAGCGGGTTCACGATGCCCTGGATGTTGAGCACGCGCAGCTCGAAATTCACCTGCGTCTCCTGCGAGCCGCTGATGAGGAGGTTGCCGTTGGGCAGCACCTCGGTCACCACCGCCGCCACGTTGATGCGCAGCTTCTCGGACCGGTCGATGGTGCCCTTGCCCTTGGTGGACGTGTCGTTGGACACGCCGAAATTGCCCGAGGCCGAGCCCGCATTCACGCCGCGCCCGAAGCCGGCGAGATCGAGACCGGTGTTGAAGCCGAAATCCGAGGCGCCGTTGCGCGAGCGGTCGGTCTGGTTGTCGAACTCCGCCTTGTCATCGATGGCGATGGCCACGGTCAGCGTGTCGCCCACCTTGGCCGCGCGGATGTCGTTGTACATGCTCTGGCTGTTCTGGTTCCAGGTGGACCGGAACGTGCGCTGCACGGGCGGAGTGAAGGTGACGGGCAGCGGCTCGCGCTGGGGCTGGAGGCCATGGCCCACGGGCGTCAGGCTCGGGCCATAGGCGAGGCTGTCATAGCCGGTCTGGCAGCCGGCAAGGGCGAGGCCGGCGAGGAGTGCGAAAGCGTATTTCATCCGGGCTTGCCCTCGTTGGCATTGCGGCGCGACATGCCTGCGAGCGTGGTCGCGAGCACGGCGGCGCGGTTCGGATCCATTTCGTTCAGGATGGCGCTGGCGGTGCGCGGCGTGAGGCGCGAGAGGATCGCCGCCGCCGCATATTCGTTCATGACGGTGAGCTGGGCCGCCGCCGCGTCGGGGCGCATCTGGGACACCATGGCCACCAGCGATTCGTCGGCCTTCTTCAGGAAGGTCTCGCGGCGCTGAAGCCACTCCTGATACTCGGCGCGCTTGGCTTCGAGCGCGGCGATGCGCTCCTCGATTTCCTTTTCCATGGCGGCGAGCGCCGCCATCTGGCGCGCATAGCGCGCATCGTTCGCGGCATTGGCGATGCCGGCGCAATATTGCGCCGCATTGGCTTCCGGCCCGTCGGGCAGGCGTGGGGGCACCACCGCCGGCGCGGAGGCCGTGATGGGGGCCGGAGCGGTCTGCGCGAGGCAGCCGGCGCCGGAGGCCGCGAGCAGCAGCAGGCCGAGGGCCGAGGAGGACGCAAGCCGGATCATTGGACGACGAGCTCCGCTTGAAGGGCGCCGGCGGATTTGATCGCCTGGAGCACCGAGATGATGTCGGAGGGCCGCATGCCCATCCGGTTCATGCCGCGCACGAGGGTCTGGAGATCCGACCCGCGCACGATGGAGAGATAGCCGCCGCTCTGTTCGGCCGTGACCTCGGTGCGCGGCACCACCACCGTCTCGCCGTCGGAGAAGGGCGCGGGCTGCGACACGACCGGGGTCTCGGTGACGCTCACCGTGAGGGCGCCCTGGGTGACCGCCACCGTGGAAATCTGCACGTTGGAGCCGATGACCACCGTGCCGGTGCGCTGGTCGATGACCACTTTCGCCGGGGTGTCGGGCTCCACCCGCAGATCGCCGATATCCGCCAGGAAGCGGGCGACGGACACCTGCTGGGGCCGCTGGATCACGACGGTGCGCAGGTCGCGCTCGCGGGCGAGCGGCTTGCCGTAGCGCGCCCGGGTATAGGCGTTGACCGCGTCCGTGATGCGCAGAGCGGTCTTGAAATCGGGATTGTCCAGCTCGACCACCAGTTCGGGCAGATCGCGCAGCTGGCCGGGGATCTGGCGCTCCACAAGCGCGCCGTTGGGGATGCGGCCGGAGGTGGGCACGCCCTGGGTGAGGCGCTCCGCCTGGCCCTGGACATTGAAGCCGGTAACGGCGAGCTGCCCCTGGGCCACGGCATAGACGAGGCCGTCGCTGCCCGTGAGCGGCGTCATGAGCAGCGTTCCGCCCATGAGCGAGGAGGCATCGCCCACCGAGGAGACAGTGACGTCGATGCGCGAGCCGGTGCCCGCGAAGGCCGGCAGGTTGGCGGTCACGATCACCGCCGCGATGTTGCGCGCGCGCAACGGCAGGCCCTTGATGTTGATGCCCATGCGGTCGAGCATGGATTGCAGGGCCTGCTCGGTGAAGGGCGAGTTGCGCAGCGTGTCGCCGGTGCCCTGGAGGCCCATCACCAGCCCGTAGCCGATGATCTGGTTGTCGCGCACGCCCTGGATGGAGGAGATATCCTTGATGCGCGTCATCGCGCCGGCGGGCGCCGCCGCGAGCGGCAGCAACGCCAGCGCAAGGCCGAAGCCGCAAAGGAGAGCGCGGAGCAGCGGGCGCATCAGCCACCCACCTTCACGGTGCCGTCGGCCTGGACGATGCCGTTGATGATGTGGCCCGAGTCCTGGTTCTTCAGCCGGATGGCGGCGCCCGCGACGCCGGATTCCAGCGGCATGGCCTGGCCGCGAATATGCAGCCCGCCTTCCTGGAAGATGATGGTGGCGACAACGCCGCGCGTGACGAGCTTGGGCTCCATGACGGCGAAGGTCGCGATGGGGTTTCCCGCCACCAGCATGCGCTTGGCCACCTTGCCCACCAGCGACGAGCGGCTCGCCGCCATGGGATATCGCTGGGCGCTCGCCACCGTGAAGGGACGCTCCTCCAGCATGTCGTCGGTGATCACGTCGCCCGCATTGATGGTGGAGGCGGGCACGGTCAGGAGCACTTCGGGGGCCGCGATCGCCGGGGGCGCGCGCAGCGGTGTGACCGCGGCGGAGCCGGACGCAAGCGCCTGCTGCTCGCGCGCCACCCGTGCCTCCTCGGCGAGAGCCGCAAGGCTCTGGGCGCCCGCGGTTCCGGCGGGCATCCAGGCGCCCGCAAGGGCGAGCAAGAGACTGAGGGCGGCGCGGGCGCGGGTCATCAGCGGATTCCCTTGGAGACCACGCCGGCCATGTCGTCGGCGGCCTGAATGACCTTGGAGTTCATCTCATAGGCGCGCTGGGCCGATATCAGCTCGGTGATTTCCTTCACCGGATCGACGTTCGAGCCTTCCAGATAGGCCTGGTGGATCTTGCCCACGCCGTTCTCCGCAGGCGGGTTCACCACCGGCTGCCCGGAAGCGGCGGTCTCGCGATAGAGATTGTTGCCGAGCGGTTCGAGGCCGGCATCGTTGGCGAAGCTCGCGAGGGTGAGCTGGCCGAGCAGCTGCGGCAGCTGCTGGCTGGCGCGATTCACATAGACCTGGCCGGTCTCGTTGATGATGATCTGGGTGGTGTCCGCCGGGAAGGTGATGGCGGGCTCCACCAGATAGCCGTCGGCGGTGACGAGTTCCCCGTTCGGACCCTTGTTGAAGGAGCCGGCGCGGGTATAGACCGTGTCGCCATTGGGATTGGTCACCTGGAACCAGCCGCGCCCGTTGATCGCAAGATCGAGGCTGTTGCCGGTCTGGGTGAGCGGCCCCTGGATGTGCAGGTTGCGCACGCCGACCGTATGGACGCCGAGGCCGACGCGGGCGCCTTCCGGCACCGGCAGCGCGCCGTCCACATTGGGAACGCCGTTGGCGCGTTCCGCCTGGTAGAGAAGATCGGTGAATTCGGCGCGGGCGCGCTTGAAGCCGGTCGTGTTGATGTTCGCGATGTTGTTCGCGATCACTTCCACATTGGTCTGCTGTGCCGTCATGCCCGTGGCGGCTATGGCCAGTGCTCTCATGATTGGTCCTCAGATCGCCATGCGGGAGATTTCTTGATAGGCGGCGACCACCTTGTCGCGCACGGCGACCGCGGTCTGGAGCGACTGCTCCGCACTCATGATCGCCTCGACCACGTTCTGCACCGAGGTCTTGCCCTGGACGCCGGTGATGGCCGCGGCCTCACCTGCCTTCAGAGAGGACACCGCGTTCTGGGCGACGTCCGCGAGGACATCGGAAAAGCTCGTGGCGCCGACCGGCTGGGGCATCCCGATGGCGGTGGCCGCCGTCGTGGAGGAGACCTCGGACGTGCCGCGAATGCTGCGGAACTGGCTCGTGAGCGTCGAGATGGCGTCGATCATCAGCTGCTCCTCAGCAGATCGATGGTCATGGCGACCATGGAACGGGCCTGCTTGATCATTTGGAGATTGGCGGAATAGGACCGCCCGGCTTCGCGCATGTCGGCCATTTCGACCGCCACGTTGACATTGGGCATCTTCACATTGCCGCTCGCGTCGGCCGCCGGATTGCCCGGGTCGTGCTCGATCTGGAAGGCGGCATTGTCGAGGCCGGTATTCTTCACCTTCACCAGGTTCGAACCGAGCGTGCGGTCCATGACCTGCGAGAAGTAGATGGTCTTGCGGGTATAGGGGTCGGCGCCCGCGCTGGGGCCGACGGAGCGCGCATTGGCGATGTTTTCCGCCACGATGCGCATGCGCATGCTCTGAGCTTCGAGGCCCGAGCTGGCAATGGCGGAGGCTGACTTCAGCGGATCAATCATCCCTGCGTCCTCAGTCCGGTCATCATCAGGCGGTGGAAGGACCGCATGATGTTCATGTCGAGGGTGTAGACGCGATTGACCTCACCGGCCTTGAGCATCTCCTGGTCAAGGGTGACGCTGTTGCCGGAATAGGTCACGCCCCAGGTCTCGTCGCCATTCAGGCGAGAGTCTCGAACGCCGTTGCTGCGAATATCGAGGTGCGAGTCCGCCGTCTTGGCCATCTCCAGGTGCGTTTTATCCAGCACCGAGGTGAAGGGCTCCACGTCCTTGGCCTTGTAGCCGGGCGTGTTGGCGTTCGCGATGTTCCCGGTGATCGTCGCCTGGCGAAAGGACGCCCAATTGGCGTGCCGGGACACAAGATCGAGAAGGAAAATGGGCTGCAAGGGGTGGCCTCCGCACCGTTCACGAAGACCCTAGACCGACAATCTTGCACGAGGCTGGCTGCCCCGCTCCGAACTTCACTGCCGCGCGATGCGCGCTTCGGACAGGGCCGTGGCGAAGCGGCGGAAATTCTCCTCCGGTTCGCCCAGGGCGTCGCGGAACAGGATGCCGTCGAGATGGATGCCCACGGACTGGGCCTCGAACACCACACGGAAGAAGGCGGCGAGATTGGCGTGGTGCAGTTCAAGGTCGATGGAGACCTCCGGCGGGAAGCCCCACACGCTGTCGATGCTGGCGTGGCGGCCGTAGCGCAGCAGGCCCGGCTTCAGCGTCAGCTCCGCGGATGAATCGACTATGTCGTTGATGTTCTCGCCCTTGTCAGCCTCGATATAGGAAATGAAAATGCCGGCATTGATCAGGCACAGTTCGGAGAGGAAGCCCCGCAGGCTGTCCGCGAGCAGCTTCTCATAGGGAAACACCGCCCGTCCGCTCAAGGCCCGGGGGTCGAGGAAGCGATTATTGCTGGCGGTTTCCATTTTTTCCCCTCGAATAAATATAATACAATATATTCGCAACAGGTCGATAGAAGTCTGGTGGTATCCAGCGATCCACTTCGACCGAATTATACATCGCCCGGGCCAGCTGCTTGTCCTCGATCACCGGAATGCCGTTGCGCTCCGCGATTTCGCGGATCTTCAGCGCGATGAGATCGAGGCCCTTCGCCACCACCAATGGCGCGCCGCCTTTGGCCCGGTCATAGCGCAGGGCGATGGCATAGTGGGTCGGGTTGGCGATCACGAGCGAGGCCTGGGGAACCGCGCTCATCATCCGCCGGCGCGCCCGCTCCTGGGCCAATGCGCGCAAGCGCGCCTTGACCATGGGATCGCCTTCGGCCTGCTTGAACTCGTCCTTCACCTCCTGTTTCGTCATGCGCAGCTCGCTGCGCCAATGAAAGCGCGACCACACCAGGTCGGCCGCCACCAGGGCGATGGTGGCGACGCACACCGCCGAGATCAGGCGCGTGGCCAGCGACAGCATCACCGCCGGCAAGGTCAGCGGGTCGGTGAAGATGGCGTTCACAACGCTCGATTGCTCGGACATCAGCAGGGCGATCACCACCGCGCCGATCACCGCGAACTTGAAGAGCGACTTGCCGAACTCCACGTGCCCCTGCGTGCCGAAAATGCGCGTCCATCCCTTGGAGATGGACAGGCGCGACCATTGCGGCTGGACGCGGTCGAGCACCAGGCGCGGCGTATTCTGGAACAGCGAGGCCACCAGCCCGGTGAGGCTGAGGATGGCGATGATCGGCAGGAGGAAGTCTCCTGCGAACAGCATCGCGGTCCACATCACCGAGGTCGCGTCCTCCCCGTTGGCGATCGGATAGCCGCCGGGATCGTCGATGAAGCGCGCCAGCCCTTCGGTCAGCGCGCTGGTCTGGGGACCGGCATAGAAGGACAGGGACGCCAGGATGCCAACGAGGGAGGCGAACAGGGTTGCTTCCCGCGAGAACGGCACATTGCCCTTCTCGACGGCATCGGAGACCTTCTTCTCGCTGGCCTCTTCTGTTTTGCTCTCCTTATCCGCATCTTCCGACATCGCCGCTACCGCACGTAGGCGTCGTCTTCGCCACCGGAATTGAGCTCGATCTCACCCTTGCCGGCGAGGTCGAGCGCAAGGTCGGTGATCATGCGCCGCGCTTCCTGCACGTCGCGCTGCGAGGAGGGCTCGCCGTTGGACAATTCCTGCTCGATCATGCGGCGCACGCGCGCGCCGAGCGAGGACAGGATGATGTCGCGGAAATCCGGATCGGTGCCCTTGAGAGCCAGCACCACCTTGTCCGGCGGAACCTTGTCGAACAGCGTGGTGCGCGCGCGCGGCGGCAGGCCGATGATGTCGTCGAAGGTGAACAGCAGGCCCTTCAGGATCTCGGCGGACTTCGGCCGCGTCATGGCGAGGTTCTGGAGCACGCTGTCCATGTCATTGCGCTCCATCTTGTTGATGATGTCGGCAATGCGCGAATGGGTGTCGGCGGCCGCGTTGCGCGCCAGATTCATCATGAAGTCGTCGTGGACGGTGTGTTCGATGATGTACATCGTCTCGTCCACGATCGGCTTTACGGTGAGCATGCGCCGCATGACGCCGTTGCGCACGTGCTCGGGCAGATGGGCCATCACCTTCGCCGCGCAGGCCGGCTTCACCTTGGTCAGCACCAAAGCCGCCACCTGGGGATGCTCCTTCAGGATGTAGGAGGCGATGATGGTTTCCGACACGCCCGAGATGCGATCCCAGATGGAGTGGTTCGCCGCGCCGAGCACGTCGTTCATCACCTCGGAGACGCGCTCCGGCGGCATGAATTCGGCCAGCAGGCGCTCCACGTCGCCGGGTGTGCCGGAGAGGTTGGCGCCGGTGGCGAACTGGGCGGCGAATTCCTCCACCGCCACCTCGATCTGCGAACTCGAGACCGAGCGCATGTCGGCGATGGCGCGGGTGACGATCTTCAGCTCTTCGGCGCTGAAATACTTCATCAGGCGGCCGGCCAGCGGCTTGCCCATGGTCAGGAGCAAGGCGGCGACACGCTCAACGCCGTGAAGCGGACGGCTGGATGGGCGGACGGCGGCGGCAGCCATGGCCTAGGGCTCAGGTGAGATCGCCGCCGGCGGGTCCGACGATTTCCGTCAGGGACACGCCGAACCGCGAATTGTCGTCCTCGACCACCACCACTTCGCCGCGGGCGATGATGCGCCCATTGACCACGATGTCCACCGGCTCGCCCACGCGATGGTCCAGCGGCACCACCGCGCCGCGGCCGAGCTTCATGAGCTGGGCCACCGGCATGGAGGCGGAGCCGAGCACCACCTGGAGTTGGACGGGGACGCGCATCAGGGCTTCCAGCCCCTTGCCGGCGCCGAACACCTCGCCGCTCGGGGCGGGGGCGCCAGTCGCGGCGGGGGCCGCATTCTCTTCATGCTCGTCCAGACCTTCGGCGAGGAAAGAGGCCATGGTGTCCCTCGAATTGGTCATTTTGGGTTGAACCTTCACTGCCGGCGGCGTCAGCCACGGCGCTCATAGGAAACGGGGCGCCCCTGGCTGCGCCCGGGAGGCGCGGGGAACTGGCGGCGGTCGAGCTCGACGATAAGCGACTGGGCTTCGTCGATCTTCTTGCCGAGCGAGGTGATCAGCGTGCGCCCGTCGCGGTTGAGCGTGGCCACCGCCTCGCGGGCGGTGTCCAGCGCCGCGGCCGTCTCGCCGAGCGCCTGCTCGTACTCCGCCTGCGACACGCGCAGCGCGCGCAGCTTCAGATAGAGCATGACGACGACGGTGGTGGTCACCACCAGGGCGACCAGCAGCAGGAGATCAACGGGGAAGGATGTCATCGAGGAACTCCTGCTCAAGGTCCACCGGGTCTTCGATCCGAACCACATAGGAGCCCTCGGCCTGGCCGAGCTGGCACCAGAAGAGCGGCTGCTTGCTGCTCTCCAGTTTCATTTTAGTCCTGGGCGTTGCCTGGAGCTTGAGAACCTGCCCGACCTTCAGCTCGGCGGCTTCGCCCAGGGTGATCTCGCGCTCCTCCATGACGAGGCGCAGCTCGACTTCGGCGCGGTTGACCTCGCTGCGGATATGGCGCGTCCAGATGGGATCGCGCACCGTGGTCTCGCCGGCCGAGGTGCGCGAGAGCTGCTGGCGCATGGGCGAAAGCGCCGTCTGCGGGATGATGACGAACATCTCGCCGCCGCGATTGATCGCCTGGAGCAGGAATTTCGCGCACACCGCGAGGTTCGCGCGCCGGCCGATGACGGCGAAGTCCATGCGCGTCTCGGTGCGCTGGAAGGTGATGGTGGTCTTCTTGATCAGCGCGAAGGACGAGGACAGCGCCTTGCCCATCTGCTCGAACAGGGCCTGGGCGATGCGCAGCTCGATATTGGAGAAGGACCGCTCGTCATCCACCGGCGGCTCGCCGCCGTCGCCGCCGAACAGCACCTCGACCATGGTGAAGACCACGTCGCGGTCGAAGCCGATGATGACCTGGCTGTCCCACTCCGCCACGTGGAACACGCCCACCATGGCATTGCCTTCATACATGTCGAGAATGTCGCCGATGCGCGCGCTTTCCATCTCGCTCAGCGAGAAATAGGCCTGGGAGGCCGCATACTGGCGCAGCGCGTCGGCGCAAAAGGTCGACATGCGGTCGAAGATGATGTTGAGGAGCGGGAGCTTGTCGAGCGACAGGCCGGCCGCGTCCAGCAGCATGTCTCGGATGTCCTGGTGGGAAACCGCCGCGTTCATGGCTTATGCCGCCTGCTGCATGGCGCCGCCCGAAGGGGCATTGGAGATCGCCTCGCTCTCCACCTCGTCGATGGTGGGGCGCTCGGCGGAGGAAATGGTCTTGCGCCCGTGTTCGAGCGCGATCTGCGGCAGCGCGCCGTTCATGTAGGCGATCAGCGACTGCTTGACGATGATGAAAGGCTGGCACTGCTTCTCGCGGGTCAGCTTGATCTTGGCCGCGAGCGGGGAGAGGATCGCGTAAGAAAAGAAGATGCCGATGAAGGTGCCGATCAGCGCCGAGCCGATATAGTGGCCGAGGATTTCCGGCGACTGGTCGATGGCGCCCATGGCCTTGACGATGCCGAGCACCGCGGCGCAGATGCCGAGCGCCGGCATCGCCTCCGCGACGGTGGAGACCGCGCCCGCCGGCTTGATCTTGTGCTTCTTCACGGTCGCGATTTCCTGCTCCATCAGCGCCTCGATCTCGTGGGAGCGGGCGTTGCCGATCACGATCAGCCGCGCATAGTCGCAGATATACTGCGTGAGTTCCTTGTCTTTCAGAATGGTGGGGAAATTCTGAAAGATCGCTGAATCATGCGGATTGTCGATGTGCTGCTCGACCTCGTTGCGCGGCTTGGCGCGCAGTTCGCGCATCAGCGCATAGAGCAGGCCGAGAAGGGCCAGGAAATCCTTGCGCTTGGGCCCCTTGCCGCTCACCGCCTGGGCGATGCCGACGCCCGTGTCCTTGATGGTGGACATGGGGTTGGCGATGATGAAGGTGCCGAGCGCGATCCCCAGGATGATCACATATTCAAAGGGTTGCCAGATCACGCCCACATGGCCGCCCATGGCCATGAAGCCGCCGAGGCAGGACCCCACGCCGACGATGATTCCGATGATGACGCCCAAAGGGAGGCCCTCCGATCTGTTTTGCCGGTCTAAGGGATCAGGGTTGCGCGAGGCTGGCGTCAGCGCCCGGAGGGGGGCCCGCCGGGGGGGGGGGACCAGGAGGCGCCGCGATAGGGAAGAAACGACAGGGGGGTCGAAAGCGGGAGTCGAAAGCGGGAGTCGGCTTGGCGCAAGCTTGAGGCGGCACTCTGTCAGCGGGCGCCCTCCGGCGGCTGATCGACCCTGCACAGATCGAGCGACCCGCGATGGATTCCACCTTTTCGACCTACACGCTGATCTCGAAAAACCTGACACGGACGCTGGAGCAGACCCAGAAAGAGCCGGTCACCGCCCGCGAGACAAAATATTACCAGGAGACCATCTCCAGCATCAAAACCATCGACGACTTCATCGGCAACACGCGCGTGTTCAACTATGCGATGAAGGCGTTCGGGCTGGAGGACATGGCCTTCGCCAAGGCCTATATGCGCAAGGTGCTCGAAGGCGGCATCGAGGACAAGAAATCGTTCGCCAACCGCCTCAACGACGACCGCTTCGTCAAGTTCGTCGAGACCTTCAATTTCGCGAAGAACGGTACGAAGACCACCGAAGCCGCAGCCGTCAAGCAGCCCGTCGTCGACAAGCACATCCGCCAGACGCTCGAAGTCACGGAGGGCAATGAGAACGAGGGCGTGCGCCTCGCGCTCTATTTCCAGCGCACCGCCGCCACCGTAAAGAGCGCCTATGGGCTGCTCGCCGACTCGGCCATGCTGAAAGTGGTGCAGACGATCTTCGGCATGCCCTCCGAAATGTCCAACGCCAGTGTGGACATCCAGGCGGCCTATATCGAGAAGAAATTGAACATCGCGGATCTGCAGGATCCCGCAAAGGTGGACAAACTGATCAAGCGTTTCACCGTCATGTACGACGCCGAAAACTTCGTGGCCACCTCCCCGGTCCTTCAGCTGTTCCAGGACAACGGCTATGCGACCAGCCTCGACCTCTCCATGTCCATCCTGAATCTGAAAATCGGGGGTTGACATGACCGCACCCGTCTATCTCGCGCTCTCTGGCCAGATGACGATGGAACGGCGCATGGCCACCATCGCCACCAACCTGTCCAACATGAGCACCCCCGGCTACCGGGCGGAGGAGATCAAGTTCGAATCCATGGTGGAGCGGCTCGGCAAGGATGGCGTGGCCTTCCCCAATGAGGGCGCGATGTTCACCTCGCTCAAGGCCGGCCCCCTCACCTACACCGGCAATCCGCTGGACGTGGCGGTGCGCGGCGATGTGTGGATCGGCCTCGATTCCCCTGCGGGCCGCGTGCTGACCCGCGACGGGCGCATGCAGATCACCGCCAATGGCGAACTTCAGTCCATCGACGGGCTGCGGGTGATGGATCCCGGCGGCACGCCCATTCTGCTCGATCCCAATGGCGGGCAGGTTCATATCGGCGCAGACGGCTCGATCACCCAGGGCGGCGTGCCGGTGGGCAGCATCGGCATCTTCGAGATGGCTCCGGGCGACCCGCCCGGCCGCTATTCCAATTCCGCCATCATTCCCAATTCCCCTGTCAATACGGTGATCGATTTCACCCATCGCGGCGTGCGCCAGGGCTATTCGGAAGGATCGAACGTCGATCCAATCCTGGAAATGACCAAGCTCATCATGGTGCAGCGCGCCTTCGAAAGCGCCGCCATGGCGGTCGACCGGGGCGAGGATCTCGTCCAGGAAGCCATCAACGCCCTCGGGCCGTCCTCGTGATGGTGGAGCCCGACGCCCTCGCCCGTCTCGGCCTGGCGGTGAGCGCGGGCCGGGAGGAGAGTCCCGTCGTGCGGGTCAGCGGCCGGGTGGCGGAGGTGTCTCCCACCCATATCCGCGTCGCCGGCCTGTCCGCCCATATCCGCCTTGGCGACCGCGTCGGCATTCATGAGGACAGCCGCACAACCATCGGCGAGGTGGTGCGCATCGATTCCGCCGGCGCCACCATCAAGCCGTTCGACGAGCGCGTCCCGGTGGGCATCGGCGCGCTGGCGAGCCGCATCGGCGCGCTGTCCGTCAGCCCTGATCCGGCCTGGAAGGGGCGCGTCATCAACGCCCTCGGCATGCCGCTGGACGATCTCGGCGCCCTGCCGCGCGGGGACGCGCGCATGCCGCTCGATGTGGAGCCCCCGCCCGCCATGCGGCGCGGGCGCGTGGAGCACCCCCTGAAGACCGGGGTACGGGTGATCGATCTCTTCACCCCCATCTGCAAGGGCCAGCGCGTCGGCATCTTCGCGGGCTCGGGCGTCGGCAAGTCCACCACGCTCGCCATGCTGGCGCGGTGCGAAGGCTTCGATACGGTCGTGGTCAGCCTCGTGGGCGAGCGCGGCCGTGAGGTGCGCGAATTCCTGGAAGGCCCGCTCGCCTCCAACCGGCATCGCTCGGTGGTGGTGGTCGCCACCAGCGACGAGAGCCCCATGATGCGCCGCCTCGCGCCCCAGACGGCGCTCTCGGTGGCGGAATATTTCCGCGATCGCGGCGAGAGCGTCCTGCTGATCGTGGACAGCGTGACCCGCTATGCCCATGCCGCGCGCGACGTGGCGCTGGCGGCCGGTGAGCCGGCGGTGGCGCGCGGCTATGCGCCGAGCGTCTTCTCCACCCTGCCCAAGCTGCTGGAGCGGGCCGGTCCCGGCCTTGAGGGCGCGGGCGCCATCACCGCCGTCTTCTCGGTTCTGGTGGATGGCGACGACCATAACGATCCCGTGGCGGACGCGATCCGCGGCACGCTGGACGGCCACATCGTGCTGGACCGCTCCATCGCCAATGAGGGGCGCTTCCCGGCGGTCAATGTGCTCGCCTCCATCTCGCGCCTTGCCGACCTCGCCTGGACGCCGGACCAGCGCGAGCTGGTGCGGCGCCTGAAAGCCATGATCGCCCGGTTCGAGGACACGCGGGACCTGCGCCTGATGGGCGGCTACCACCCCGGCGCCGACGCCGAGCTGGATCGGTCCGTCGCCATGACACCCAAGCTCTATGACGCGCTGCGCCAGACCACCGATGCCCCGGCAAGCAAGGATGCCTTTGCGGAGCTCGCGCTTGCCCTCCAGTCCTGAGAACAAGTTTCGCGCAAGCTAATTGGTTTTAACTTCCACCGCGCGCCCTCCGAGGGACGCCGAGTTTCAGGAGCATTTCCATGAGTCTTTACGGTATGCTGCGCACCGGCGTTTCCGGCATGAACGCGCAATCCAATAAGCTTTCGACCATTTCAGACAATATCGCCAATTCGGGCACCACCGGCTACAAGCGCGCCTCCACCGAATTCTCGTCCCTGCTGCTCGACAGCACCGGCAACCAGTATAATTCGGGCGCGGTCAACACGACCATCCGCTACGCCGTCTCGACCCAGGGCGCGTCCAACTACACCACTTCCGGCACCGACCTGATGATCCAGGGCGACGGCTTCTTCGTGGTCCAGGACAGCTCCAACCAGGCCTATCTGACGCGCGCGGGCTCTTTCACCGTGGATGCCTCCACCGGAAATCTGGTGAACGCCGCCGGCTTCACGCTCATGGGCTATGACATTTCCGACGGCCCGGCCAGCGTGATCCTGAACAGCACCGAGGGCATGGTGCCGGTCAATCTCGCCACCGCGAAATTCTCCGCCAATCCCACGACCGAGGGCACCTTCGCCGCCAACCTGCCGCTCGGCAGCAGCCCTTCCCAGGCCATCGCCGACCAGAAGTCCTCGCTCACCACCTACGACAATCTCGGCAATGCGGTGACGCTGGACCTCACCTTCAGCTACGCACCCGGCACCGACGCGGTGGTCGGCCCCCCCCCGGTTGCCGCGGTTCCCGGCACCTGGACCATGAACGTGTCGGACCGGGCCACCGGACAGTCGCTCGTGACCCAGGCGCTGACCTTCGACACCTCCGGCAATCTCAGCCTCGCCGACCCGACCATTGATGTTCCGATCCCCGGCGGACAGACCATGTCGCTCGACATCGGCAACATGACCAACCTCAACGGCGGCTATACGCCCATCAACCCGACAGCCAACGGCAATGCCGCGAGCCTGGTGAAGAACGTCACCATCGACAAGGACGGGACCGTCTCGGCCATCGATTCCAAGGGCCAGAAGATCCCGCTCTATCAGATCCCGCTCGCCACCGTGCCGAGCCCCGACAATCTGGACCCGCGCGCGGGCAACGTGTTCCTGACCACCACGGATTCCGGCGCCATCCAGATGGCCAGCGCCAATTCCGGCGGCGCGGGCTACATCCAGTCGGGCGCGCTGGAGAATTCCACCGTCGACATGGCCACCGAACTGACCGAGATGATCGTCGCCCAGCGCGACTACACGGCCAATTCCAAGGTGGTGCAGACCGGCTCGGAGCTTCTCGACGTCCTCATGAACCTCAAGCGCTGATCACGGCCGCGCGCCGTCCAGCGCCCAAGATTGAGGGTTTGCCATGAGCTTATCGCTAGCGTTCAACACCGCGCGTTCGTCCTTGACGGCGACCGCGACGCAGATCAACGCCTCCACCCGCAATGTGGGATCGGCGGGCGATCCCACCGCCTCGCGCAAGATCGCCGTCACCACCACCACCGCCACCGGCGGCGCCTATGTGATCCAGATCTCCCGGGCGAGCGACACCGCGCTCTATACCCGCATGATCAGCGCCACGTCGGAAACCGCGCGCGCCGAAGCGATGAAGGGCGGGCTCGACCAGCTGGAGAATCTGGTCGGCGGGCCCACCAGCACCACCAGCGCGGCCGCGCTGCTGGGCAAATTCACCTCCGCCCTCTCCGACTATCGCAACAGCCCCGAGGAATCCTCGGTCGGCACCGCGCTCGTGACCGCCGCGAAGAATTTGACCACAGCCGTCAACAGCGCCGCCGACAGCATCAATACGGTGCGGCTCGACGCGGATGAAGCCATCTCGGATTCGGTCACCACCATCAACGACCTGCTGAAGCAGTTCGAGGCCCAGAACAATGCGGTGATCCGCGGCACCTATGCCGGGGCCGACATCACCGACGCCCTGGACAAGCGCGACGCCATCCTCTCGAAACTGTCCGAGGAGATGGGCGTCTCCACCGTGACACGCCCCGGCAACGACATGGTGATCTATACGGACAGCGGGGCGACCCTGTTCGAGACTACCGCGCGCGCCGTCACCTTCCAGCCGAAGAGCGTCTATGACGGCCAGACGGTCGGCAATTCAGTCTATGTGGACGGCGTGGCCGTGGCCGGCCCCGACGCCACCATGACGCTGAAATCGGGACGGATCGCCGGGCTCGCCGAACTGCGCGACGAGACCACCGTCACCTACCAGACCCAGCTCGACGAAATGGCCCGCGCCCTGGTGGACGGGTTCCGTGAAGTCGATCCCAGCGGCACGCTCCCCGATGCACAGGGCCTGTTCACGGCGCTCAACCCGAACGATCCCGGCATCTCGGCGCGGCTCAAGGTGAAAGCGGAGGTGGACCCCGCCCAGGGCGGCTCGCCCAAGCTGATCCGCGACGGCGGCATCAACGGCGCGTCCTATGTCCAGAACACCGGGGGCGGCGACAGTTATTCCACCTGGCTCGACACCCTCTCGGCCCGCATGTCAGAGACGCGGAGCTTCTCGCCGAACGGCGGGATCGTCACCTCGGCGACGCTCGCGGACTATTCGACGAGCTCGGTGGGCTGGCTCTCGGGCCAGCGGCAGAGCTGGACCACGCAGGTGACCTCGCAGTCCTCCCTGCTGACCTATGCGTCGGAGGCGCTCTCCAACGCGACCGGCATCAATCTCGACGACGAATATGTGTATCAGCTGCAGTTGGAGAAGACCTACCAGGCCTCCTCCAAGCTGATCAGCGTCGTGAATTCGCTCTACGACACCCTGCTCCAGATCAGGTGACCGCATGAAGACCACCTTCATCTCCACGCAGTCGCTGCAGAACGCGCCGCGCTCCAACATCATGCGGCTGCAGCAGGAACTGTCGAAAACCAGCCAGGAACTGACCACCGGCTTCCGGGCCGACGTCGGGCTGGATTACGGCGTGCGGTCGGATGCCAGCGTCGAGCTGCGCAACCTCATGACGCGCAACGAGGCCATCATCCAGAACAATACCGCGGTCTCGAGCCAGATCGCGACCACCGAGGTTTCGCTGAAGGACCTGCGCGACAACGCGCAGGAATTCCTGAACTCCCTCATCAGCCTGAACGACGGCGGCGCATCGCCCACCACGCTCGCCACCGACGGGCGGGCCAAGCTGGAAAGCATGCTGTCCACGCTGAACGTGTCCGACGGGCGGCGGTTTCTGTTCGGCGGCATCAACAGCGGCGCGGCGCCGATGGAAGCCTATGAGAATGGCGCGCAGGCGGCAGTGCTCACCGCCTTCTCAACCGCCTTCGGCGGACGCAGCCCGAGCGACCCGACCACCAGCGACATCACGCCGGCGGACATGGAGGCGTTCCTCGACGGCGCGTTCGCGGCCGAGTTCGATGATCCGAACTGGGGCACGAACTGGTCGGATGCCTCCGATGAGGTGCGCACCAGCGCCATCTCGCCGGCGGAGACCGTGAAGACCTCGGTCAGCGCCAATGAGACAGCCATGCGCAAGCTCGCCATGGCATACACGATGGTAGCGGAGTTCTCGAACGGCAATCTGGACCCGCAGACCTTGAATGTGGTCGTCACCAAGGCCCGCGAGGCCCTGGGAACCTCCATTAACGGCCTGATCACGGCCAGCACGACGGTGGGCGCCACCAAGGCCCGCATCACCACCGTGAACGAACAGATGACGGCGTCCATCGATACCCTGAAGAACAAGATCAGCTTGTTCGAGGGCGTCGACTCCGCCGAGGCGAAGACGAAGTCGGACCTTCTGACCACTCAGATCGAGATGTCCTACTCGTTGACGTCCCAGATCATGAAACTCTCGATCATGAATTATGCGTAATGCGCGAGGTGTAAGGCGATGTACAGGATTTCCTATGCTGAGATCGTGGACGACTCCAGCGCCGAGCGCCGGGCCCAGGAACGCCTCGCGCTCGACCACGCCATCGACCTGCTGACCGCCGCCGAGGAGAAGGGCCCGAGCTCGCCCGAGGCGACCCAGGCCCTGCTCTATCTCCAGAAGCTGTGGGGCTTCCTGATCAAGGATCTCGCCAGCCCGAACAACGAACTGGGCGAGGCGCTGCGCGCCAATCTCATTTCCATCGGCCTGTGGGTGATCAAGGAAGCCGACCAGATCATGCAGGAGAAGCGCACCAGCTTCACCGGCATCATCGACATCACCCGCACCATCCGGGACGGCCTGAAATGAGCAAGACGATGCGCATCAATCTGAAGCCCGGCGAGCGCATCTTCCTGAACGGCGCGGTGGTCCGCGTCGATCGCAAGGTGACGCTGGAGCTGATGAACGACGTGTCCTTCCTGCTGGAAAGCCATGTGCTCCAGGTGGAGGACACCACCACCCCGCTGCGGCAGCTTTACTTCGCGGTCCAGGCGATGCTGATCGATCCGCGCAATGCGACGGCGGCCTACGGCCTGTTCCGCGAGCAGATCGGGGCGCTTCAGGCTGTGGTGGAGACGCCGGACATTCTTGAGGGCCTCGCCCAGGTGCAGGTTCTGGTGGCGCGCGAGCGGCTCTATGACGCTCTGCGCCAACTGCGTTGCCTTTTCCCGCTTGAGGATGCCATCCTCGCCAAAGAAGCTGCGCCGGTGCGCCTGGCCGCGCCGAGCGTCACGCGCGCCCCTGTCCTGGAGAACACCCTATGACGACGGTATCCTCCACGTCCGGCACCGGGACCGGGGCCGGGACGTCGAATTCGACGGCCAACAGCCCGCAGACCGTGGATTACAACGCGTTCCTGCAACTCCTCATCGCCCAGATGAAGAACCAGGATCCGACCTCGCCCATGGACAGCTCGCAATACATGGCCCAGCTCGCCTCCTTCTCCCAGGTGGAGCAGAGCGTCGCCACCAATACCAAGCTGGACTCGCTCCTCTCCTCCACCGCCCTCAGCAATGCGGAAGCGTTGATCGGCAAGACGGTGACCAGCGCGGACGGCAGCGTCACCGGCGAAGTGGAATCGGTGAAGATCTATAGCGACGCCACGGTCGCCACCCTCACCTCGGGCAAGGAAGTGGTGCTCGAGCGGGGCATCTCGGTCGCATGACCGAGGCGGATGCCCTCGACATTGTGCAGTCCGCCATCTGGACCATCCTGGTGGCGGCGGGTCCTGCCGTGGCCGCCGCCATGCTGGTGGGCATCGTCATCGCCCTGCTCCAGGCGCTGACCCAGGTGCAGGAAATGACGTTGACCTTCATTCCGAAAATCATCGCCGTGCTGGCGGTCAGCGCGTTGACCGGGTCATTCATGGGTGGTCAGATCCTGGCCTTCACCGAACTGGTCTATGGCCGCATCACGACGGGATTTTAGGATCTTGCCGAAGCAGCCGGGGACCGAGCGATGAGCGACATGTCCATCACAGGTCCAACTTCGGGCGCGCAGGCGCCATCGCCCGCCGCGCGCGCCTCGCGCCGCGACATCGGCTTCGCCGTCGGCGTGGTTGGCATTCTCGCCATCCTGTTCCTGCCCATCCCCCCGGTCCTCATCGACCTCGGGCTGGCCTTGTCCATCGCCATCTCGGTCCTGATCCTGATGGTGGCGCTGTGGATCGACAAGCCGCTGGAATTCTCCTCCTTTCCCACCGTCCTGCTGATCGCCACGCTGCTGCGCCTCGCGCTCGGCATCGCGACCACGCGCCTGATCCTGTCCCACGGCAGCGACGGCGTGACGGCGGCGGGCCATATCATTCACGGCTTCTCGCAACTGGTGATGGGCGGCGACTTCGTCATCGGCATCGTGGTGTTCCTGATCCTGATCACGGTGAACTTCCTCGTCATCACCAAGGGCGCCACCCGCATCGCGGAAGTGGGCGCGCGCTTCACCCTCGACGCCATCCCCGGCAAGCAGATGGCGATCGACGCGGACCTGAATGCCGGCCTCATCACCGACAAAGAAGCCCAGAAGCGCCGCTCGGAACTGGAAGAGGAAAGCTCCTTCTTCGGCTCCATGGACGGCGCCTCCAAATTCGTGCGCGGCGAGGCCATCGCCTCGCTGATCATCATCGCGGTGAACATCTTCGGCGGCATCATCATCGGCGTGACGCGCCACAGCATGCCGCTCGCCGATGCCGCCGACATTTTCACCCGCCTCTCGGTGGGCGACGGCCTGGTCTCCCAGATCCCGGCCCTCATCGTCTCGCTGGCCGCGGGCCTGCTGGTCTCGAAGGGCGGCACGCGCGGCTCGGCGGAAAAGGCGGTTCTGAGCCAGCTCGGTGCCTATCCGCGCGCCCTGTTCGTGGCCGCCGGCCTGATGATGGCCCTGTCCATCGTGCCCGGCCTGCCCTTCCTGCCCTTCGCCTTCCTCGGCGGCGTGATGGCCTTCGTGGGCTATACGATCCCCAAGCAGCTCGCCCGCAAGAAAGCGGCCGAGGAAGCGGTGGAATCCGCCAAGCAGGAACAGGCGGCCAAGGAAGCGCGGGAATCCGTCAAGGAATCGCTGCGCACCTATGAGGTGGAACTGGCGGTGGGCAAGCAGCTTGCGACCCATGTGCTGCGCAGCCAGCAGGATGTCCAGCTGCGCATCTCCAAGATCCGCCGCAAGTTCGCCCAGCGCTATGGCTTCGTCGTTCCCGAGATCAAGTTCGGCGAGGATCTGGGCGTGCCGAGCAAGAGCTACCAGATCAAGATCCACGGCACCGCGGTCGCCACCCAGGAAATGCGCGTGGGCGACCTTCTGGTCGTGACCTCCGACGGGCCGAAGCCTGACGTGCCCTGCGACGAGGTCCGCGAGCCCGCCTTCGGCCTCAAGGCCGTGTGGATTTCCGAAGCCTATGCCACGGAAGTGCGGCGCGAGGGCTTCCACCCGGTGGATTCGCTCTCGGTGATGCTGACCCACCTGTCCGAGGTGATCAGCAACAACCTTGCCCAATTGCTGTCCTACAAGGACATGCGTGTCCTGCTGGACCGGCTGGACCCGGAATATAAGCGCCTCATCGACGACATCTGCCCTTCGCAGATTTCCTTCTCGGGCCTCCAGGCGGTGCTGAAGCTGCTGCTGGCGGAACGGGTGTCGATCCGCAACCTCCATCTCATTCTCGAAGCGATCGCCGAGATCGTGCCCCACGCCCGGCGCTCCGAGCAGGTGGTCGAGCATGTGCGCATGCGCATGGCGCAGCAGATCTGCGGCGACCTTTCGGAAGGCGGCACGCTCAATGTGCTGCGCCTCGGCTCCAAATGGGACCTCACCTTCCATGAGAGCCTGAAGCGCGACGCCAAGGGCGAGGTGATCGAGTTCGACATCGACCCGCGCCTGGTCGAGCAGTTCGGCACCGAGGCCTCCGCCGCCGTGCGCGAGCGCATGAAGGAGGGCACCACCTTCGTCCTCGTCACCGCGCCTGATTCGCGTCCCTATGTGCGCATGATCATCGAGCGCATGTTCCCCTCCCTTCCCGTGCTCTCCCATGTGGAGATAGCGCGCGGCGCGCAGATCAAGTCCCTGGGCACCATTTCGTGAACGCAGAGATCCAGGTCTGGGTGGTCAATGCGGTCCTGGTCTTCTGCCGCATCGGTGCCTGCCTGATGCTGCTGCCCGGCATCTCGGGCAACCGCCTGCCCATGCAGGTGCGCCTGTTCTTCGGTGTGGCGCTCTCGCTGGCTTTGCTGCCCGTCGTGGAGCCGGCGCTGGCGCGCGCGGCGCCGCCGTCCACCCTCGCGGACCTGCTCCGCGCCATCTGCTCGGAGCTTGCCGCAGGCGCCATCATCGGCCTGCTCGCGCGGATCTTCTTTCTCGCCTTCCAGGGCCTGCTCGCTGTGGTCTCGCAGGTCATCGGCTTTTCCTCGATGATCGGCAGCGTGCTGGACGACGGCCAGCCCCTGCCCGAAATCGCCACCCTGATCTCGCTGGTGGCGGTGATCCTGATGTTCGTGAGCGGCCTGCACTGGCAATTGCTGCGCGGACTGGTGGACTCCTACACCCAGGTCCCCCCCGGCTCCTGGCTCGGCGCCGGACGGATGCTCACCGCCGTCACGGACCAGTTGACCGCCACCTTCATCATGGCGCTGCGCATCACGAGCCCGTTCTTCATCTATGGCGTGATCGTCAATTTCGCGATCGGCCTCACCAACAAGCTGGTGCCGCAGATCCCGGTCTACTTCATCTCGACCCCGTTCGTGCTCGCGGGCGGCATGATCCTGCTGTATTTTATCGTCACGGAGATGCTCGAAGCGTTTCTCGACGCCTTCGCCGTGTGGGTCCGCAACATGTGAGGCGAAAATGAGCGCACGCATACGCAAGGCCCGCCGCCTCGCGGCGCTTCAGGACCAGTTGCACCGCGCGAGCGAGTGGAAACTGGCCGCCATCCGCTCGGACATCACCGAGAACGAAGGCACGCGCACGGCGCTGCTGTCCACGCTCACCGACGACACGCTCGGCCCCCTGCTGGTGGACGTCGCCTCCCGCCGCCTCAAGACCGTCGCCCGCGAGCGCGCCGCCCTCGGCCAGGCCGAGGACGCGCAGAAGGGCAAGGTGTTGGAGGAGGCCCAGCGCCTCAAGCGCGCCGAGCGCATGCTGGACAAGGTGCGCGCCGCCGACGCCGTGGCCCGCGAGAAAGCCGATTTCGACACGCTGCTGGACCAGGTCGCCGCCAAGAGCGCCCGCTCCGAGCCCGGCCAGAGCTGACGCGCCCGCGCGCGCAGCCGCGGATCCCTCCAGCCGGCGGCCGCGTTCCGGCCGCTCGCGCCGGGCGTGCTTTTCCCCCTGCCGAAACTTCCGATTTGCCTGCCAAAGCGGAGCGATCTCATCGCTTTCCGCCTTGCTCCGCTTGATCGGTGCAAGCCTGCCGACAGCTTGAGGAGGCAAGGATGGAGGCTGAACCTGGACAAAGACTGGCAGGACCATGGGAATTCAGCCTCCTTCAGACCTGATCGTCGACGTGATCAACGCGGCGGATCCCGCCAAGGCGCAAGCCATGGCCACACGCCTGCGGCAGGCCTCGACCTCGTCGGCCATGGCCTTTTCGGGCCAGTTCGATTCACAGATGCGCCAGGTCGGGCTCCCGCCCGAGCAGATGGCCCTGATGGGCCCCTTCTCCACGACGAGCCTGCGCAACGCGGCCGTGCTCGCCCAAAAGGACCCGGTCCAGGGCAATTCCGAGAAGTTTCAGCAGTTCGAAGCGATGGTTCTCTCCAGCTTCGTGCAGAACATGATGCCCACCAAGGCCCCCACCGTGTTCGGCACGGGCACGGCGGGCGATGTGTGGAAGTCCATGCTCTCCGAGAAGATCGCCAATGAAGTGGCGAAGGCCGGCGGCATCGGCATCGCCAATCGCGTCGCCCAGAGCGTTGGGCGTAACGCGGCGGCGGTGGATCTCCTTCCCGTTCAACCGTCTGAGGTCAAGTCATGACGGCCGACGACACCCTCTTTCCGCTGATGCTCGCGGAGGCCCCGCAGGCGGGGACCGTGCCGGCACCGGCCAGCGCCCCGGAGCCTGCCATGGATGACCGCGCCCCCGACACCGCGTCCCAGTCCACGCTGCTGAGCGCGCTGGAGCGCCTGGAGGAATTGGTGCGCGAGGAGACGCAGGCGCTGCGGACCCATGCGGACATCGATTTCGCCGAGATCAGCCGCCGCAAGAGCCGCAGCCTGCTGGAGCTGACCCGCATCGCCCGCGCGGTGCCGCCGCGCCTCGATGGCGGGACGTTGCAGCGGGTGCGCGTGCTGCGCGACGCGCTGCAACAGAATTTCGAACTGCTCGGCCTGCACCTGGCCGCCACGCAGGAGGTGGGCTCCATCCTCCATAGCGCGATCCGCGAGGCGGAGTCCGACGGCACCTATTCCACCGCCATGGCTTACGGACGGGGGATGAGGTGATCCGCTTCCTGTTCATCGGCCTTTGGGTGTGCGTGGTCACCCTTCTGTCCATCTACGGCACGGCCTATTGGACCGTGGGCGCGGCGGACGTGAAGGCGGAAATGCCGTTTACCGGCGGTCCGGAATATCGCCGCCTGCCTGCGGTCAACGTGCCGATGATCATCGAGGGCAGCGTGCGCGGCTATGTGATCGCCAAGCTCGTGATCACCACCGACAGCAGCCAACTGCGCAAGCTCGGCGTCGAGCCGCAGATTTTCGCGACCAGCGCGGCCTTTACCGAAATCTACAACAACGCCCGCGTCGATACCGGGAAACTCTCCAAATATAATTTCAAGGATATGCTTGATAATATTAAGCGGGAAGCAAACGCCAAGATGAATGGCGAAGTGATCCAAGACGTTCTTATCGACAGTATTAATTATATCGATAAGAACGACATGAGGAAGATGGCCGAAATGAGCACGCCGCAGCCTCAGTCGAAATCCGAATCCACTGAGAAACCGGCCAAGGCCACGCACTGATCCCGAGGAGAGGGAACAATGAAGATCATCACCAAGATCTACGGAATCGTCGCGGTGCTCGGGGTCTCGACCCTGACGCTCGCCGGCGTCTCCATGTACGCGATCAAAGAGGAATCCTCGTTCATCCAGGAACTGGACGACGTGTCCCGGCGCCTGTTCCTGTCCGAGCACATGAACAACCTCATCACGGCGGTCGTGATGGAGGCGCGCGGCACCTACATGTCCGACACGAAGGAGCAGGCCAAGCCCTTCGCCGCCGGCATCCTGCGCAACCTCGACAAGCTGGACAAGGCGGTGGCCGAGGCCAAGCGCATCGCCCCGCCGGACGAGGCGCAGGTCATCGCCCAGCTGACCGACGACATCCAGAAGTTCCGCGCGTTCCGCACCGAGACCGCGCGCCTCGCCGTTGAGGTCGGCCCGGAGGCCGCCAACAGCCAAGGCAACACCGACGCGAACCGCGCCAATCGCAAGGCGCTCCAGGAGTCGCTCGGCAAATACACCTCGCTCCAGGAAACCGCCATGGCCCCGCTCGCGGACCGGGCGGAGGAATTGCGGGTCCAGACCACCACCATCATCATCGCGACCACGGTGATCGGGCTGCTGATCGGCATCGGCATCGCGCTCTATGTCGGCATCGTCACGCTCAGCCGGCCGATCGCCCGCATCTCGGACGCGCTCAAGAAGGTGGCGGGCGGCGATCTCGACATAGTGGTGGAGCAGAAGCTCAACAATGACGAGATCGGCGACCTCTGGCGCAGCACCGACCGCCTCCTGGTGGAACTGCGCGACGCCGAGCGCATGCGCGAGGAGCAGGCCGCCTCCGCCATCCGCATGGAGCAGGAAAAGCGCATGGCGATGCGCGACCTCGCCGACCGGTTCGACCAGGAAGTGTCGAGCGTGGTGCGCACCGTGGCCGCCGCCGTCTCCCAGTTGGAAGGCAGCGCCTCCACCATGAATTCCTCGGCGGACGAGACCTCGCGCCAGTCCACCATCGTCGCCGCGGCGGCCGAGCAGGCCACCAGCAATGTGCAGATCGCCGCCTCCGCGGCCGAGGAGCTTGCCGCCTCGGTGCGCGAGATCGGCGCCCAGGTCTCCACCGCCGCCAAGATCGCCGGCGAGGCGACTGAGCAGGCCACCGGCACGGTGGATGTCGTGCGCGGGCTCTCCGCCAGCGCCGAGCGCATCGGCAAGGTGGTGAACCTCATCACCGACATCGCCGCCCAGACCAACCTTCTCGCCCTCAACGCCACCATCGAGGCGGCGCGGGCGGGCGAGGCGGGGCGCGGCTTCGCGGTGGTCGCCATGGAAGTGAAGACGCTCGCCGAGCAGACCTCCAAGGCCACCGACGAAATCTCCTCCCAGATCTCGGCCGTCCAGGGCGCGACCGGGGACGTGGTGCGGGCCATCGAGGGCATTTCCGGCACGATCCGGCGCATCGACGAGATTTCCGCCTCCATCGCCGCCGCCATCGAGCAGCAGGGCGCGGCCACCGGCGAGATCGCCCAGAACGTCCACCAGGCGGCGCAGGGCACGCTGGAAGTGTCTGCGAGCATCACCACGGTCAGTTCGGCGGCCGCCGACACGGGCCGGGTCTCCGGCGAGATCGTGCGCTCAGCGTCCGACCTCGCTTCCCAGGCCGACAGCCTGCGCACGCAGGTCGACAACTTCATCGAGCGCGTGCGCGCCGCATGACAACAGGGGCCCGCCGCCTCGGCGACGGGTCCGAAGGGGTGGATCCCTTGAAGCCGGCGCCGCGAGCCTGCGGCACCGGAAACAGGGATCCGGGGTGGTTCCTGCGCCACCGGCACAGCCTGCGTCCGCCCGTGTCTTGGGCGATGGCCTGCCGGGGGCGCGGGGCTCCACCTGGGGACATTTGGAGCCTGGGGCCACATCGCCCGGGGACCGCACCGTTGGAGAAGAACAATGGATGAGTTACTGCGGGAATTTCTGACGGAGACCAGCGAGAGCCTCGACGTGGCCGACGCGGAGCTCGTCAAGTTCGAACGGGATCCGAACAACCGCGAGATCCTGAACAATATTTTCCGTCTCGTGCACACCATCAAGGGCACCTGCGGCTTCATCGGCCTGTCCCGCCTCGCCGCGCTGGCCCATGCCGCCGAGACGCTGATGGACAAGTTCCGCGAGGGGATGCCCGTCACCCCGGACGCGGTGAGCCTCGTGCTCGTGTCCATCGACCGCATCAAGCTGCTGCTGGCGGAGCTGGAAGCCAATGAGGGCGTCGAGCCTGAAGGGTCCGACGCCGACCTCATCGACCAGTTGCTGGCCATGGCGGCACTGGAAATCGTCGCGGCGGCGCCCCCGCCCCCGCCGGCGCCGGTGAAGGCCAAGGTTGGCGGCCTGGTGCAGCAATTGGAGCGCGAGCTCATGCCCGGCGAGATTCCGCTGGACGAGCTGGAGCGCATCTTCCGCCAGACCGAGGTGGAAGTGCCCGTCAAGGCGCCCGCCCCGGTCGCGAAGGCTCCGGCTGCGGCTCCGGCTGCGGCCAAGCCCGCCGCGCCCGCCCCCGCCCCCGCCAAGGCTCCCGTGGCCGAGGCCCCGGCGGCCGAGAAGGCGCCGCCCAAGCCGGTCCTGGTGAAGAAGGACGAGGGCGACGCAAAGAAGGACGACGACGGCGCGCCGGGAACCCCCGTGGCCGCGCAGTCCATCCGCGTCAGCGTGGGCATGCTCGAACACCTCATGACCATGGTGTCCGAGCTGGTGCTGACCCGCAATCAGCTGCTGGAAATCGCCCGGCGCAACGAGGACCACGATTACAAGGTGTCGCTGCAACGCCTGTCCAACGTGACCGGCGAGCTCCAGGACGCCATCATGCGCACGCGCATGCAGCCCATCGGCAATGCCTGGCAGAAGCTGCCGCGCATCGTGCGCGACCTCGCGCAGGAGCTTGGCAAGCAGGTCGAGCTGGAAATGCACGGCAGCGAGACCGAACTCGACCGCCAGGTGCTGGACCAGATCAAGGACCCGCTCACCCACATGGTGCGCAACTCCGCCGACCACGGGCTGGAAATGCCCGAGGAGCGGCGCCGCCTCGGCAAGCCGGAAAAGGGCCTCATCCGCCTGTCCGCCTATCACGAGGGCGGCTTCGTCATCGTGAAGATCTCGGACGACGGCAAGGGCCTTGATCTTGCGCGCATCAAGGCGAAGGCGCTGGAGAACGGGCTCGCCGACGAGGCCGAACTGGCCAAGATGTCCGACGGCCAGATCTTCCGCTTCATCTTCGCGGCCGGCTTCTCCACCGCCGCCAAGGTGACGAGCGTGTCGGGCCGCGGCGTCGGCATGGACGTGGTGCGTTCCAACATCGAGTCGATCGGCGGCACCGTGGACGTTCAGTCCCGCGCCGGCGCCGGCTCCACCTTCGTCATCAAGATCCCGCTCACCCTCGCCATCATGCCCGCGCTGATCGTGGAAGTGGGCGGCGACCGGTTCGCGATCCCGCAGAATGCGGTGCTCGAACTGGTGCGCGTGAAGGCGGATTCCGAACATGCGGTGCGCCGCCTGAACGACTCGCCGGTGCTCTGCCTGCGCAACCAGTTGCTTCCGATCCTCGATCTCGGCCGTCTGCTGGGCATCAATGACGGCAAGCTGGAGGCCACCGAGGAGGAGTTCGAGAACCGGCTTATCGCCGTGATGCATGTGGGCAATGAGAGCTTCGGCGTGGTGGTGGACAGCGTCTCCCACACCGAGGAAATCGTGGTGAAGCCCATGTCCTCGGTGTTGCGCCAGGTGCAGTTGGTCTCGGGCAGCACGATCCTTGGCGACGGGCACGTCATCATGATCGTGGATCCCAACGGCCTCGCCCAGTCGGTCGCCGCCACCTCCGAGACCGCCTCGGCCAATGTGCTGGCCAGCTCGGTCCAGGCGGATTCGGATGCGGATCAGATCATGTCCCTGCTGCTGTTCCGCGCCGGCTCCGGCGACATCAAGGCGGTGCCGCTCTCGCTGGTCACCCGCCTGGAGGAACTCGCCCAGGAAACCATCGAGAAGGTGGATGGCCGCTCCGTGATCCAGTATCGCGGCAAGCTCATCCCGGTGCTCGTGGCGAGCGGCGCGGCGGCGG
This sequence comes from Pseudomonadota bacterium, assembly GCA_040755535.1. Lineage (GTDB taxonomy): Bacteria > Pseudomonadota > Alphaproteobacteria > Rhizobiales > Xanthobacteraceae > Aquabacter. Next base: position 29,703 of record JBFMAV010000023.1, on the reverse strand, counting down.
AGAAGGGGGTCGGCACCCGCCCGATGCTCATCTTCTCGCACGAGACCCAGGTCATGGGCCTCGCGGTGGACGAGATCGTCGACATCGTGGAAAGCCGGCTCGATCTGGAGATCGCCTCCTCCTCGCCCCAGACGCTGGGCGGCGCCATCATCAATGGCCGGGCCACCGAGGTTCTGGACGTGGGCTACTTCCTCGCCCAGGCGTTCGTGGAAGACGGCGACCAGATGCCCCTCAAGGCGGAGCAGCCGCGCCTCCTGCTGGTGGACGACAGCCCGTTCTTCCGCAACCTGCTGCAGCCGGTGCTCAAGGGCAAGGGCTACACGGTCATCGCCTGCGCCTCGGCCCATGAGGCGCTGGAGCGGCTCGCCGCCGACAACAGCTTCGCGGCCATCGTCAGCGACGTCGAGATGCCCGAGATGGACGGCTTCAGCTTCGCCGAGGCGGTACGCGGTCAGCTCGGCATGACCGATGTCCCGATCATCGCCATGGCGGGCTCCAACCCCTCGCTGGCCATCCAGCGCGGCCGCGCGGCGGGCTTCACCGACTGCGTCGCCAAATTCGATCGCCCGGGCCTGATCTCGGCCCTTCAGGAATTCACCGGCTTCGCCCAGGGAGAAGCGGCATGAGCAAGCCCCACTCCGACACCGACAAGACCACCGGTGTCATCCAGTACGTGACCGTGCGCATCGCCGGGCAATTGTTCGGCGTGCCCATCGAGATCGTCCACGAAGTCTTCACGCCCGACCGCGTGACGCGGGTGCCGCTGGCACCCGCCGAGATCCAGGGCGTGCTGAACCTGCGCGGCCGCATCGTCACCATGGTGAACATGCGCCGCCTGCTCGGCCTCACCTCGACCGGCGAGGCCAAGACCGCGGTGGGCATCGAGCGCCACGGCGAAGCCTTCGGGCTGGTCGTGGACGAGGTGGGCGAAGTGCTGGTGCTGGAACGCGCCAAGCGCGAGGCCAACCCGGCCAATCTCGACCCGCGCTGGGCCGAACTCGTGACCGGCGTTCACCGCCTGTCCAATGAACTGATGCTCGTGCTCGATGTCGAGCGCGCCCTGGCGCGGCTCGGTGCGCGTCGCAACGCCGCGTGACACTGAGCCTGGAGGGAGGAGGAGACCATGAAAACAGCCCTGGTGGTGGATGATTCCCGTGTGGTGCGCATGGTCGCGCGCCGCCTGCTGGAACGTCAGTCCTTTGCCGTGACCGAAGCCCAGAACGGCCAGGAAGCCATGTCCATGTGCTACGACGCCATGCCCGACATGATCCTGCTCGACTGGAACATGCCCGTGATGAACGGGCTGGAATTCCTGAAGAGTCTGCGGGCGAGCCCCGGCGGCATGACCCCGAAGGTCATCTTCTGTACCACTATGAACGACATCGACCACATCACGCAGGCGCTGTCGCTCGGTGCGGACGAATACATCATGAAGCCTTTCGACGCGGATATCCTGAACGAAAAGCTGGAAGTCGTCGGCCTCATCCAAGAGCTGTCCGAATGACCGCTCCGGCGCCCCAAACCCTTGAAGCAGCTGATGCTCCCCGTCCCATCCGGGTCATGGTGGTCGACGATTCCGTGATGGTGCGGGGGATCGTTTCGCGCTGGCTCTCCGAGGAGAAGGGCGTCGAGGTTGTCGCGACCCATGCCAACGGGCAATTGGCCGCGAACGATGTGCAGAAGGCCCAGCCGGACGTGATCGTGCTGGACCTGGAAATGCCGGGCATGGACGGCTTGACCGCCCTTCCCTTGCTTCTGGAGCGCCGGCCGGGCGTCTCCGTGCTCGTGGCGTCCGCCCTCACCCGGCGTGGTGCGGAGGTCAGCCTGAAGGCGCTGACGCTCGGCGCCGCCGACTATCTGCCGAAGCCCGATGCCTCCAAGGGCATGGCGGCGGCCGACGAGTTCCGCCGCGAACTCACCACCAAGGTTCGCAGCCTTGGGACGCGGATCCTGAAACGCTCGCAGCCGCGCGCGCCCATCGGCCCCGCCGCCGCGCCGGCCACCCCGGCCGCCGCGCCCGCACCCGTGCCAGCCGCGCCCCCGCCCGCGGCGGAGAAGGCCACCGCCAGCGCCGCGCCGGCTCCCTTGCCGCTGCGCAATCGCCAGGCGGACGCCCGCCCGGACAAGCTGAAGCCCTATTCCATGACGCCGCCGGCCATTCTGGCCATCGGCAGTTCCACCGGCGGTCCCCAGGCGCTGACCCGCCTGTTCGGCGACATCGGGCGCTCGATCGGCAATCTGCCGACCGTCGTGGTCCAGCATATGCCCGCCACCTTCACCGCCATCCTGGCCGAGCACATCTCGCGCGCCGCCGGACGGCCCGCGCGCGAAGGCGTGGACGGCCAGGTGCTGGAGCCCGGCCACATCTATGTGGCACCCGGCGGCTTCCACATGGTTCTGGAGAAGCAGGGGAAGGACACGGTGATCCGCATCCAGGACACCGAACCGGTCAATTTCTGCAAGCCGGCGGTCGATCCCATGTTCCGCACGGTGGCAGAGATCTACGGTCGCGCCACCCTCGCCATGGTGCTTACCGGCATGGGCTCGGATGGAGCCAATGGCGCGCGCCTCATCACCGGCGCGGGCGGCAGCGTGATCGCACAGGACGAAGAATCAAGCGTGGTGTGGGGAATGCCGGGGGCCGTGGTGGCCGCCGGCGCCTGCTCCGAAATCCTGCCGATCGGCGAGATCGGCAAAAAGGTGACACGCATATTGACGGGGGGACGCGCATGATTTCGCCGAGCGACTACGACTTTCTGCGCTCCTACCTGAAGACCAAGTCCGGCCTGGTCCTCACCGAGGACAAGCATTACCTTCTGGAAAGCCGGCTGGAGCCCGTGATCCGCCGCTTCGCGCTCCAGGACATGGCGCGCCTCGCCAAGGGTCTGCGCGAGAACCAGCCGCTCGGCCTCGCGGAGGCGGTGATCGAGGCGATGACCACCAACGAGTCGCTGTTCTTCCGCGACAAGCGCCCGTTCGACCTGCTGACCACCGAGATGCTGCCGGCGCTGGCCAAGGCGCGGCGGGCCCACCAGACCATCCGCATCTGGTGCGCCGCCGCCTCCACCGGCCAGGAGCCCTATTCCATCGCCATGGCGCTGAAGGACAATGCGCATCTGCTCGGCGGCCGGAAGGTTGAGATTCTCGGCACCGACCTGTCGAGCGAAGTTCTCGCCCGGGCGGAATCCGGCATCTACAACCAGTTCGAGGTCCAGCGCGGCCTGCCGATCCAGTTGCTGCTGAAACATTTCGCGAAGGTGGGCGACCAGTGGCAGATTTCCGCCGACCTGCGCGGCATGGTGAAGTATCGCAAGCTCAACCTGCTTGAATCCTTCGCCATGCTGGGCGTGTTCGACATCGTCTTCTGCCGCAACGTGCTGATCTATTTCGACGTGCCCACCAAGGAGAACATCCTCGGCCGGATCGCCAAGTGCCTCGCGCCCGACGGCTATCTCCTGCTGGGCGGGGCGGAAACCGTGATGGGCATTTCCGACGCCTTCATTCCGGGAGCAAAGCCGGGCTTCTACGTGCCCAAGGCGCGCGCCATGGAGGCGCTCGCCTGACCCTCGGCGCCTGAGATCTGACCCTGACGCCCCGCGCGCCCTTGACGACCCCGGGGCGCGCGGCGCCGGGCGCGGGGCGGATCAGCGGATCAGCGGATCAGCGGATCAGCGGATCACGTCCGCGTCCAGCTTCGCATCCAGCCCGTCAAGGGCCAGCGCGACGCATCCCGCGATCAGCCGGGAGGTCTCGATCTGCGCGGTGGTGAAATGACCCGGCGCGCCGGCGTGCAGTGCCAGCACCGCGCGCACCCGCCCGCGCAGCATGACCGGCAGGGCCGCGCTGGCGCCCGCGCCGAGCCCGGACAGGCCCCGGGCATTGTCCACCATGACTTCGCCCGTGCCGAATGCCGCCTGAACCAGGTCCGACACGTCGCCGACGGCCGGTCCCGTGGCGGCAGCCACACCGATGCGGCCCTGCGGGTCCATGGTGCAGGCCTGGGCCTGTACATAGCCACCGCTCTCCACCGCGATCCGGCAGACCCGCTCATACAGGGCGGCGCGGGTCTCGCACTGGCCCACGAGGGCCGAGACTTCGCTCACCAGGGTGCAGCGCGTCGTGAGCAGACGCACCTGCTCCTCCAGGCGCTTGCGCTCCAGCAATTGCCCGGCCTGCCCGCCAATGGCGCCGAACAGGTCCATGAGATCGGCATCGGGCGGGCGGACCATGTCGGCAAACAGGCAGATGACGCCCGAAACCCGTCCGCGCAGGCGAACCGGGAAGGCCACCGCCGAACGCAGACCCGCGGCCAGCGCACTCTCGGGGTGCCGGAACGCCGGCTCATTGGCCACATCCGGGATCCAGACCGGCGCCTCGGCGCGCCAGACCCGGCCGGGGACGCCGTGGCCGCGCATGAACGTCAGGCCCCGCGTGCATTCGACGAACTGTTCCACATCGGGAAGCGCGCGGTGCCAGGTGGCCAAATGGGCGAGATGGTCCTCCGCGTCCACCGTCTCCCACAGATCGCCGAGCGCGAAGCCGCCCTTGGTGCAGATGGCCTTCAGCATGCCGATGGCGCTGTCCTCGACGCCGGTGCCCTGGTCGAGGGCGGCCGTGACCGCGCCCTGCATCTCCGCGCGCCACTGGCTGGCGGAGCGGCGCGCCATCTCGACTTCCAGCTGGCGCGAGCGATCGGACAATTCGCTCATCAGGCAATGGTTCTCGAAGATGCGGCCGAGATAGGAGGCGAAGATGTTGAGCAGGCGCTCGTCGTCGGCGGTGAAGGACTCGCCGCTGATGCGGCTGGTGGCACAGATCCAGCCATATTGGCGCGTGGGCGAGCGCACCGGCACGACGATCATGGCGCCCACCGGCGGATAGGCCCAGGGCAGGCCGAAATCGTCCGCGTCGCTCACCGGGCCGGAGCGGCGCAGCGGGCCGGTGGCGGAGAGCGGCACGGGATGGGGGATGGAATTGGTGAGCCCGGCCTCCACGGCGGCCGCCGCCTCGTCGGAGAGACCGCTCACCGCCACGAAACTGGTGGCCGTCGCGCCCGGCTCCCAGAGCGCCACAACCGCGTGGCGCGCGGCGACGAGGTCGCGGGTCCAGCGGCAGACCGTCTTCACCAATTGGCTCGGCTCGCGCTCGGCGCTGATCTGGAGGCACATCTCGATCAGCGCCATGAGGCGGCTCGTGGTCCATTCCAGTTCGTCGGCGGTCTTCACCAGCTTGTCGGCCACGAGGCGCATGTAATGGCGCTCGCCCACCTCGCCCTGGGCGCCGGCGGCGGCCGTGACGGCCTCGCCAGCGAGCAGGTCCTGCACCACGCTCAGCACCTCTTCCGGGTCCGCCGGCTTGGTGAGGACCTGGCGCACGCCGCAGGCGCGCGCGAGGCTCAGCGCCTCCCGCTCGTTGAAATGGGCGGTGTAGAAGACCACGGGCACATCCGCGAGCCCCGGTTCGCGCCGCAGCGCCTGGACCAGTTCATAGCCGTCGCCCGAGGGCATCAGAATGTCGGAAATGACGAGGTCGGGACGCTCCGCGCGGGCGACCTCGAGGGCCGACCATCCGTCCAGCGCCTCCACCACGCTGAACCCGCCGTGCTTGAGCACGGTGGAGAGGAATTCGCGATTCACGGCGTGATCGTCGACGATCAAAATCTTGGCCAATTGCGCTCTTCCCTGCCCGCGCACCCGCACGGGTGCCCCCTCGCCATGGCGTGACCGATTGGTGCTCTGGATTGGGTGTTTTATGTGGCCGCGGCCCGGACCCGGCCGTTCGGGGGCAGCGGGCTGGATCGTATCCAATTTTGCCCCGCCCGCAAGGGGCGCGGGCGCGGAAACAAACGGAGGAAAGCCTTCTAACCGTTACATTTCTGTCATGAACTTGGCTGGTGAAGGATTTGCGTCGACCCGCGAGAATTCAAAACATTCGCGCAGCGCGCGAAGGACGCCCGTGGGGAATTCGGCCGTGCCCCTTATGCGCGGGCATCCTCCAGGATCATGCGCGCGGCCTTCTCGCCGATCATGATGGTCGGCGAATTGGTGTTGCCCGAGGTAATGGACGGCATGACCGAGGCGTCCGCTACCCGCAGGCCCGCGATGCCGATGACGCGCAGCCGCGCATCCACCACCGCATTGGGATCGGAGGGAAGGCCCATGCGCGCCGTGCCCACGGGATGGAAGATGGTGGTGCCCACCTGCCCCGCCGCCAACGCAAGCGCGGTCTCATCCGCGCTGGAGATGGCGGGACCGGGCAGCGTTTCCTCCGGAGAAAAGGCGCTGAGCGCCGGGCGCCCCACGATGCGCCGGGCGACGCGGATGGAGTTGGCCGCCACCGCGCGGTCCTCGTCGGTGGCAAGATAATTGGGCCGGATCTCCGGCGCGGCGGTGGGATCGGCGCTTTTCAGGCGGATGGTGCCGCGCGAGGTGGGGCGCAGGTTGCACACGCTCATGGTGAAGGCGGGATAGCGGTGCAGCGGGTCGCCGAACTTGTCCAGGGAGAGCGGCTGGACGTGGAATTCCAGGTCCGCGCGCTCCTTGTCGGGAGACGAGCGGGTGAAGATGCCGAGCTGCGAGGGCGCCATGGTGAGCGGCCCCTTGCGGAACAGCGCATATTCCACGCCCATGCCGAGCCGGCCGAACAGCGAATGATAGCGTTCGTTCAAGGTGCCGATGCCGGAGACCTTGTAGATGAGGCGCAATTGCAGATGGTCCTGCAGGTTCGCCCCGACGCCCGGCTTGTCCAGCGCCACCGGAATGCCGCGCTCCTGAAGATGGGCGCCGGGGCCGATGCCGGACAGCATGAGAAGCTGCGGCGAGCCGAGCGCCCCGGCGGCGAGGATCACCTCGCGGCGCGCTTTGAGGGTGCGGCTTTCGCCATTGATGCGCACCTGGACGCCGGTGGCGCGCCCGCCCTCCACCACCACCTTCTCCACATGGCCGGCGGTGATGAGGTCCAGATTGGGGCGCGAAAGGACCGGCTTCAGGAAGCCGCGCGCCGCGCTCCAGCGCAGGCCCTTCTTCTGGTTGACGTGGAAGTAGCAGCTTCCCTCATTCTCGCCGGTGTTGAAGTCGTCGATGGCGCGGATGCCGTCCTCGGCGGCAGCGCGGCGCACCGCGTCCAGCAGCGGCCAGGTGATGCGGGGAAATTCCACGTGCCATTCCCCGCCCTTGCCGTGGTGGGCGTTGGGGCCGAGGAAATGATCCTCATGGGCCTTGAACAAGGGCAGCACGTCGTCCCAGCCCCAGCCGGGCAGGCCGAGCTGGCGCCAATGGTCATAGTCCGCCGCCTGCCCGCGCATATAGATCATGGCATTGATGGCCGAGGAGCCGCCGATGGTCTTGCCGCGCGGATAGGACAGGGCGCGGCCATTGAGGCCGGCTTCCGGCTCGGTCTTGAAGCACCAGTCGGCGCGCGGATTGCCGATGGCGAAGAGATAGCCCACGGGGATGTGGAACCAGATCCAATTGTCGCGCCCGCCGGCTTCGATCACCGCGACGCGGGTGCTGGGGTCCGCCGAGAGGCGGTTGGCGAGCACGCAGCCCGCCGAGCCCGCGCCCACGACGATATAGTCATAGCTGTCCCCTGCCCCGTCCTGCGGCGCCATGATGGCTTCCTCCCGTGATCTTTTTCGGCGCGGACTCTGGTCAAACCCAGAGCCGACTTCAAGCACTGCCTTGGGCGGAGACGCGGGGGGAGCTTCAGGCGCCCGCCGCGCGGCGCACCAAAGCCGGCCCAGGCGCCTCGGATCCCGTTTCCGCCTGGAGCGCGCGCAGCAGCGACATGAACCGCTCGCCCTGGACCAGCACATGGGCGCGCAGCCCTGTGGCGGCCTCCTCGCCATCGCCAGCCGCCAGCGCAGCCAGGATCGCCTCATGCTCGGCGAAGGACGCCTCCATCCGGCGGGGGGCGCGCAATTGCAGCCGGCGATAGGGCTGGAGCCGCACCTGATGCCGGCGCGCCTCCTCCGCCATCACGCGATTGGCGGTGGCGGCATAGATGGCCTGATGGAACACGGCGTTCGCCGGATAATAGGCCGCCTCGTCGCCCGCCCGAACGGCGGCCGCGCAGGCCGCGTGGGCCGCCTCCAGCGCGGCGCGATCCGAAGGTCCCATGCGCTTGGCGGCCAAACGCGCGCACGCGGCTTCGATCTCCGCCATGAATTCGAACGAGTCCACCAGCGCCTGCGGGCCGAGCAGGGTCACGAAGGCGCCCCGGCGGGGCTTGATCTCCACAAGGCCGGAAGCGGCAAGCTGGATCAGCGCCTCGCGGATGGGCGTGCGCGAGACCGCGAACCGCTCCGCGAGCCCCGCCTCGTCCAGCCGCTGGCCGGGCCGCAGGCGGCCCTCCACGATCTCTTCCTCCAGCGCCTCGCGCAGCCGCGGCGTGGCTTCCCCGCGCATGACTCGCCCTCCCGTCTTTCGGCCATCATAATGCAAGTGTCATTTTCTTGCATACTTGATTGTTGACTTTCCATACGAACCGGCGCTTCAATCGTCTCGTTCAGGAGGCTCTGCCCCCATGGCCCGTGACCGCTTTTCACCCCTCCCCCCTGCGAAGGACGCCTTGCCAAGGCGGGCTGTCCCCTGTCCCATGGCGGGCACGCGAACGGAACGGAGCTGAGGCCATGGCGGGCGAAACGAGCTTCTTCGGGGATCTTCTCACCACCATTGCGGACCGGGGCCGCGCCCTTCTGGACCGCAATGCGCGGGTCAGCGGCGCGACGCGGGCGGCAACCCTGGTGGAGCGGTGCGAGCATCTGCTCACGGGGCGCGGCGAAGCCTCCGGCGTCGCGCTCGCCGCCGACATCCTGGCGCGCTACCAGCGCATGAAGACCGGCGAGCGCATCGCCTTCTTCGAGCAGCTTCTGGAGACCTTCGGCCCCGACATGGCGCGGCTCGACGCGGCCATCGCCGCCCATGCGGCCAAGCCCTCGGACGCGACCGTGACCGAGCTTCACGCCGCGAGCGAGCCGCGCCGGCAGGAATTGTTCCGCCGCCTCAACCTCGCCCCCGGCGCCACGCTGAAACTGGTGCGCATGCGCGAGGACCTGATGGACGCCATGGTCCATCGCCGCGATCTCGCCCCCGTGGACCGGGACTTCGGCCACCTGTTCTCCTCCTGGTTCAACCGGGGTTTCCTGGTCCTGCGCCGCATCGATTGGTCCACCCCGGCCAATGTGCTGGAAAAGATCATCCGCTATGAGGCGGTGCACGAGATCACCGACTGGAACGATCTGCGCGCCCGCGTGGACTCGCCCGACCGGCGCTGCTTCGCCTTCTTCCACCCTGCGCTCGTGGACGAGCCGCTGATCTTCGTGGAAGTCGCGCTCATGAAGGAGGTGCCCGGCGCGATCGGGCCCATCCTCGACCAGCGCCGCGAGGTGATGGACCCGGCCGCCGCCACCACCGCCGTCTTCTATTCCATCTCCAACTGCCAGCGGGGCCTGGCCGGCGTCTCCTTCGGCCATTTCCTCATCAAGCAGGTGGTGGAAGACGTCTGCCGCGAAATCCCCTCGCTCTCGGTGTTCGTGACGCTCTCGCCGGTTCCCGCCTTCCGCGCCTTCGTGGACGCGCAGCGCAAGTTGGAGCCGAACGCGCTGCTCACGCCCGCCGACCGCAAGGCGCTCGCCATGCTGGACGAGCCCGGCTGGGAAGAGCGGCCGGAGGCGGTGGCCGAGCTGACCCCGGTCGTGAACGCGCTGGCGGCGCATTATTTCCTGGTGGCGAAATCGCCCAAGGGCCGCCCTCTCGATCCCGTCGCCCGCTTCCATCTGGGCAATGGCGCACGGCTGGAACGCATCAACGCCATGGGCGACCTCTCCCGCAAGGGCATCGCCCAGGCCGCCGGCCTCATGGTCAATTACCGCTACGTGCTCGCCGACATCGAGAAGAACCACGAGGCCTTCGCCGGCAAGGGCGAGATCGTGGCGAGCGCAGCCGTCCGCAAACTCCTGCGCGGGGATTCCTCGCGCGCATTGGTCACGACGAAATGAGCCAGACGAACCACCTTCTCTCCGCCATCCGCGCGGCCATGCCCGGCCTCGACGCGCCGCTCGTCACACATCCCGGCGGCGGCACGGAAACCTATGGCGACGCGCTGGCCCTGTCGGGCCGGCTCGCGAATTTGCTGGTGGCGCGCGGCGTGAAGCCCGGCGACCGGGTGGCGGTGCAGGTGGAGAAATCCTGGACCGCCTTGGTGGTCTATCTCGCCGCCGTGCGGGCGGGCGCCGTTTATCTGCCGCTCAACACCGCCTACACCCTTGCGGAAGTTGAATATTTCCTCTCGGACGCGGAGCCGGCCCTGTTCCTGTGCCGGCCGCAGATCGAGGCCGAGGCGCGCGCGCTCGCGGCTCGTCTGGGTGTCGCCTGCGTGGAAACGCTGGACGCCAACGGCACCGGGTCGCTGACCCGCGCCGCCGAGGGCCTGCCGGCGGAATTCGCCGACGTGCCGCGCGGCCCGTCCGACCTCGGCGGCATCCTCTACACGTCCGGCACCACGGGGCGCGCCAAGGGCGCCATGCTGAGCCACGACAATCTGCTCTCCAACGCTTTGACATTGCGGGATTATTGGCGTTTCACGCGGGACGACGTGCTGATCCACGCGCTCCCCATCTTCCACACCCACGGCCTGTTCGTGGCCACCAACATCATCCTGCTGGCCGGCGCGCGGATGATTTTCTGCCCGAAATTCGATGCGGGCGAATGCCTCTCTCTCATGCCCCAGGCCACCAGCCTGATGGGCGTGCCCACTTTCTATACCCGTCTCCTCGACCATCCCGGCCTGACCCCGCAGGCCACCGCGCATATGCGCCTGTTCGTCTCCGGCTCCGCCCCGCTCCTCGCCGAGACCCACCGCGCCTTCAAGGAGCGCACCGGACAGGCCATCCTCGAGCGCTACGGCATGACCGAGACCGGCATGAACACCTCCAACCCCTATGACGGCGACCGCCGCGCGGGGACGGTGGGCTTCCCCCTCCCCGGCATCGATCTGCGCGTCACCTCCCCCGAGACCGGCGCGGTGCTCGGCACCGACGAGATCGGCATGATCGAGGTGAAGGGGCCGAACGTGTTCCAGGGCTATTGGCGCATGCCGGAAAAGACCGCCTCGGAATTCCATGACGGCTTCTTCATCACCGGCGACCTCGGCAAGGTGGATGGCGACGGCTACGTCCATATCGTCGGGCGCGGCAAGGACCTCGTCATCACCGGCGGCTTCAATGTCTATCCCAAGGAAGTGGAGAACGAGATCGACGCCCTGCCCGGCGTGGTGGAGAGCGCGGTCATCGGCGTGCCCCATGCGGATTTCGGCGAGGGGGTGACGGCGGTGGTCGTGCTGGCCAAGGACGCGACCCTCACCGAGGCGCAGATCCATGCCGCCTTGGAGGCTCGACTGGCCAAGTTCAAGTTGCCGAAGAAAATCACGTTCGTTGCGGACCTGCCTCGCAATACCATGGGCAAGGTACAAAAGAATATCCTGCGCGAAACCTATAAGGATATCTATACTCACATTGCGTAAATGGGAGCGGCGCCAACCGCTTCCCCTCCCGGGCGTACGCCGGGATCAGACGGGCCGCAAGGCTCCGGAATAACCCGGTAACAAGCCGGGAAACAGACGCCAGAAAGACCGGGAATATCCGGTCAATGGGAGGAATAAATGACCTGTTCTTTCGATCCGCGGGGCCTTGCCCGCGCCGCCGCCTTTGCCGCCGCCCTCCTGTGCGCGGGCGCCCCCGCCCTGGCCCAGGACATCACCCTGCGCGCCTCGCACCAGTTTCCCGGCGGCAAGGGAGACCCGCGCGACGAAATGGTGCAGATGATCGCCCGGGACGTGGAAGCGGCCAATGTGGGGCTGAAAATCCAAGTCTTTCCAGGGGCTTCCCTGTTCAAGCCGGCGGAGCAATGGGGCGCCCTGACCAAGGGGCAGCTCGACATTTCCTCCTTCCCGCTGGACTATGCCTCGGGCCGGGTGCCGCAATTCTCGGTCACGCTGATGCCCGGCCTGGTGCGCAATTTCGACCGCGCCGAGCGGCTGAACGCCTCGCCTTTCATGGCGGACATCAAGAAGATCGTCGAAGACAACGGCGCCATCGTCATCGCCGATGCCTGGTTATCCGGCGCCTTCGGATCAAAGAAGGACTGCATCAAGGGTCCCGATAGCATCAAGGGCCAAGTCACGCGCGCGGCGGGACCGGCCTTTGAACAGATGCTGGCGGCGGCGGGGGCCTCCATCGCCTCCATGCCGTCTTCGGAAATCTACTCGGGCATGCAGACCGGCGTGCTGGATGCGACCAATACGTCTTCTGAAAGCTTCGTCTCCTACCGCCTGTTCGAGCAGGTGAAGTGCCTCACCGCCCCCGGCGCCAACGCCTTGTGGTTCATGTACGAACCCGTCCTCATTTCCAAGCAGGTGTTCAACCGCCTTAAGCCCGAGCAACAAAAGGCGATTTTGGCCGCGGGCAAGAAGGCGGAGGCCTGGTTCGCCCAGGAAGCACGCAAGGGCGACCAGAAGCTGGTTGAGGCCTTCAAGAAGGCCAATGTGGAAGTCATCGAAATGTCCTCCACAGACTATGATGCCTGGCTGAAGGTGGCGCAGGACAGCTCGTATAAGAATTTCGCCGAAAAGGTGAAGGGCGGCGACGAGCTGATCAAGAAAGCCCTCGCGGTTCAATAAGCTTTTATCGATCCTCTCCTCCCGCCGCGCGCGGGAGGAGCCTTCGCTTTGCGGACACACCTCTGCGGAGACCGCCCGATGCTGCGCGCCTTTCTCTGGTCCGTCGATCGCCTGTCCATGATCGCCGCCCTTGCGGCGGGCCTGCTCCTCGCCGCCGCCATGGTGGTGACGGTGGAAATGATCTTCCTGCGCTACGCCTTCCGGGCGCCGACCATCTGGCAGACCGATTTCGTGGTGTTCAGCGCCACGGCGGCGGTCTTCCTCGGCGCCCCCTATGTGCTGCTCACCCGCGGCCATGTGGGGGTGGATGTGATCGAACTGATGGCCGCCCCGCCGCTGCGCCGGGCGCTGGGCCTGGCCGGCGCCTTGCTGGGGCTCGTCTTCTGCCTCGCCATGAGCGTCGCCAGCCTGATCTTTTTCCACGAGGCCTATGTGAATGAATGGCGCACCTCCTCGGTCGCCGCCATCGTGCTGTGGGTGCCGCTCCTGCCCCTCCCGCTCGGCTTTATTCTTCTGTCTCTTCAATATGTTGCGGAAATCGCGCGGCGCGTGACCGGCGAATTCGGAGATGCCAAATGATGGCCCTGTCCCCCGCCATGGCCGGCTTCCTGGTGATCGGCATCCTTCTGGCTTTGCTGGCGACGGGCATGCCCATCGCCTTCGCCCTCGGCCTCTCGGCCATTGGCGGCCTCTTGATCGCCAACGGCGTCGGCGTGTTCGACGTGCTGGCGGAGACCATGTTCGCCGGCATCGCCAATCTCGCTTATGTCTCCATTCCCATGTTCGTGCTCATGGGCGCGGCGGTCGCCGCGACGCCGGCGGGCAAGGACCTGTACGAGGCGCTCGACCGCTGGCTGAACCGGGTGCCGGGCGGCCTCGTCCTCTCGAACATCGGCGCCTGCGCCATCTTCGCGGGCATGACGGGATCGAGCCCCGCCACCTGCGCGGCCATCGGCAAGATGGGCATCCCGGAAATGCTGAAGCGCGGCTACCCCGCATCGGTGGCCACCGGCTCCATCTGCGCGGGCGGCACCTTGGGCATCCTGATCCCGCCCTCGGTGACCATGATCGTCTATGGCATCGCCACCGAGACCTCCATCGGCCGCCTGTTCCTGGCGGGCGTCGGGCCGGGTCTCATGCTGACGGCCATGTTCATGGCGTGGTCGTTGTTCGACTGCAAACGCAAGAATTTCCGCTTTGATGACAAGGGCCTGACCTATTCGTTCGGCCAGAAGCTCGCGGCCATGCCCCGCGTCCTGCCTTTCCTCATCATCATTCTGGGCACGCTCTATGTGCTCTATGGCGGGGTCGCCACGCCCTCCGAGGCGGCCGGCGCGGGCGCCTTCCTGACGCTGGGCGTCGTCATCATCATGTACCGCCTGTTCCGCCCCGGGCCGATCGTGGAGATCTTCTCCTCCACCATGCGGGAAAGCGTCATGATCATGATGATCATGGCCTCGGCGGAACTGTTCGCCTTTGCGCTGTCCTCGCTATTCATCACCCAATCGGTGGCCAGCAGCATCGCCGGGCTGGATGTGAACCGCTGGGTGCTGATGGGGCTGATCAACGTGTTCCTGCTGGTGGCGGGCATGTTCCTGCCGCCGGTGGCGATCATCGTGATGTCGGCGCCGCTGCTCTATCCGATCATTGTCTCCTCGGGCTTCGACCCCTATTGGTTCGCCGTCATCCTCACCATCAATATGGAAATCGGCCTCATCACGCCGCCCGTGGGCCTCAATCTGTTCGTGGTGAATGCCATCGCGCCACAGGTGCGCACGGAGGAGGTGCTTTGGGGCGCCTTCCCCTATGTGGTGACGATGATCGTGGGGATCGTCATCCTCTGCCTCTTCCCGCAGATCGCCACCTGGCTGCCGGACTATGTGATGGGACCGGTCTGACGTCGGCCGCTCAGGAAGCCGGCGCCTCCGCCTGGGGCCGTTCCACGGGGATCACGTCCACGCCCACAGCGAGCATGTGGTCTCCCGAGGCGACGACGACGCCATCCACGGGCGCGACGTCCGCATAATCGCGGCCCAAGGCGAGAATGATGTGGTCCTCCCCCGCCGGAATGGCGTTTGTCGGGTCAAGGCCGATCCAGCCGGCGATGGAGCCGCACCACACCTCCACCCAGGCGTGGGTCGCGTCCGCGCCCGCAAGGCGCGCCTGGCCGGGCGGGGGCACCGTACGCAGATAGCCGGACACATAGCGGGCCGGAATGCCGATGCCCCGCAGGCCGGCGATCATCACCTGCGCGAAATCCTGGCACACGCCGCGCCGCGCGGCGAACGCCTCGGAAGGCAGCGTCGTGACATCGGTCGCCCCCGGCCGATAGGCGAAATCATCCTTGATCCGCTGCATCACCTCCAGAGCGGCTGCGAGGATGGGCCGCTCGGGCGGGCAGCTCTGAGCCACCCAATCGGTGATCACGGGATCGAAAGGAATGGCCCGGGTGGGAAACAGGCCATGGACTGGTGAATGGGGCGACAGATCGAAGGAGCCCAGCGCATCCGCTCGCACCACGTCCACGATTGGGGTCGCCAGAGGATCCGGGAGCACGACCGGATGCACATCGATGCGCGCCCGCATGGAAATCTCCAGACGCTCGTGCGGCGCCTCAAACGTGACATAGCAAATGGCGTTACCGAAGAAATCCTCGCCGTGCTCGATCTCGCTGGGCGCGGGCTTGGTATCCAGCATGTGGGCGATGACATGCTGGTGGAGGCCCTGGTCCACCGGGGTCATGCGCAGCACCTGGCGCGCGGCGCGCACCGGCGCGGCATAAGTGTAGGTCGTGGTCTGGCGGATATCGTAGAGCATGCGCCTAGCCCTGCCCCGGCCAGAAATCGGACGCCGATTCCTGGATGAAATAATGGGCGGAGATCTCGTCCGACAGAAGCATGAGATCCCCTTCCAGGGCCTCGAAATCCGCGAGGTCGAAGCTGTCCGCGTTGGAGGCGGTGAGGTCCGCTTGCATGCGCGCGACAATGCGTTCGGAAAAGGGCGGCGGCTCGTCGGGATCGCGCCCCGGAAGAACCTTCAGATGGGCCGCCATGCGCGCCACCTGGAAGGCGAAGGAGCGGGGATTGTCCGGGTCGAGCAGAACAAGGTCGAGCACCGGCCCGCGTGCCTCCATCATCACATAGCGGCTGCGATAGGTGATCTGGCTGTCGGCGAGCTGGAGCAGCGCATTCAGCGCGCCCTGGGGCGCCCCCGGCTCCCCGAAGGTCCGCACGAACCGCATGAGGGAAATGGACCGCTCAATGCGACGCCCCATTTCCAGGAAGCGCCAGCCGGTCAGGCGATTCATGTTCTCGCTGGCGAGACCCGAAAAGGCGGCGACGATGCGCAAAGCTGAATCCGCCCGCTCATAGGCATCCGCCTCGGAGGGCGAGGTGGGCACGGGCGCATCCACACAGGCCTCAAGATCCACAAGCGCGCGCCAAGCATCGGGTGAGAAACGGTCGCGGATCACCGAGGCGGCGGATCGCGCATTCTTGACCAGTTGCGGCAAGGCGCCGGGAAGATCGTGACGCGTCAGCGCGGCAACCGCATAGCGGCCGGGTGTGGCGCGCGCCAGATCGGTCGGCATCGCCCCCCAGGAGGACAGCAGCGTGAGAAGCCGCGTCACGAGTGGGGAGGACGCCGGCTCGGTCTCCGAGAGACGACCGACCAGAGCACGCACCAGGCGCAAGGTCGCCTCCGCGCGTTCCAGATAGCGGCCGAGCCAGAACAGATTGTCCGCGGCCCGGCTGGGCAGGGTGCCGGAGGACCGGAGCACCCGCACATTGTCCGGGCTCGGCAGGAGCGTGGTGGTGACGACATCGCTGTCCGCCAGAACCCAGACGTCGGCGGAATGATCGCCCCGCTGAATGGAAAAGGCGCGGGCGTCGAGATTCTCGGAGATCCGGCAGAAGCCTCCGGGCATGACGCTCCAGCCATCCTCGGTCGCGGCAAGGAAGACCCGCACCACGAAGGGGCGGGGCTCCAGCCGGTCGCCGGTCCATACGGGCATGGTGGACAGGCGCGCCACATCCTGGCCCACCAAGTCGGCGCCGCGCCGCGCGAGAAGTTGATAGAGCTTGCGGCGGTCCGCTGCGTCGAGATCCGCGCCGAGGGCCGAAGTGCGGAACGGCAGCCCGGGCACGTGGGTTCCGAAGGCGGGCGCCAGAACCAGACTGTCGAGATGATCGGTCACCTGGGCGCGTTCGGCTTCCTGTCCGCACCACCAGGTGCCCACATGGGGCAAGGCCAGACTGCGCCCCAGGAGGCGGGTGGCGAGGCGCGGCAGGAAGGCCATGAGCGCGGGCGCCTCGACCAGCCCTGAGCCAAGGGCATTGGCAAGCACCGCCCGCCCCGAGCGCACCGCATGCACAAGCCCCGGCACGCCCAGACGCGAGCGCGCATTCAGCTCCAGCGGATCGGTGAAGTCGGAATCCAGACGACGCACCACGACGTCCAGGCGCCGCAAGCCGGCCACGGTGCGCACGAAAAGGGAATCCCCGCGCACCGTGAGGTCTTCGCCCTCGACCAGGAGAAACCCGAGATAGCGGGCGAGCAAGGCATGCTCGAAATAGGTTTCGTTGAGCGGACCCGGGGTCAGAAGGCCGATGCGCCCCTCCCCGGTGCGGTCGAGCTTGATCAACGAGGTTCGGTAGGCCTGGAAGAAGCCGGCGAGGCGCTCCATGCGCATGGTGCGCGACACGTCCGGGAGGGCACGGCTCAGCGCCAGGCGATTTTCCAGGGCATAGCCGGCGCCCGACGGCGCCTGTGTGCGGTCGGACAGCACCCACCAGCGTCCATCGGGACCGCGCCCCACGTCGGCCGCGTAAAATCGCAGGAAACGCCCCCCGCGCGGCTTCACATTCACCAGCGGGCGGAGGAATTCCGGACTGCCAGCCACCGCCGCCGCCGGCAGCGCGCCGTCCCGCACGAGGTTGGCCGGGCCATACAGATCCGCCAGCAGACGGTCGAGCAGCTCCGCGCGTTCAGCGAGCCCACTCGCCAGCACGTCCCAGTCCGCCTTGTCGATCAGCAATGGGATATGGCTCAGCGCCCACGGCCGCTCGCGCCCGCCCCCATCATCGTACACGCGGTAAAAGACGCCGGATTCCTTCAGGTAGCGGTCGGCGGCATCGAACCGCCGGCGAACCTCGTCCGGGCC
Source organism: Pseudomonadota bacterium (assembly GCA_040755535.1). Lineage (GTDB taxonomy): Bacteria > Pseudomonadota > Alphaproteobacteria > Rhizobiales > Xanthobacteraceae > Aquabacter. The sequence goes on along the minus strand of JBFMAV010000023.1, from coordinate 11,867 downwards.
GAGTTCCCCGAGCGCCGCCAGGAAGGGGACCCAATGGGCGCGCGGGCGTCCCTCGGCATCCATCATCTCGTCGCGGATACCCGGCAGAGTGGCATAGCCGCCCACGAAGCTCGCCACGGCGGCTTCCTGGAACGCTTCGCTGCGCTGTTCCACTCCCGACACGCCCGCCTGCCCCCTTGCTCGCGCCGTCTTCAAAAATGCTCGATCGAACCGTTGTGCGGTCGGATACCGAAAACGTCTTTTCAAGACCTTACGACGGAAATCTCGACCCTCACACGGTACGTAGAACCGGCTCAGGTCCCTCAATTGCGGCACAGTCTCGGCGCTGCGCCGAGAGCGGATCACCGACGGCGCGCGTGAAGCGCGTCCCAATCCGATCGCCTCATCGAGCGATCAGCAAACGCTTCCTCCCAACAATTTGGACACTGATTTACCGATCCTGCCGTTTCAACAGCATCGCAATCAGATTCCAGCCCCGCACCTCAGGCCAGGGGCCATGCGTCCCAAAGGGGATGTTCGCTGGACGACCGCACGCCACATCCAACCGCGGGTCATTAGACCCGCGATCGTTAGGCAGGAAAAGTCTCTTTTTCCGCTGCGTGGCGGCGGCGTCAGAGTCCCACGGGCCGGCGCAGGTCCAGCGTGGTGGGGAACTCGTCCGGGGCACGCTCCTCGGGGACATGGGCGACGCCGGGCGTATGACCATGCGCCTGGAAGCGGGCCAAGCGGCGCGCCTCCGCTTCGTAGGAGTTCACCGGATAGGCCTCATAATTTCGGCCGGCCGGATGGGCGACATGATAGACGCAGCCGCCCCGCGAGCGACCGGCCCAGGTGTCCACCACGTCGAACGTCAAGGGCGTGTGCACGGGAATCGTGGGGTGCAGGCCGTTCGGCGGCTGCCACGCCTTGTAGCGCACGCCGCCAACAAAGGTCCCGTTGCGACCCGTGGACGCGAGCGGCACGCGCCGACCGTTGCAGGTCAGCACATGGCGGGCCGGGTTGAAGCCCTCCACCTTCACCTGGAGGCGCTCGACCGAACTGTCCACATAGCGGACGGTACCGCCGATGGCCCCTTCTTCGCCCAGCACATGCCACGGCTCCAGCGCGCCGCGCAATTCCAGGTCAATCCCGGCGCGATGCACCATGCCATAGGCGGGGAAGCGGAATTCGAACTGGGCCTTGAACCACAGCGGATCGAAGGCATAGCCGGCCTCGGACAGGTCGGCCAGGACGTCTTCGAAATCCGCCCAGGCGAAATGAGGCAGCATGAAGCGGTCGTTCAGCGCCGTTCCCCAGCGCACGCAGCCCCTATTCAGCGGCTTGCGCCAGAGCATGGCGATGAGCGCGCGCAGCAGCAATTGCTGGGCAAGGCTCATGCGCCAGTCCGGCGGCATCTCGAAGCAGCGGAATTCCACCAGCCCGAGGCGTCCCGTGGGGCCGTCCGGGGAATAGAATTTGTCGATGGAGATCTCGGTGCGGTGGGTGTTGCCGGTCACGTCGATCAGGATGTTGCGCAGCAGCCGGTCCACCAGCCAGGGCGGAGGCGGCAGGTCCGAGCCCGGCGGGGAAATGCGCGCAAGGGCGATCTCCAACTCGTACAGGCTGTCATGCCGCGCCTCGTCGATGCGCGGATGCTGGGAGGTCGGGCCGATGAACAGGCCGGAGAACAGGTAGGACAGCGAGGGATGGCGCTGCCAATAGAGGATCAGGCTTTTCAGAAGGTCCGGGCGGCGCAGGAAGGGGCTATCGGCCGGCGTGATGCCGCCGACCACGACGTGATTGCCGCCGCCCGTGCCGGAATGGCGCCCGTCCAGCTGGAATTTCTCCGTGCCCAGGCGCGCGAGGCGGGCCTCCTCATAAAGGATGCGCGTGGTCTCCACGCAGCCGCGCCAATCGGCGGAGGGATGGACGTTCACCTCCAGCACGCCGGGGTCGGCGGCGAGGCGGATCACGTCCAGTCGCGGATCGAAGGGCGGGGGATAGCCTTCCAGATGCACCGGAAGGCCAAGCTCGGCCGCCACCGCTTCAACCGCCGTGACGATCTCCAGATATTCCTCCAGGCCCTCCACCGGCGGCATGAACACGCACAGGCGACCATCCCGCGGCTCGATCGCCAGGGCGGTGCGCACGAAGGAGGGAGCGGAGGGCGGGGAATGGCGCAGATAGTCCTCGACGATCTGCCGCCCCCGCTCGGCGGCGGGCACGATGCCGGTCTCGCTGTCGCGCCGATAGCCCTGCGCCATGTGATCCGGATCGGGCAGCGGCGGGCGCGGCTCCATGGGATCGGCGGGGAGTGTATGGGGATAGAGGGTCGGCGGCAGGTGGGGCAGCGAGTCCAGCGGCAGGCGGAAGCCGATGGGGCTGTCGCCGGGCACCAGGAACAGATGACCGCGCCGGAACTGCCAGACCTCCGAGAGCCAGCCGCCGCCCGCATGGGCGTTGAGGCGCTGGAGCGGGATGACAAAGCCGCGCGGCGTGCCGAGCCCCTGGGCGAAGGCCTGGGCAATGGCCTTGCGGGCGATCGGATCCTTGATGCGCTCGTCGCCGGGCTCCAGATTTTCCGGCAGGTTCGCTTCCTTCAGGATGAAGTGGGCGATGTCCTCATAGGCCGGCAGCACATATTTTTTGGCAAGCCCGAGGCGCTCGGCCAAAAGGCGCGTGAACCGCTCTGCCTCCGCCGCGCCCACCTTGTAATCCACCGTCTCCCACGCGATCAGGCTGTCATCGTGCCAGACGGGCTTGCCGTCCTTGCGCCAGAACAGGCCGAAGGACCAGCGCGGCAAATCCTCGCCGGGATACCATTTGCCCTGGCCGTAATGCATCAGGCCACCCGGCGCGAACCGGCGGCGCAGACGGCGGATCAGATCGTCCGCGCGCGCCCGCTTCTGCGATCCCAGGGCGGCGGTGTTCCATTCTGCCGCCTCGTAATCGTCAATCGAGACGAAGGTCGGCTCGCCGCCCATGGTGAGGCGCACATCATGGGCAAGCAGGTCCTGGTCCACCTTTTCGCCGAGCGCGTCGAGGGCGGCCCAGCTCTCATCCGAGAAGGGCAAGGTCACGCGCGGCGCCTCGGCCACACGCGTCACCTGCATGTCGAAGGCGAATTCCACCTCCGCTGGCTCCACAAGGCCGGAAATGGGCGCGGCGGAACGGTAATGGGGCGTGGCGGCCAACGGCAGATGGCCTTCGCCGCACAGCAGGCCGGACGTGGCATCGAGCCCGATCCAGCCGGCGCCCGGCAGATAGACTTCCGCCCAGGCATGCAGATCGGTGAAATCCACGTCCGTGCCGGAGGGACCATCCAGCGATTCCACGTCGGGCTTCAGCTGGATCAGGTAGCCAGAGACGAAGCGCGCGGCGAGACCCAGGCGGCGCAGCACCTGAACCAGCAGCCAGCCTGAATCGCGGCACGAGCCGAGGGACGAGCCAAGGGTCTCGTCCGGCGTCTGCACGCCCGGCTCCATGCGGATGACATAGCCGACCTTGTGCTGGATGGACTGGTTCAGCTCCACCAGGAAGTCCACCATCCGCCGCTTCTGGCGGGGAATGCCGGCGACAAACGCATCCAGAAGCGGCCCGCCATCCTCCAGTTCCAGATAGGGGGTGAGCTCCTTCTTCACCTCTTCCGCATAGGTGAAGGGGAAGTGCTCGGCATAATCCTCGATAAAGAAGTCGAACGGGTTGACCACCGCAAGACTCGCAAGGAGATCGACCTCAACCTTGAACTCGGTGGCGCGTTCCGGAAAGACGACGCGGGCCTGCCAGTTGCCGAAGGGGTCCTGCTGCCAGTTGATGAAATGCTCGGCGGGCGAGATGCGCAACGCATAGGCGGGCACCTCGGTCCGGCAATGCGGCGCGGGGCGCAGGCGAATGATCTGAGGCCCCAGCGCCACCGGACGGTCATAGGTGTAGCTGGTAACGTGGTGCAGATTGGCAAGGATGGGCATTGGCAGTCACCGGTGAGGGTGGGCAGGGCTCGGCCCAAGGTTAAACAAGGGGTTGCGGCCACGGAAGCATGAGTTTGCGGCGCTCTGCTCCAAATGGAGGCACGAAAAACCTCCCCAGATGAATACGGCCCGCCGCAGGGGCGGGCCGTACAGTGTTAGGCCGAGGCGGGCGCCGTGGGACCCGAGGGCGTGGCCCCTCCGGGAGTATGACCCTCCGGCTCGCGCATCTTGGGCTTGCGCTTCAGCACCTTTTCCTCGAAGCGCTGGAGCACCGCGTAGAAGGACGGCACGAACAGCACCGCAAGGCAGGTGGACGCCAGCATGCCCGACACCACGGCGATGCCGATGGACTTGCGGGAATTGGCGCCGGCGCCGGTGGCGAAGACCAGCGGCAGCACGCCCAGGATAAAGGCGAAGGACGTCATGAGGATGGGGCGGAAACGCAGCCGCGCCGCCTCCACCGCCGCATCCATGATCTCCATCCCCTCCGATCGCTTCTCGCGGGCATATTCCACGATCAGGATCGCGTTTTTCGAGGCGAGTGCGATCAGCAGCACAAGGCCGATCTGGGTATAGAGATTGTTGGCCGCCCCCACCGCCATGAGCGCGCCCACCGTGCCGAGCAAAGCGAGCGGCACCGCAAGGATTACGGACAGCGGCTGGATCCAGCTCTCATACTGGCCGGCGAGCACCATGTAGACGAGGAGAATGGCGAGGCCGAAGACGTAGTACATCTGCGAGCCAACCTGCTTCTCCTGGTAGGACATGGCGGTCCATTCGTAGCCCATGCCCGGCGGCAGCGTGGCCTTGGCGATCTGCTCCATCAAGGTCAGCGCCTGGCCGGAGGAGAAGCCCGCCGAGTTCACGCCCACGATGGTGGACGAGGGATAGAGATTGTAGAGCGAGATCAGCGGGGCGCCTGGGATGACGCGAACCTCTATGAGGGTGCCGAGCGGAACCATGGTCCCGTTCGGTGTCTTCACCTTCAGGTTCTGCAGATCGGTCGGAAGCAGGCGCGACTTCGATTCGGCCTGGACATAGACCTGGAACACATTGCCGAACTTGTTGATCTGCGTGACGTAGGACGAGCCGACATAGCTGGAAATGGTGGTGAAGACCTGGTTCACCGTGATGCCCAGCGTCTCCGCCTTCACGCGGTTCACATCCACCTGGAGCTGGGGCGCGGTGGCCCGGAACGAGGTAGAGAGGTGCGAAAGCGCCGACTGGTCGAGACCCTTGCGGATGATTTCGTCGGTCACGTTCTGCAGCAACGTATAGTCGAAATTTCCGTCGCGGATCTGCGGCTGCAGGGTGAAGCCGGACGCGTTGCCGATGCCCTGGATGGCCGGGGGCACGAGAACGGTGATCTGAGCCTCTTCGATCTTCGCATATTCGCGGTTCATCGTCAGATAGATGGACAGGAGGTCCTGCCCCTTCTGCTTGCCGCGTTCGTCCCAACTCTTGAAGGGCACATACACAACGCCGGAATTGGCGAGGGTTGAATTGTTGTCGAGGGCCGAGATGCCGGTAATGCCGAGGGTCGTCGCGACGCCCGGCACCTTCAGGGCGATGTCGGCAGCCCGCGCCACCACCTCGGCCGTGCGTTCGGTGGACGCCGCGTCGGGCAATTGCACCGCGAGCACCACATATCCCTGGTCCTCGATGGGCAGGAACGAGGTGGGCAGACGGGCGAGACCCCAGCCGGCCAGCGTCATGAGCACCAGCGCGACGAGCACCATCAGCTTGGAATGATGGACCATGCGGCTGATGAGGCCGGCATACCAATGCTCGCACTTGTTATAGACGGCATTGAAGCCGCGATAGAAGGCATTCTTCTTGTCGTTCGGAACCGGCTTGCGCAGCCAGAGCGCGCACTGGGTCGGCTTCAGCGTCGCTGCGTTAATGGCCGAAATCAGGGCCGTCGCGGCGATGACCAGCGCGAACTGCTTGAACATTTCGCCGGTCAGCCCCGGGATGAAGGACGCGGGCAGGAACACCGACATCAGGACGAGGGTGATGCCGATGACCGGACCGAACAATTCGTCCATGGCCTTTTCGGCCGCGGGCTGTCCCTCCATCCCCTCTTCGATATGTCGGGCCACGCCTTCCACGATCACGATCGCGTCGTCCACGACGATGCCGATCGCGAGGATCAGCGCGAACAAGGTGGAGAGGTTGATGGTGAAGCCGAGCGCCGCCATGGCGGCAAAGGCGCCGATGATGGTGACGGGCACCGTCGTCGCGGGCACCAGCGTCGCACGCCAATCCTGGAGGAACAGCATGATGACGATGAGAACAAGAATGCCGGCCTCGAACAGGGTCTTGTAGACCTCATCGATGGAGGCGGTCACGAACAGCGTCGTATTGAAGGGGATCTGGTACTTCACGCCTTCGGGGAAGGACTTGGACAATTCCTCCATCTTCTTCTCGACCTCATCCGCCACCGAAAGCGCGTTCGCCTCGGGAAGCTGGAAGATACCGATGCCGGTGGCGGCCTTGTTGTCCTGCGTGAAGGTCTTGGAATAGCTCTGGGCGCCAAGTTCGACGCGCCCGATGTCCCGGATGCGCACGATGCGCCCGCCATCCTGGTTGTCCACCTTGACGATGATGTTCTCGTAGTCGGGCGCATCATTGAGGCGCCCCTGGATGTTCACCGTATATTGGAAGCCGGTCCCGTTGGGCGCCGGCGGGGCACCCACCTGCCCGGCGGTGACCTCCTGGCTCTGGCCCTGGATGGCGTTGATGACCTGGCTGGGCGTCAGGCCGAAGGCCTGCATGCGGTCGGCATCCATCCAGATGCGCATGGCATAACTGCCTGCGCCGAACACCACCACATTGCCGACACCCGGCAGGCGCGCCAATTCGTTCTGGATATAGATGCCGGCATAATTGGAGAGGAACAGGCCGTCATACTTCCCGTCGGGCGAAGTGAGGGTCACGAATTCCAGAATGGACGTGCCCTTCTGGAGCACGGTCACGCCCTGCACCTGCACCGCCTGTGGCAAGGAGGCCATGGCGATGGACACGCGGTTCTGCACCAGAACCTGCGCCATGTTGGGGTCGGTGCCGATATCGAAGGTCACCACCAGCGTATAGGTGCCGTCGGCGGCGCTCCAGGACTGCATGTAGAGCATGCCCTGCACGCCGTTCACCTGCTCCTCGATGGGCAGTGCGACGGTATCCACCATGGTCTTGGCGCTGGCGCCGGGATAGGAGGTCACCACCGTCACGGTGGGCGGCACGATATTGGGATATTGGGCCACCGGAAGCCGGATCAGACAAACGGCGCCGATCAGGACGAAGAAGATCGCGAGCACATTCGCCAGTACCGGCCGCTCGATGAAAAAGCGCGAGATCATGGTCGTCGCCTGACGTTCGAGGGACCGATATCAGTTCTTCGTGCCCGACGCGGCGGGCGTCGCAGCTTTCGAATCGGACGGCGGGGAATCGATCGGCCGCTTGGGCGCCGCCGTTTCCCCCATGGTGGTGGTCTGCGTTGCCACCTTGGAGCCGGGAATCGCGCGCTGCAACCCGTTCACCACAACCTGCTGGCCCGCGGTCAACCCCTGATTAATGGCCCTGAGCCCCTTGTCCTGAAGCTGGCCCATGGTCACCTGGACTTGCTTCACCGTGTCGTTGTCCACCACCAGCACATAGCTGCCGGTCTGGTTGGTGCCGATGGCGATGTCGTTGACCACGACTGTCTGCTCGGCCGGACCAAGCGGCAGGCGGATGCGGGCGAACAGGCCCGGCAGCAGGGAGAGATCCTTGTTCTCGAAGATGGCGCGCACCGTCAGCGTGCCGAGATTGGGATCGACCTGTGGCGCGACATAGTCCAGCTTGCCCTTGTGGGGATATCCCGTCTCGGTCTGCAGGCCGATCTCAACCGGGATGTCGCCGAGATTCTCCGCCACCGACTGCAGGGTCCGGCCGCGCTGGGCGAGCGCCTGCTTGATGTTGAGCACCTGGTTTTCCGAAAGCGAGAACCAGACATAAATGGGGCTGATCTCGACGATGGTCGCAAGCTTGGTGGGGCTGCCATAGCCCACGAGCGCGCCGATATCCTGCAAATGGGCCGTGACCACCCCGTCGAACGGCGCCGCCACTTCGGTATAGCCAAGATTGATCTTGGCCAGGTCCAGATTGGCCTGCGCGTTCTGAACGTTCGCCACCGACTGGTCGCGCTTGGCGCGGGCCTGATCAAGGGTCGCCTGCGAGGCGAAGTCCTGTTTCGCGAGCTGATTCTGACGGTTATATTCCGCCTCGGCCTGGACCTGGAGCGCCTGATTGGCGGCGAGCGTCGCCTGGGCCTGGGCCAGGTTGGCCTTGTACTGGTCCTGCTCGATGACGAACAAAACGGTGCCCTTCTTCACCAGGGCGCCGTCCTTATATTTGATGTCGGTGAGGAAGCCCTCGACGCGGGCGTTCAGGTCCACCGTGTTGATGGACGCCGTGTTGCCGGTCAGTTCCAGATAGCGTGTCACCGGCTGCGCGATGGCCGGGGCGACGGTCACAGTCGGCGGCGGCGGCGCGACATAGGTGTTCTTTTCCTCGCATCCTGCGAGCGCCAGCGCGCCAAGCGCGCAGGCAGAAACGGCCCCGCGCCGGCGCCACGAGGTGAAACCGGACACGTTACGAACACAAATCACCCCGGTCATACCCATCCCCCGACCGTCGAAGTCGCGCGGATACTACGCAGCGCACAACGGCGTGTCCATGACACAGAAAGGCCGAGAACCCGCTTTCGTCGGTCCTGCCGTAACGAGACGGCGGGCGCGATCATTGACAAGGCCCTGCCCCGTTCATAAGTCTCCGTCCGGCAAGTCGGTGTCTCCCCACCCCGCCCCGGCGGCGCGCGGCCGATGACGGCGCGAACTTCTGGCGCAGTCATCGCACGATCGCTGATCGAAACGACCGCGGGATGCGTCCGGAAACCGCTTCGGACTTCTTGGCGCCGTATTGAAGGCGTCGTTGGGGAGGTCGGCGTCTTCGCCCGAGAGCGTGACGGCCGTCGGCGCGCCTCTCGTTCCCGAGACGGAATGGATAGAGACATCATACCATGCTTGGCGGACTCGCTCGTAAGCTGTTTGGTTCGGCGAATGACCGCAGGGTCAAGGGCTACCGGCCCACGGTCCAGGCCATCAATGCGCTGGAGCCCGAGCTTGCGGCCCTGAGCGACGACGCGCTGCGTGCCCGCACAGATCAGTTCCGCGCCGAGATCGCGGGTGGGAAAAGCGTCGACGACCTGCTCATCCCCGCCTTTGCCACGGCTCGCGAAGCCGCCAAGCGCGTGCTCGGCATGCGGCACTTCGATGTGCAGTTGATCGGCGGCATGGTGCTGCATGACGGCGGCATCGCCGAGATGCGCACCGGCGAAGGCAAGACCCTGGTCGCCACCGCGCCGGTCTATCTCAACGCGCTCGCCGGCAAAGGCGTGCATGTGGTGACCGTCAACGACTATCTCGCCCGCCGCGACGCGGAATGGATGGCGCGGATCTACCGCTTCCTCGGCCTCACCACCGGCATCATCGTCCACGGCATGGATGACGACCAGCGCCGGGCGGCCTATCAGTGTGACGTCACCTACGCCACCAACAACGAGTTGGGCTTCGACTATCTGCGCGACAACATGAAGTATGACCGCGCCCATATGGTGCAGCGGCCACACTTCTTCGCCATCGTGGACGAAGTGGACTCGATCCTGGTGGACGAAGCGCGCACGCCGCTGATCATTTCCGGTCCGCTGGAAGACCGCTCAGACTTCTACAACACCATCGACACGTTCATTCCGCGCCTCGCCAAGAGCGACTACGAGGTGGACGAGAAGCAGCGATCCGTCGCCATGACCGAAGACGGCATGGAGACCATGGAGCGGATGCTCAGCGCGGCCGGGCTGCTGAAGTCCACCTCGCTCTACGACATCGAGAATGTCTCGGTGGTTCATCATGTGAACCAGGCGCTGCGCGCCCACACGCTGTTCCAGCGCGACAAGGATTATATTGTTCGCAATGGCGAAGTGGTGATCATCGACGAGTTCACCGGCCGCATGATGCCGGGCCGGCGCTACTCGGAAGGTCTTCATCAGGCGCTCGAAGCCAAGGAGCGCGTTCAGGTTCAGCCCGAGAACCAGACTCTGGCCTCGATCACCTTCCAGAACTATTTCCGCCTTTACAAGAAGCTCGCGGGCATGACCGGAACCGCCGCGACCGAGGCGGCGGAATTTTCCGACATCTACAAGCTCGAAGTGGTGGAAGTTCCCACCAACATGCCGGTCTCGCGCATCGACGACGATGACGAGGTGTACCGGACCGCGGAGGAAAAATACGACGCCATCATCAAGCTTATCGACGAGGCGCATGCGCGCCATCAGCCTGTGCTGGTGGGCACCACCTCCATCGAGAAGTCGGAACTTCTGGCCGAGCGTTTGCGGAATGCGGGGTTCAAGCAGAAGGACTTCTCGGACCCGGAGGCCTTCACGGGCCATGTGGAGGGCAAGCATTTCGCGGTGCTGAACGCCCGGTACCATGAGCAGGAAGCCTATATCGTCGCGCAAGCCGGCGTGCCCGGCGCCGTCACCATCGCCACCAACATGGCGGGCCGCGGCACGGACATCCAGCTCGGCGGCAATTCCGACATGCGCATTTCCCAGGAATTGGCGACCTTGCCGGAAGATGCGCCCGATCGCGCCGCCAAGGAGACCGCCATCCGCGAGGAAGTGGCTGCGCTGAAGAAGAAGGCCCTTGAGGCCGGCGGCCTGATGGTGATCGGAACCGAGCGCCATGAAAGCCGGCGCATCGACAACCAGTTGCGCGGCCGTTCGGGACGCCAGGGCGATCCCGGCCATTCCAAATTCTTCCTCTCTCTCGACGACGACCTGATGCGCATCTTCGGGTCGGACCGGCTCGACGGCATGCTTCAGCGCCTCGGCCTCAAGGAGGGAGAGGCCATCATCCACCCCTGGATCAACAAGGCGCTTGAAAAAGCGCAGCAGAAGGTGGAAGCCCGCAACTACGATATCCGCAAGAACCTGCTGAAATATGACGATGTGCTGAATGATCAGCGCAAGGTCATCTTCGAGCAGCGGCTTGAGCTGATGAACGACGAGGACATTGCCGAGACGGTGGAGGATATGCGCCACTCGGTGATCACCGACCTCGTCGCAAAGTACATTCCGGTCAATTCCTATCCCGAGCAGTGGGATGTGAAGGGCCTCGACTTCGCGGTGCGCGACGTGCTGACCCTTGCCTTGCCGGTGGAGGACTGGGCGAAGGAAGAGGGCATTGGCGCCGAAGAGGTGACCCAGCGCATCATCCAGCGCGCCGACGAATGGATGGCCGGCAAGAGCGCCCAATATGGGCCGGAACTCATGCGCTATGTGGAGAAGTCCGTGCTTCTCCAGACGCTGGATCATCTCTGGCGTGAGCACATCGCCATGCTGGACCATCTGCGTCAGGTGATCGGGCTGCGTGGCTATGGCCAGCGCGACCCGCTCAACGAGTACAAGTCCGAGGCGTTCCAGCTGTTCGCGGCCCTGCTCGGCCGTCTGCGCGAGATCGTGACGTCCCAGCTGATGCGCGTGGAAATCGTGACCTCGCCGCCTCCCATGGAGGAACTGCCCCCCATGGAAGCGCATCACATCAATCCCACCACCGGTGAGGATGAGATGGCGAGCGCGGGTGCGGCCATCGGGGTTCGCCCGGCGCCGAGCATAGCCGGCGACATCGCCGTCGCGGAGCGGGACCCGCACGACCCCGCGACCTGGGGCAAGGTCGGACGCAACGAAAATTGCCCGTGCGGCTCAGGCAAGAAATACAAGCATTGCCACGGCCGGTTCGCCTGAGCGCGGCGGGGCGCGGCCATTGAGGCGACGCCCCACCCTTTTCTCATCCTGAGAAAACAAACACAAAGAGCGCCCGAATC
>JBFMAV010000022.1:0-60431 GCA_040755535.1 Pseudomonadota bacterium | reverse complement strand
CCTCCGCCGTCTCCAGACGACCCGGAAGCCATGGTGACGCTGCTGCGCATGCGTGGGCGCGCGAAGGCGCCCGAAGCCGCCGCTGCCGCGCCCTTTCCGCCTTTGACCCGTGCGGTGCCCCCGCCGGCCGACTTCGCCGCCCCCTTGCCGGCCACAAGTCCCTTCCCGTCTCCGCCCGCGCCTCTCGCCCCGAGCCCCGCGTCTGAGGTCGGCGAAGGCCCCTTCTGGTCCCTCCTGGGCCTTGACCCGACCCGGCTCTCCGGGCCGGAGCGAGACCGCGCCCTCGTCGAAGTTGCGATGCTGGTGCGCGCGCTGGTCGGGGGCCTGCTTGACCTTCACGCGACACGGCGCCGTCTGAAAGCCGAGCTCAGCCTTGAGCAAACGCGGATGTTCGGTGATGAAAATCCCTTCCGCGGCGCCGGCTCAGCGGACGACGCCCTGCGACGGATGTTCGCCGGCAGAGCGGCGGGCCAACCGGATCCCGCCGCTCAGGCGCGCGCGGTGTTCCATGAGCTTCAGGTGCATGAGCTTGCGGCCAGCGACGCCATGCAGGCCACTATCACGCGCCTGATGCAGCGGATCAGCCCCGCAGCCATTGCCTTTGAGATGGAGGGGGAGGCTCAAGGCACCGCCGCCTTCGGCCGGCGGCCGGACAAGGCACGCCTGTGGGACCGATATCTCATGATGCACGAGCGCCTCGTGGACGCTCTGGATGTGCTGAGCCCCGAACTGGTGGGTCAGGAATTCGCCCGCGCCTATGCGCACCATGTGGAGAGCATGCGCGGAGGCGAAAGCTCATGACAGACCTCATCTCGCGCCGATCCACGCTGTTCGGACTGATGGCCTGCGGCACCGGACTCTCCGCCTGCGCCTCGCCAGGCCCGCCGCCGCCGGTCGAAACGCCCACTAAGATCACGGTCCGCGCGGACGCCAATATCAATCCCAATCAATCCGGCGTGCCCTCGCCCGTTGTCATCAAGCTGTACGACTTGAAGGCGCAGACCAATTTCATGGCGGCGACCTTCTTCGAGCTGTTCGACAACGACATCGCCCGGCTCGGCCCGGAAATGCTCTCCAAGGAGGTTGTGGAGATCGTGCCGGGCGCGACCCAGGAGGTCGATCACACCATCACGGGCGATGTGAAGTTTCTCGGGGTCATTGCCGGCTTCCGGGACATTTCGTCCGCGCAATGGCGCTCGATCGTCGAATTGACGCCAGCCAAGACCAATTACCTGCTCGTGACGGTCACCAGCCTCGCCGTCACGGTGGAACTGAACGCAACCCGGGGCAAGGGGTGGTTCGGCCTCTAGGCCCTGCCCCAGGTTCCAATCCAATTCGGAGAGCATGAAGGCATGTCGTTGACGAGCAAACCCCTTTGGTTTGAAGGCATGTTCGTCAAGCCGCAGCATTTCCAGCAGCATGACCGCTGGCTGGAGGGCCTGCTGGAAGCCCGGGTGGCGGGTCTGCGGCCCTATGGGTGGGGCCTGCGGGTGCTCGCCCTCGACGAGGACCTGCTGAAGCTGGGACAGATCGGCATCGCCCGCTGCGATGCCGTGCTTGCGGATGGCAGCGTGGTCGCCATGCCCTTCCAGTTGCCGGCCCCGCCCCCGCGCAAGGTTCCCCCGAACCTGAAGCGCGGTCTCGTCTATCTGGCGGTGCCCGCGCGCACGCAGGATTCGGTGGAAATCGCCGAGGCCGGGGCGAGCCTGAGGCGCATGAAGGCCCTCACCCAGCCCGTGCGCGACAACAGCGCGCCCGAACGCGAGCCGGTCGACCTGAAGCTCGGGCAACTGAATGCCGGGCTGGTGTTCGAGGGCGAACCGCAGGACGGGCTCGTGCTCCTGCCGCTCGCACGGATCGAGGAAGTCCGCGCCTCCGGCTCCATCGAGCTGTCCACCAGCTTCATTCCCCCCTGCCTGGACTTCCATGCCTCCCCCCGCCTGCTGGAGGTGGTGACCGAAGTACATGGGCTGGTGCATGCGCGCGGCGAGGCCTTGGCTGAACGCTGCGACCCGAGCCGAATGTCCGCCGACAGCGCCGGCCTCATCGACATGCTGCTCCTGCAAGTGATGAATTCCGCGCAGAATGTGCTGCATCACCTGGCGCGCCTACCCGGCGCCCATCCCGAGACCATTTTCCGCGAACTTGTGCGACTGGCCGGCGACCTTGCCACCTTCGACACCCATCGCCGGCGCCCCACGCCTCTTCCGCCCTATGTGCATCATGACCTGGAAGCGAGCCTGGAGCCGGTACTTGAAATTCTCCGTCAGGCGCTGAATCTCGTGATCGAGCGCACCGCCGTCTCGCTCCCCTTGCAGGAGCGGGGGTATGGCATCCGCACCGCCACCATCACCGACCGCTCGCTGTTCGCCGGGGGGCGCTTCGTGCTCGTGGTGTCGGCCGGCATTCCCCACGAAATGCTGCGCACGCAGTTTCCTGCGACGACCAAAGTGGGATCGGTGGAGCAGATCCGCGACCTTGTGAACCTCCAGCTTCCGGGCGTCCCGCTGCGCTCGCTGCCCGTGGCGCCGCGCGAACTGCCCTATCTCCAGGGCGCGGTCTATTTCGAGCTGGACCAGGGTCACGACTTGTGGCGCAGCCTGACGCGCTCGGCCGCCTTCGCCTTCCATGTCAGCGGTGACTATCCCGATCTCCACCTGGAGTTCTGGGCCATTCGGGCGGGCCAGCCGTGAGCTTCGATCCAACCATGGGCGACGACGAGCCGACCGTCATCGGACACCGGCCGATGCCGGTGCCGCGCCCGACTGCGGGCCGCGACGCCGGGGCCGGCGCTCCGCGCGTGGATCCGGCGCCGGCGCCCAAGCCCTTTTCTCCGGCCCCCGAGGTCGCGCCCTCTGCCCCGGAAGGCGCGGGACTGGCTTTGCCTGACCTCGCCATCTCTCCGGACCCGTCCCATCCCGAAGAGACCATCGCCGCGGCCGCCACGCCCCTGCTGGCCCTGGTCGCCCAGCTGCGACAGGCGGTGGAGCATGCCGACGCCGTCGCGCTGCGCGCGGAGACCGTCGCGCAGATCAAGAAGTTCGACGAGCGGGCCATCAAGCTGGGCGCGCGGGTCGTGGATGTGAGCGCGGCGCGCTATGTGCTGTGCTCGGTGATCGACGAAGCCGTCATGACCACGCCCTGGGGCGCTGCGAGCAATTGGAGCACCCACAGTCTGCTGAACCAGTTTCACGGCGAGACCTGGGGCGGCGAAAAGGTGTTCGCCATCCTGGATCGCGTGCGGGCCAATCCGGTCCAGCATCTGGCGCTGCTGAAACTGATCGACCTGTGCCTCGCGCTGGGCTTCGAGGGCAAGTATCGCGTGATGGAGGGCGGCCAGTATCAGCTCGAGGAATTGCGTGACGAACTGGGCCGCCTCTGGCGCACCCATGCCAAGAACAATCTCGATGACCTCTCTCCACGCTGGCAGGGCGTCTCCATGCGCCGCAAGCTCGGCAGCCTGGTGCCCCTCTGGGTGGTATTCGCGGTGGCGGGCGTCCTCCTTCTGATCATCTACACCCTGTTCGTGTTCCGCCTGGAACAGGGCATCGCTCCGATCGAGGACCGCCTCAATCGGATCGGTACACCGAACACCTGAGGGCTCATCGATGCTCGCCGCCCTCCTCGCCGACGTCCTGCGGGTCCGAACGCTGCTGATGCTGCTGGGCCTGCTGTGCCTGGCCATTCTGATCTGGTTCGTCGGCCCCTATGTGTCGATCG
Organism: Pseudomonadota bacterium; assembly: GCA_040755535.1. Lineage (GTDB taxonomy): Bacteria > Pseudomonadota > Alphaproteobacteria > Rhizobiales > Xanthobacteraceae > Aquabacter. Next base: position 56,711 of record JBFMAV010000022.1, on the reverse strand, counting down.
CCGGCATTACACCGCTCGGCAGCGTGGGAATGCGCCTCGGCGTAATCGCGGCGCTGTTTGCCGCCGCCTTTGTTTCCCTGGTGCTGCGCATCTTCCTGTCGCGTCGCGCCAATGCCCGCGCCATCAAGACCCTGCTGGATTCCGACGGCCTCGCGCTGCTGGCGAGCGAGCAGTCCACGGACGAACTGGAGATTATCCGCGAACGCTATGAAGGCGCGATGCGGGTGCTGAAGGAAAATGCGATCGGCCACGAGGCCGGCCGCAATTACATGATCCAGCTACCGTGGTACGTGATCCTCGGCCCCCCGGGCGCTGGTAAGACGACGATTCTCAAGAATTCGGGCCTCAATTTCCCGCTGGCCGACAGGGTGGGCGATGACCCCGTGTCCGGCGTGGGCGGCACGCGTTATTGCGATTGGTGGTTCACCGACGAGGCGGTGCTGATCGACACGGCCGGCCGCTACACCACCCAGGACGTCAATGCCGAGGTGGACAAGGCCGCCTGGCGCGGCTTCCTGGAGCTGGTGCGCAGCCACCGTCCGCGCCGCCCGATCAACGGCGTGATCGTTGGCATCAGCCTGGCCGACATCATCGGCACCTCGGAGGCGCAACGGCGCAAGCATGCCGACACCATCAAGTTGCGCCTGCAGGAATTGATGCGCTTCTTCGGCATGCCGGTGCCGGTCTATGTGCTGATCACCAAATGCGACCTGCTGAGCGGCTTCGGCGAATATTTCGACGAATTGGACGACAATGGGCGCGCCCAGGTCTGGGGGATGACCTTTCCGCTGGAGACCACCGCCCCTCAGTTCGATGCGGAGTTCGATCGCAATTTCGTCGATCTGGTCTCGCGGCTGGAAAGCCGCCTCATGAGACTGCTGCATCAGGAGCGCGCCCTCGCGCGGCGGTGCCGCATGTTCAATTTCCCCAAGGAATTCGCCAGCGTGCGCGCGCCGCTCGCGGATTTCAGCTCGGCCATCTTCAAGACCACCCGGTTTGAGATGCGGCCGATCCTGCGCGGCGTCTATTTCACCTCCGGCACCCAGGCGGGCGCGCCACTGGAGCGCCTGCTGGGCGCCATGAGCCGCAATTTCGGCCTCTCGGGCGGCGCCCGCCGGAGCCAGTCGGGCATTGGCAAGGCCTTCTTCATCAAGCGCCTGCTCAGCGACGTCATCTTCGACGAACAGGGCCTCGTGGGATCGAACCGCACGCTGGAGCGACGCATGTCGGCCGTGCGGGCTGCCTGTTACGTGGCCATCGCCGGCGGCTCCCTCGCCCTCGCATCGGGCTGGATCTTTGCCTCTTCGCGCGCCGACATACGGATTGGCGAAACGCGGGCTGCGCTCGATGAACTCGACACGTCGCTGCGCGCCATGCCCAGCGCCTCGACCTATCCCGCTGTGCTCCCGGCCTTGAACGCGGCCGGGAAGGTGGAGACGGCAGCGAGCGGGTCGGACTCCTGGGTCAATGCCGACATTCTGGGGATCTCGGCGGCACCGCGCCTCGGTGCTGCCGCTCAGAATGCCTATGATCAGATCCTTCTGACCCGCCTCCTGCCCGCCTTTTCAAAGCGTCTTGAGACGCGCATCTCGCAAGACCTTGCCACCAACTCTCCCTCCTCGCTGGAGGACATGCGCACCGCGCTCGCGAGCTACCTCATGTTGGGCGACCCGGCCCGGTTCGACCGCGCGACCTTGCTGGAAATGGCCAAGAGCGAAGCTGCCCTCACCTTTCCGCTGCAACCCGGCCAACAGAAAGTTCTCCAAGGCCATCTCGACAACATGATCGGCCTTCTGCCGCGTCGGTCCACGCTGAACACCCAATTGATCGCCGAAGCCCGCAGCCGTCTTGCCCGGGTCCCGCAGGTGGACCAGATCTACGCGCGCTTTTTGCGCGAGGGATATCAGAACCCGCAATTGCAGAATCTTGACCTCGGCCAGGTGATCGGCAGCCGCAGCCTGGCCGCGGGGCCGCAGGCCCAGGCCAGCGGCGCATTGGTCATCCCTGGCGTGTTCACCCGGGCGGGCTTTTACAATTTTCTGCTTCCCAAGCTCCCCGTACTGGTCAGCGAGGCGCTCGGCGCCGACTGGGTGGTGGGAAGCGGCACTCAGCCCCAGTCACAGGACCTCGCGCGGCAGATCGCGACCCTCTATGTGCGCGATTATGTGGCCACGTGGCAGGGCGCGCTCTCGCAAATCACGGCCCTGCGCTTCACCACGCTGCCACAGGCCATGGCGGTGGCGCAGAATCTTGCCAGTCCGCAATCGCCCATCGACGCTCTGGTGATGGCGGTACGGGAAAATACCGACCTACCACCACCGGGAGTCGAGTCGAACGTGCCCACGCCTGCCGGTCAGGCCGGCGCCCCCGCCACCCCGGGGATGCCCGGCGGCGCGCTCGCGCAGCAGGCCATGGCCGGAGCCGGCAATGCCGCCGCCTCCGCTGCCTTGGGCAACGGGCCGTGGCCCGGCAAGTCCATTACCCAGCCCTTCATTCCGCTGATCCAACTGGGTCTGCCGGGCGCCGGGGGCCAGCCTCCGGCGACCGCTCGCATTCGTGACCTGGTGTCCAATGTGTATGGAGTGCTGGCGGGCGTCGCCAACGCCGCGCAGCCCCCGGTCGCGGCCTTCCAGCTGCTCACCGGCCAGGGCAAGGCACAGGGAAATGATGCGTTCCAGGCCCTGCGCACGGATTCGGCGCTCCGCCCCGAACCGATCCGCACCATCCTCCTTTCGCTGGCCGACAATTCCTGGAACACGCTCCTCGGCCTTGGCTATGAGAATGTGAACCAGGCTTGGAAGCAGGACGTGCTTCCCGTCTGCGAAGCCGCCATCGCGCGCCGCTATCCCGTCTATTCCGATGCACGCGATGAAATCACGCTGGCGGACTTCACGGACTTCTTCCGCCCCGGCGGAACCATGGACACCTTCTTCCAGCAATATCTCGCCAGCCTGGTGACGGAGCGGCGCGGGACCTATGTTCCCCTCGCGCAGGACGGCGCCCGCATTCCGGTGAGCCAGGCGACCCTGGCGCAGTTCACCCGCGCAAAGCAGATTCGCGAGGCCTTCTTTCCGAACAAGGGTCCGACCCTTCAGGTGAAATATGGGCTGACACCGGTCTTCCTGTCGCCGAACCTGCTACGCTCCACCCTCATCATCGATTCAACCACGATCGTGTATCGTCATGAGGCACCGCGGACCTTCGATATGGAATGGCCCAACAAGGGCGAGGCGAGCACCGTGTCCGTGACGCTGACCCCCGTGGAAGGTAATGAGACGAACGTCCAGCGCACCGGACCCTGGGCGCTGTTCCGCTTCATCACCGCCTCGGCCCCGCGTGGACGTGCGGACCGCCAGACCTTCACGGTGAACGGCCCCAATGGGCAGAGCGCAAGTTATGAGTTGCGGGCCGCGAGCGTGAACAGCCCGTTTGGTCTCGGGGCGCTGAGCGGCTTCCGGTGTCCGGACGAATTATGACGCCCGCCGGCCCTCGCGGGGGGTTGTTTGGAAAAATCCCGTCCAAGGATGATTTCGTGCGGCGGCAGCTTCCTGCGACATTCGTCACACCGTGGGATGCATGGCTGTCGCGGATGATGGTGGCCGGGGCGCAGCGCGCTGGCACCGGCTGGAATGCCCTCTATCTGACGAGCCCGCCCTGGCGCTTTGCGTTGGATCCTGGCCTTGCGGGACCGGATGCGTGGATCGGCGTGCTCGCCTCGTCGCTGGACCGGTTCGGCCGCGCGTTTCCTCTCACGGTGGCCGTGCCGTTCGTGCGGGAATTTGGCGTCCTCGACCTCAAGGAGGAGACTCGCGCCCTGACGAGCCGGCTGGAAGCCCTGACGCTCCAGGTTATTGAGGGGAGCCTGGATGTGGAGGCCGCGGCCGACGCCATCGTGGATTTTTCCGCGCGCTTTCTTCCCCCGCCCGCCCCCGAACCGGTGTCGCGGCTCGTGCTCGATGGGTCAAACCGCACCGATCGGGTGTGGGTTATGAGCGGCCGCCGACATTCCAACGTCGCGGATGCGGCAGGAGACCTGCTCACCTGGACCCTGCGCGCCGACGCGGACAGGCCGGTTGGCCTCTCCTGCTGGTGGCATGAGGGCTGGGGCGACCTGCCGCCTTTGTGGCTGATGACGCGGGGCCTGCCGAGCGCGGATGCCTTCGAGCGCATGATGAGTGGCAAATGGACTGGCGCGGAGGGCGCGGCATGATCTCCGCCGCTCCTGTCGTGAGACTGCAAGCTCACGCGACCGCCGCCACGCGCACAGGCCCGCTCCACGCCCAGAATGAAGATGCCTTTGCCAGCCTGAATGCCTGCAGCCTCTATGTCGTGGCCGACGGCGTGGGGGGATTGGCCGAGGGAGCGGTGGCGAGCCGGGTGGTGGTGGAGATGCTCCAGCGCGTCGTCGACCCCGGCGCCAGCTTCGACCTCCGCGTCCAACAGGCGCGCGAGGCGATCGCGCGCGCGAACACCGCCCTGTTCGAGGCGGGCCGCGAAGCCGACAACGCGATGGGAACCACCGTGGTCCTCACGCTGATCGCGGCGGACTGTGCACTCTGCCTGTGGGCCGGGGATTCGCGTGCCTATCTCGCACGCGGCGGCGCGCTCCACCGCATCACCAGCGACCACGCGGTCTTTGCCCGCGTGGCGGAAGATTTACCGCCGCGCAGCATGATCACCCGGGCCGTCGGGCCGGATGAATCGGTGGATCTTGATTGCGTTGTTTTCGACCTTGCGGCGGGCGATAGTCTGCTTCTGTGCTCCGATGGGGTGTGCGGGGCTATTCCCGAAAATCGCCTGGAACTTTTGTTGACCGACCCCGATGCGGACGCCGAGGATGTCGTAGCGGAAGCCGTCGCCTGGGGAACGCGCGACGACGCGACAGCTCTGGTGATTCGGATTGGCGAAGAGGAGGCCACCCATGTCGCGGGCATTTGATCCGCGGATGACCCGTCCGGGCGCGCCGGCACGGCCGACCGTCCTTCCGCCCCACCTCGGCACGCGCCTGAAGGACCGCTACGAACTGATACAGGTGATCGGCCGTGGCGGCATGAGCACGGTGTATCATGCCGTCGATCATGTGCGCATGCGCGCCCGGATCCCGCACCCCCATGTGGCGGTCAAGCTCGCGACCCTCGCCCCGCCCTATGACGAGGCGGCCCGGGACCTCATTCATCGCGAGGCCCATCGCACCATCGATCTCATTCACCCCGGCATCGTGCGCGTGTTTGACAGCGACCATGATGGGGACAACCATTTCCTGGTCATGGAACTGCTCCAGGGCCGCACCCTCGCCGCCGTCCAGCGCGAGAACGAGGGCAAGCCCCTGGAATGGCGGCAGGTGCGCGGCGTGGTGCAAAGCGTCGGCGCCGCGCTCGCCTTTGCCCATGGGCGGGGCATGATGCATGGCGACCTGAAGCCGGGAAACGTCTTCGTTGGCCGTGATGGAACGGTGAAGGTTCTGGATTTCGGCCTCTCCCAGGGCACCCCGCAGGAGGATGCGGGGGAAGAGTCCACCGTCCGGCTCCTGAACTTGGTCGGTGCGCTCACCCCGACGTTTGCCTCTCCCGAGCGATTGGACGGGGCGGCGCCGAGCCCGGCCTGCGACCTCTTTGCCTTTGGCGTTCTGATCTACCAGATGGCAAGCGGCCAGCACCCGTTCCAGCGCCGCAGCGCATTGGAGGCGCGTGCCGCGGGGCTCGTCCCCGCCCGGCCCGAAGGGCTCAGCGCCCCGCAATGGACCGCGCTTCAGAGCCTGCTGGCCTTCGATCCCATCCACCGGCCGGCGGAGATCGGCACATTCCTCAACCGCTTCCTGGCCGAGAGCTGGCGCCTGCCGCGGATGTGGGGCCGCTTCGCGCTGCCGTGGCGCTCCGCCCCGACCCTGCGTTGAAGGTTCCCATGATCCAGACCGAACAGGCGCTCCAGACCCTGGAAACTCTTTGCCGCGAGATCGCGCGCGGGCAATATGATCATTCCGATGATCTGTTCGCGCTCACCGATGCGCAGGACGCCTCTGAAACCGTCCGGCATCTGGCGGAATCCTTCGGCTTCATGCTGGTGAGCGTGGAGGCGCGCGAGATGCGCCTCACGCAGTTGGTCGAGGAATTGCAGGGCTTGAGGCGCCAGTTGGAAGAGGCAAACGCCAAGCTCGCACGGGAAAACGCTTCTCTGTCCTCGACTGTCGCGGAGCTCACTGTGCAGATCGACCGCCAGCGGTTCAAGCGCGAGGTGGGGGCGATCGCAGAGTCTGATTATTTCCAGGATTTGCAGAAGCGCGCGCAGGATTTGAGGTCCCGCCACAAGGGCGCGGGGCCGGGGAGCCGGGAATGACACGCATCGTCTCAACCCATTCCTACCGGGGCGGAACGGGGAAATCGACCATCACCGCCAATCTCGCCTATCTGCTGGCGAGCGAGGGCGCGCGCGTGGGCGTGGTGGATACCGACATCCTCTCCCCCGGCATCCATGTGCTGTTTGGCATGGAGCCGGGCAGCGCGCACTACACTCTAAACGACTATCTGTGGGGCCGCTGCACCATCGATCAGGCGGCCGTGGACGTGACAGCCAACGCCTTTCCCGAAGGGCTTAACGCAGGTGGCTCCATCCATCTCCTGCCGTCCAGCATGCAGACCGGGGAAATCGCCCGGGTGCTGAAGGAAGGTTTCGAAGTCGACCTGCTCAATGACGGGTTCCATACCCTAAGCCAGCGCCTCTCCCTCGATTATCTGCTCATCGACACCCATCCGGGCGTGAACGAGGAGACGCTGCTCTCTATCGCCATCTCGGACACGCTGCTTCTCGTACTGCGGCCGGACCACCAGGACTATCAGGGGACGGCGGTCACGCTGGAGCTGGCGCGCCGGCTCGATGTGCCGCAATTGCTGCTGCTCGTAAACAAGGTCCTGCCGGCCTTCGACCGCCGGGAATTGTCGGATCGCATCTCCACCGTGTTCCGCACGCCGGTCGCGACGGTGCTTCCGCTCAATGAGGATCTGGTGCGCCTGGGAAGTTCCGGCCTGCTCGCCGCGCTCGCGCCGAAGAACGATTATGTTGGCGCCCTGCGCGCGGTGGCGCAGCTGGTGCAGGGCTGATCCGGTCAAGCGCGCTATCGGCCCTGAAAGGCGGAAAGGAAAGCGCCGGCATCCTTCGGCCGGTTCTCCTGCGAGAAGGCGAGCGCGGCGTTGACCGCCGCCTGCATGGCGTCCGTCAGGCCCGCGATGGGCGGCGGCGCCATGCCGAGTTTCTCTGCCTCGGTGGCGGGAATGCGGTCGAACGGGTGCTTGCGGGTCAACAGCAGGTGGATGATGCAGCCGAAGGCATAGACGTCATCGCGCGGGTCGCGCGGCCCGCCGCGCAGTTGCTCAGGGCTCGCATAGGCTGGCGTCATGGCTTCCAGCGCCGAAACGTCGAAATCGCCCGATCGGGCGGCACTCGCAATGCCGAAATCCAGCACCTTGAGCGGCCCCTCCTGTGACAGGAACAGGTTGGCGAGCTTCAGGTCGGCATGGGTCACGCCACGCGAATGGGCATGGGCCAGCGCCGCAAACATGTCACGGACGGCACGCCAGGCTGTGGGGCTTCCGGCAAATTGCTTGTCGTCTCGCAGGCAGGCATCAAGCGAGCGACCCTCCAGCAGTTCCATGACGATGAAGGGATGGGTGCCGTCCCGGTCGAAATCATGGACCGCGACGATGTTGGGATGAGAGAGATCCTGGGTGCGCCGCGCCTCCGCCTCCATGGCGCGCAGCGCATCGGGATGGGCGCCGAAATTCCCGTTCAGCAGCTTGATGGCGACATAGGGCCGGCTGTCCGCCGCCTCCACCCGCCGGCGGTCCACGGCACGGTACACGACCCCCATGCCCCCGCGCCCCAATTCCGCATCGAGCACGAAGCGGTCGCGCAGGATCTGGCCGACCCGGTTCTCCTCGCGCCCGTCACGCCCGAGCATGATGGGGCGGCCGGAGCCTTCCGCGCTCTTGCGCGCATCCTGCCGCAAACGGGCGGAACGGAAGGCGGCGAGCGCATCGTCCAACTGGCGCTGGTTCTGCCGCTCGCGCGCTTCCCCGCCTTTTCGCAGGTCCTTGAACTGACCGAGAAGAGCCGAGAGAACGACGGAATCCACCCGCTCGCGCAGGGTTTCCTCGCGCGCATCCGGCGGGTTGGGATCGACGGGAAGCTCGGGCAGGTCCTTCGCCACGGGTTCGGCCGGCCGGCCCGCCTCCTGGAACAGGAGCATGGCGATGTCATAGGGCATGCGGCCGAGATTGATCTGCTCCTGGAGCGCGGCTGAAAGCTGGGTCAACGCGGGATCGCAGTCGCGGCAATAGGAGCGCACCTCCAAGGCCAATTGGTCGAAGGTGCGTCGTCCCGTGAAGAACCCTCCGAGGATCTCGGTCAGACGGGGATCAATGGCCACTTTTTCGTTCGCCTCACATGCGGCCCGGCTGGCGGATGTCATACCGCGCGAGCTTTTCCACCAGGCTGCGGCGCGAGATCTTTAAGAGATCGGCGGCCCGGCTCTGGTTCCAGCCGGTCTCCCGCAGCTTCACCTCTATGATAGCCGCTTCGTAATTTTGCACCATCAGGCGCAGACCGGAATCCTCTTCGCCCGTCTGCACAACGGGCGCCGGTGTCCCGGCGGCGGCAAGGCCGGACGGCAGGTGATGGGGTTCGAGCCGCCCGCCGTCGCACAGAAGGACCGCGCGCTCGATGATATTGCGCAATTCCCGGATATTTCCCGGATAGCGCCACCCCAAAAGATGATCGAGGGCCTCCGGCGACAGGCCCGGCGGGCGGCGGCCGAGGGAGGCGCACGCCAGAGTGAGAAAATGATCGATCAGCGCCGGAATGTCCTCAATGCGCTCGCGCAGCGGCGGGAGCGTAATGGGAAACACCGAGAGGCGGTAATAGAGATCCTCACGGAACTGGCCCTGGGCGATCTTGGCGGGAAGGTCCGCGTTGGTCGCCGCCACAATGCGCACGTCGACAATTTCCGTGCGGGTATCACCCACCGGGCGCACTTCCCCCTGGCCCAGCAGGCGCAGGATCTTGGCCTGGAGGCCGAGCGGCATGTCGCCGACTTCGTCGAGGAACAGCGTCCCCCCGTTCGCGGCGTGGACCAGCCCCGGACGGTCGGCCTGGGCACCCGTGAAAGCCCCCTTGCGATAGCCGAACAATTCGCTTTCCAGCAGATGCTCAGGCAGCGCGGCGCAGTTCTGCACCACGAACGGCCGGCCGGAGCGCTGGCTCGCGGCATGGAGCATCTTGGCGAAGACTTCCTTGCCGGTTCCCGTCTCGCCCAGCAGAAGGACGGGAACGGTGGCCGGCGCGGCCCGCTGGAGCAGAGCGTGGGCAACCTGAAAGCCGGCGCTCGCGCCGATCACGCCGTCCTGAGCGCATCGCTCTTGGCGCAGCCGGGTGTTTTCCTCTTCCAGGTCACTGCGTGCGCGGTCGAGCTGGCGAATGAGGCGGCGATTCTCGTCGAACAGACGGGCGTTTGAGATGGCCACCGCCGCATTGGCCGCGAAGCAGCGGACGATGCGCTCCGACCGTTCGCTCAAGGCCCGGCGGCCGTCGCTCTCTTCCATACGGACATTGGTCAGTTGCAGCACGCCGAGCGTCATGCCCTCCAGCGAGCGCAAGGGGAGCGCAACGAAGGAGCGCGTGCGGAATTGCGTGCGCGCCTCGCGGGCATAGAGCGTGGAAAAATCGAACCCGGTATAAGCCCGCACATCGGCGAGGTTCACCACCTTGCCGGTGACCGCCGCAAACGCGCTGGGATCATCCAGATTGAAGGAATTGGCGGCCCGATATAGCGCCACGGACTGGTCAAGGTCAGCGAGGCTCGGTTCGGCCTCGTTCTGCCCCACGAGGCAATGCAGTTCGCGCCCGGTGCGGTCCAGCACCAGCACGCGGCCGCCTTCTGCCGAAGTGAGCCGTCGCGCGGCGCTGACGATGGCGTTGAGAAGGCTTTCCAACCGCCGCTCCGTGGCGAGGGCGGTGGTGACCTCCATCAACTCCTCAAGGGCTCCGAGCGAATCCGTGTCCACAACCTGCACGGGCGCTTCACCTAGGCCAGTTCGCGATCGGGATGGGCCTGCGCGGACGCGCCCACGTCCGGATCAGCGGGAAGGCTCGTCTCCCCCGCATCCGCGATCTCGGGCTCCCGCTGAGGCTCGGGCTCGACGGTGCCGGGGGCATCGCTGAACACATAGGCAAACCGGCCGTCCGCATCGAGCTCGACCCGCAGCGCCACGGCCTGCTTCTCCTCGCTCATGCGCGCCAGCAATTCCGTGGCGATCTCAGGCAGGAGCGTCTTGGAGACGATGTGATCGATATTGCGCGCGCCGGTCTCCACCTCCGTGCAGCGTTCCGCAATCTGGCGGACCACCGCATCGCTATAGGAAAAGGCCATTTTCTGGCTTTCCCGGAGGCGCTTGCCCACCCGGTCCAGCTTGAGGCGCACGATCTCGCCCAGCGTGTCTCCGAGCAGAGGATAGAAGGGCACGATCTGCATGCGGGCCAGCAAAGCCGGCTTGAAGTGCCGCGACAGGGTCGGGCGGATGGCGGCGACCAGATCCTCCACCGAAGGGCGCTCGGCCGCGATGCCCATCTGGGTGATCTGGTCGGTGGCCAGATTGCTGGTGAGAATGACGATGGTGTTCTTGAAGTCGATGACGCGCCCCTCCCCGTCCGAGAGCACGCCCTTGTCGAACACCTGGTAGAACAGGTTCATCACTTCGGGGTCGGCCTTCTCCACTTCGTCGAGAAGCACCACAGAATAAGGCCGCTGCCGGACGGCCTCGGTCAGAATGCCGCCTTCGCCATAGCCCACATAGCCGGGAGGCGAACCGACCAGCTTGGAGACGGTGTGGCGCTCCTGGAACTCCGACATATTGATGGAGACCAGAAACCGCTCGCCGCCGAACAGGAGATCGGCAACCGCGGTCGCAAGCTCGGTCTTGCCGACGCCCGAGGGACCGACAAAGAGGAACACGCCCATGGGCTGCGTGGGACTGTTGAGGCCAGCCTTCGCGGCCCGCATCCCCTCGTCGATGGCGGAGACGGCCTGGGACTGGCCTTTGATGCGCTTGGCGAGATTGTCCGCGAGGGCAAGGACGGAAGCCGCCTCGTCGCGCACCATGTTGCCCATCGGGATGCCGGTCCAGTCGGCGATCACGTGGCCAATGGTTTCGGGCGTGACTTCATAATGCAGCAGGCCGGTCCGCCCCTGATGGGCGCGCAGTTCGGTGATGGCACCAGACAGGCGGGCGCGGATCTCCGCTTCCCCGCTCGCCTGCTCAACGTCGACCGCTTCCGCGTCTCCGACCGCCTCGGCGGGCTCCGGCGTCTTTGCATTCAAAGCGTTGAGATCCTGGCGCAGGGTGAGGATGCGCTCCACCAGCGCCTTCTCAGTCTGCCAGCGCGCGTCCATCTGCTGGATTTCAACGCGCAAGGCCGCAATGTCGGCCTCGATCTCCGCGCAGCGCGGATTGTCGTCCCCACCGAGGGTCGCGCGATCCCGGTGCAGCGCGGCGAGTTCGCGCTCCAGCATGGCGATGCGGCGCTCGCTGCCCTCCAGGGCCTGGGGCCGGCTGGAGAGGGAGAGCTTCACGCGGGCGCAGGCGGTGTCCAGCACGTCCACGGCCTTATCGGGCAATTGACGGCCGGAAATATAGCGCGCGGCGAGTTGCGCAGCCGCCATCACCGCATCGTCGCGCACATACACATTGTGGCTGCGCTCATAGATGGGCCGCAGGCCGCGCAGAATGGTCGCGGCGTCGGTGGGGCTCGGCTCGTCCAGCTTCACCACCTGGAAGCGCCGTTCAAGCGCCGCGTCCTTCTCGAAATATTTCTTGTATTCGCTCCAGGTGGTCGCTGCGATGGTCCGAAGTTCGCCGCGCGCGAGGGCCGGCTTCAGCAGGTTCGCCGCATCGCCGCCGCCCGCCGGGCCCCCGGCGCCCACCAGCATGTGGGCCTCGTCGATGAACAGGATGATGGGTGTGGGCGAGGCCTTCACTTCCTCGACAATGCCCTTCAGACGATTCTCGAACTCGCCCTTCACGCCGGCTCCGGCCTGCAGCATGCCGAGATCGATGCCGACCAGTTCCACCTTCTTCAGGAAGTCCGGCACATCGCCCTGGGCGATCTTCAGCGCGAGACCTTCCACCACCGCCGTTTTGCCGACACCCGGCTCACCCACACAGATGGGATTGTTCTTCCGGCGCCGTCCCAGAATGTCGATCATCTGCTGGATTTCGCGATCGCGGCAGAAGACGGGGTCGATCTTGCCCGCCTTGGCAAGCGCCGTGAAATCGGTCGCGAAACGGCCGAGTACACTGTCCGGCGAACGGGTGCCTGCCCCCTCGCCCTTGCGGTGGGGCTCCGCGCCGGACAATGCGGGTCCCGCTTCTTCCGCCGAGGCGGCGAGCAGATCGTGGAACTTCGCCTTCAACTCTCCGGCGGGCACCTGGCGCACCACATCCCACCAGTCGGTCAGGCTGAAGCGTTGCGCATTGTTGAGGATCGCCAGCAGGACGGTGCCTGAGCGAATGGAGCCGAGCTTCAGCTCGACCGATCCCACCAGCCAGGCGTCGGTCAGGATATCGATGAGGCTGGGAGCGAAGACCGGGCGGCCCGGATTACCGGACTTCTGGTCTTCCACGGCGCGTTGGAGGCGGCGTTTCAGGCCCGGAATGTCCGCCTCGTAGCGGCGCAGGGCGAGCACGATGTCGCGGTCGGCGTCATCGACCATGGTGAGCAGGAAATGCTCGATGGTGACTTCATAATTTCCGCGCCCGACGGCGAGCCCCGCAGCGGTTTCCAGCGAACGTTTCGCGTAAGGCCCGAGGCGGTCGAGCAGGGACTTCAGATCGAGCGAAAGCATGGATACCTTCCCGCAGTGCCGTCCGACGCCCGCCGGTTGAAGCGGTACGATACGGACGGGGGCGCGGGGCTCAGGCTTCCGGGAGGCCTCCAGATCAGGTTGGTCCCAGGTCTCCCCGCGCTGCGCAGAAAAGCGGTAGTACGTGACCTAGCAATGACATTGAAAACAAAGGACCCGGATCGCTGTACGATCCGGGTCCCGAAGGCCGCCGATCAGGTGGCGGGCTTGCGCCAATCGTCAGAACCGGAGGTGCCGGCCTTCTCGTGCGTCCAGGTCACCTTCCGGTAGGTGAAGGACCACTCGTCCATGTGCTGGAGCTGGGCATTTTCCGGCAGCAGGCAGTTCGGGATGATGGCCTTGCCATCCACCAGGACCGCGTCTTCCCATTTGATGGTGAAGTACTTTTCCTGCTGGCCCTTGGAAGAGGTGCGCCAGAAGGAAAGCACGACTTCGGTCAGCACTTCGCCGGTGGCGAGCGCCTGCCACAACAGCGGCGACGCCTTGTCCTGATACTTGGTCAGGGTGGCGGGCTGGTGCACGCGCGAACCGGTCGGCTGGCCGGACTGCGGGTCGCGGGGGATGATCACGTTGGAGGCGAACGCCTGGACGATGGACTCGTCCTCATGGCCTTCCTGCCACAGGTTGCCGACGCTATCGGCGGTGAAGGCGCCCTTCGTGATGTCGCCCTGCTTTTCGCCCTTGATGCTGACATAAGCGGGAGTAGGCATTTCGGATCTCGTCACTTGTAACCGGTGGTGTACCGGCGCCACGCAGTTCGCAAGAGCAATGCCAATCTTGCTTCATGTCGTCGTCATAATTCGATAGATATTCAGATTCAGTACTTTAGGGTATTAAATCGCTCGGCCAGACGATGATCCTTATACAAAAAATCGTCCCCCGCCCTGCGCAGACTCAAGCTCAGTTGGAAGGGGTGAGCGGGGATCCGCGCAGTGTCACAATACCGTCTCGCCCTTGTCCGGCCGGCGTCACAGATATTGTTCTGCCGGCCGGGCGATGTCCCCGACCGGGAGCAGGCGGCATTCGACCGCCAAGAAGGCCCGCGTCTTCAAGTCGATCAGGGCTTCACCCTCGCACCGATAGCCGGTGCCGGCGGCAACCGCGTCCCCCGCCACCGCATAAGCCAGGACCGCCCTCCCGTTGAAGGTACGGCGCTCGCGAGGTGCGACGCGCAGATGCAGGTTGAGGGCCTCTCCCTGCGCTTCCACCTCGCGCCATGTCCCCTCCCCATTGCCCGACGGAGCCGCAAGGATGGTGTCGCGGATCGCAAGCGACAGGATTGTCTCATAGGGATGAATGTCGCGATCCGGCGGTGTCCAGGTCATGGTCCCTCCTGCTCTGCCCTGCCCAGGGCGATGCGCGCGGCGGCCACGGCGGCCGGCACGTCCCAACGTCCCGCCGGCGACGCGCGCACCACACGCGCGCTGGCGTACCACAGCGCATGTCCACCTTCGTGCGCCCACATCCATGGCTGGAGCGCCGGCACGCCCACCACAACCGGACGCCCCATGGCGCCCGCCACATGGGCGGCCAGACCGTCGCACGCCAGCGTCAAGTCGAGATGGGCCATCACGGCCATGAGGTCGCGTGCGTCGCGGAACTGCCCGCCGACGTCCAGAACGCTATCTATGCCGGCTAACTGCTCGCGGCGCTGATCGAAGGCGAGGGAAATGAGCGTCGCGTCCTCGCCCCCCGACGCGCGCGCAATCTCACGGACGGTCGCCAAATCCGGTCCAGCTCCTGGATCCCACATCAGGCCGATCCAGGGACGGGACCGACCGGCAAGCGCCTGCGTCCAGGCCGCGAAACGGCCGGCGGACACGGCGAGATATGGCGCGCCGCGCCGATCGTCCGGTCTGACCCCAATGCGTTCGGGTAATTCGGACAGAAGAGGCAAGTCCGGTCCGGCCGCCCCGGACGTGCCCGAAAGACCGACCACACCCTCCAGGAGCGGCAAAAGTGCAGGCTCAGCATGACACACGAGCGGTCGGTCCTGATCCGCGTAGCGGGCCGCGAAACGTGCAAAGAACACCACCTCCCCTGCCGGCGTGCCCAGAGGGATCTGCACGGCAGGCGGCAGATCCGCCGCGTTCACGGCCGAGGGCCAGACCTCGCCCACACGGCCGAGGGCGAGCTTGATCTCCTCGCACCAGCCCGCAAGCGCCGGCGGCGCGCCCTCCAGCTGCGCCGCCTGGGTGATGACGAGCAGCGCCCGTTCGAGATCACCGTTGAGACGCAGAAGCCCGCCGATCCGTGCCAGCAGGTCCGCATTCCTCGGATCTGTCTTGACCAGCGCCGCGAAGGCGGAGATCGCCGCCGCGCCTTCGCCGCGCAGAAGCTGGAGACGCCCCATTAGAAAGGTTGCTTCCACATGGGCAGGCGCAACGGCGAGACAGCGCCGCAAATGCCGTTCCGCCTCGGCAGTGCGTCCGACGTCCAACAGGTGCCCCGCCAGTTGCACCCCGTGCTCCAGGGCGGTCGGCGCGGCGCGGTAGATCCGCTCCGCCAGGTCAACCGCCTCCTCGCTCCGCCCGCTGCGCGCCACCAGACCGCACAAAAGACTGAGGTCGGGCTCATGGTTCGGCCGCACCTCAAGCGCACGGCGCACCGCCCGCTCGGCAGCCGGAAAGCGCCGCTCCAGCAAGGCGAGGCGGGCATCGATACCGTAGAGGTCCGCCTCGAGCGCGTCATCCCCGCTTTCCTCCACCACCGGGGCGGCGGCCCGGATCGCATCGCGCGCATCATCCAGCGCGCCGAGCGTCAACAGCAGATTGGCCAGTGCGCAATGATAACTGCCCTTCCGGGGCGCAAGCAGCACCGCTCGTTCGAAGCAGAAACGGGCCTCCTCGCCACGCCCTTCCAGGCGATGAATGACCCCGAGATTGGCGCAAATGTCCGGATGATCCGGGGCATGGTTGGCGAGTTCCGAATAAAGCGCAAACGCCGCCGCCCGGTCTCCCCGCGCGAGCAGGGCGGCGCCCCGCAACAGCAGTGCCTCCACATGCCCCGGCGCCTGCGCCAGGACATCGTCCACCAGCAGGTCCGCCTCCATCACCTGACCATTCGCCATGAAACGGCGCGCCGCGTCGAGGGATGCCACCAGGGACTCCGCCATGCGCCTCAGCCCACCGTCACGCGCTTGGCATCGAGCCGGACATCCTCTTTCGCCA
Organism: Pseudomonadota bacterium; assembly: GCA_040755535.1. Taxonomy (GTDB): domain Bacteria; phylum Pseudomonadota; class Alphaproteobacteria; order Rhizobiales; family Xanthobacteraceae; genus Aquabacter. The sequence goes on along the minus strand of JBFMAV010000022.1, from coordinate 40,634 downwards.
CCACCACAGCGACGGCTGCCGTCGTGCTGGAGACCGCCTCCACCTGTTGCACCAGGGTGCCTGCCTTGAGCAGGTCCGCACCACGTATGGTGCTGGTCCGCTCCTCGGCCTGGAGGGCGACACTCTGAGCGATGATCTCGCGCCGACGCACCACGGAGCGCAGCGTATCCATCACGATGGCGAGGGTCTTGCCGAGGATGGAGACGCTCGGTGAATTCAGCAGGATGCGGGGGGATTGGAGCGCGACATCCTCGCCGCTGGAAAGCTCAAGCCGCTCCGCCGCGGCGATCTTCACCTCCCGCGCGCGAAGGGTGAGCGCCGCGGGGGTCGGGACGGACAGCGCCGCTTGGTCGCCCACCAGCCGATCCAGCACCGAAAGAACATAACTCTCGCCACCCACGCGCGCCACCAGCACACGGTCGCCGGCGATGGGCTCCACGAGGCAGCCGAACGCACGACGGGCGGTCTCTTCCTGATCGTCCCGCACGATCCGCAGCGCGGTTGCGCTGGCCTCAAGCACGCGGGCGAGATGCAAGCCTGTCTCGGCAGATGCATCGCGAGGATCAGGCGGAGGCGGAACCGAAAGGGCTGGAGCGGCTTGCGCTCCGCAGGGTGTCTCTCGCATCTGGGTCATTCCAAAATCGGGCATCACGGAGTTGCAAGTCGGTGCGAGTCGGGACGATGCGAACGCTTTCCATTCGCGTCTCATTCAATACCGCTTGCGCATCGAGCCATGCCGAACCTCATGTTACACATTCCAAATTCACATAGCGGCTCCACACAGCCTTTTTAGCCGCTGCAAGATCAGAATTCAGAAACTCCGTTGCCACCGCCTTGAATTCCGCCTCGGTCTTCTGGCCCTTTTCGGTTTCTATGCTCAACGACAACATGCATTTTTTAAGATCGAAAGAACCGAGGATTTTGGTATCCCATTCCGCGATCTTGAAGTCGTTCCCGGTAATTTTCATATCCGTGGCGGTGACCTTCTTGTCACCGATCCCCATAACGAGCTTGTAGGACGATCCCACAATCATGTCCCATTTCGCCCCGATGGTCATAGACGTGTAAATCCCGAGCGTGGTCGTGTTGTACCCCGACACTTGCATCGTTATCGAGATCGCCGCCTTGATGGTCTGCTCGAAACCGAGGAACATCGAGAAGGATTCACCCATCGTATATTTGGTCGAGGTGCCCGAAATCCATTGGTAGGTGTCGCCACCGGATTTCGTGGAGACCGTATTGGTCGCCGTGATTTTGATGTCGGCCATTTGGGTGTTCGCGCCCACGGTGCCGGCCGAAATTGAGACGCCGTTATAGGTCGTCAGCTTGAACTGGCCCTGGTCTACTTGGCAGGTCACGTCACCTTCGGTGACTTCGGTGGCCTGACCTTTTTGGATCTTCGCCACCGACGCCCCGAGGATATTCGTATCCATATCCTGGTCCGTGTAAATCAGGATGCCATTGCCCGATGCGCTGGCGGTCGTAGCGTTGACCGCTGATTTGGACGTCGACTGTTTGTTGGACGACGCCTTGTCGAACCCGCCATTATAATCCCAGCCTTGCCCCTCCTGGGACACAGTCGAGCTCGAATATTTCACGCCGGACTCGACCGCGGTATCGCCGGCAACCTGCGCGCCCATGCGCATATAGGTGCCGGTGGGCGGGGTGTCGGACACATTCGCGGGCACGTCAAAGCGAATGTAGCGCGGGTCTGTGTCTGTCTTTCCGTCGTCAAGTTCCAACAGCAGGCCACCGGTGGTGCGCAGACGGTTTACAGTCTGCGTGGTGTTGTTCACCGGATTCTTATTTTTGCTGTTGAAAGCACCACCGAGGATCACGGGCCGATCCGGGTCGCCGTTTTCGTAGCCCACCAGCACCTCGGCGCTACGGACCATGGGCAAATGCAGGCCCGCCAATACGCTGTTTGCGCTCGCCCCCGCATAGGGCTGCGCCTGGCGCACAGGTCCGGAGCCCTTGCCCGGCTTATTTTTCGTTTCCCCTTCGTTGTAATAGAGCTTCACCCGGTAGCGGCCCTTATCGTCCAGCACCGCGCGGGTGGCGCTGGTGTCCTCCGCTTCCAGCATTGCATTGAACACGCCGGGCATGACGGGCTTCGGGGTGAGGCGCCGGGGGCGGAACTGACGGCTCTTGCGGATGGCGGTGAAGGCATTGCTATAGGGAAGAGTTGGATAGCCGGCCCGGTAGCCATCCGCGCCTTGCTGGCCGGCGCTGTGGCGCACCGAGATCACGACATATTCCGTGTTGAATGCGGAGACCGGATGCTCGGTGAGCGTGACGACCGTCCCGCTGCGGATCGATGGCAGCGTGCTTTCGAATTCAAAAACCTCGGTCTGCCACGTCTCTTCTTCCAGACGGTAGCCGAGGAGTTTGTTGCCATCATCGACATTGGAATAGTTGTCGCCATATTCGACCACAGAGCCGAGGCCGGAACTCTGCTGGGATTGAACCAGCAGGTCCGTCTCGGCAGCGTCGTAAGCATAATCACGCAGATTGAACCGCTGCAGCGCGGGCGTGGCGCGTGTGCAGAGTGAGGTGATCACCTGCTCGCTGACCGATACGGTAGTGGTCGCCGCCTTGAAGCGCACGGAAGACGGCTGCGCCACGTCGAAGGCGGCATTGAGCGCCGCCACCGTGACCACATCCTTCACGCCTCCGTCTGTGGGCTCGAACTTGAAGAAATAGAAGACACCGTAATGCTCGCAGGTGCGCGAGAAGAATTGCAGGTCACTCTCGTTGAATTTGGTGATGTGCGTGCGCGCAAACTCCGCCTTGACGGAATCGTGCAGCGTCGCCTCGACCTCAAATCCGCGATTGCCCTCCGTCGCCTGCTTGGACAGCGAGCCGTCCAAGACGCCGGTCAGTAGCGCGCGCAGGTCCATTGTGGCATCGGTCGCGAAAATCTCATTCTGGCGCACGCGATCCAGCAGGGCGAGACGCGGCACCAGCACCACCGCGTAGGTGAAACTGTTCAGTTCGAGCTTGTTCAGCATGCGGAATTCGAGAACAACGCCCCCAATCCGCTGCTCGCTTTCATTCACGCGCACATGGAACGTCGCGGGCTTCCCGGCCACCACGTCCTGGGTGAAGTCGCTCGATGAGATGAATATGGCCTCCAGGCGAAACGGGCGCGACACACCCTCTTCATAGGAAAAGGAAGCACATTCCGCATCGGTCAGACCGAGCGAGGGAATGCTGATCTGAAGCGTCTGGACATTGGACATTTCGGCATTCTCCCGACGGGCGGATCACCGCAGGCTCATCATCTTGACCTGAGAGGGCGTCATGGTCATGCCCGGCACGTTCGGGCTGGACCCATTCTGCTTGCTGGGGGACGTCAGCTTGATGGCCGGCGCGCCGCCCACGAAAAAATTGGTCGATCCCATGGCAGCCGACTTCGGTCCCATCACCAGATTGGACGCGACGCCCATCAGAACCCCCGCGTTGTCGCCATTAGACAGCGGAATTTGTGTGGAGAGATTGTGAGCCGGCATGGCGCACAACAGCAGCTTCACCTGGGAAGGGATCGCCGTGTTCGACAAGGCGATGTTCGGATAGGGGATCGGAACGACGGCGGGGCCTGCCGGCGTCTTGCAGACATCGGGAAATGCCATGTCCATCGCGGGCGCAGGCCCCTGGGAGGTCACGAACATTCAGGTCTCCATCGCGTGCGGGCGGACATGGAAGGGATTGTACCCTTCCGCCACAGCCTTGTCGGGATCGGTGGGCAGCGCGCTGCCGCTCGCGCCGAGATCGAGCAGGCCCGCGGTGGTTGCCATATGCAGATCGGTCCGCAGGAGGCGCGCGCGCGAAATGTCTGCCGCGTCAAGACGGGCATAAGGGAACTGCGCATAAGCCAGGTTGGCGCCACCAAATCGCGCGCCGGGGGCATGGGCACGGGCGAGAACGGCCATCTCGAGGTCCGATCCGGTAAAGTCGGAGCCCCCGAGGCGGCAATCTTGGAAATTCGCCGACGAGAGGCGCGCATCAGAGAATTTTGCCCCAGTGAGATCCGAGCGCGAGAAATGTGCGCCTGCGGCGCTCACGCCCGAAAAATCGGCCCCCGGCGCCGTGCACTGCAGCAGGAAACTTCCAGTCAGATCCAAGCCGGCAAGAACAGCGCCCGAGAGGTTGGCATTCATCAGGTTGCATTGAGCAAGGCTGAGCCCGCGCAAGTCCCGACCCGCAAGATCAACCTCGGGAAAGGCGCTGACGGAGCATTGAAAGCCATCCAGGCCCGCATCCTTCAGGTCAGCCTTGACCATGAGCATGCGCTGCCCAGTGACGCCGGACAGGTCGATGGCGGTCAGCGTGCAGTCCAGCAGGGAGAGGCCGTCCGCCTGCGCGTCGCGCCACACCGACCGCGAGAGATCGCATTTCAGGAAGAAGGTTTCCGTCACTCGCGCGTTCGCGAACCGCGTCTCGGACGCGGGGCATTCGAGGAGCACGGCGCCGTTCAATTCAGCGGCCTCGAACTGCGCACCGGTAAATGCGCAGCGCATGAATTTGGCGTTTTTCAACCGGGCGCCACGAAACACCGCGCCAGTGAAATCGCAATTGGCCAGCATCACACCCGAAAGGTCGGCTCCGTCGAAGCGCGCGCCGCGAAAGGACGTGTGGTGAATCACGCCGTTCCGCAGGCCGGTGGCCCCGGTCCAGTCGGTAAGGGAGAAATCCCCGTCACCAAAGACGGCACCGAGCCGCACATGCTCCAGGAGGTCCGCGCGCGCCGCGCGGTCACCGATGACCCTCTCATCCATGGGTGGTCTCCAGGGCGAGCGGCGAATTTAAGAGGTTCGCTCCAGTAAAATCGGCGCCAGCAAGCATCGCGTCGCTGAGATCCGCGCCGAACAGGCTCGCCCGCCGGAAAAAGGCGCCCGTCAGTTCTGCGCGGTGCAGTTGTGCCTCCATCATCTGCGCACCCGCGAAATCCGCGCCATTGAGCTGGGCGTTGTCGAAGAGAGTGCGCCTGAGCGAAGCAAGCCGGAAATCTCCCTGGCCGATCCGGGCCTCACAAAAGAGCGCGCGGTCCCCCACGCTACGGCGAAATCTGGCCCCTTCCAGATCGGCGCCGAAGAAGCTGGCATCGCTGAGGAGCGCATCGGAAAAATCCGCAGCCGCCAATTGCGCCCCGCCAAGGAAAGAAGAATGCCGCAGGTCTGTGGACACCGCTCGGAGCCCGGGTGCCGTAAGGCGGATAAAGGCACAGCGGTCGAGGTGCGCCCCGTCCATCCGCGCCCCGCTCAGATCGCATTCCAGCCACTGGCATTGGCGAACGCTCGCCCGGTCCAGCCGCAGACCGGGAGCACGCACCTTGATCAACACCAGATCGAGCAACCGCGCCTCGGTAAAATTGGCGTCGGTGAGATCCGCCTCCATGAACTGCATATCGGTAAGGACCACACCGATCGCGGTGGAGGACGACAGGTCCGCCTCCATAAGCAAGCCGCCGGAGCTCCGCGCGCGATCCAGACGGACCCGATGTGCCCGCACGCGCGACAGGTTTGCCCCTGTCAGGTTGGCGTCACTCAGGTCCGCCTCCTCCAGCCGCGCCTCGGTCAGCACAGCACCGGAAAGATCGGCGCCCCGTAGGCGGGCGCGAGCCAGATTGGCCCGCTCAAGAAAGGCGCCCGCCAGGTTGGCACCCGAAAGATCGATCCCGGCTAGGTCCACGCCCGCGAGATCCCGACCACTCAGATCCAGGCCCTCGCGCGCCTTTTGATGGACGAAGTCGCCAAATCTCTTGGCGATGCGCGGTGCCATCGGCCTCTCCGGGAAGATGGCGCTCGGCGCGGCGCGGCGCATGTCGGCGATGCCGGATTCCACAAGGGGCTCCATGTCGTCGATAAGCTTTGCGCCTTCGGCGATCTGACGCGGTATGTCCCCCAGGCGTTCCCGGCTGCTGCCGTGTGCAGGGGGCGCGCCGGAGGTGAGTTCGAGCAAGAGGGTGTCCAGAGCGTGCCCCTCCGCTCCGAGCGCCGGCAGGGCCGCGCGAAGGCTGCTGTCCGCTGCGGCCAGCTTCGCCTCCATCTCGGCCCGCGCCTCTGGCTTTTCCGCAAGGGGCGCGTCGAGTTGCGCAAGAAGATCACTGATCGGCCGTGACGAGAGGCTTTGCGGGGGTGGCTCCTCAAAGTCGTCCGGGAGGGCCGGAAGGGGCGATTTTGCAAGATCCGCAAGACCGGCGCGGGCTGCAGCCAGGGGACTTGCCTCCGGCAAATGCAGAAAGCGCGCCTTTGCTTGCTCCAGCAGTGTCTCGTCGCCTTCCGGCTTCAGGCCGGCGAGCAGCGCGGATCGCCAATCCTGGGCATTGCGCGCCTGCTCCAAAGCGGCGCTCAAGACAGGGGAGCTGGCCGCTTCTTCCTCCAACCCTTTGGGCGATATCGCCTGGCCGCCCAGGGTGCCGTCGAGCGCGGCGCTGAGATTTCCACCGTCCAAACCTTGGAGCGCGGTGAGAAGAGCGTCCAATTCGCTCTCGCCGGCATCGTGCGCGTGCAGGCGCGCCATGGCGTCAAGCACCGGCTGGCCTTTTTCCGCCGCGCGCCGCATCAGCTCGGTCGCCTGCGTAGTCTTGGCTTCGATCTGGTCCAGAAGATCTCCGAGGTCGAAATCCCCTTCGGCAAGATCCTCCTCTGTCGGCAAAAGCAGCGGATCGGGGTCCGCCCCCCCTGGCGCAGCGGGGCGTAGCGCCTCCGGCACCCCTGCCTTGTCCAGCGCCCGCGTGGTCATGAAAGCCATCATCTCGGCATGGAGCGCCGCACCCCGCTCCGCCTTGGCACGGCGCGCCGCCCGCCGGCGTTCCTCCTCCGCCGGATCGCGGGGCGGAGTGAGTTGCCACTCGGAAAAGGCATAGCGGGGCGCAAGGTCTGGATCGCACCGCACGCGGCGCACGTCAGCATAATGGGCAATGGGTCGCGGCGTCTGATCCAGGCGCTCATAGGCCAGCATGACATCGCTGACATCCTTGCCCTCGATGTCATCTACGGGTAGCACCCCGTGCCAGACGAGCACGCCTCTGCGGGCGCCGGCCATGAACCAAACCGTGTCCAACGCCAGTTCCATTTCGGACCAGCGATCCGCAGTCTGCCCGACAAAGGCGCGAGGCCGCAGGCCCGGCAGGCGCCCCTCGATCAGCGGGGCAGACGCCGAGAAATTGCGCAGGCGATAGGGCTCATCGCCCACAAGATGGCCCCAGAATCTCTGGCCCGGCGGCGCCATGAGGAAGAAATCGGGGTGAATGTCGTCAGCCAGCGCGGGCGCCACATCGCGCAACCAAGCGGCATCATAGGTGCCCGCGAGGCGCTGCCGCTCGGGAGCCATGATATCCATTGGGCCGAACTGCGCCGGCGGCGGAACATCAAGGATGGAGTGGATCAGGGCGTCCGGACGCTCCACATTGGGCAGGGCCACAGGTGCGCCAGCTCCGATCCGATCCACCGCGTTGAAGCCGAGCCCCACGGGATTGGCGGGATGGCCTTCGCCACCAAATGCCCGCTGAGGCCCGAGCAGCAAATCGCTGATCGACTGCGGTTTCGTCGCCACATAGGCGCCGCCCTCCTGCACCCACCATCGATTGCCGAACACCGCGAGCGAGGTGCGAATCCCCGCCAGTTCCGCTTCAAGGAACATTCCCGTTTGATCGGGGTGGGTGAGTCGCCCGCCGATGAGCAGTTCCGCCCGCGGTTTGGGCATGCACATGTCCACCGCAGCCCCCTCGGGCAGGCTCGCGGCCAGCATCGGCCACAACGCCTGCTCGCTATCCACCGCGCTGCTGTCGGCCAGATCAAACGCGGCCACAACGGCGGCAATGAATCGCGCCCCGGACCGGCGCCGCTCGACCTTGTGCAGCAGCGCGAGGGACCGGGGTTTGATGACGAGAGGCATGGGACTCCGCGCATGAGGCAGGACGAAACGTTCCAAATTGCGGTGTGTAGAGGTGTGCCATTACAGCCATGCGACGGCGCCCCTCATGGTGCAGCGCAGCGTTGACAAGCCGGCCTACAATCCACACTGTGAACTTATTCCAAGGGGAGCCCTGCGAGGGGGCTGAGAGATCGCCATCCGGTTGTGTCGTCATGACATCCGGCGCCGCGATGACCCTTCGAACCTGATCCGGGTCATGCCGGCGAAGGGATCGGAACAGCCACGCCCGCAGGGCATTGTGGCGCCAGCCGTCTCCTGAAGCTCATCCCGGATCTCATTTCGAGCGAAAGCTTAAAGGAGATCCGCCATGCTCGACGAAGCCTCGACCTCGTCGCTGAAAGTCACCACGGGCCCCCTGCCCCATTCCCGAAAGGTCCTGGTGGGCTCCGCCGCGCGCCCCGACATCCAGGTGGCGATGCGTGAGATCATTCTCTCGGACCCGTCCGAGCCCCGCGTGCGCGTCTACGACACGTCCGGACCCTATACGGACTCGGATGCCCTCATCGACCTCACCAAGGGCCTGCCGGAACTGCGCCGCCAATGGGTTCTGGAGCGCGGTGACGTGGAAGAGGTGGAAGGGCGCGCCCAGAAGCCCGAGGACGACGGCCTCAAAGCGGGACAGGTGAGCCACCTGCCCGCCTTCGACCGCACCGGCCGCAAGCCCCTGCGCGCCAAGGCCGGCAAGCGGCCGACCCAGATGGCCTATGCCCGCGCCGGCATCATCACGCCCGAGATGGAATATGTGGCGGCGCGCGAAAACCTCGCCCGCGCCAATGGCGGCGCCCATCCCAAGCACCAGGCCATGGGCCTCGGGTCCGCCATACCGGTGGACATCACGGGTGAATTCGTGCGCCAGGAGGTAGCGCGCGGGCGCGCCATCATCCCCAACAATATCAATCACCTCGAAACCGAGCCGATGGCCATCGGCCGGAACTTCCTGGTGAAGATCAACGCCAATATCGGCAATTCCGCCGTCACCTCCGGCGTGGCGGAAGAGGTGGACAAGCTGGTCTGGTCCACCCGTTGGGGCGCCGACACGGTGATGGACCTCTCCACCGGCAAGAACATCCACACCATCCGTGAATGGATCATCCGCAATTCGCCGGTGCCGATCGGCACCGTCCCGATCTATCAGGCGCTGGAGAAGGTGAACGGCGTCGCCGAGGATCTCACCTGGGACATCTTCCGCGACACGGTGATCGAGCAGGCCGAGCAGGGCGTGGACTATATGACGGTCCATGCGGGCGTGCGCTTGCCCTATGTGCCTCTCACCGCCAACCGGGTCACCGGCATCGTCTCGCGCGGCGGGTCGATCATGGCCAAATGGTGCCTCGCCCACCACAAGGAGAGCTTCCTCTACGAGAATTTCGAGGAATTGTGCGAAATCCTCTCCTGGTACGACGTGGCCTTCTCGCTGGGCGACGGGCTGCGCCCCGGCTCCATCGCGGATGCCAATGACGCGGCGCAATTCGCTGAGCTGGAGACCCTTGGTGAACTCACCGAGATTGCCTGGAAGCATGATTGCCAGGTGATGATCGAGGGACCTGGCCATGTGCCCATGCACCTCATCCGCGAGAATGTGGAGAAGCAGCTCAAGATCTGCCACGAGGCGCCGTTCTATACGCTCGGCCCGCTCGTGACCGACATCTCCCCCGGTTACGATCACATCTCTTCGGCTATCGGCGCGGCGATGATCGGCTGGTTCGGCACGGCGATGCTCTGCTATGTCACCCCCAAGGAGCATCTCGGCCTGCCCAACCGCGACGATGTGAAGGCCGGCGTGATTTCCTACAAGATCGCCGCCCACGCGGCCGACCTTGCGAAGGGACATCCGGCCGCGCGCATCCGGGACGACGCGCTTTCCCGCGCTCGCTTCACCTTCCGCTGGCGCGACCAATTCGCGCTCTCGCTGGACCCGGAGACAGCCGAGCAGTTCCATGACGAGACCCTGCCGGCCGAAGGGGCCAAGGTGGCGCATTTCTGCTCGATGTGCGGCCCGAAATTCTGCTCCATGAAGATCAGCCAGGAACTGAAGATCGAAGCCGGCGACATCGCGAACGCGCAGGCGGGCATGGCGGACATGTCGCGCAAGTTCCGCGAGGGCGGCGGCGAGATTTATCGTCCGGCCGAAGAGGTCGCGCCCCCGCCCTCCGCCTGATCGGTTGCGCTATCGGCATCAGCATGCCCGGCCTTCAAAGGCCGGGCATTTTTATTTCGCCTGAGATCAGTCGAACAACTCTTCCAGGAAAGACTTCTTCCGCTTCCGCGGGTTATATCCGCCATGTCCCCGATGGCCGTGGCCATAGGCTTGGTCATAGCCCTGAGCAGGTTGCTCATACCGAGGCCCGCCCGCAGGCGGTGCATAAGCAGCGGGCGGCGGGGCGGTGTAGGCGGGCGATGAATGAGCGGATGAGGCGGGGACCGGAGCGGCCTCGCGCGCGCTGCGCTCGAGAATCTTGTCGAGTTCTCCCCGGTCCAGCCAGATGCCCCGGCATTGGGGACAATAATCGATCTCAACCCCCTGACGCTCACTCATGACCAGCGGGACCTTGCACACAGGGCATGGCATGCCAGCCGCGGGATTCGCCATTTTGATCTCCCCTTGCGAGCGGTTCGCTCTGGCTTGACGTAAGGTGACGCAAAGCGGGCTTCAAGGCGGGGACTGTCATTCTCATCGCCAAGTGGCAGGCGCGCCCTGGAAAAAATTCTGCATCCGAGTGTCGGCAGCCATGCGGCGCGCGCGTCCTACGGATGAATTCAGGCAGGAGACGCCGATGTTTTATGTTGACGGTTTTGTCCTTGCAGTGCCCAAGGCCAATCTCGACGCCTACCGCGCACTTGCCACCACGGCCGGGGAGGTCTGGATGTCACATGGCGCCCTCAGCTATGTGGAGTGTCTCGCGGACGATGTACCCGAAGGCAAGCTCACGTCCTTCCCGCTCGCCGTGAAGGCGGAGCCGGATGAAATCGTCGTCTTGTCCTGGATTATTTACCCCTCCCGCGCTGCCCGCGACGAAATCAACAAGAAGGTCATGGCCGACCCGCGCCTCGCGTGTGATCCCGACAATATGCCCTTCGACGGAAAGCGGATGATCTTCGGCGGCTTCCTTCCCGCCGTCACTTTCGGGGCTGCTCCGTTTGACCTGGTGTCAACCAAGTAAAGCACGGCCATGGCCGGCAAGCCTCAGCTTGGCCATGGAAAAGACTTTACACTTGGCAGCGAGCAAGGTGGGCGCCATTAAATCCGCACGCTATAAGGCGAATAGCTTCAACGGCGTGCGGGATCCTCAGCCGTGTCGACTCCCCCTACTGACGCGCCGGCTGCGGCCGAGCGCTCCAACACCCGCTTCGCCCGGATCGTGGCGATCGTGGTGGCGTTTGCGGTCGTGCTTTATTTCGTCCCTGGTCTTTTTGTGGCCTATACGGAAGACGCTTATGTCCGCTCGGACTTTGTGGAGGTCGCGCCCGAGGTATCGGGCATCGTGCGCACGGTCACCGTGAAGGATGACCAGTATGTGTCGGTCGGCACGCCGCTGGCAGTCATCGACGCCGAGCCCTTCCAGCTGGACGTGGAGCTGAAGCGGCGTCAGGTGGAAAGCGCCCTCGCGGCAGCCACGGTGCGCAAGGACAATGCTGCGGTCCTGCGGGCCAACCTGGATGCAGCGCAGTCGGCCCTGATCCTGGCTCAGCAGGAGTTCGACCGCATCTCCGCTTTGGTGAAGGATCAGACCCTCTCCCAGGAGATGATGGACCGCACCACCGATCAGCGCCAGAGCGCGATCGACAAGGTTGAGCAGGCCAAGGCGCAGATCGGGGTGAATGCGGGAGAAGTGGCCTCCGCGCAGGCGCAGGTGGATATCGCCAATGCGCAACTGGCCATCGCCACTTACAATCTCTCGCGCACCCGCATCACGGCTCCCGTGGACGGCTATGTCACCAATCTCTCCTTGCGCCCCGGCGCCTATGCGAGCGCGGGTGTTCCGATGCTTGGCATCGTCGACGACACCCAATGGCGCGTGGTGGCGAATTTCAAGGAGTATGTGGCCTCCGATCTCAAGCCCGGCATGCGCGCCTGGGTTTGGCTCGACAGCCATCCCTGGCGGCTGTTCCCGGCCAAGGTGGCCGGCGTTGGACGCGGCATCGCGCGCCAGCAGGAGGCGGGCCGCCTCTTGCCCTACGTGGCGCCAACCACGGACTGGATCCGCCTCGCACGCCGCATGCCGGTGACCCTGGTGCTCGACCCGCGGCCGGAGGGGCTGCCTCTGTTCATGGGAGCGGACGCGCGCGTCCTGCTCTTTCCGTGAGCGGCCTTCGCTATCACGCGCGGTTTGGAAGTGCGCTGCGCCGTGAGATCGGCGTCCTTTCGGTCTCCGGACCGACGGCGGGGCTCGCGTTTCGCACCGCTCTGTCGTGCGTTCTCGCGATGCTGCTCGCCATGGCCCTTCACCTGGACAACCCGTATTGGGCGGGGATTACCGGGCTCGCCATCATCCAGAAGGATGTGCATGCCTCATTTGCCCGTTCGGTGGACCGCGTTCTCGGGACGATCGCAGGCGCGACGGTGGGCTATTTCGGCGCCCATTTCGTCGCGGACCACCTCGTCTTCCAACTCATCTGTGGCGGCGCCACCGCCTTTGGCATCTATGCCCTGGAGCGAACCACCCACGGCTATGCCGCCCTGCTGGGGGCCATCACCGTCATCCTGGTGATGTTCGGTTCCATGAGCGCGCCCGAGTCCGCCTTGACCATTGCGGTTTATCGCGCGCTGGAGATCATTGTCGGGGTGGCCGTCGCCTTTGGCGTGGATGCCTTGCTGGCACCGCGCGCTGCGCCCCATCCCCCCGTCCCGAAGCCGGGCCTTATGGGACGGCCCGTCGATCGCGGCCTGCTTGGCACCGCCATCACAGGCGGCATCGCCATCGCGCTCATCCCAGAGATCTGGGAGAGCCTGCAACTCCCGGGCCTCGGCCAGACGCCGGTGACCGCCTTCGTGATCCTGGTCATGATGCGACGCGAACCCGCCTGGGCCGGGCTCAATCGCGTCGCCGGCTGCGTGGTGGGCGGCGCCTATGGGCTGATCTGCATGCGCTATGTGGGTGACGCTTTCGTCCCCTGGATCGCCCTGCTCTTCCTCGGCCTCTATGTGACCTGCCATGTGAAGCACGGCAGCGGGGATGCCGCCTATAGCGGCCACCAGGCGGGGATTGCCGTCATCATGTCCATGGTTCAGGGCCTCGCGCCCTCGCCGGATATCCTGCCCGCCATTGAACGGTTGGTGGGGATCATCGGCGGCCTGGTGGTCGTCGTCGTGGCCCAGGCGCTGCTGGCGCCCCTCGTCGCACGCGCCTTTTCGCATCTTCTCGCGCGGCAGCCCTCGCCTGGCTGAGGCCCCCTCTCCTAAACCTTTGTAGGTGTGCATCTGCCAAGTTTGCAGGTGCCATCCGCTGTCGCGGTGCTCTAGACAGGGCCATTGCCGGCGACGGGAAGCGGGCTGCATGCACTGGCACCGAAGGGTGCCCGGCGGCGTTCCTGCGACGGCGGAAACGGAGTCTCAGGCTCCCATCCAGGACGTGATCATGAGTTTTCTCATTTGCCTCGGCGCCCTCGCCTTTCTCATGTTCGTTGCCTATCGCGGGTTCAGCGTCATCCTGTTCGCGCCCGTCGCGGCCCTCGGGGCCGTGCTGCTCACGGATCCGAGCGCCGTGCCCGTCTTCTATACGGGCCTGTTCATGGACAAGATGGTGGGTTTCCTGAAGCTCTATTTCCCCTTGTTCCTGCTCGGCGCGGTGTTCGGAAAGGTCATTGAGCTATCCGGGTTTTCCCGCGCCATTGTCTCCGCCATCATCCGCGTGCTGGGTCCGAGCCAAGCCATCCTCGCCGTTGTTCTGGTGGGCGCGGTGCTGACCTATGGCGGGGTCTCCCTCTTTGTCGTGGTGTTCGCGGTCTATCCCTTCGGCGCCGAACTGTTCCGGCAAGTGGGGATTCCCAAGCGCCTGCTTCCCGCGACCGTGGCGCTCGGCGCCTTTTCCTTCACAATGGACACCCTGCCCGGCACGCCGCAGATCCAGAACATCATCCCCACCACCTTTTTCCACACCACGGCCTATGCCGCACCCATCCTCGGGCTAGTGGGCGGTGCCTTCATGCTGGCGGTGGGCGTTGCTTACCTTGACTTCCGCAGACGACAGGCGGCGCGGGCGGGTGAAGGTTATGGCGAAGGTCATTCCAATGAGCCGGCAGCGCAAGCGGATGAGGGTAAAATCCACCCGCTGATCGCCATTCTCCCCCTGGTGGTTGTGGGCCTCTCCAACCTCGCTCTGGGCTGGGGCATTCCGCGCTTCTATGGGGACACCGCGCGCGCCATTCTGGCCCCCGGCGCCGCCGAAGTGAGCCTTGCGGTCAATTCGGTCGCGGCCATTTGGTCGGTGGCCGGCGCGCTGCTGCTCGGCATCCTCACTGTCTTCCTGTTCGCCTTCCGGCGTGTCGCCGAGCAGTTTGCGCAAGGCACGCAATCCGCCGTGGCGGGCGCGCTCCTGGCGGGCCTTAACACCGCGTCCGAATATGGCTTCGGAGCGGTCATCGCGGCCCTGCCCGGCTTCCTGGTGATCCGCAATGCGCTCGGCGCCATTCCAAATCCGCTGGTCAACGAGGCCATTTCGGTGACGACGCTGGCCGGCATCACCGGCTCGGCGTCTGGCGGCCTGTCCATCGCCCTCGCCGCCATGTCTCAGCAATTCGTCGCCGCCGCGAACGCGGCGGGCATTCCGCTGGAGGTCATGCACCGCATCGCATCCATGGCCTCGGGCGGCATGGATACGCTGCCGCATAACGGAGCGGTCATCACGCTCCTGGCGGTCTGCGGACTGACGCACCGCCAGTCCTATGGCGATATCTTCGCCATCACCCTGGTGAAGACAGCCGCCGTGTTTTTCGTGATCGGCTTTTACTATCTCACGGGTCTCTATTGACCCCTTCGCTCAAACAAAGCGGCGGGCCTCAGCCCGCCGCCTCCGGTTCCACATAGCGGGGAAACACGCCGACGGGCGGGGGAAGCGTGCCCCCCGATGCCAAGCGATGGCCGGCGCCGAGATGCACGAAGTCTCGGACATCCTCCGGCAAAGCGAGCAGATCCAGAAACTTGGCTGCACTGGTCGGCATAACGGGCTGAGCGAGGATCGCAATCTGGCGGATCACCTCGGCCGTCACCCACAGCACCGTCCCCATCTTCTCAGGGTCCGTCTTGCGCAAGGCCCAGGGCGCGGCTGCAGCGAAATAGCGGTTCGCTTCCGCCACAACGGCCCAGACCGCAGCGAGATAGTGATGGATGGCCTGGCTCTCCATCGCTTCGCGCGCCTTGGCGAGCATGCCGTCCGCGAGCGCAAGGATGGCTTCGTCCTCGGCCGAAAGCGCGCCCGGAGTCGGGACGATGCCGTCCAAATTCTTCGCGATCATGGACAGGGAACGTTGCGCCAGATTGCCGAGATCGTTCGCCAGGTCCGCGTTCATCCGCGAGACGATGGCCTCGTGGCTATAAGACCCGTCCTGACCGAACGACACTTCCCGCAGAAAGAAGTAACGCACCGGATCGACGCCATAGGCCGTCAGAAGATCGAACGGATCCACCACATTGCCCACGGACTTCGACATCTTCTCCCCGCGATTGAACAGGAAGCCATGGCCGAACACCCGGTCCGGAGCCGCAAGCCCGGCGGACCACAAGAAGGCCGGCCAATAGACCGCATGGAAGCGGATGATGTCCTTGCCGATCACATGGAGGTTGGCGGGCCAATAGGTGCGGAACAGGTCCGCCTGCGTGTCGGGATAGCCAAGCGCGGTGATGTAATTGGTCAGCGCGTCCACCCACACATACATGATGTGCTTGGGATCGCCAGGCACCGGGATGCCCCAATCGAAGGTGGTGCGCGAGATGGACAAATCCTGCAGCCCGCCGGAGACGAAGCTCACCACTTCGTTGCGCCGCGCCTCGGGCATGATGAAACCGGGATTGGCCGCGTAATAATCGAGCAGCTTCTGCTGGTAGGCCGAAAGGCGGAAGAAATAGCTTTCCTCCTCGACCCACTCCACCGGCGTCCCTTGGGGTCCGAGGCGCACGCCGTCCGCATTGAGGGTTGTCTCGTCCTCTGCGTAATAGGCCTCGTCGCGCACCGAATACCAGCCGGCATAGGTGGATTTGTAGATGTCGCCATTGGCCGCCATCTTCTCCCAGATGGCCTGCGCAGAAATCCTGTGACGCTCTTCGGTGGTACGAATGAAATCGTCGTTCGAGAGCCCGAACCCGTCCACCATGGCCTGGAAGCGCGGCACGTTTCGCTCGAGAAGCGCACGTGGCGTCAGTCCCGCCTTCTGGGCGGTCTGGAGCATCTTGATGCCGTGTTCGTCCGTGCCGGTGAGAAAACGCACGTCATATCCGTCAAGCCGCTTGAACCGCGCGATGCAGTCGGTCGCGATCGCTTCATAGGCATGGCCCATGTGCGGCACGCCATTGGGATAGGCAATGGCGGTGGTGATGTAGAAGGGCGGCTTGGACGACATGAGTCCCTGTCCGATCAGACGCGCCCGGCAAACCACCGGACGACAGGAGGAACCCGCAAAGCCGCGATCAGGCGCGCGCGGCGTCCGCGAGTTCAGTGAAAATGCGGAAAACCAAGGCCTTGCGGTCGAGATTGAACGTATCCGCCTCGGCTGCGTTCCGCCGCACCTTGTCCCACACCTCGCCCAGGCGAACAAGGCGGCGGCGCTCCCAGCGGCCCTCCGTGACAACGGCGGCGATCCAGTCGCTCACCGCTTCCACGAACAGGTCCAGTCCATCCGCCCGATCGCCTTGAAGGCGGGCACCGAGCGCATGCATCTCCTCTGGACGAGCGTCGGGAATTTGCTCCAGAAGACGCAGCGTCGCGGCGCGCACCTCAAGGCCTGCTCCCCGCGCCAACACCAGGGCGCGACGTACGCTGCCGCCAGAGGACGCTGCCGCCGCCGGCAAAGCGACCGGATCGAGATCCTCCACGTCCGGCGCAATATCCTGCAAGGCGGTGAGCACATCGCTCTCCGACAGGTCCCGCAACCGCAGCATGCGGGTGCGCGAGCGGATGGTGGGCAGGACACGCCCGGGCGTATGGCACACCAGGAGAAAAAGAGCGCGCGGAGGCGGCTCCTCCAGCGTCTTCAAGAGGGCGTTGGCGCCAAATGCATTTAGGTCATCGACCGCGTCCACGATGCACACCCGCCAGCCGCCGCCGGCCGCGGTCGCGCCAAAGAAGCTGCGCACGCGGCGCACCATCTCGGCGGGGATGACGGTCGGAACCTTCTCGTCCTCACCTTCCGCTACGCGGCGCAGGACGAGGAGATCGGGGTGAGTCAGCGCCGCCACCTGCCGGAACGCCGGATGCGCAGGCGGCACGCCGAAATCATGCTGGCCCGCCTCAGCCTGCCCTCCCGCCAGGACAAATCTCGCTATTCGATAAGCCAGAGTGGCCTTGCCGATGCCCTCGCCGCCTCCCAGCAGCAGGGCATGGGGAAAGCGCCCGCTGCGCCAATCCGCGAGCAGATCCGCTTCCTGAGCCGCATGCCCGATGAGGTTGGCCCGGGTCCGCGGATGAGGCACGCCCGCGAGGACATCTCCTTCGCTCATATTGCAGCTGCGAGGAACGCGTCGGAAAACCGGGCCTGCACCGCCTTCTTCACCCGCGCGGCGACGAGATCGGCGGGCTGGCTTGCATCGATGACCACGCAGCGATCCGGTTCCTCACGCGCGATCTCAAGAAAAGCCGCCCGGACCTTGTGATGATAGCTTGCCCCTTCCCCTTCAAACCTGTCGGCCGGCGCGCCCTTGGCCCGGGCGCGGGCGCGCGCGAGCCCGGTCGCGGTCGGAACATCCAGCAGGATGGTGAGATCCGGCCGTGCCTGTTCAATGCTGACGGTTTCCAGGGCGCGCAGGAGTTCGGCTTCCACATGGCCGAGGGCGCCCTGGTAGACACGCGTTGAATCGATGAAGCGATCGCAAATCACCCACACGCCCCGCTCAAGAGCGGGTCGGATGGTCTGCTGCACATGATCGGCCCGCGCTGCGGCGAACAGCAGCGCTTCCACGTCTGCCCCGAACGCTTTCAGCGCCCCCTGCAACAGGGCCTCGCGCACCTGCTCGGCGCCTTGGGAACCACCCGGCTCTCGGGTCAGCAGAACCTGGCGTCCGCCCGCCACCATGACCTCCGACAGCCGGCGTGCCTGGGTTGACTTCCCGCTTCCCTCGCCGCCTTCCAGGGTGATGAAGCGGCCGCGCGCTGACGTCATTTTCCGATCTTCGCAAGAACCTTCTGGCCGAGGTCCCGCGCGGTATCGCCGACCATGATCCCCGCACCGTCGAGCGCCCGCTGCCAGAGCGTGCCCACCGGCACCTCCTCCATGGTCACCAGTGGAACCTCCATGACCTTGAGGGGCCCCCGCGAGATTTCCAGCTGTGCCACTTGCGTGCCCTTGGCGACGGGCGCCTTGAGAGGGCCGGCATAGGTGACTTTCGCAACAAGCTTATCCTGGCTGTTGCGGGGCATGAGCAATGTGACGGGCCCCGCCGCCATGAGGCCGACACTGCTCTGCGCGCCACCGAAGACGCCGGCCCGGCCGACTTCCGAATCCGCCGCGAAAAGCTGACGATGCTCGAAGGAATGGAAGCCCCATTCCAGAAGACGCTTGGCTTCGTCGATGCGTTCCTTCTCGCTCTTCGCCCCCATCACCACGACGATCAGCCGCTGATTGTTCTGAAGCGCAGATCCGACCAGATGATAGCCGCCATCCTTGATCCAGGCCACCTGAAGCCCGTCCGCTCCAACCCCGGCGTTCAGCAGCGGATTGCGGTTGCGCTGCTTCACCTTGCTCCATTCGATGTCCGGAACGGAGAACATGGGGTAGAAATCGGGGAAGGTGCGAATGATGTAGCGTGAAATCTGCGCCATATCGCGCGCCGTCGATTTCTGCGCGGGATCGGCAAAGCCGGTCGCGTTGCGGAAGTCGGAGCCGGTCAGGCCGAGATGCTGGCCCACCTCATTCATCTTGAGGGCAAAGGCGCTTTCGGTGCCGGACACCCCCTCCGCGAGCGTGATGGCCGCATCGTTTCCGCCAACGGTGAGCATGCCGATCACAAGGTCACTGACCCGGGTCGGATTCTTCACCGGAACGAACATTGCGGCTCCACCGGACGGGCCGCCGCCGCGCCGCCAAGCGTTTTCACTGACGATGAACGTGCTATCGGGCGTGATCTTGCCAAGCCGGATCTCGTCAAACACGACGAGGGCCGTCATCACCTTCACGATGCCGCCGGGGGAGAAAGCCTTCTCGCTGTCTTTCTCGAACAGGATTGCACCGGTGGCGAAGTCCACCAAGATGGCACTGGGAGCGCCGGTTTGGAACGTGCTTTGCGCAACCGCCAACGGCATCGACAAAAACGAAACGGCCGCAGCCAGCACCGCGGACAGTATTCCCACCCGAGATTTCCGGGTTCGGTGACGCCTAGCGTCCCGCATTGGCCGAGACGCCCGAATAGCTGAGGCCGGACACAGGCGCAGCCCCCACACTCCAGCCGACGGCGGCCACGGTGGTCCGAACGGGAGCGGGCTCGGCGGGACGGAAGGCTGCGGTGGCGGGCGCTGCCGCGCGCGCCGGTGCGACGCCCGTGGGTGACGCAGTCGCGGAGGCGACCTTAGCAGCCACCACCTGGGAGGTGGAGACTTCGGCCACTTCCCGGTCAAGTTCATGCCCGAGATCATAAGGACGCTGCAGGGGCATCGGCACATCATCGCCCGACACCGTCGCCGGCACCGCGCGCGGCAAGGAGGGAACGAACGGCGCAGCGGACGCAACCATGACCGCCGAGGTCGCAGGCATCTCCGCCGGAGCATCGTCGCGCAGCGACGCCATCAGCACGCGGTCATCAGACCCTTCAACGGGCGCGCGGCCGACATATTCGACCTTCACCCGCGCCACGCCATTACCCGTGAAGCCCAAGAGGTCCGCTGTCTTGTGCGAGACGTCGATGATGCGGTCCCCATGATAGGGGCCGCGATTGTTCACCCGCACGATGATCGATTTGTTGTTTTTAAGATTGGTGACCCGCACATAGGAGGGCATCGGAAGCGTGGGATGCGCGGCACTGATGCTGTTGCGGTCGAAAATCTCGCCATTGGCGGTGAGCCGGCCGTGAAATGCGTCGCTATAATACGACGCCATACCGATGGCCTTGTAATTTGGGTCTTCCGCAGGGACGTAGGTGCGCCCTGCAATCTTGTAGGGCTTGCCCACGCGGTAGGCGCCGGTGCCCTTCGGAATCGGCTGCCCATCAGCCACCACACGGGGGCTGGCGGACACGCCATATTTGGGATCGATGTTGGATGACAGGCTGTTCGAGCCGCTGCATCCGGCCAGCGCAAGACATACCACGCTCGCGCCTAAGGCCCCGAAGAGGACCCGTTGACCGCGTGCTGCCTCTGTCTCTCGCGTCATGTGCGTCCTGTTCCCTGGCGGGCGGCCATCGGGCCGACTCGCTGATCCAACCCGACGGACCACTTGAGTTTATGACATGGCAGTGGCCGATTGGACAGAAGAGTGTTTGACAAGGCGGCGAAAATGCGGCGCGCCCGTGGCTATGGTAAACGGAGCGTGACCGCGCGCGCCGGTCCAGGGCATCCGCAAACGTTCTAGGTTTGCACTCAGCGAAGGGGTTTTTTTGCCCCAGAACTCGCCTTTCCCGGCGCAGCACCATGCCGCTCCGCGCGCCCCTTAGGCAAAGCGCGCCCCCGCCTTTGCCCGGGTTCTCCGGCGACCGTTAACCGTGCCACCACCCGGATTTGGGAAACGCCACAACATGCGCTAAGAGGCCGCGCACGGAAGGGTGGCCGAGTGGTTTAAGGCAGCGGTCTTGAAAACCGCCGTGGGTGCAAGCCCACCGTGGGTTCGAATCCCACCCCTTCCGCCATTTCAGTCCCTGAGTGGGAACTGCGTTTACGCCATCAGCCGATACTAGCGTCTGAAGCAGCCGGGATTTCGATCCCATGATCCGCACTTCACCTTCGGCAACTTCGACGCGCTGGGCGAGTGCGCGGAGATGGTCGCGGCGATAGCCGCCGCCTTCTAGGCGGATGCGCTGACGCGCGGCTTTGGCGAATTTGCTCAGCATTTCCGGCGTAACGGCCTTGCTTCCGGCGTTCTGGAGCATGGCCTGGGCGCGTTGGGCGTCAGCCTTGGCCTGATCGCGTATGGCTTTCAGGCCGACGATGCGGTCCTTCAGCGCCGGGTCGTCCAGATCGGCGACGCCTGCCTCTATGGCGTCATAAAGCCGCCTGAGGCGGGCTTCAGACTCGGCTGCACGCCTGTTCAACTCGGAGATATGCTCGTGCTGGCGCTCGGATCGCTCCTGCCTCCGATCAAGCACTGTGGCGAGAATCGTTTCCAGCCGCTCCGGCTGGAGCAGGCGTTCCTCCAGATGACTGGCGACAAGATCGTCCAGCTTTTCCATCGGCACCGCCATGCCGGTGCAGGCGGTCGGCCCCTGCCGTGCCTTCATGGAGCAGGCGTAGTAACGGTAGCGTCCGCCCTTGCCGGTGCGGATAGTCATGGCGCCGCCGCACTTGGCGCAATGGATAAGCCCGGTCAGCATGGTCGGGCCGCTGATGACGGCGGAGGGGATGACCTTGGGGTTGCGAGCCTTCAAGAGCGCCTGCACCGTGTCGAACGTCTCCCGGTCGATGATCGGCGGAACCGGAACGGTGACGATCTCGCTGACGGGTTTCAGTTCCTTGGTCTTGGACCGCTTGTTGAACTCATGTTCGCCCATATAGGTGCGGCGGGTCAGGATGCGGTGAACCTGCCCGATGCCCCAGCGCCCACCGTCGCGGGTGAAGATGCGGCGTTTGTTCAGATAGGAAACGATGTTCTTGACGCCCATCTGGCCGGTGGTGCCGTCGCCTTCCACCGCGAGCCGATAGATCAGCCGCACGGTCTCGGCGTGGAGCGGGTCGATCTCCAGCTTTTTCTTGGTCTTCGCCCCGCGCTGCTCGGCCGCGACGATGCGATAGCCGATCGGCGGCAGGGCGCCGTTCCAGAAGCCTTGCCGGGCATTCTCCTTCAAGGCCCGCATCACATGCTTGGCGTTCTCCTTCGACTGATACTCGTCGAACAGCGCCATGATCTGCCGCATCATGACATGCATGGGGTCGTCGCCCATCTCCTGGGTGATGGAGACGAGCTTCACGCCGTTCTTCGCCAGCTTGCGGACGTAGAACTCAAGCTCGAAATGATCGCGGAAGAAGCGGCTGAACGAGTGGACGATCACCACGTCGAATGGCGCGGGTTTTGACGTGCCCGCCTCGATCATCCGCTGGAACTCGGGGCGGCGGTCATTGGTGGCCGATGCGCCCGGCTCCACATAGGTATCGATCAGTTGGTAGCCCCGCGCGGCGCACCAGGCTTCCCCCTGGCGTCTCTGGTCGGGAATTGAGACATCGTGCTCGGCCTGGCGCACCGTCGAGACGCGCAGATAGAGGGCGGCGCGCAAAGGTGCGGTCATGGCAGGCATCTCCCAAAAGGATCAGGGGTCCGGGCCGAGCAGATCATCGAACAGGTCGCCGAACCAGCGCTCGAAAACGTCGATCTCGGCCTCTGTGACCGGCACGGCTTCGGGCCAGTCACCGGTGACCATCCAGGTTGCGGGATCGCGCTTCGGAGGTCGGCCCGCAAACGGCCACGGATAACCCAGCAGGGCCTCAAGCTCGGCGGAGGAGCCGGAAGGAGGAGGTCGTCGCGTTCTCGCCATGACGCCAGCTTCGCCCGGGACCGCGCTCGGACGAAGGGCCGATATCCACGCCACAGCCCACCGTTTCGCCCCGCGTCGCGTGACGCTCGAACAGCGGGTGCGACGCGCATCATGGCTCACTCCCTTTCCGGCTTGCCCGTGGCGACGCGGCCAGCCCGAGGAAGACGATCATCGCCTGATTGAGCCGGACCATGTCCTCGTCGTCCAGGCGACCGACCTGCTGCCCGAACTTCGCCTTCCGAACCGTCTGGATCTTGTCGACCATCAGGCGGCAGACAGTGCGCAGGCCATTTCGCTCGTTCGGCTGGACAACCAGCCGGAACAGCGGAGCCTCCGTCTCGTCGGTTGTGAAGGCGCAGATGGTGAGGGAGTCAGTTCCATCGAAGCTGTCGTCCTGCACGATGACCACTGGGCGCGGCTTGCCCGCATAGTCCTGCCCTCCGGCAACGGTCCACACTTCGCCGCGCCTCATTCGTCGCCCCAGTCGGACACGGCATCGATGAAGGCCTGATCATCGCCGGCCTGCGCGCTCGATGCGACGGCCAGCGACTGGCGCCGCGCTTCCGCACGGAAGGCGGGCGACCGGACATCCGGAACCCAAATCTGGATCGGCCGAAGCCCCTGGGCCCGCAGTCGCGCGCGATGCTCGCCGACCTTCAAGCGCGAGGACTTGGGCCTGGGTGCGGATGACATGGCAGCCTCCTCATAAGTTACATGTAACTAGCATGGAGATGCCCTTCTGACCAGTCCATCCGGATGGAAACGGCTTCTGCAGGGCTCTCGAAGGCTGGGAGCCATGGCGCACGTTCGGCGGAACGCACCTTTTGGACATCTTATTGAATTTGCGTCGAAAAATGAGACTTCCTTGCCTCAGACTACATTGGGAAATCTCCGCGCACATTGCCCATGCGAACCCTAACCCATTGAAACGCCAACAACCGACCCAACGCGCAATGTGTGGGCTTTTATCCTGCCCTCTTAATCGGCTGTGTTTCCGCCGGTCTTCTGGGCATCGTCGTTTCTCCTTCCGGATGCGAGAATATACTCGGTCGTTCGCCATGACACGCTTGCTCCCTGCGGCTTCGAGTTGCGATGCGCCTTGCACTCTTCCGCGCTCGTCGACGGGGTCTTCCGGCTGCCCTTTGGCAGCGCCCGAACCGTCGAGGCGCATTTTTCCATCGGTCTGACGAGGCATCGTCACAGGCACTCGGGCGCGGTCCGGCCGGCTGTTCGCCGGTCCGGCCGCAGGCAAGATATCGTGCGTCCCGTCGTTGATCGTCTGCATCGGTCCTCATCCGCCGTGGCGGAGCTCGCGTGATCAGTCGGCGACCGTTATCGAGCGGTCGCGCTGCGGTTGTTTCGTCGTGGGCCGGTCATGCGTGCGCCCCCAGCAGCTTGCCGTCCTTGATCTGGGCGCGTGTGGCGCGGTCCGCTTCGCTGGCGGTCGGATCGCCGACGTAGAAGGTTCCGTAGCTCCACATGGCGTGCATGATCGCCGTCGGCGGTCATCTCGCTTTCAATTGCAATTGACCGCAAGGCCGATGCTTCCCATTACGACGGCTAGGCCAATGGCGTCCGCTTGACCGAGCCCCCAATCTGGTACAGGTGCCGCCTGACATGGTTCGGCGATGCAGTCCTGCTGCTACATCTCTAGTGCGTCGGCCATCAACGTGGAATGAGCTGCAATTTCGACGCGCCCTTTGTCGCACGCGTGGCCTAAAGGGCCGGAAGATGCAATCTGGGCGGGTCGTTGATTTCGACCGCTTGATTGCACCGATGCTCTCGTCCAATTTCTACGCGCGTTTGGCGCTGGGGGAACGATGGACTGGGCATTTTGGGGGACATGGGTCAAGGAAGGGATTCTCGGGGTCGCACAGATCATCACCCGAGATTTTGTTCCCGGCCTGATAAGCCTCGCGCTGCTCGCGCTTCTGGCAGTGCTCTCATGCGCTATGGGTCTTTCAGCCTATCGGCGCCTGCGGCTGCTGGACAAGGCAGCCCGTCGCGTGGAGGCGGCTGGAGATTCCGCCGGGTTTCAGAGCCAGCTCCATGAGATCCAGAGCGATATCGGGCGGGGGAGCGGAGATGACGCCCGACATCTCGCCGATAGCTTTGCTGAGTATCGCGAGACGCTGATCGAGCCGTCCCGGCATGGCGAGGGCCATGTGCGCAATTCCGTTCGACCGTCGGCCTTCTTCAATCTGGACGACCTGCATATGGGGCTCGCGGGCTGGCGTATGTGGCCTGGCCTGTTCGTGTCGATAGGGCTTCTCTGCACGTTCCTCGGGCTCATCGCAGCGCTTGCCCAGACCCAAGCCAGTCTGGAAGCCGGTGGTGGCGATCAGGCCCAGATGATCGCCGCGCTCGAAGGGCTGCTCCGCACGGCGTCGGCGAAGTTCATTATGTCGGTCACGGGTCTATTCTGCTCGATCGTCTTCAGCGTCGGATACCGCTTCCTGAGCGAAAAACTGGAGCGTTCCGTCGCCCGTCTCGCTCACTCACTCGAAAAGCGGATGGATTTCGTCAGCCTCGAAGCGCTCGCGGACAAGCAATTGGCCGCCATCCAGGAACAGACGGCCCAGCAGCAATTGCTAAACACCCAGCTCATTGCCGAGCTCAGCAAACCGCTCGAACGCATGACGGCAACCGGGACGGAAGCGATCGGGGGCATGGTCAATGAACTCGGGCAGACGCTGACGGCGCGCATCGGCGCCTCCCTCGACAAGGTGGCCGAGCGGATCGATGGGGCCGCCGACAAGCTGATGGAACTGTCGTCTGCGTTAGGAACGACATCCGAACAATTCAGCGCGACGCTGGGCCGTTCGGCGTCTGCCTTGGACACGCTTGTCGAGCGGATCGAGGCGGCGGCGAAGCAACTGGTATCTGCGGCCGACAGCATGAACGCGGCATCCACTCCGATTCTGGACAGCGCGCGTGCGACCGCCGACCAGGCGCGGGCCATGGCCGATGGCGCCCGGAACCTGGTTGATGCGGCCAAGGAAGCGATCGATGCGGAACGCACCATCGTGGTCACGTCGGCCAAGTCCATCGAGGAACTGATCCGCAATTTCGAGACCCGTGCGAAGGCCTATGATGGCCACCTGGAGAAGGCGTTTTCGACCTATCTGGAGCAGGTCCAGCGCACACTCGGCGAATTGCGCCAGCACAGCGATGGGGTCCATGACCGGTATGCCGAGGCGCTGCAGGTGTTGCAGGCCGTCATCGAAAACGCCCGGACCTTCACGCCGGAAAGTGAGCCGCCACGGGAGCGGTTGCCGGCATGAGAGCCGCGCGACGCATTCGGCGTGCCGAGGAGGACGATGAGTCCGCTTTCGTCTCGATGACCGACCTGATGGTGAGCTTCCTGTTCATCATTATGATCCTCCTCGCTTTCTTCGCCACTCAGATCGCGCCGAGGGACGCCGTGTCGCGCCAGCGCTTTGAGACCGTGGCGGACAAGCTCACCGACCGCGAACAGAAGCTGCGCGCACTGGAGGAGGAGAATCGCCGGCTTCGCCGCCAGCTCAGCGCGCAAGA
The DNA here is from genome assembly GCA_040755535.1 of Pseudomonadota bacterium. Lineage (GTDB taxonomy): Bacteria > Pseudomonadota > Alphaproteobacteria > Rhizobiales > Xanthobacteraceae > Aquabacter. The sequence goes on along the minus strand of JBFMAV010000022.1, from coordinate 14,341 downwards.
TGGCAACCCCATCGAGCGCTACAATTTTCGCTCTGCCGAGCTGCGGGGCAAGATGCTCGATCGCATTCAGAAGCGCATCAAGGCGGCAGACACCTCGATCGACGTCTCGATCAGCCGTAATGGCGACGCCCTTGAGTTCAAGGGTGATGGGCTCTTCGAATCGGGCAGCTATGCACCCAGTCCACTCGGTCGCCGCAAGATGGAGATTATAGCCGGCATCCTGAGGGAAGAGCTGAGATGTTTCGCGCTGGGTGAGCGCTCGACACTTGCTTCCGCCTGCAACCCCGCTGTGGCATTGATCGACGCGCTCCAGGTCGAGGGGCACACCGACAGCACGGGCACGGATGTGCTGAACATGGACCTGAGTTCCAGCCGGGGAAGCGCCATCTACGCCATCATGGTGTCGACAAGCCCCGAATTGCTGGGCTTCCGCAATCTCAGGAACCAGCCCATCGTCTCGGTGGCGGGCTATGGCAAGGGTCGACCGATCCGCGACAACAACACGGTCTCTGGCCGCGACGCCAACCGGCGCATTGACCTGCGCTTCATCATGTTCGCGCCGCCCGAAGAGCAGTTTGTGCCGCAGCGGATCGAAGATCTGCCCCGTCTGCGACAGCTGCTCGCGGCCGGTCCTGTACCTTAGGGCGGACCCATGAGCCTGATTGACCGACTGGCACGCCTGCCGTTAGCGCCAGCCCCGCCGCAAGTTCCGGAGCAGCTGGTGGAAGTCGCTGAGCGCGTCCGGCAACGCTTCGGCGATCGGCGGCCGGTGAAGCCGGAGGCGCTGAACATCCTCATTTCCCGCCTGACGCAGGCGACACGGCAATGGGACTGGAAGCAGTTAACAGACGGGGAGATGGCGCAGGTAGTGCGGGCCTGGGCCAGCCGGCTTGCTACGCTCGCGCCCGACATCGAAGACTTTTTGCTGCGCGAGCTTCAGTGCACCACGCGCAGGTCCCTGCTAGGCGCGCTCTGCGATGGCTATCTTACCGGCTGGGTTGCGCGAGAACCACGGACCTCAGAGCTCGCCCGCATCATTCAGGCTCGCGCGGCCTTCGTGCCTCGAATTTGGCAGATCGCGTTTCGGGCGACCCCCGAAAGCCTTGATCCGGCCGATGGGGCCATCCGGTTCGGTCGCTGGCTGGCCGCGCAGGCCGATCCTTATCGCGCGGTGATCGCGCACGGCATCCTCGCTCCTCATGGGCCGGGCTTCATGACCGAAGTTCACGCGGCCTGGCTGTCGGCTTTGCCGGAGCCGGTGGACGAGCCGACGATCCGCAGGATGCTGGCCTGGATACATCCCTCGGGCGCACCCCAACTGGAAGGGGGGCGGGCAGCAATCGTCGTGGCGCGGCTTCTGCGCCCTTGGGGCAACGCGATGCCACCCAAGCCATTGCGCACGTTTCTGCTCGACGAATTTGTCCGGCATCGCGGCGATCCGCGCCGCGAGAACGCGCATTTTTGGAACGAGGTGGGCGAGGATGGCAAACGGACCCTGATGCGCTGGCTGGCCGGCCAGCGCATGGAGGCCTTTCTCGATGTGGTGTCCCGTTCGGAAGAAAAATCGGATGCTGGTGACCAATGGCCGGCCAGGCGGGAGTTCTGGATGGGGCTCTATGAAGAGGGACGGATCGACGAGGCGTGGCCTTCCTACGGGACGGAGGCGCAGGCGATCGCCGACGAACTTACCCGAACAACCGGCGATCGTGCCTATGCGGCCTATGGCCGGCAGCTCTCGCGCAAGAATACCTCGCTTTTGATCATGCGAGTTGGACGGCACATCGTTGTCGAGGGATCGCACAATTTCCGTGTTCACGTCTTTCGACGCAGCGAGAATACGCCACTGACGCTTTACCAAAACGAATATGCTGTCGACGATTTCATATTGCCTGACCCTCATCGTGACGCACGACGTCACGTTGGCAACTGGATGGACTGGGTCCGCGAGAAAGTCGGATGAGCCTGACCTTCACTTGTGTTCCCGATGCCGACGGCTGCACCCTCTCCGTTGTCCAGCCCAAGCGTGGCCTGCTGTCCTTTCTCGGAACGCGGCGGCAATACGATCTCGATGCATTGCCGCGCGAGGAGCGGGCCGTAGCCATGGGGCTGGCGCGACTGCGCGTGCTCGACCGAGACCGGCAGGAGCATTCCGTCGACGGCGAGAAGATCCGCCTGTCGCACCGCCTTGTCGCTGCGCTGGACAACGGAGCCGCGCGCGCTATTGGGCTGCCAGGGCTCAACACGCGCTACGTCTTCAGGGCCGCCATGCGGGGGGCCCTTGGCAGTCCGGATTTCCGTCTCGACTGGTGGTGGGAAAGGGGCGGGCGGACCGTGCCCCTGAAGCGGGCGGGCGCCGTCATCCACGATGGGTCCGAACTGTTGAGGATTCCGGCTCCGCTCTTCGAGGCCGTCGGTATCGCAGAGGCATTTGAGCCAAGCGGTACCTTGCAAGACCACTGGCTGGCACTTGGCGCATTTCGCCGGGCGCTCGGCCTGGAAGAGGCAGGGAAGGCGGTCGCTCTCGAGGGGGCGCTGGACCAAATCGAGATCGTCACCTGCGACCGGGTCGGCCTCGATCTCGACGCCGCCGATGACAGCCGGTTTGCCCCGCTACCCTTCATCGGCGCAAACCTCACGTCTGGGTCTCCGGTGGAGGCGATGGCGTCCCCCGTCAAGGCCGAAGAGCTGGCCGAATTCCAGCAGCAGGCTATGGCGCGCGGTGCGCAGCCGGCCTATCGGATCGGCTCGGCAAAATTCCTGATCCTGGATCGTTCGGCAATGCCCGTGGTGGATGCCATCACCGCTGCAGGCCGGCAGGATGCGGATGGGCGTCGAGTCTTCATTCGCGACGCTGAGCGTATCATTACCGAAGCCGTCGAACGTCAGGCACGTGACGATGGCCGGCTGAACGAGTTGATGAGCCCTGCCGGCTACCAGGAGGCTTTGGAGCGGGCCGTCTCGGGGGCATGGACCAAGACCGCCGCATGGACGTCGCGCGTCATCGCCGTCGCCGAGTGGGCTCGCCCTGCGCCCGCCATGATGGAGGGGTCGGGCACCAACTGGCTCCCGGCGACAATGACGGAGGAACTGGGCGAGAGGCTCGGTCTGTTGCTCGACGACGAGGTGGAGCCCCTGCTTCAGGTCCTCGCGGAGGCGAAGATGGCGGGCACGCAGATCGTGCCTCATCGCGTCGGCGCCATCCCGGTCATCGATGAGGTGATCGAGGCTTTGGTGCGGCGGCTGGAGATGCTGCGCAGCCGCAAGGATATGCCGGCAACGGGCGACCCGCAGACGGTCTTTCTGCCGCTCACCCACAGCAATTTTTGGGATACGGACTTCGGCGCCAAAGTCACCCCCCGCGGTTCGTTCACGCAGTTCAGCCTCCCGCCACATGTGTCGACGACGCTGCGCCCCTATCAGCTCGCGGCGTTCGAGTGGCAGGTGCAGGCCTGGAGTGCCGGGTTGCCGGGTATCCTGAACGCGGACGAGCAGGGTCTCGGCAAGACCCTGCAGACGTTGAGCTTTCTGACATGGCTACAGCAGCGAATGGTCGATGGCGAGGTGCCGTCCCGACCCTTTCTCATTGTCGCGCCGACCTCGTTGCTGCGAAACTGGGAGGCAGAATGTGCCACCCATGTGGATCCCGATGTCTGGGGGGAGCCGGCGCGCCTCTATGGCCAACACCTCCAGCGCTGGAAGCACCCCGCGCAGCGCGGACGGGACATCGACGATGGCATGGCTCGGCTCGACCTCTCCTCGATCGAGAACATGCCTCGCCTTGTAATCGCGACCTACCAGACGGTTGCCAATTATGCCGTCTCCTTCTCGCAGGCGCCCTTCGCTGTCGCCGTGTTCGACGAGATCCAGAATCTCAAGAACCCCTTTGCCATGCGTTCGGAGGCCGCAAAGGCCATCCTGGCTGATTTTCGGATCGGCCTCACCGGGACGCCGGTTGAGAACGCTACGCGCGACATCTGGGCGATCATGGATCAGCTCTTTCCGCTGGCGCTGGGTCCGCTCGCTGAGTTCCGCCGGGTTTTCGACGAGCCACGCGAAGAGCGCATGAAGCAGCTTCATGCCGCGCTCTTCTCCGGTCAATGCGGTCGGCCCGCGCTCGCGTTGCGTCGGCTGAAAAAGGATGCCGCGCCCGACTTGCCGCCGAAGGTCCGCATCCTTCACCCGCGAATCATGCCGGAGGTGCAGGCCATCCGCTACGACGAGATCAGAGGCAAGGGCGGCGGGATGTTCGCGCTATTGCATCACATCCGTCGCACATCGCTGCATCCTGGCCTCGTCGAAGGTGAGATACCGGAAACATTCACGGCGGCATCGGCGCGTCTCGCCGCAGCAATGGACATTCTGGCGCACATCAAGTCGCGCGGTGAGCGCGCGCTTGTCTTCATCGAGAACCGCGACGTGCAGGCCTGGTTCGCCGAATTGATAAAGATCGAGTTCGGGTTGGAACGCGTCTACGTCATCAATGGTGACACCTCCATCGACGACCGCAAAAAGATCACAGACCGGTTCCAGCGGCATCTGGTCGAGGACCGAGGCTTCGATGTGCTGGTGATGGGTCCGCGCGCGGCTGGCACCGGCCTGACTTTGACGGCGGCCAATCACGTCATTCACCTGACGCGCTGGTGGAATCCGGCGGTCGAGGAGCAATGCAACGACCGAACCCACCGCATCGGCCAGAGCAGGTCGGTCACTATCCATATTCCGCTTGCCGTGCATCCGCGCCTTGGGCCGAACTCTTTCGACTGCCTCTTGCAGCGCCTGATGACTCGCAAGCGGGGAATAGCAAATGCCGTGCTCTGGCCCCAGGAGAGCGAGGGGCCTGAGCTTCTCGAACTCTATCAAGCCATCTTGTCCGACAAGGACGTGCGTGACGAAGCGGGGCCGCATCCCTCAGATGCCCCGGACCTCATCACGACGGAACTCGTGCCGGGTGTTTCGCGAATTGCCGTAAAGGGCGGCGGTTCGAGCATCGTCATAACGCGCGGTGTTTGTCCCGATCGTGTCGACGGACGGTTGCAAATCGAGGATGCTGCCGTGATAGCAATGGCCGCTCCTGAGCCCCCACGGCTCTTATCAGGCGTGCCGGTTTCTCAGCTCCCCGACGCCTCATTGTGGCCCGATTATGTCCTGCCGCACTGATGCTGGAATTCCGATGGTCTTACCGAGGCTTCATCGGTGAGAATAGGCCATTCGAAGGCCGCTGCAGCGGACTAATCGAACACCGCTACCAATTTAGCAAGGATGGTGTGGCGGCTGATGTCGCCAGTTCCGAAGCTGCCCTCTCTGAGCTTCCAAAGGCCCTGTCGTATCCAATCAGCTTGTCTCCACCCGCCACGCCGCGCTGCAATTCGCTATAGCGAAGACGTAGTTCTCATCTGGTTCTGACGCGGCCCGCCAGTGCGGTCCCTGAGCGGACATTGCGTCTTGGCCATCAGCGCCAGGAGAGCTGGCTCTTGAATCCCATGACTCGAACCTCGGCAAATTCGATGCGCGGGGCGCATGCTGCCAGGCGATCGCGTGATGCTTCGGCAGACGGCCTGCAGACCAACCATGGACAACAACCCAGCAGGGCCCAGATCTCGCGAAATGCGCCAGACTTGGGCGCCTGACCGAATGCGGGATTGAGATCTGTTCAGGGTGCAACGGACCGGTGGCTTGTGCCGATTGAACTTACCGCCTCCTGCTGCCCCTGGCGCAGGGCCGACAGGAAGGTCAGGAAAATGACCGCATAGAAGCGCATCAGAACCGGCATCAAAGCCGGGCCGGCCCGGTATCCGCCTCGGCGCGGTTCGCCGCAGATGAGATCTTGGGCCTCAGCCACTTGCAGCACATTGGCAATGTGCGCGCGGGATACGGAGAACTGGCGCGCGAGCTGGGAGATGGTCAACGATCCACCATGGGCGACGAAGGACACCAGCGCGACGAGGCCGACATCGCGTTCCGCAATGCTGCGTAATTCCGGGGCCGCATCGAAGACGCGCACGCCCTGCCTGAAGCATTCAGCCATCATATGCGTGCAGGGCCCGAAGAGGATTTCGTCCGGCAGGACGCGCGCCGCGTCAGCCGCCGCCGCATCAACATGAGCGATGGCCGAGAACATGCCGTTCCACCGCTCGCGATGAATCTCCAGCAGCTTGGCGCTCGGCACGAGGCGGCGTTCTTTGGCGGGGGATTGAGGGGCAGCCGTGAGCAGATGCTGGAAACGCAGCGCGGCAAGGAAGGTTGTGGCGCGCCCTGCACTGCACACGTCGAGGTCCACGACTTCGCGCCGCAACCGCGCTCCGATGACACCTTTGCCACCGCTCTCATTGAAATGCAGATCCAGAATGAGCAGCACCGCCAGAAGCCGCCCGCGATCATTCAGCAGGCGGTTGCGAAGCCAATTGCCGTCATAGAGGCGCACGGCGTTATCGGCCGCCGCACGAATGGCCGCCGGAAAGCCTGGCGCCAGCATGAGATCGTCAATTGCCTTGGCGCCGAACACTTTGACGATCGGCTCAGGGAAGGACGCGGCAAGTGTCGGCGCCACGCTTAAGCTCGAGTTCACCCCCGGCATCTGCAATCCGACGATTCCAATCTCTGGCGTTGCGTATAGCATGCCGGGGCTCCAGACCTAGCCGGGAGTTCATTCATTACCGACGTTGAGGAATGCGGGAAGCTCCGGTGTTCCTCGGCTCAGACCGAGGCGCAGGCATGGCTGGTCCGACGTTGTTCTCCCGGAAGACCCTGAGGGGCCACGGCAGTCTTGCGCTCTCGCTGCCGGTCCTCATGTCGTCGGTCGCGCTATGTGCCTTGACGCTCCCGGCGGCCGCCCAGACCAGCAATGTCACGATCGGTCCATCCTATGTCTATAACCCGAGCATATCAGGCACCCCGGGCCAGGGCGGGTATGGCTGTCCGATCAACAATGTAGTGTCAAACGTCAGCGGAGGGGGCCAAGGCAGCATCGGCCCCCCTATCTCTGACCCCTATAGTGATAACCTGACTGCTTCTGCCAATGACGGGGTGACGTACGTCATCGCGGGCAGCACCGGCGGTGCCGGCGGGAGTGGCGGCAGCAGCATCGATTCTCTCATCTGCACCGGCGCAAACTCCAATGGCGGCTCAGGCGGCCAAGGTGGCGATGGGGGCATGGTCACCATTACGACCACGGGCGGGTCCGGCAACAACACCTTCTCCAGCACCGGAATCTACGTCTATAGCGCCGGTGGCATCGGCGGCGGCGGGGGCAGTACGTACACCGACAACGGCCAAGGTGGCGGCGGTGGCACCGGGGGAGTCGGCGGCCAGGCACAATTGACCAATTGGACTCCCTTCAGCACGACGGGATCGAGTTCCGTCGGCTTGGCCGTCATCAGTCTGGGCGGCAATGGTGGTGCGGGCGGCGGCGGTGGCCCCGGCGGCAGGGGCGGCAATGGCGGCGCCGGTGGGGATGGTGGCAGCGTTATTCTCACGAATTATGCAGCCGTCGATGCCCAGCAGGCCATCGTGATCTATGCCCAGAGCGTTGGCGGCTACGGCGCCGATGGCGGAGGTGGCGGAAACGGCTACTGGATCTTCACCGGCAGCGGCTCTGGCGGCGACGGGGGATATGGCGCGGGAGCGGGAACCGTGAGCGTCACCAATTCCGGCGCCCTGACGTCCGGGGGGCTGGGATCGCGGGGCATTGAAGCCCAGTCCGTGGGCGGCGCCGGCGGCGATGCCGGCGTTTCGCGGGGGCTCAACGCGATCGGCGCCAATGGCGGTCCGGCGGGAAACGGCAGCACCGTCACGATCATCAATTCCGGCACCATCACGCTGACCAACGCGTCGGCCGTCGGCATTGCCGCCCAGTCCATCGGCGGCGGCGGCGGGTCTGGCGGATTGGCCTTCAGCAGCGGTGTGGCCGCAGTCCTGATCGGCGGCAGCGAAGCGGGGGGCAATGGCGGCGGCGGCGGCTATGCGAGCACCGTGTCGGTCGCCAACACCGGCGACATCTGCACCGGAAATTCCTGCGACAGCGGCGTGGCGCCAACCAGCATCGCCGGCGGAGCCTTCGGCATCCAGGCGCAATCCATCGGTGGCGGCGGCGGGAATGGCGGTTTCGGCGTCGCGACTTCCATTTCAGGCACCGACTTCGCCGTGGGTGGCGCGGGCGGCACCGGCGGTGCGGGCGGCGCCGTGTTCGTCACCAATACCGGCAGCATCAGCACGCAGGAAATCAACTCCGTCGCCATTCTGGCCCAGTCCATCGGCGGCGGCGGTGGTTCGGCCGGCGGCGCGGTGTCGATGGACCTGACGACTGCCGCCTCGATTTCTCACGGCGGCTCGGGCGGGTCGGGCGGCAGCGCCAATGCGGTAACCGTGAACTGCACGAGCGGGGATTCCGGCGCGAACTACGGCGCTGCCTGCACCACAAACGGCGCCCTGATGCTGCAAGGGTTCAATGCCGGCACCATCACCACCAACGGCACCGGCTCAGCGGGCATTGTCGCCCAGTCCATCGGCGGCGGCGGCGGGCATGGCGGCTATTCGGTCTCGCTGTCCACTGACGCATATGCAGGCGATGCCTTCTCTCTGGCGGTGGGCGGCTCTGGCGGTACGGGCGGCAATGGCGGCAACGTTTTCGCAGGGACCGGCGGGGTGGGCATCACCACCTATGGCACGGATTCGCCCGGCGTCGTGGCGCAGTCGATCGGCGGCGGCGGCGGCAATGCCGGGGCCAGCATCGCCAGCAGCATCTCGGCGGCGGCCTCCGTCGCCCTGGCGCTTGGGACCACGGGCGGCTCCGGCGGCTATGGCAGCACGGCGGCTGCGGTCAACCAGGGCAGCGTCATCACCACATCGGGGGATCGCTCGCCGGGCCTGCTCGCCCAATCCATCGGTGGCGGGGGCGGCAATGGCGGCGCGGCCATTTCGGCAAGCGCCAGCACAGGGGTGGGCGTGAGCCTCGCGCTCGGTGGTACGGGCGGCGAGGGCGGCACTGGCGGCTGGGCCTATGCCTATAACGGTACGAATTCCGGTCCCGCAGGCCCCACCGACATCACCACGTACGGCTACCAGTCCAGCGCCATTGCTGTCCAGTCCATTGGCGGCGGCGGCGGCAATGGCGGCTACACCACATCGCTCACCCTCTCGCTGGGGCCGGGGCTTGGCGCCAGCATCGGCGGGCTGGGCGGAAGCGGCAACTATTCCAACACCGTCTTTATCGAAAATGCGGCAGGTACGCTCACCGCGTCGGGCGGTGGCGCGGCGATCATCCTCGGCCAGTCCATTGGTGGCGGTGGCGGCAATGGCGGCTTTGCCGCCAGCGGCAATGCCAGCCTCGGGGGCGCGGCCACACTGGCCGTGGGCGGCAGTGGCGGCGCGGGTTCATCCGCGAACACGGTCTCGATCACCAATTACGGTGCCATCGTTTCGCAGGCAACGGCGGTGGAAACCACGTTCCAGACAGTCCCGACCACCACCTATGTCCCCCAGACAACGACGACGGAAGTCCCAGAGTGGGTGTGTAACGAAGTCTGCGGTCCGACACTGGTGGAGGAAACCACCACCACGCAGGTTCCGGTGACCACCTATTCAACCGTTCCCACGACGCAGACGGTGGTCAGTGGCGCGTCCATCTATGGCAATGCGCCCGGCATCCTCGGCCAGTCCATCGGCGGCGGCGGCGGCTCAGGCGGATTTGCGGTGGGCGGCTCGGTCTCGGGAGCCGGCACCGCGAGCCTGGAAGTCGGCGGCTCCGGCGGCTCCGGCGGGACGGGCGCCGCGGTCACCATCGCCAACTACAACAACATCACGCTGATCGGCTCCCTGTCGGCCGGCATCGTTGCCCAGTCCCTCGGTGGCGCAGGCGGCACCGGCGGCTTCGTGGTGGCTGCCGGCCTGTCGTCAGGCGCCAGTGCCACGACCACCATCGGCGGCGGCGGGGGCAGCGGGGGCACCAGCGGTGTGGTGACCATCAACCATGGGAACGGTGCCATCACCACCAATGGCGATCAGTCTCCCGCCATCATCGCCCAGTCCATTGGCGGTGCGGGTGGCAGCGGTGGCTGGGATATCGCCGGGTCGCTGGCCAGTGCCGGAGCGGCGAGCGTGGGCCTCGGCGGCAGCGGCGGCGGTGGCGGTACGAGCGGTGCGGTGACGGTCACCGCAGACGGGGCTTTGGCCACTAACGGCCTGATTTCGCCGGGTGTTCTGGCGCAGTCCATCGGCGGCTCCGGTGGCAATGGCGGATTCAGCGCCGGCGCGGCGGGGTCCATCGTCTTTGCATCCGATGTCATTCTTGGGGGCGGCGGCGGCACGAGCGGCAGCGCGGGCAACGTCACCGTGACCGCCAACGACGCCATCACCACGCTGTTCTCCCAGTCACCGGGCATTCTCGCGCAGTCCATTGGCGGCTCGGGCGGCAATGGCGGCTTTGCCATTGCCGGCTCCGGCGCGACCGGCGGCGGCGATGCCAACGTGTCAGTGGGCGGTGCCGGTGCGACCGGCGGGGGCGGCGGTAGCGGCCAGGCGGCCGGCAGCGTCACCGTCATCGCGGCCGACATCACCACCAATGGCTATCTCTCGGCCGGTATTCTCGCCCAGTCCATCGGCGGCGCCGGCGGCAATGGCGGGTCGAGCCGTGCCTTCAGCCTGTCAGGCGCCAGCGACAGCACGGACGGCGCGGCGGCCAGCGTCGCCATCGGCGGCGGCGGATCCTCGGGCGGTGATGGCAGCTCTGTCAGCGTCACCCAGACGGGCACGATCTGGACCGGCTCATCCGGCGTCTTCAGCGACCAGTCGCCCGGCATCCTCGCGCAATCCATCGGCGGCTCGGGCGGCAATGGCGGTTCGGCGGATGCGAATGCCGCCTCGACCACCGCCTCGGTCGCCCTTGGCATTGGCGCGAGCGGCGCCAACGGCGGGAGCGGCGGCAATGTGAGCGTCAGCAGCAACCAGAACGGCGGGGGCGGCATCACCACGACAGGGCTGCATGCCTCTGCCATTTTCGCCCAGTCTGTCGGCGGCGGCGGCGGCAATGGCGGCTGGACACAGGCGACCGCCTCCAGCAACAATTATGCGGCCGGTATTGCAATTGGCGGATCCGGTCAGGGCGGGGGCGGTGCCGGCACGGTCAACGTGACCAGCGGCGGTGCCCTGGCGACCTCCGGCGCGCTGTCCTACGGCATCTTCGCCCAGTCCATCGGCGGAGGCGGCGGCAATGGCGGGGCGGCGTCCAGCACCACCGATGCGGGCCAGGGACAGGAACTGCAGGGCGGCGTCACCTCCGTCGCGGGGGCCGGCGCGGGCCAGACCGCGAGCAATGTCAGCTCTGCGTTGTCCGGGACCTCCGGCACCGGGCCGGAAAACGGCAATGGCAATGCCGCCAACGGGATCGCGGTGGCCCTGACCCTTGCCGGCTTCGCCGGAGCGGGCGGGGCCGGCTCGACGGTGGACGTCACGAGCAGTTCCAACATTTCGACGGGCGGAGACCAGTCCACGGCCATCTTCGCCCAGTCGGTGGGCGGTGGCGGCGGCAGCGGCGGATCGAGCAGCGCCAATTCCAGCGGCAGCTCCTATGCGGCCTCCTTTACCCTCGGCGGTGGCGCCGGACCGGGGGGCGACGGCGGCGATGTCACGGTGGGGTCCACCGGCTTCATCCTGACCACAGGCCTCCAGGCCGCGGGCATCTTCGCGCAGTCCGTGGGTGGCGGCGGCGGCCTGGGCGGGTCCTCCTCCAGCACCGCCTCCAGCGGCGGGCAGGCCGCGCTCAGCATGAGCCTTGGCGGCAGCGGCGGTAATGGCGGAGACGGCGGCACCATCACGGTCAATTCGGGGCCCACGTCAACTTACATCAACACACTGGGGCCGAATGCGGCGGGGATTTTCGCGCAATCGGTGGGCGGCGGCGGCGGGTCCGGTGGATCCAGCAGCGCGGCCGCCAGCGCACCGGGCTCATCCAGTTCCGGCGGCAGCTCATCCAGCGCCACAGGCAGCCTGTCCGGTTCGGCAACCGGTTCAAGCACCGCTTCGGCGGCAGGAGAAAACGGCGGCAAGCCCGGCGCCCAATCCGGAACCGATGGCGGGTATGCGCTGGCCATGAGCCTCGGGGGCAGTGGCGGGCAAGCCGGCAATGGGAACACAGTTAACGTCACCAACACCTATGGGATTTTCACGGGCTTCAGTCTCGCGAGCGGGATCAAGAGCGTCGTTCCCGCCGACAACTCACCGGCCATCTTCGCCCAATCGGTAGGCGGCGGCGGCGGCAATGGCGGATCCTCCACCACCAACAGCTCGGCGGGCGAATACAGCGCCTCCCTGTCGCTCGGTGGCAATGGTATGGCCGGTGGCACGGGCGGCACTGTCAAGGTCACCACCATCGGCGCTCTCCAGACGATGGGTGCCAACTCCGCCGGTGTTTTCGCCCAGTCGGTGGGGAATGGTGGCGGCAATGGCGGATCCTCCGCCACGACCTCGTCCTCAGGCGGCGCTCTTTCGCTGGCGCTCGGCCTCGGCGGCAGCTCGTCGGGCGGCGGGGGCGGCGGAGAGGTGACTGTCACCGTGATTGCGTCCGGCGCGTTCCAGAACGATCCGGGCATCAGCACGCAGGGCTTTAATTCCCATGGCATTTTCGCCCAGTCGGTGGGCGGCGGCGGCGGCTCCGGCGGCGTTCTCGTTTCGGCGGCGACAGGGCCCAGCAGTAATGGCGGGAGTGGCAGCAGCAGCAGCTCGGCTTCGAGCACCTCGACCTCCGCCTCCACCACGGACGGTGTCGCTCTGGCTCTGGGTCTGGGCGGATCGGGGAGCGCCGGGGGCAGCGCTGACAGGGTGCAGGTCACGTCGAACGTGCAAATCAGCACACGAGGCGCCAATGCGGCCGGGATTTTTGCCCAGTCCGTCGGCGGCGGCGGCGGCGCGGGCGGCGCCAGCACGGTCAATGCCAGCAACAGCAGCTATGCGCTGGCCTTCGGTCTCGGCGGATCGGGCGGCGGAGGCGGCGCCGGCGGCGAGGTCAAGGTGACCGCCAATGCTGCAATCACCACCGGCGGCATTCAGGCCTATGGCCTGCTGGCGCAGTCCGTGGGCGGCGGCGGTGGAACGGCGGGGGCCGCGACCAGCGGCGCCTCGGGCGGATCGGACGCCTCCTTCAGCATGGCGCTCGGCGGTAGCGCCGGCAGCGGCCAGACGGGCGGCACCGTGAAGGTAACCACGGCAGAGACGATCAACACCTCGGGCGCCGCGGCGGTGGCGATCATCGCCCAGTCCATAGGTGGCGGCGGGGGCATCGGCGCTGCCAGTTCGTCCACCTTCAGCAGTGATGGCGTCAGCGGAACGCTCACTTTGGCGGGGACTGGTGGCAGCGGCAATGACGGCGGGAACGTCACGGTCAATGCCGCTGGCTTCACGACCTCTGGCACCGCCGCCTTCGGCCTTCTCGCCCAGTCCATCGGCGGCGGCGGCGGTGTCGCAAGTGTAGGCACAAGTTCGGGCGTGACGGGCGGACTCTCCACGACCTTGGGCGGCTCGAGCAGTGGCGCGGGCGGCACGGTCAACGTGTCTACCACCGGAGCCATCTCCACCACCGGCAACGCGGCGATCGGCATTCTGGCGCAAAGCATCGGCGGCGGCGGTGGCGTCGCGAATGGCGGCGGCAGCGTGTCCTTCGCGGGGACGTCTGGGGATGGCGGCAGCGTGACGGTGAATGTGAACGCTTCGCTCGCCACGTCGGGCACCAATGCGGTGGGCGTGCTGGCGCAGTCCATCGGCGGGGGCGGCGGCGTTGCGGTGACCAACAACAGCGCGTTGACCTATAGCGGCCCCTCCGCCGGGTCTGGCACGGGCGGGGCGGTGACGGTCAATGTCAGCGCCGCCATCAGCACCACCGGGGCGGGCGCCTATGGCGTGATCGCCCAGTCGGTGAGCGGGGGCGGCGGGCTTGTGATGAACGGCACCACCATGGAGCTGGTGAACGGCGCCAATGTGCTGGTGAACGGCAGCGCGCTCGTCTCCGGCAAGGCGGCGGTCTATGTGCTGTCCGGCGGCTCGGTCACCGCCAGCGGGGTGGGCGGCACCGGCATCTCGGCCCAGGGCAATGGCGATCCCATCATCACGCTGGCCGCGGGTACCCGCGTCACCGGCGGCCCCTCGGGCACCGCCATCGTCAGCGACGGCACCGAGACCTACATCACCTCCTACGGCACCATTTCCACCCTGGACGGGGCCAACGGGCTCGCCATCCGCACCAGCACGGGCTTTGCGCAGATCGTCAATGGCGGCAGCCTCACCGGCAATCTGGCGCTCACGCCCGGCGCCGCCAACAGCGTGACGAACCTTGCGAGCGGAACGCTCTGGGCGGGAT